>CAYRVX010000061.1:0-38151 GCA_964427875.1 uncultured Planctomycetaceae bacterium
AAAGGACGTCTTCGTCATCTGGTCTGCCCCCGCCCCCCCCAGCCCCGTCCCCGCGCAATCCCGCTTCTTCCTTGACGGATTCCCGTTCCGTGATACAATCATTATTGCTCCGGCCCGCTTTGCGGAGCGGCGGGGCTGTGTTCGGCGTGAGCCCGCCGAACCGAACGAGAGGGCACGGGCGATACGTCCTGCGCAGCCTTGGCGAAGCAGGATCCCCTCACTCGTTCCTGCCCCGAATTGAAGAGCCGCCGACGGCCGGGTGCCCCCGTGCGTTGGCGCGCGAGAGTGTGGAACACGTGCCAAGGGATTCAGCAGGGAAAGGACAGGACCATGAACAAGCCCCAGACGATTGCCCCCAAGAGCGAGCCGCCCGTACGTGCAAAAAGAGATCGAAGAATGAAATGCTGTATCGCCGCGCTCGCGGGGCTCACCGTGCTGGCCGCCCCCGGGCCGGGGAGGCTGCTCGCCTGCCCCTACACCGTCACGGGGCTGCTGCATACCGGCTACCACGAGCAGCCGGACGCCAACATGTATCTGCACAACAACGGCGGCCTGATGGCCATGACGCCTTACGGCACGGCCCTGCTGACCGACGGCCCCGGCGGGCGGGGGCTCGACTTCAACAACGATGCTGATTTCATCGACACGGGCGCCGTCGGCCGATACGAAAACTACATGAACCTCTTCTGGGGCTGCTTCAACGCCCCGGAGGCCGGCAGCTACGAGTTCCGCAACGCCGGCGACGACAACCGATGCGGCATCTGGCTCGACCTCGATCAGGACGGCGTCTTCGAGTCCAGCGCGCCCGGGCTCGGGTCGAACAAGGGCGAGCAGCTTTCGTGGGAGGACTGCCTCACGAAGAGGGTCACCCTTGCCCCCGGCAGCTACATGTTCGCGGTCACGCACGGCGAGTACGGCGGCGGCGCCCGTGTCGACGTCCGCTTCAGGGCCCCTTCCATGTTTGGCCAGGTGGTCATCAAGCCCTCCGACCCGGCCCAGGCCGGCATGTGGACGACCGTCCCCGAGCCCGCGACGCTGTCGCTGCTGGCCCTGGGCGGCCTGGCGCTGCTGAAGCGTCGCAGATCGTAACCGCGGCCAGCGGCAAGCGAAGGGCTCATGGAAGCCCCCAAGGCCCACGGGCAGTCCCGACGTCACGTCGGGATGGGATCACCGCCGCACGAGTCCCGGCGCCGCGGGGGCCCATCCCCCATCTCGGGCCGTCGAGGCGGGCACCGAGACACCATTTGTCGGTGATCGCGAGGCCCCGGCAGAGCCCTCGTCGATCATCGACACAGGGCATTGACGCGCCGTAGGCCTTGTCATTATAATACCTTACGAGTTGTAGTCGACCTCGGTTGCCCCCAAGGCAGCCGGGAGCTCGCACCCTTCTTGCAACAAAGAGGAGATGAAGCCATGAGCACGAAGCATCTTCCGCGAGCAGCAAGGGCATTCATCTGTTCGTTCTGCATAGCCGCTTTCGTCTTCCCGGCGAATGCCGACGACACCTGGTGGCAGCGCCCGGCGCGCGACCCCGGCAACTGGTTCGACGCCAACAACTGGACCGATGGCGTGCCGGGGCGCTGGGACTCGGCCCACGTCGGAAATGGGGGCGAAGCGCTGATCGCCACGGGCACTGCCATCGCCTCTGACGTCTACCTGGGGCGCGACAGCGGGCAGTCCGGGACCGTCACGCAGACCGGCGGGACCCACGAGGTCGACTCCTGGCTCTGCCTGGGGTATGAGTCCGGCTCCCTCGGGACGTATAGCCTCAAGGAGGGGGGCCTGAGCGCGCGCTACGAGTACGTCGGCGGGGCGTACAGGGATGGGGCGACTGGCCTCTTCAAGCAAAGCGGTGGGACGAACACGGCATCATGCCTCCACTTGGGCAACGCGGCCGGCTCGCAAGGAACGTATGAGCTGAGCGGGACCGGGCAGTTGTCCGCCACCTCGTACGAGTACGTCGGCTACTGGGGCACGGGACGGTTCACGCAGATGGGCGGGACCAACGCTTTCCGTTTCTCGCTTTCCCTGGCCGAGCACGCGGGGTCACGAGGGACATACTATCTGAGCGAAGGCCAGTTGTCCGGCGGCGGCGTGTACGTTGGACGCGCCGGGACGGGGACCTTCACCCAGACAGGCGGGCGTGTTGAGTCTGGGCTCACCGTCGGCTACCACACGGGCTCGGTCGGGTCCTACGAGATGGTCGGTTCGGCCGAGTTGACCGCGAGATCGGTCACAGTCGGCAGTTCGGGTACCGGCACGTTCCGGCAGGCCGGGGGCGTGGCTGCGCTATCCGGAGACCTCTGCATCGGCTCTGGCTCCACCGGGGACGGGACGTATCAGCTGAGCGGCACGGCCGACCTGGCGGTACACGGGTGGGCAAACATTGGCATCCACGGCACGGGCACGTTCCGCCAGACCGGCGGCAGCCACACCGTCGACGGCTGGTTGTACCTAGGCCAGAGCCCCGGCGCCGGCGGGCGGTACGAACTGGGCGGCCCGGGCGAGCTATCGGCCGAGTACGAGTACATCGGCTATTCCGGCAGCGGCGAGTTCATCCAGACGGGGGGCAGCAACACGGTTAGCCACGGCCTGTATGTCGCCCGCGGCCACGAGGCCTGCGGGACCTACGAGCAGAGCCAGACCGCCGTGCTTATGGCGGAGTATGAGTGGATCGGCCACTACTCCGACGCCAACGGGACGCACCGACAGACCGGCGGGACGAACACGATCGAAAAGACGCTGCGGCTGGGTTACCGATCAGGGGCGATCGGCAGGTACGAGCTGGGCGGCACGGCCGAACTGTCGGCAGGAGAGGAGTACGTCGGCGAGGCCGGGACCGGAGTCTTCCGGCAGAGCGGCGATTCCTCCAACACCACCGGCTTTCTCTACGTCAGCCCCGGCAGCAGCTATGAACTGGGCGGGGGGACGCTCCAGATCCGCGACAGCGTCAACTGCTACGGCGCCTTCGACTTCGCCGGAAGCAGCGCCTCGATCACCGTGGAGACCGGCCTGGTGACCTTCTCGCGCGGGCGCTTGTTGAACGCCCAGGGGGCCTCGCTCGCGGTCGGCCCGAACTCCCTCACGATCTTTCCTGAGGGCTTCGACCCGTGCACGGACCTGGGGTCGTTCACATCAGAGGGGCTGGTTCACATGGCTGGCCAGACGCTCGTCGTGGGCGCCGGACGGGGCTTCGGCGGCCGCGGGGCGATTGACGATCCCGTGGAGTGCCAAGGGAGGATACAGGCCGTCAGTGACAAGTCCATCAGCATCAACCATGGGCTCACCGTCTCTGACGCCGGGAGCGTCGATCTTGGGTCGGGCTCGCTGCGGGTGGACAACGCCGATAGTGGCCTGCACGGCGAGAGCAGCCGCGTCTCGGCAAAGAGGGAATATGTGGGCCACGAGGGACCGGGGCGATTCACGCAGACGGGCGGGACCAACACCATCGCGGCGGACCTGGTCCTCGGCTACGGTGCTGACGGGAATGGGACATATCGCCAGAGCGGCGGGCTCGCGACGGCCGGTTTCCTTCGCATCAATGGCCCCAGCGTCTACGAGCTGGTCGGCGGCACGCTGCACGTACTCAACAGCGTAGAGGTCAACAGCGGCGGGGCCATCGACTTCGGGAGCGGGGCCGGTCCCGCTGGCGGCGGGGGGATGACGGTCGATGGCGGTCTGGTGAACTTCTCTCGCGGGATCATCCGAAGCGCACTGGCGGGTTCGCTGGCCATCGGGCCCAATTCGCTGGCAATCTTCCCGCCTGGCTCCGATCCGAACGCCGAGTTCGGGAGCTTCAGTTCAGACGGGCTGGTCTGTACGGCCGGGTCAACGATTCTCCTGCCTGCGGGGCGTCGCTTCACCGGCAAGGGCACGATCGACGATCATTTCCGATGCGAGGGCCTCGCCGAGGGGGAACTGTGTTTCCCCGGAGGCTTCACCCTTTGCGGCAACGGGGAGCTGGACCTCGATGCCGACCTGATCGTCGAGGGCAGCGAAAGCAGCGTTCGCGGTAACGGCAGGCTCCATGCCCGAGCCGAGCACATCGGTCACTCCGGGCAGGCCACGTTCACACACCTCGGCGGGACGAATTCGGCGTGGGCGCTATACCTCGGTTACAGCGTCGGCTCTCACGGGACATATGCACTGAGCGACACGGGCGAGCTATGGGCGGAGGAGGAGTACATCGGCTATGGCCAGGACGGCAACGCCGCCGGGACGTTCATCCAGTCTGGGGGGACCAGCATAGTCAATTCACTTTACTGCGGGTGCAACGCCGGCACCGCCGGCAGCTACCATCAGAGCGGGGGGACGGCCGAGGTCTACGACGAGCTTCTGCTCGGCCACGCCACCCGCGCCGAGGGGCGCTACGAACTGGGTGGCTCGGGCGAACTACGCACCGCGGAAGTCCACGTCGGCCATGAAGGGACCGGCAGCTTCGTTCAGACGGGGGGGACGCACACGGCCGGGCATCTCTTCGTGGCCTACGCGGCGGACTCGAACGGGACCTACGAGCTGGGCGGCACGGGCGCTCTGTCGGCGGAGATGCTGTATGTCGGATGGGACGGCACCGGCCGGTTTATCCACGGCGGCGGGACTAGCACGCTCCACGAAGGCCTCGCCGTGGCGTCCTGGGACAACTCGGTAGGCACGTACGAGTTGAGCGGCACGGGGCTCCTCTCGGCCGGCACCGAATCCATCGGCTACCATGGTTACGGCAACTTCGTTCAGACCGGCGGCACGAACTCGGCCGGGCATCTCTCGGTCAGCGCCAGGGGGCGCTACGAGATGAGGGGTGGCAGAGCTCTCGCCGACACGATGAGCATCATGGGCGTCCTGGCGATTGGGATAGCCGGCGACGGCATCGCCGGATCGGGGGAACTTGCAGTGGGCGGGAACGTGGTTCTCGACGGGGCCTTGGAGCTGTTCTGGGTTCCGGTGGCGGGGGACGCGAACTCCAAGTTCGGGGGCGTCTACCCCGTCCTGACGTGGCAGGGGACGCGCACGGGGGCGTTCGACGTGGTGGACTGCCAGATGGCGGCGTACCTCGACACGAGCGTCTTCGCCGACGGCATCCAATACGACGACGCCAACGGGGCGCTGAAGGTCCACCTGTACGACCTGCTCGACGGCGACGCCGACCTGGACGGCTGCGTCGGACGGGATGACTTCCAGGCACTTCAGGCCGGCTTCGGGCTGGCCGAGCACGCCACGTGGTTCGACGGCGACTTCACCTTCGACGGGCGGGTGGACTTCCGGGACTATCTGATCTGGAAGGCCAACGTCGGCAGCTCGGTCCCCGGCGCCGGGAAGATCCCCGAGCCGGCGACGCTGACGCTGGTGGCCTTGGGGGCGGCGGCGGCCATGCTGCGGAGGCGCCGCCGGGGGGGCTGAGCTTTCCGGCGACCAGTGATCAGCTCGTGCTGCGCGGCGCTTCGCAGAGCACTCAGAAGTGATCCACCACGTGCTGGAAGTGCGGGCGCAAGGGGAACATCTCGGCCAGGGCGGCCGCGGCGGCCCGCGAGGCCTTCAGCGTGCCCTCGGCGGCGAGGGCCTCGGGGCTGCGATAGCCGTAGAACATCTGGGCCAGCGCCCACTGCGGGAGGCGCGCCTGCGGGCCGTCGCGCCGCGGCGGGCCGACGGTGAGCCGCCCGCCGCGCCACGCAAGATGGACGTCGTCGAGGTTCGTTCGGATGGTCAGCCGCCCGCGGCCGGACATCCGCGGGCCCAGCTCGCCGGCGAGGTTCGCCATCGCCGACGGGATGTTGATCATCCGCACGTGCGCGCCGCCGCCGGCGCGGTAGGTGACCTCCTTGCGGAGCCCCAGCGGCTTGCAGAACTCGACGAACGCGTCGTCCTCGGGCAGGATGAGCTTGATCCGCTCGAGGCGCTGCCTCGCCGCCAGGCGCGCCGCCGCGCGGAGCAGGTCGCCGAAGACGCCCCGCGTGGCGAAGCCGACCTCGATGATCGCTGCCGTCAGGTGCCCGCCGTCGCAGACGAGGTAGCCGACCGGCCGGCCGCGTTTGTCCAGCGCGACCCTGCAAATCGCCCTGGAGGCGTAGCTGAGGCCCTTGCGGAACGGCCGCCAGTGCTTCGGGTCGCGCAGCGTCGGTCCCGTCTGGCCGGCGATGTTCTCGTGGTACATCCGCAGCACGGCTTTGAGATGCAGTTTCGGCCGGAAGGCCACGAGGCGGTAACCTCGCGGCGAGACGGCCTCGGCGTCGCGGGCGGCGGTTGAGAAGCTCACGCCGGGAAAGGCCTGGGCGTAGCCGAACTTGGGATAGAAGCTCGAAATGCCGTACAGCATGGCCGTGTCGAACCCTCCGCAGCGCATCCAATACAGCGAGCTTTCCATGACGCGGCGGGCGTAGCCCCGAAACCTGTGGTCGCGGTGCGTGCCGACGGAGGCGATGCCGCCCATCCGCACGAGCCCCGAGCCGATCCGCTGCCGGAAGTCCACGACGGTCAGCGAGCTGACGTCCTGGCCGTCCTCCACGAGCACCAGCTTGTGGCGGGGGAAGCTGCTGCGGACCTCCAGTTGGGGATCGACCGGGCGGTCGAGGTCCTCCGGCGACGAGCGGCTGGCCGCGCGGCGCCTGCGCAGCCGGGCCACCCGCGCCTCGGCCTGCTGGAACGTCACACCTCGCCTTCTCTTCGCCGGCGGCTTCCTGCGAGCCCTTTTCATGCGGACGTTAGAACAGACGCGCCGCCTCTCTGTCAAGGAGCCGCCGGGCGGCTACCGCGTCTGCGGCTGGGCCGGCAGCCGGAAGGAGATGTCGCCGGTCCACTTCTCGGGGTCGAGCGGCGCGCCGCCGTCGTCATCTCCATCCTCGCCGAGGCTGTAGACGACCGCGCCGCCGTCGGCGCGTTTCCACTTCAGCGGCTTGCCGGTGAACGGATCGAGCGGCACGACGGTGAGAAGCTCGGGAACGAGGTCTTGGAGTTTCTCCGGCAGGCGCCCGTGGCGGGCGCGGTAGCGCAGCGCCGCCAGGGCCGTTCGCACGACTCGCCGCCGCGCATCCGCCCCGGCCGCCCGCTTCGCGGCGATGCCCAGCGAGGGCGTCAGCATGTTCGTCACGATCGCGATGGGACCTACGGGCAGCTCCTTCTGGAAGTTCTCCCAGTCGTCGCGGGCCCGGTGGTAGGGCATGGCCGCCAGCTTGCGGTACTTCGCCGAGAGGCGGTAGTGGGCCGCCATGTCGCCGCGCATCATGAATACGCGGTAGAAGGTGTGATCCAGAGGCGCCAGGCCGACGACGTCCCAGCCCGACGGGTCCGAGGCACGCCCCTGGCCCATCGAGGCGAAGGCCGACAGGCGGAACGCCTCTTCCATGCGAAGCGATCGCTGGAACAGGCGGCGATAGGCGAGACTCTCCTCGACGTGCACGTCGGCCAGGCCCTCGGCGGGCCCTCGGCGGGCCTCCAGCACGCCCTGGAGCGTCTCGGCGGCCATGCGGTCGGTGTTGATGGCCACCAGCACCGAGATGAGAAACGGGCCGTTGCCGCCGTGCTCGGAGAGGACGAACATCGTGTTGACGTCCCGCAGGCCGCCGCTAAGGTCGCCGCGGGCGGCCTTGCTTCGGGCGGCCAGGGCCAGCAGCTTTGCGGCCCGGCCGAACTGCTGGAACTCGGGGCAGATCATGTCGATGCGGGGGCTGGCGTAGTCGTGGTCGAAGTAGCAGCCGCCCTTGCCCGCGGCGGCGTGCAGCAGGCGCAGCGTCGGCTCGTGGCGCCGCAGGAACGCCTGGAGGCCGGGGTCGTTGGCGTCGAAGGCCTCCGCATTCGCCTTCAGCCATTCATCCCACTCGTCCTTCCATCCCTCGACGTCCCCCCACGAGGCCTCGAGGCGCTCGAACGCCCGCTCGTAGACGACGGCCGCGTTGTCGCGGTCGACGGGGCGGGCGGGCGCGACGGCGACGGCGAGCGCCGCCGCCTCGGCGCGGACCACGGCGAGCCGCTGGCGAATGGTCAGATCGAGGTTCCAGAATGTGATGAGGTGCAGCGCCGCGGCGGCCGCCAGCGCGATCGCGAGCTTGCCTCGCGGCCAGGCGGGCGTCGCGCGGGGCAGGGCGCGGCGGCGGATCCAGAGCGCCCCGGCCAGGTAGCAGATCAGCAGCGCGATCATCGGCCAGAACCACGGACAGCTCGCAGCGAACCGCGGCAGCAAGAACAGGGTGAGAACGATCGACGCGGCGTACGGGAGAAGCGGACCGATCGCGGCCAGCACGAACAGGATCATCCGCGCGCGGGGCCTGGTCAGCCGGGCGATGCAGGCCGTCAACGTCGCCACGAACAGCAGCGAGACGGCCAGGCTCTCCAGCCACAGGAGGACGTATGCCATCGTTCAATCTCCTCAGGGGTTCGGGTCGTCCGGATCGATTCTTCCGTCCGGCGCGACCGGCCGGGGCAAAGCGGCGCGGGCCGGCAGGAGGTTCGCGCCGGCCCGCAGGAGCCTCGCGTAGGCCAGCGCCTCGCGCGGGGGCAGGTCGGGCAAGGCGCGGCGGATCTGCTCGGCGACGGCGGCGGTGGTGGCCCCCGGCGGCCTCGGCGGCGCGCCGTTCGTCGTGGCGGTCGCGCTGATCGACAGGTTGATCCACAGCAGCACGGCCGCGGCGGTCTCGGCGGCGAAGGTCCATCGGGCGCCGGCCGGGGGGGCGCCCAACTCGGCGAGCACGGCGGCCAGAACGCGTCTTCGCAGCTCGGGCGGCGGATCGCCCGACGGGCGCCGCGCCAGATCGCGCTGGAGCCGCTCGAGGTCGGGTGGCAGTGGCGGATCGTTCAACGGGATCGCTCCTTCAGCCTGTCGCGCAGCTTCTCGAGCGCGTACCGGTATCGGCTGGCGGCCGTGTGGATGCTCACGCCCATCACCTCGGCGATCTCGGCGAACGTCAGGTGGCCGTCGATCTTCAGTGCGATCACGTCTCGCTGCTCCGGGGGCAGGGCCCGCAGGGCCCGCCGCAGCGGCTCGGGGTCCGGGCCGTCGGATGATGATGGGGCGGCCGGCTCGGTGCCGGCGTGGTACGATCGCATCGCGTCGCGCGACCGCCTGGCCTCACGCCGCGCGGCCGCCCGGCGCAGCGCCGCGAACAGATACGCCGTCAGGTCGCGAACGTCGGCGAGTCTCTTTCGCGATCGCACCATGGCCAGGAAGACCTCCTGCACGGCGTCCTCGGCGTCTTCGCGGCGGTGCAGCATGCCGACTGCGGCGTGGTACAGCCGCGCGCCGAAGCGGTCGTACAACTCGGCGAAGGCCTGCTCGCTGCCGGCGGCCAGGCCCCGAAGCAGCGGGTCGGTGCCGCGCCATGTCATCTACGGGTCCTCACAATTCCAGAGCGCCCGTCGAGCGGGATTTGTCTAACAGACTACGAGAAAAGCGTCGTGAATGCTCCCTGGGCGTACCTGCCCGCCGGCGGCCAGGCAGGGCGGGAAGGCGGGAAACAGCCGCGGTTGCGAACGGCGCTGTTCCGGCCGCGGGCGCTTCGGTGTACTCTATACGCGTCGTGCCGGGGCGGCTCGCCGCCCCGCGGAGGCGCCCGGCGAAGGCGCGAGTGCATGAGACGTCCCGCCGCAACACTGACGGAAGGCCCCGTGGGCGCAACGCTGGCGAAGATGGCCGGCGCCATGCTGGTCGGCATGTTCGCCGTGGCGGCCTTCAACATCACCGACACGTACTTCGTCGCCCGACTGGGCACCAGGCAGCTCGCGGCGATGAGCTTCACGTTCCCCGTGGTCATGCTGATCGGCGGGATCGCGATCGGCATCGGCGTGGGCGCCACGGCCGTCATCTCCCGGATCATCGGCCAGGGGCTCCCGCATCAGGTTCGCCAGCTCACGACCGACGCCCTGCTGCTGGCCCTTGCCGTCGTTGCGGTCCTGGTGGCGATCGGCCTGCTGACGATCCGTCCCCTGTTCGGCCTGCTGGGCGCGACGGCGGAGACGCTGCCCCTCGTCGAGAGCTACATGCGCATCTGGTACGTCGGCATGATCTTCGTCGTCGTGCCGATGGTCGGCAACAGCGCCATCCGGGCGACGGGCGACATGGTCTGGCCGAGCGTCATCATGGTGGTCGACCTGGGTCTGAACATCGTGCTGGACCCGCCGCTGATTTTCGGCTTCGGGCCGATCCCGGCGATGGGGATTTCCGGCGCGGCGGTGGCGACGGTGCTCTGCCGCGCGCTGGCGCTGCCGGCGTCGCTGTACGTCCTGGGGCGGCGCAAGGGCATGCTCACGCTGGAGCCTCCCAGCCTGCGGCGCCTCCGGGCGTCGTGGAAGCGCATCCTGCACGTCGGCCTGCCCGCCGCCGCCAGCCACATGCTCATGCCCGTATCCGCGGGCGTCCTCGTGAGGATCGTCTCCTGGTCCGGGACGGCGGCGGTGGCGGCCTACGGCGCCGGCAGCCGCATCGAGAGGCTCGTCGTCATGCCGCTGATGGCCCTGGGCGTCTCGATGGTGCCCTTTGTCGGCCAGAACCGCGGCGCAGGGACATTCGGGAGGATTCGCCAGGCCCACCAGGCGGCCTGGCGCTTCAGCGTCTTCTGGGGACTGGCCTGTGCGCTGCCGCTGGCGCTGTTCTCCGGGGCGGCCTCGAGGATCTTCAGCAGCGATCCGGCCGTGTGCCGCTACCTGTCGCTGCTGCTGTGCGTCGCCCCGCTGGCGTACGGGCTCAAGGGCCTCAGCCACCTCGCCGGCGCCGGCATGAACGCGATAGGCCGGCCGTACCACGCCTGGGCCGCCATGGCCCTGCGGCTGTTCGCGCTCGCGCTGCCGATGGCCGCGATCGGGGCGCTGGTCGGCGGCTTTGTGGGCCTCATCGTCGGAGTGACAGTCGCCGAGATCCTCGCGGGCCTGGCGGCAACAAGGTGGGTGCTCGCCCTCTACCGCCGGGCCGCCGCCGGCGCCGCATCCGTAACGCCGCACACGCCCCCATTGCCAGAGACCATCGACTGCTCCTAAGGTTCGATTATTCGCAAGATTCGCATCGAGGGGTCCCGGCGAGGCCGTCAGGGCCCGCCCGGCGGGCGAGGAGGCCTGTTCTGCTCGTAGAGCCGGATCTGTGCCTGGATCCGGCGTGCGAGGTCGGTCTTGCCGGCCGCCCGCGCGAGAGACAACGCGCGGGTCGCCGACGAGACGGCCTCGGCGAAGCGCCCGGCCCGGGAGTAGTTGACGGCCAGGAGCTGGTGCAGGGTCACCGACGTGTCGATCTTCGGCTGAAGGGCGACGGCCTTGGCGTAGTGCCGCAGCGGCTCGTCGATCTGGCCCAGCGCGGCCAGGGCGAGGGCCAGGCGGTAGTGAACGGCGGCGTTGTCGGGCGCGAGTCCTGCCGCCTGGGCGAGAAGGGCGGCGGCGTCCTTGGTCTTGCCGGTCATCAGCAGCGCCCGCGCGAGGTTGGTCCGCATGTCCACGGGGTTGTACTGCTTGTCGATGCCGCTGGGGACTCGCCGCAGCGCCTCGGAGAGGTGCCGGACGGCCACATCGAGCTTCCTCTGATGCAGCAACGCCATGCCGAGGTCGTAGTGCACGCGAGGGTCGTTGGGATTCAGCCGCAGCGCCTGGGACAGGTGGGCCATGCCCTTGGCGTGCATCCCCTTGACGTTGTAAAGCAGGAAGCCCAGCCTGAGGTGCGCCTCGGCGTTGGCGGGATTCAGTTTCAGGGCCTTCTCGTACTCCGGTATCGCCCCATCCGCCTCGCCGGCGCGGAAGAACTGATTGCCCGCCCTCAGGAAGGAGTAGTCGTCCAGGAACTTCTCGTGGATTGCCTTGATCGCCAAAGGCCCCGCGTTGACGAACTCAGGTATGTTGGCCGCACCATCCTGCGAGGTGAAGTGCTCCAGCACGACGGGCGGCGTGCTGCGCCCCTGCTCGTCGATGTGCGTCAGGAGAAGCTGCGTGTAGTCCGTGTAGGCCTTCGACGAAAACACCAGCCACTTGCCGTTCGGCGAGAAGCTGTGCCACGAGTTCATGCGCTTCGTGTTGCACCGCAGCCGCCTGGCCTCTCCGCCGGCGGCGGGGACGATATACAGCTCGCTGTCGCCCTGAAGCAGCATGTAGCTGGCGGCCTTGCAGAACACGATCCACTTGCCGTCGGGCGAGAACTTCGGGAAGAAGTTGCTCATGCCGTTGTGGGAGGCCCCCGCCAGCGGCCTGGGCTCGCCGCCCTTGCCGTCGTTGAAGGGCATGCGATACAGGTTGAACCTGAAGGGCTTGCCGTCCTCCGTGAACTCCTTGCACTCCTCGCGGGTCAGAAGCACCTTTCCCTTGCCCTTGGTGTGCTTGAGGTCGTAGGCCGTCGTCCTGGCGAAGACGACGTGCTTGCCGTCCGGGCTCCAGGTGGGGTTGCTCTGGACGTACCGCGGGTCGTCCGCTCCCGGCAGCGAATGGAAGGCGCCAGTGTCCCTGCGATAGACGGCCAGGATGCCCTTGACGGGAAAGAACAGTTGCGAGAAGGCCAGCCCCGGCATCGGGACGAAGACGGACTTGTCCTTCACCGTGCTGATCACGAACTTCCCGTCCGGGGAGACCTGGGAAAGCAGGCCGAAGGTCTGTTCGCCGTCTTCCTTCCTGTAGTCGTTCCACGTGATGATGTCGCTGGTGGCGAGGACCATCTGGCTCGCGACGCGGGTGATGACGTAGGAGCCCTTGCTGTTGGCGTAGTCGACGTCCATCGCGAGCGTCCGGCCGTCGCGCGTGAACGAATGGCAGTTGCCGCATACGGGCAGCTTCTCGAGGACGACGCGCGGCTCCTGCGGCGAGGAGACCGCCCCGAATCGCCACCGGATGCGCGAGGGGTCCTTGACGGCGTCGACGAAGGGCAGGTTCACCTCGCGGTAGAACAGCGGCGCGCCGACCTCGTCTCGGGACGTGCGGATCGAGACGGCGTCTCTCGTCAGCGGCTCGTCGGGGTCCGAGCGGCTGAAGCCCTGGACCGTAACCTCCGCCGGGCCTTCCACGGAGCGGCCCTTGATGACCTCCCACTGCCGGGGATCGGGCTTCCACTGCACCTGGCGCGTGCGGAACTCCAGGGGCCCTGCACCGTCGTGGAAGCGGACCGTGATCCGCCACGTATCGGCCCCCGACTGGCCGTCGGTCCAGCGGAGGGTCGGCGCGACGATCTCCGGCGGGAAGAGCGTCTCATCGAGCGGATAGTGGATGGTCAGCCCGCCGCCGCCCGGCCAGATGCCGCAACGCCACAGCACGACCGCGGCGATCGCCACGACCAGCATGGCGGCGCCCACCGTGAGGTATCTGGCCGATCTGCGCATCTCATCCATCCGTTGGCCCGCCGGCGGGGCGGCTGACTCCCGGCTGATTGCGATACGGCCTGCCGGCCCGGTAGAGCGCCAGGCGCCGGCGGATCTGCTCGGCCAGCGACTTCTGTGTGGGCTCGGCGAGCCCCAGCGCCTTGGTTGCGGCGGCGACGGCCTCGTCGAACCTGCCGGCTTCGGCGCAGGCGGCCGCCAAGGTGTCCTGCACGCCTGCTTCATTGTACCCGCCGGCCTGGACCGCCCGGCGGGCCAGTTCGACCGCCCTGGCGCCGTTGCGGACCGTGCCTTTCGGGCACGTGGCCAGGCACCAGGCGAGTCTCTCCAGGCTGTAAACGTCCTCGGGGTTGATCTTGAGCGCTTGCTCGAAGTGTTCCACGGCCGCGTCCGCCCGGCCGACCCTCAGCAGGATCGCCCCCAGGTTGGCTCGTGTCGCCGCGGTTCGAGGCGCATCCCGTGCGGCCGCGGTGGCGGCCTCAAACGCCCCCGACAGGTCGTTTCTCTTCTGGAGCGCCCACGACTTCACCAGCGACGCCGCGCCCATCTGCGGCTGTTTTCGCAGCAGCGTGTTCATGTCGGCGATGACCCTCTCGGGGCTCACCACGTGCGTGTCCAGCGCGCGGCGGACGCCGCTGAGGGACTTGTCCTGCATCTCCAGGATCGCCGCGTGGGCCGGGGCGTACCTCAGGCCGTGGAAGCAGTACTGAAGCCGTTGGAGGAAAGCCCGCGTGCCGTGGGCAAGCAGCGCGAAGCTCGAGGCCGCATAGAGCGACTGGTGATCCGTCCGCCACTTCGCCCGCTGCCGGGCGCTGAGCCCGGTCCAGTCGATGTGATTAAAGACCGATCCTCGTCGCAGGGTCCCCATGAGCTTCACGAAGTACCTTTTCTGCACCAGTTTCCTCGAGTCGAGATTGAACTCGATGTACGGCGCGTAGTCGCTGTTGATCCGCCCGCCCTTGAGGTACCGGCCGATGTCGTTTGCATCTCCAACGTAGCAGCTCAGCACGTCGGAGCTGTCGTGGAAGTTGAGGTACTCGACACCGGCTTGCACGGCGTCCTTTGCCAGCTCGCCGTCGATGCGCGCCGGCGAGAACACCTGCCGCTCGCGCGAGCCCACGAGGTAGAGGAAGATGAACGGCTTGGTCGTCGGGAACCACACCGTCACGTGCGGGTACACGTCCAGGAAGGTCGCCAGGATGCTGTCGAAGTTGCTCTTGGGGTGGCCCTGCAAATGGAGCTTCGTGACGAACAGGCCCCCGGCCTTCAGGCGGCTAAGCGCGCCGGCGAAGTGCTCCCGCGTGAACAGCGGGGCGCTGGCGGAGGTGGAGTGCTCGTCCGAGTCGTTGATGATGACGTCGTAGCGCCGATCCGTCAGCCTCAGGTAGCTCTTGGCGTCCATGTACATCATGTTCACTTCGCGGTCGAGCCGATCGCCCAGGTTGATGTGCCCGAAGAACTCCAGGGCGACGTCCACCACTTCCGGGGCGATCTCGACGCAGTCGATCCGGTCCAGCCCGTGCCGGGCGAGGCACTCCGCCGTCTCTCCGCTGCCGAAACCGACCGACAGCACCTCCCGGGGATTCCGATGGAGCAGGATCCCGAGGTGGCCGAGCATCTTCTGCGCCGAACGATGAATGTCATCCCCGGCCATGGGGACGTTGTCCACCGACATCAGCAGCTTGCCGTCGGGCTTTCTGTGCACCGCGACGGTGGCCGTGACCCCCTCGCGCACGGCCAGGACCTCGCCGGGATGGGTGCCCACGACGTCCTGTCGGAAAAGGCTCGTGGGGATCACGACCGCCGCGATGGTCAGTGCGACGCCCGCGGCTGCGTGGGCGAGCCGCAGGACGGCGTGTCCCTTCGCGGCAAACAGTTGCACCATCACCCAGCCCAGCCAGACGGCCAGCAGCCCCAGGAGCGTGATGGAAAGCTGCACCCCCATCAGCGGGATCAGGACGAAGCCGCTGACCACGCCGCCCAGCACGGCCCCGATCGTGTTGGCCCCGTAGACCGTGCCCGTGGTTCGCCCGACCTCGTGGCGGAAGTTGCTCCACGCCTGAAGCGCCAGCGGAAAGCCGATCCCCATCGTCACCGCCGGCAGGAAGAACAGGACGGTGCTGTGAAACAGCGGCATGGCCGCCTTGCGGATGCCGGCGGCTCCCAGCGATCCGCTGAGCAGCGGCTTGACCAGCGGCTCGAGTTTCAGGAACCACGCGGTGAACCACGGAAGGTAGAGCACTCCCAGCAGCCCGAGACAGCTCAGGCTGATGCCGAAGGCCACGGCCGGGCGGGCGAGCCGCCTCGACAGGCGGCTGCCGATCCACGCCCCCAGCACGTTGCCCAGCAGATAAACGGTCAGCACGCCGGAGAACACGTACGTGAAGCCGCCCAGCAGAAAGGCGGCGCTGCGCATCCAGATCAGCTCGTAGCCGATGCTGACCAGCCCGCTGACGAAGAAGGCCAGCACCAGCACGCGCCGGCTTGTCCGCTCGCGCCGGCTCACGCGCGGTGCGCCCGGTTCGCTCTGCTCTTCGGGGGGGGACGGCCGGGCGGTGCCGCCCCTGCGCGACAGCACCCAGCCGCCGAGCGCGACGAGGAGGTTGAGCCCGGCCGCGACGTACAGCGTCCCCATCACGCCCACCATCCGGATCAGAACGAAGCCCGCCAGGAAGCACCCCAACGTCGCGCCGAACGTGTTCAGCGCATACAGCCTGCCGACCAGCCGCCCGACGCGGTCCCTCAGCGCCGTGACGTACCGGCCCAGCAGAGGCAGCGTGCTGCCCATCAGCATCGACGGCACCAGAAGGATCGCCGCCGACACGATCAACTGCACGACCATCAGCCCGGCCGGCGAGGGGTGGAACCTCACGAAGAACCACCGATAGATCGCGTTTGCCAGTTGCAGCATCCACGGCAGCAGCAGCGCCGACGCCGTCACGAGCGCCTCCAGCGCCGCGTACAGCCGCAACTGCCTTCTCACGCGGTCGGCGTAGCGGCCCATGATCAGCGCCCCAAGCGCCAGGCCGCCCATGAACACCGATACCACGATGCTCGATGCGTACACCGTGTTGCCCAGAGTCAGCTTCAGCAGGCGGACCCAGACGACCTCGTCGATGAGGGAGCACGCCCCCGAGAAGAAATAGATCAGCATTACCCAGTAGACGGCCGCCCGCCCGGTCTCGGGTGGGCCGCTGGGCTGGGAACCGGCCTTTCTGAGCCACCTGAGCATGTCCGCCTCGAAGATAGTATCGACCCGCCCTCAGGGGGCCGTTAAGCGGATCGCCGCGAATTCGCAGGCGAGAGGTGCGAAGGCCGGCCCTAGCGCGCTCGGTTGGCGGCCTCGGTGTATGCCCGAAGCGCCTCCTCGTACTCCTTCAGGCCATCCGGGCGCAGTACGGGGCGGTTGCGCTCCAGCTCCCCCTTCACGCGGCCAATCAGGTAGTCCACCTCCTCCCGCCGCGGGCGCAGAGGCCTGCCGGGCACCTCGACGTGCACGGGAGAGCTGTGGGCGAAGCGGATCCGCCCGTCGGGGCGGTCCTCGAACGCGCGGACCGCGATCCAGGACGAGCCGTCGAGCTTCACGGTCGTGTCGATCGGGCTGTCGCAGCCGCCGCGGTCCGTCCTGCGGTTGGCCGGCTTGAGGCCCCGGACGACCCGGCCGTTGACGACGACCTCGATCGTCCGCAGCGGCACGGCGCTGGCGGCCAGGCCCGTCACCCGGCACGACAGGTCGTCCCCGGCCTTCTTGCGGAGCGTCCCGCCGCCCGGCAGGTGGGCGACCTTCACCATCAGCATCGGGCCGGTCGTCACGAAGCTCCGGCCGGCGCCGAGTCCCTTCATCCATTTCGCGAAGGTGAAGTCCCCCGGCACGTGCACGTAGACTCGGCCGAAGCCCAGCGGCACGGGATGGACCCCCGAGGCCGTTCCCGCCGACGGGTGCATGCGGAAGCCGCAGTTCAGCAGCGCGTAGTACGTCTGGAAGCCGAAGTCGATCCAGCCCCATTCCGTCAGGCCGCCCTCGTCGCGCTGGAGCTTCATATAGGCAGGTGCGGTCTCGAGAGTCCACTTGCGGAAGCCGAACTCCGTCCGCCAGACGTGGTTGTTGGCCAGCTCGAACAGGTCGACCTTCATGACCGCCGCGACCATGAGCGACCACGGCCAGGAGTGCTTGTCCAGGTCCAGCAGGGCCCCCTCGCGGCGGGCGCGGTCGGCGACCGGCTTGACCGGCGGGACGCCTTCGGTGAAGGGCGCCTTGTGGCCGAGGATCATGACCGCCCCCAGCGTGTGGCGTTTGCCGGCGGTGCTGAAGATCTCATACTCCGTGTTGACCGGGTAGATCACGTGCGTGGCATCCACGTGGATCGGCTCGGGCGGCGGCTTCTTCGCGGCGCCTTTGCTGCTCCCGGCGGGCGACGCGTAGGCCGTGGTCACCCAGTACGTCAGGGGCAGGCCGACGTTGAGGTCCTCGGCCAGCAGCAGGTTCGGCAGTTCCTCGATGGGCCGATGCACGTGCGTGTCGCCGCTGTACCAGCCCGCCGCGGCCACGTCGATCCATCGCCGCAGGGCGATCTTCACTTGCGCGGGCTTGCGGCCGACCTCCACCGTGCGCTCGGCCGGCAGGTACTCCTTGCCGCGCTTGGCCGTCACGGTGTAACGCCCCGCCGGCACGTCCACGACGAACGGATGGGCCGAGACGGTCGTGTGCATCTCGAGGCTTCTGGCGAAGCGCTGTTTCCGGTATGCCACTGCCGAGCCCTTCGCCGACGCCGACCTGGCGAAGAACCACTTGCCGCCGGACCAACGAACGTACACTCGCGCCGGCAGCGGCTTGCCGCTCTGCGCGTCGATTACCTCGCATCGCAGCATGGGCTTATCCTGAGCGCGGGCGGCAGCCACCGGGGCCGCCAGGGCAATCCACGCCGCGGCGAACATCAGACCGGACGCGTTTTCCCACCGCAGCACAACTCGTTTAGCCGGCGACGGCACGTCGCCGGTACGGTGTCCCTCGCCTGTCCGGCGTCCCTCGCCTGTCCGGCGGGCCTCCGGCCCGCCGCTAAACGGTTGACCACGATCTCGGACGCTCATAGGGCGGCGAATCCCCTATCGGGTTTTCTTCCTGTCGGCGTCGGCCTTCGTCGCGGGCTTCTTGGCGCCCCTGCGCTTCGGGGGGCGCCTGCGCCTCTGCTCGAGGATCTTTCGGGCCAGGTCGTCGGAGTCGCCATACTTCTTCTGCAGCCGCCGCAGCTCGGCCTTCAGTTCCTTGACCGTCTCGGCGCAGGCCGGGTCGTCGTAGACGTTGTTCAGCTCGTGCGGGTCCTTCTGGAGATCGAACAGCTCCCAGGCGTCGATGTCGTGGTAGAAGTGGATCAGCTTGTGCCGCCGGGTCCGCACGCCGTAGTGGCGCTTGACCGAGTGCGCCCCGGGGTACTCGTAGTAGTGGTAGTACATGCTCGTCCGCCAGTCGGCGGGCGTCTTGCCGGCCAGGATCGCCCGGATCGACCGCCCCTGCATGTCGCCGGGGATCGCGGCGCCGGCGTAGTCCAGGAACGTCTCGGCGAAGTCGAGGTTCAGGACGATGTCGTCGTTTACCGTGCCCGGCTTGATCTCCCTGGGGTAGCGCACCAGCAGCGGCATGCTGAGGCACTCCTCGTACATGAACCGCTTGTCGAACCAGCCGTGGTCGCCCAGGAAGAAGCCCTGGTCCGACGTGTAGATCACGACGGTGTCTTTCGCCAGGCCGGATTCGTCCAGGTACTTCAGCAGGCGCCCCACGTTGTCGTCGATCGACGCCACGACGCGGAGGTAGTCCTTGATGTAGCGCTGGTATCGCCACTTCATCTCGGCCTTCCTGTCGAGGCCGGCGGGCACGGGGGCCTTCAGGTCGCCGCGGTTGAGGTCCTTCATGTGCATCCGCTGCTGGCGGGCGGCGTCGCAGCGGGTCTTGTAGTCGTCCCAGAACGTCTCCGGCTCGGGGACATCGACGCCGTCGTACATCTTCGCGTGCTTGGCGTCCGGCTGCCAGTTGCGGTGCGGGGCCTTGTGGTGGCACATCAGGAAGAAGGGCTTATCGGCCTTTCGCTGCTTGAGCCAGTCGATCGTCTTGTCGGTGATGATGTCGGTGACGTAGCCGGTGAACCTCGTCGTCTTCGCCTCGTTCACCTTGAACGTCGGGTTGTGGTAGGCGCCCTGCCCGGGCAGGACGCAGAAGTAGTCGAAGCCCGTCGGCAGCGTCTTGAGGTGCCACTTGCCGATCATGGCCGTCTCGTAGCCGGCCTTCCGGAGCAGCTTCGCCACCGTCTGCTGGGCGCCGTCGAAGCCCACGCGGTTGTTGATCACGCCGTTGACGTGGCTGTACTTGCCCGTCAGGACGACCGCCCGGCACGGCGCGCAGATCGAGTTCGTGCAGAGGCAGTTGCCAAACCGCATGCCCTCGTTGGCGATCCGGTCGAAGTTGGGCGTCTTGTTGATGCGGCTGCCGTAGCAGCTCAGCGCGTGACGGGCGTGGTCGTCGGACATGATGTAGAGGATGTTGGGCCTCTCGCCCGCCTCCGCCGCCCGGGCAAGGCCGGCCGCTGCGCCGAGCGCGCCGCCGAATCCCACGCCGGCCGCCGAGCCGGCAACGAGCTTCATGAACTCACGTCGATTGACTTTCCGCATTGTTCCGGTCTCCTTCTGCTCATTCCCTGCCGGCGGCGCCTTCGACGGCGCCTTGCGTCTACCGGCCTTTGTTCTTTCGTTTCTTCCGCTTCCCGGCGGGAGCGTCCTTTCGTCCGTAGCCTCGGGCGCAGCTCTCTCGGCAGCGGCGCTCGGTCTCGTCGGGGTGCTCGCCGATCTCCTTGACCAGCATGTCGTGCATGGCCTCGATGCGCTGGGCGTGCCGGGGTGCGGCGGCGAGGTTGGTGAGCTCGCCCGGGTCGGCGGCCAGGTCGTACAGCTCTTGCTCGGCCGGGTGCTCGGCGTCGGCGGGCGCGTGGTAGACGTACTTGTGCCGGCCCCGGCGGAGCATGGCGAACCCCGAGGCGATGTTGTGGGCGTAGTACTCGCTGACGGCCAGGTCCTTCCACTTGGCCTCCTCGTCTTCCAGCCAGGCGAGCATCGAGTCGCCGTTCCAGTCGCCGGGGCATCGCCCGCCGCCCAGCTCGGCGATCGTCTGCACGGTGTCCACCATCGAGCAGGCCTTCGTCCGTCGCCGGCCGCCCTGCCAGCGCTTAGGCCAGCTTACGATCAGCGGGATCCGTGCGGCGTGCTCGTACATGCAGTTCTTCCACCACAGCCCGTGCTCGCCGATGTTCTCGCCGTGGTCGGTCGTGTAGATCACCACCGTGTTGTCGGCGACCTCGCTGCCGCCCAGGGCCTTGAGGACCTTGCCGATCTCCTCGTCCACCCACTGCGTCAGGCCGTAGTACAGCTCGCGGCCCTTCCGCACGATCTCGGCCGGGGCGTCCTCCACGTTGAAGCCGATCCGCAGGTGCTTGTAGTTCCGCACCTGCGATTCCAGGTGTCCGGCGGGGATCTTCGGCATCGCCACCTTGCCCTTGTAGGGCTGCCAGTACTTCTCCGGCACGATGAGCGGGAAGTGCGGGGCGAGGTACCCGGCGGCGAGCAGGAACGGCTTGTCGCCGCGCTTCCTCTGTTTGAGGAACTCGATGGTGCCGGCCGTCACCGCGCGGTCGTGCCTGAGGATGCCCGATTCGCCCGGATGGAACTGCTTGAAGCGCGCGGAGATTCCCGGCTTGGGCGTGAGGTCGTCCGCCTTTCGCCTGCCGCCTCTGCCCGTCTTGCGGCTGCGGTTCATGTTGCCGCCGATCTCGCGGAACCCGTATCGCCGCGTGGCGTCGTAGTGCATCTTGCCGCACAGCAGCGGCTCGTACCCCGCCTGGTCCATCACGCGGGCGATGGACGGGCAGTCCGCCGAGGGCAGCCAGCAGGAGTTGCTCCACGCCCCGGTCCGCGAGACGTACTTGCCGGCCGTGAACGACATCCGCGACGGCACGCACAGCGGCGAGTTGCAGTAGCAGCTCTCGAACGTCACGCCGCGAGCGGCCAGCCCGTCGAGGTGCGGCGTGCGGACGATCTTGTTGTCATAGCAGCCCGTCACGGAGGCGTTGTGCTCGTCGGTGATGATGAAGAGGACGTTGGGCTTCTCGCCCGCCTTCCCCACGGTCCGCGCGGAAAGGACCCGCGGGCCCGTCGCCGCCAGCGCCGCCCCGCCGGCGGCCGCCTTCAGGAATCCCCGTCGGTTGGTTCGCCTCGATTCCATCGTGAGTCTCCTTCTCGCTGTGGGCTACTTCCCGCCGACGCGCCACTCCAGCATGCCGCCGGAGAAGCCCTCCTGAAGCTGCACCTCGATCCGGAAGGCGGCCGTCGTCACCGCGTCGAACGTGACCTTGTTGAACTTGTCCTTCTCGCAGCCGTACGCGCTGGCGCCGCCGACGGGCTTCCACTGGTTCCCATCGCGGTAGAGCAGCCGCCAGGACTTGGGCAGGCGGCACTGGCCTCTGCCCGTGTCGTCGAACCAGTACACCTCGACGGCCGAGACCTTCCTGGCCTTCGGGAAGGTGATCCGCACCCACTCGGCCGTGCCGCGGTGGTCCCACCAGGTGAGGCGCGGGATGGAATGGTCGTTCGACGACTTGGGCACGAGGCCGTCGGTCATGGCCGAGACCGTATCGCCGCCCCAGCAGTGCGAGGCGGCCTCTTGGACCTCCATGGGCACGGGCCAGACGTGGCCCTTCTCGCCCTCGCGGACGATGGTGGGGAACGCGGAGATCCGCAGCCTCGCGCAGCCCATGGGGATCAGCGTGACGGTCTCTACGGGCTCGTTGGACTTGACCGGGCTCT
Organism: uncultured Planctomycetaceae bacterium; assembly: GCA_964427875.1. Taxonomy (GTDB): domain Bacteria; phylum Planctomycetota; class Phycisphaerae; order SM23-33; family SM23-33; genus CAYRVX01. The sequence continues at coordinate 22,101 of CAYRVX010000061.1, forward strand.
GCCGCATGCGGCCGACGAGCCCGAGCTTGTCCTTCTTCCATGCGGGGATCTTGCGGGCCTTGGCGAGCAGGGCGATCGGCGCGGCGTCGAAGAACCACGGGCGATCGCTCTTCGGCCACTTGGCCGGGGCGACCTCGAACGACTTGCCCGGCTCGCCTTGATCGACGAGCAGCCCGTAGTTCCACGGCGTGGTGGGGTGGATCTCCCACGCCGGCCAGTCGTCCGTCCCGCCGCGGCGGACGTACTTTTCGCCGATCTTCAGCGAGTACGTCAGCGGCCCGCGGTCGACCGAGACGCAGTCCTTGTTCTGTTTCCACTTCCGCAGGGCGATCTTCGCGGGCAGGTTCAGGCTGACCTTGTCGCCGTCGGCCCACTTGCGCTCGATGCGGATGTACGAGCCGCCTCTTGCCTCAACCTCGTGCGCCTCGCCGTTGATCTTGAGCTCGGGGGCTTCGCACCAGCCGGGAACGCGGAGGTACAGCGGGAACTCGACGGCCTTGGGCGCCGAGACCGCCAGCTCGATCCGCTCCTCGAACGGGTATCGCGTCTTCTCGGCGATCTTGACCTCCGCGCCGTCGCCGACCTTCGCCCTGACCTCGCTGGCCGCATACAGAACCGCCGCCAGGCCGTTGTCCGGCGTGGCCAGCCAGAGGTGCTCGGCGAAGTACGGCCAGCCGTGGGCCATGTTGTGCTGGCAGCAGCGATGCGCGTGGGGGTTCATCAGGAACATCGCCCCGCGGTTCTGGACGCCGGGGCTGTGGTTCTTCGCGTCGGAGAGGATCAGGTTCGGCGCGGTGAGGTATCGCAGGGCCTTGAAGTCGACCGTCGTGGCGGCGGGCAGGGAGTTGAAGGCCACGTCCTCGCAGCGGTCGGCCCACTTCACCTCGCCGTCGATCTTCAGCAGCATCTCGTGGGAGAGCATCATCTCGACCATGCCGCAGGTCTCGACGGCCTGCCTGGGGCCGGTGAAGCCCGCCCGGCAGTTCTCGTCCCCCCCGAACATCCCGCCGGGGACCTGGCCGTACTTCGCCCGGATCTCCCGCCAGTTCCGCTCGGCGGCGGCCTTGTGCTCGGGGTCCTTCGACTGCTGGTAGTACACGCCCGGGCCGCGAAAGGCCTGAGACATGTTCACGTTGTGCCAGTTGGGGATCCCGTCCGTCCAGTTGGCGGTGTGGCGGTGGATCCTCGGGGCCAGCTCCAGCAGCCGCTTCTCGCCCGTGCGGTTGTAGAGCCAGTAGATGCTGGCGAGGTTGTCGGCCGCACGCTGCTGCTGCCAGTACGGGGGCAGGAGGTCCTCCTCGGGAATCGTCATCTCCCAGCGGAAGTACTTCGTCATCAGTTCCGGGACACGCTTGTCGCCGGTGTGCTCGTGGTAGCTCTGGAGCACGTTGAGCATGATCATGTTGGGCCAGAGGTCGGGCTTGCCTCTCGCCCGCCCCCGGCCCGCCTTCAGGTTCCCGCGCGGGCCGAAGTAGCCGTCCTCGCGCTGGCTGGCGATGGCCGCCTCGATCCAGGTGCGGGCCTCGGCGATGATACGCTCGTCGCCCAGCACGTAGCCGACGTCGCCGAAGCCCTTCAGCCAGTAGGGCACCTCCTCCCAGCCGTTGCGGCCCTCGCCCTTGGGGCTCAGCCAGGCGTTGTTCTCCTTCTTGAGGAAGCGGCTGATCTCGGTGAGGTGGCCGACGAACCCGTCGGCCTCCAGGCGCAGTTGCTCCCGCAGCCAGCCCCGCGGCTGGACGGCGCCGATGGGCAGCTTCACGAAAGGACTGGGCAGCAGCGGCTCGCGGTTGGACACGTAGTGATCGTTCTTGGCGTCGACGTCCGGCCGGGCCACGACCGTGACGCCGCCACCGGCGATTCCGCCGAAGGCCATTGCCGCGACTCCCATAAGCGCGCTTGCGATCCGTTTGGCATCCATGGTTCTCTCTCCTCCCGCTAAACGACCGAACGCTTCGCCACAGAGGCACTGAGGCCCGGAGGCTGCCTATGCAAAGGCGATTGGGATCACTTGCGCCGTGGAATTCGGATAGAAATATGTCTTCTCTGTGCCTCTGCGCCTCTGCGGCAAGCTGAAAACGAGTACCTAACCGCCCCGTCGCTTGAGCAGCGCCCGGATGTTCTCGCGCTCCAGCGCCTCCATTCGCTCGCGCTTCGACTGGTAACGGGTGTACTTGGCCTTCTCCTTGTCGTTCCAGGAGTTGGCCTCGGTGTAGTCGCCGCAGAACGGCACCAGCAGGTCGATCCAGCACGCGAGCTTGTCCATCTCCTCTCGCGACAGCTTGACGTCGTTGTGACCCTTCTGAAGCATGCTGATGAGCTCGCTCCTGGCCGCCCCGGCGAAGTACGGCGGAAGCATCGGCGGGATGGACTGGGCGTTCAGCCAGTTGACGACCTTGTTCGGCCGGCCCTTCTGGGTCAACGCCAGGTACGAGTCGCTCCACAGCCGCTTGGCCCGGCCGTCCTCGGTCCGCTCGTCCAGCAGGCTGAAGGCCTTGTTCTCCGCCGCTGTCGGCTCGGGCTGCGGCTTCTCCTCGGGCGGCCTGGAGGCCGTCTCGCCGCCGGGTATCTCCTTGCCCATCACCTTCCATTCGAGGATGCCGCCGGAGAAGCCCTTCTTCAACTGCACCTCGATCCGCAGGGCGGTCGCCTCGACGGGCGCGAACTTCACGGTGACGTACTTGTCCCTCTCGGTGGCGAGCTCGTCCAGCGTGGCGACGGGCCTCCAGTCGTATTCGCCCTTGTACAGGAGCCGCCAGCTCTCGGGCACGCGGCAGCCGCCCGTGTCCTGGAACCAGTAGACCTTCACGCCGGAGACCTTCATGGGGCCCTTGAAGTTGTACTGGACCCATTCGGCGGTGCCCTTGTGAGACCACCAGGTGAAGCGCGGGATCCTGGTATCGCCGGATCTCTTCGGCTGGATCCCGTCGCTCAGGGCCGAGATCGCGTCGCCGCTGTGGGAGTGCGAGGCCGTCGCGGGGATCTTCCCCGGGCGGGTCTTCTTGCGGGGCCTCGAGGGGACGGCGGGCACCTTGCTGCGGTCGGTGTGGCAGCGGATGCAGTGCCTGTTGAGGATCGGCTGAATCTCCCTGGCGAAGCTGAAGCCCCTCGCCGGGCCGTAGAACGGATCGAGCTGCTTGGCCCCGACGCGCGTGGCCGTGGCAACATCCCCCTGCGATGGTGAGGCGTCGGACTTCTGCTCGTGGCAGCCGACGCAGGAGAACGTCTCGCCCGGCTGGAGCGTGGACCAGGTCCGCATGCTCTGGACCACGTGGCTGTTGGCGTCCAGGAGCTGGAAGAAGACCGGCGTGCGGGCCGGCACGGTGAACATGGCCGAGCCGTCGTCGTAAACCGGCGTCGAGCCGAGGACCTTCTTGACGTCCCACGTGCCGTTGTTGATGGACACCGGCGTGCTGACCAGGGCCCCGCCGGCCGGGCCGCGGTTGCCGTTCGAGCCGATCCCCACGGAGCGGAACTCCAGCGCGACCACGCGCAGGCGCTTCACCGTGCCGCGCGGGACGCCCTTCAGCCCGGGCCCTGCATACACGTCCCTCACGTAGTAGATGCCGGTCTTCTTGCCGTAGTCGACGGCGGACGGCCGAAGGTGCGGCCGCTTCCGCGCGGCGAGCGGAACGGGCTGGTTGCACGAGATCTTCGCGTCCCACGCCAGCAGCTCCCGCCGGCCGTCGACGTCCATGAAGTAGATGCCGTACGGACGCTTGTACCGGCGATTCCCGCCGCTGTCACGGTCGTACGTCACCAGGAACTGTCTCTCGTTGAGGGGGTAGGGAAACTGGAACTGCTCGCCGTTCTGCCCGTAGGAATCCACGCGGGCGGCCTTCGTCTCGCGCACGGGGGCGATGAACTGCACGCCGGAGGCCTCCTGCTGCCCCCGGGACGTGTCGAGGATCGCCAGCTTGCCCCGCTGGTGACAGTGATGCCCGGAAAGCACGGCCATGACCTTCTGCGTCCCGGGGATGCCGCGGGCGTGAAGGATCGTCGTGGGGAACCACGAGTTGTTGCCGTAGAACTCCGTCTGTGCCGTGCCGTCAGCGTTCATCTGGAACAGCGGCTGGGGGTAGATCTGCCCGCGGTCGCTGTAGTCCCACCGCGTGTAGATGACCCTCCCGTCGGCCAGGACCGTCGGGAAGTTCGTGTGGACCTGGTCGAAGCTCAAACGGCGGAGGTACTTCCCGTCCCCATCGCACGTGTAGAGGTTGGAGACTTCCGTCCACCAGCAGTCCACGATCTGCACGCAGCGCGTGGAGTTGAAGATGATGTCGCCGTTGGGCAGGTAGGCGCCCTCGTAATCGGCGAAGCCCAGCCCGTCCGTCAGTTGGCGCGCCCTGCGGGTCTCGGCTTCCATCTCGTAGAGGTGGTAGTCGTCCTGGCGGTCGGACTTCTTCCAGGCGAACAGGATCCGCTTGCCGTCGTAGGAGACATCGGGGTCGCGGATCACGCCCTTGGGGTCCTCGATGAGCGGACGGACCGATGCGCCGCTGCTATCCAGGGTCAGAAGACACAGCGCCGCGCCCGGCCTGAAATGCCGCTCGGCCTGGGCGTCGGACTGCCCCTCCGTGTAGGCGTAGTGGCTGCCGCCGAGGTCGTAGTGCTTCGTGAAGACGATGCGTCGGCACTTGTCGAGCAGCCCGCGCAGCCGCCGGGCCCGCCGGACCTCGCAGGCCTTGACGTACAGCGCCCGCCAGCGGGGGTCCCTGCCCGGCACGGCCTGGGCGATCATCCGCTCCCGCTGGCCGGCGAGGGCCTTTCCGGCGTCGGGCAGCTCCTCCAGCACGCGGGTGACCATTCGAGACTCGATCTCGGCGCCGGAGTCGCTCGTGAAGCACTGGCTGATGTCATCGCCGTGGTCCTGGAGCATCCAGTCGGAGACGATCGCCTCGCGCGGTGCGGCTTCGGTCGCTTCCGGCTCCGCCGCCCGGCAGAAACGCAGCCCGGCCGTTCCGCTCAGCACGATCGCCAGAACGGAAACAAGCACATACTTCCGCTTCATGATGCGAATCCTGATCTCTTCCTGTCGTGCCCGGCGCGACAGGGCCTTCAACGCTCTTTCGGCTCCTTCAGTGTAACCTCGGTCTGTACGAATCGAGCCGCCTTTTCCCCCTCACAGTGGATTGTGCCACGGGGCGTAGTTCCAGTTCTGGAAGAGGTTCATCGCGGCGCGGTCGATTGCGGGCCCTGCGGGCAGCAGGACGGCCGCGTCGAAGCACGCGCCTTTGCCGGCGCCGAGCAGAAGGCGGTGCTTGCCCGCGGCGAGCTTCACGTCCGGGATGCGGTACCACGACCAGTGAGCGTACTGCTCGCCGTAGTGGGCGAACATCTTCGTGTGCGCCCTTGTCGCGGCCGTCCAGTCCGTGAAGCCGATCATGGCCTGCGCGCGGAGGCCGCGAGCCTTGCCCTTGTCGATCGAGAGTCTCATGGCCGTGCCGCTGCCGGGCTCCCACCGCGCCAGCAGCCACAAGGCATACGTGCCCGCCCGGCCGGCCGAGAAGTTGAAGCCGAGCTTTCCCTCGTCGGTGAACGTCATGATGCGCCGGCCGCTGGCCGCGGGAAGATCGGCGGGGGCGGCTTTGCCCGAGACTTCATCGGCCGATTCGGCCTCGCGGACCAGCGGCGCATCGGCCAGGAGCACCTGGCCCCAGACCCGCCGGGGCGGCGAGTGACCGCCTCCGGGTATCGCCGCGTCGAAGCCATGGACCTCGCCCGCACGGCCCTTCGGCGTCACGGTGAACGTCGCGCGTGCGGGCCTGCCGGCGTCTGTGGTCTCGACGCGCTGCCTGGCCGGGCCCGCCAGCCAGCCGGTCGGCAGACCGTTGAGCGATATCTCCCCCACGTAGGGCTCGCCCCGGAGCGCGACGGTGATCGCCGTCTTTCGATCGGGCGCCGCGACGATCACGCTGCGGTGCGCCTGCCCGCCGTCGAGATAGTAGCTCAGGCCCTCCAGCGAGACGCCGAGCTTCGTGCGGTGGCGCTCGATCCACCGGCACTGCGTCCGGATGGGGACGGTCGGCCTGGGACCGACGAAGCGGATCCGGTTCTTCCCCAGCCGCAGGCGGCCGGGCAGTGACAGCGGCGAGACCACGAACGTGGTGCGGACCTTCAGGCCTCGGACGCTCGTCAGCTCGCCCGGCGCAAAGGCCAGCTTCAGCCAGTACGCATAGCGCCCGGTAACGTGCCGGAGCATGTCGGCGGCGATCGTGCCGCGCTTCTCGGCACTGCGCCAGACCTCCTTCCAGCTCTTGCCCCCGTCGAGCGACAGCAGCAGGCGGACGTCGCCGGGCTTCGTGGAGAAGTACTCCCCGCCGACCTGCGCGTCGGAGAGGATGTACGGGCAGTTGCAGCGGTAGATCAGATCGGCCGGTTTGGCGTGGTCCTTCGCCTCGAGCGTGGACGGCCCCCAGCCGCTGGGCGAGACACCCATGTTGCTCAGCACGGCCGCGTCGCCGCCGAGAAACGGCTGATACACAATCGCCCCGTTGCCGAACAGCGGAGGGACCTTCGCCAGCGGGATCGGCTTGCGGTCACCGGTGACCTCGAACCACCTCCCCTCGTTGTGCCAGCAGACGCTCACCTTCTCGCCCGGCTGCATGTGGAGGTCCATGCAGTGCGGCCGGACGGCCGTGCCGTAGCGCGCCTGGCCCGGCCGCCCGCGGAGGGCGCTGGTCACGCCGCTGTCCTGGCGGAGCTTGAGGTACAGGTCCTCCTCGAACGCTCGCCGGCCGGCCACCGTCCGGTTGTCGCGGTTCAGCCAGTACAGCCGCGGCGAGAGGTCGAACAGCCGCCAGGCGCCGTTGTAGAACGCCTGCTCGAACTGGTGGTGCGTGCCGGATGCGTCGTTCGAGGAGATGCCGACGGCGATGAACAGCTTCCGTAGCGTGTAGTTCAGCGGCCCGCACTGGTCGAACGGGTATATGTTCAGCGCCTTGGTCAGCGTGTAGGAGACCCGCGGCCGGTGGCGCGCCGGGAGCGTTTCGCAGTAGTGGGCGTCGTAGTAGTTGGTCACCTGGAGGGCGTACTTGAAGGCCTCGAAGGCCCGCTCGGCGTCGCCGGGCGCGTTGGGCGCGAGCGTGGCGGCGAGGTCGGCGGCACTGAACGGCACGACGTTGTCGTTCGCGCGCCAGCGGGGCAGCGGCGTGGTCTTTGCTGGTTTGGCCAGCCGGCGATCGAACGTGGTCGCCTGCATCCACGGCTCGTAGTCGCCGCCGACGGTCAGCTCGAACGGCTCGGGCGGCTTCTGGAAGTCCCGGCCGGCCATCTTCGGCACGCACGCCACGAAGCGCGGGTCGGGCAGCTCGCGGAAGCGGCGCATCACGGGCAGGCGTGTCTCCGCGCGGTTGGCCTCGAAGAGCCTGGCGTCGTCGGCCCTCGGCGGGAGGACGATCCTGCGGCGCACCACCTTGCCGTCCTTCAGCTCCTCCAGGATCACGCCGTCGCGCTGCGGAGGCAGCTCGCAGGCGAGATGGCCGCGGACGAACCGGTCGTCGGAATCGTGCAGGCCGTGGACCTCGTTCTCGAAGTGAAACATTGCCCGCGTGTGCTCGTCGAGCTTGAGCTCCGAGCGCGGCGGGTCGAAGTTGCCGGCGTATCGCGCGACGTCGGAGATTCGCAGCTCGTCGAGGGCGGCCTCGGCGGCGAGGTCCGAACGGCAGCGCACGTCACCGCCGATGAACGCCTGCATGGGAAGGCTTCGCGTGTCGGCCTCCGAGATGCCGATGCCGCGGGTCTTCTTCCTGCCGCCGACGGCGATGGTGCTCGACGGCCAAGGCTTCTTGCCCGGCCCCGCCGCCGCGATGCGCTTGCCGTCCACGAAGAGTTGCTGGCGCGCGTGGGGGAAGTCCCAGGTGGCCGCCACGTGGTGCCACTTGCCCGCCCGCAGCGGCGCGGGGCCGCGAAGCGTCCGCAGCGTGCCGCCCGCGTCGGCGATGGAGAACTCCAGTCTGTTCTTGCCCCCCGCGTCGAGCTTTCGCAATCGCGAGTGCAGCCGATGGCCGTACGATACGGCGTGGAAGAACACGTGCTCGGCGCCGTCGTCGGTGTTCCACGACGGGCGGCACCAGAACTCCAGCGTCCCGGCCGCCAGGCCCCAGTGAACGCTCCGGGCGCCGCCGTACTTCCCGGTCGTCAGCGTGGCCTCCGGCGCGCCGTTGAACGCCAGCCGCCGCCGGCCGGTGAACTCGAACCCGCGGTTCAGCGGCGCATCTCTCAGCGCGCCGGTCACGAAGCCGGCGTTGCTCGCCGGCGGCCAGGCCCAGCGCTCGCCCGGCCGGATGAGCACGCGGCGGATCCACACCGTGAAGAAGGCTTCCGCGGCGGTGATCTGCTTGGGCGTGTCGGCGTCGCGGACGAGGCACCGCGCGCGGATGCGGACCACGGCGGCGGCAGCTTCGTGATGGAAGCGCCCTCGCTCGCGCAGGCGGACGAGCTGTCCCTGTGCCAGCTCGATCGTCGTCCACCGTGGATCGACCGCGCAGACGGCGATCCGCGAGGCGTCCTTGCGGAACTGCTCGATGCGGACGGACACCGGCGCACCGTAGGCCGCCCGCTCGGCCTGAAGGTCGCACTCGAAGACCATCTCACACCCGGCGTACTTCGCGACGTCGATCTTCTGAGAGATCGTGACTTCGCGCGGCGCGCCCGGCGGCGTCTGCCCGTCCACGACGATCTTCAGCGCCCGGCCCACGGCCGGGGAGTATTCTGCCACGCGGACGAGTGCGGCGGGGCTCACATCCCAGCCGGCGGGCCGCCCGTCGGTGTGGTCGGCGAAGGCGGGGTTGGCCAGCAGGTTCTCCGGCGGCACGTCCTTGAGGAAGGAGCCGACCCCACCCGCGCGGTGATCGATGTTGAAGTAGAAGTCGAACGTGCCGGTCCGGCCCCGCTTCGGGCGGGCGATCCAGGCGAAGTACCGTCGCTGCCGGCCCGTTTCCGCGTCCAGCTCTCCGCGCGCGGCGAAGGGCACCTCGCGCCCGGTGCCGCGATCGACCAGGCGAAGGCCGGCGAGGTGGAAGATCGCCCCGCAGCCGGCCCGGTTCATCAGCTCCCGGAAGTCCACCGCCGCCTCGACCGGCCGCGGGGCGTCGCCGCGGTAGGGCGCCGGACGGGTCACGGTCGTGCGGTACTTCCACTTGGGGTTCCACCATTTCGCCGCGTCGCCGGCCGCAGCCGCCGAGCAGGCCGCCAGGACGCAAAGCGCCGCGATCGACAGCTTCGTTTTCATCGTTTCCTCCTCGCCGCCGGCGGCGCGTTCAGGGGCCCTCGGTCAGCGATTCGTACGTGACGGGCATGCGGTGGCGCGGGCCGATCGACCGCCAGTGGCCCACCCACCGGAGGGGCTCGCGGCGGTTCAGGTCGACCTCGGCCCAGTAGACGCCCTCGTTCGGGCCCTTGCTGGTGGCGAGTATCCGCCCCATCGGGTCGACCACCATGCTCGAGCCGTCGTAGACGCTCGGCACCATGTACAGCCCGTTGTCGCGGGCGCGGACGCGGAAGACGGTCTCGCCGTCCGCGCAGCCGTCCTTGTCGGGCAAGGTGTTGCCCCACGTCGGCGAGAAGAGCACCTCCGCTCCGGCCAGTGCGAACATCGCCGCCGCCTCGGGGAAGAACCAGTCGTAGCAGATCTGCATCGCCACCTTGCCGAAGTCCGTCTGGAACACCGGGTACTTGCCCCCCGGCGTGACGCCCTTCTTCCACTCCTCGCGCGGCAGGTGCACCTTGCGGTACGTGCCGGCGAGTTTCCCCTTGCGGTCGATCAGCACGGAGGTGTTGTAGAGCGTCTCGCCCTCGCGCTCCATCAGCCCGGCCACGACGTAGATGTCGTTCTTCTTCGCGGCCTCGCCGAGGCGCCTGGTGGACGGCCCGGGAATGGGCTCGGCCACGTCGGCGGCGCTCGCCCGGGTGCCGACCACCAGGATCGCCTCGCAGAGACAGACGACGTCGAGCTTCAGCTTCCCCGCCTCGTCGATCTTCCGGCACCAGAGCTCCAGGTTTCGCTCGGGCGTGCTGCTGCGCGGCCGCAGGTAGACCGTGCCGATGCGGACCTTCCGCGGCTTCGGCGGGGCAGTGGGCAGGACGCCGGCGCGCTTCCAGAGCACCGACCCGCCCTGCGGCCACTTCACCTCCAGCGAGAGCCTGCCCCCGTCGGCGTCCTTGGGGGCGACGAGCACGTCGTGGAACTTCGCCTCGCCGCCGTCGATCACCGGCCCGCGGACCAGCATGCCCGCCGGATGAACGAGCTTCCCCTTGCGCGTCCAGGTTACCCGGACGATCACCGATTGAGCGCAGGACGGGACTCCCCGCGGCCGGCAGACGACGTCGACGGCATAGGCCTGACCGCCGCGAATGCCCTGAAGGCTCTGCACGGCGCCGCCGACGGCGAACGGCCGGTCGGGCGCATCGACGAGCAGCCCCTCGGCCGTCCTGCGCATCCTGCACGCGGCCTGCTGCCAGGGCGGCTGCCATTTCCTCCAGTGCGTGGGCAGGCCGCTCTTGCCTTCGGCGGCGAACTCCCCGTTGCGCACGAGCTGCTCGGCGCCGCCGGTGCGGGGCCCCGCCAGGGCCGCCGCCGCGCCGAAGAAGCCGGCCACCAGCAGCGCCAGCACCAACTCCACGTAGAACGTCGCCATGAGACATCTCCTTCGCTACCGAGTGATGACGTGGATCGCCTTGGCCCGTTCGTTCTGGAGCGGCACGCTGAAGCTCCTTTCGGAGGGCTTGAGCCGTGCGATCTCCTTTCCGGTCTCCAGGTCGACGATCCTGCGGGCCGGCCCGGCGGGCAGCGTGACGGCCACCTTGCCCGTTCGCGGCGAGGCGTAGTCCGCGATCAGGAGGAACATGTCGTCGCCTCTTCGCATGCCGGAGACGCGCATCGCCGGGCTGCATTTCACACCGCCGACGAGCTCGCCGTCAACGATGGTGTCCTCGACGGGCGCGGCGATGCGGATCGCGCGCCCGAAGGCGGCGAGCGTCTCGGCGTCCCACACCCGCCCGGACCAGAAGTGCACGCCGCGCGAGCCGTTGGCGAAGCACTCCAGGACCGCCCAGGTGAACATCTCGCCGGGGAAGCTCCCCGCGTCGCCGGGCGTGATCCACGGCAGGACGTCGCTGCGGGGCAGGCGGCTGCGGTCCAAGCGGGCCTCGTCGCCGATCAATCCCAGGTGGTACGGGTACAGCGGCGTGTAGGTCGAGACCTGCGAGTTCGCCATGTACTTCGGGTACAGCCGGTCGAACGGCCAGAAGTACTGGTAGCTGTGGCCCGGGCGGAAGTCGTAGACGCCCAGCTCCGGCGGCTTCAGGCCGGCCTGCTTGCAGGCGTCGCGGACACGCTCGGCCAGGTCTCGCCACATTTCCTCGCCCTTTGCCAGCCGCCACTGCTTCCAGTCCTTCGCGCCGCTTCGGGCGAAGTCGGCCCGGCAGCGCGTGCACTTCTCGCAGTCGACCGGCCCTCGCCAGCCCCACAGCTCGATGTCGCAACTGAGCCGGTCGGCCCGGGCGGCGGCGCACTCGCGCGCGACGCGGTCGAGCTCGGCCTCGTACAGCTCGCCGCGATAGGACGGGCAGAGCTTCTGGCCCGCCGTGCCGTCGGCGAACCGGCACATCAGCTCCCCTTTTCGCTTGCCGGCCCTGGCGACCATGTGGTGGAACGTCGAGTCGATGTTCATCACCTTGAAGCCCGCGCGGCGGAACCGCTGGATCGTGGCTGCGGCGTTCGGGTCGTCGAGCTTCGTCCAGCGGGCGAACAGCGGGAGCGTATTGAGCCCGAGATGGCGCCACGCCTCCAGCGCGCCGGGCCAGTCCATCGTGTCTCGCAGCGACCACCACCCCAGGCCCGTCATCAGGCGCTTGGGCTGCGGCGAGCGGGGGACATTCACCACGCGAATGGGCTGCTCGATGAGGCCGGTGCCGCCGCCCTGCCAGGCGAGGCGGTGGCGGATCGACCCGCCGCGGGGCTCGCCGCCGGCGAGATAGACCCGCCGCCACGCCTTGTTGCCCTTGCCGGCGTGGAACGAAAACGTGTAGCGGCTGTACGCGCCGCCCTCGATCGGCTTGCCCTTCGCCTCCGCGAGGTCCGTCCCGCCGAACCGCCCGCCCACGAAGCGCACGCCCCGAGGCAGGTCGATGGTCGCGGCGACGCGCGTTTTCTCACGGCCCGCCGGGACGATCCAGCCGATCGGCGTCGGCGCGGTGACGTTCGCGGGCACGTGGACGACGGGCTTGTGGAAGTACATCCGCGGGGCCGTCACCGTAAAGGCCGAGGGCTCACCGCGGAGCGCCGCGGAGGGACACTTCGCCCCGGCGGCCGCGGCGAGCACCTCCAGCTCGTCGCTGACGGACAGGCCCGCGGAGTAGATCTCCACGCCGATATATCGCGCGCGGACGTTCACGTCGCCGAACCGCAGCCTGTGCACCCAGGCCTCGCCCTCGTCGGGCGGGATCGCGAGCTTCCGCCAGTCGCCGGGGCGAAACCGAGAGCAGGATCCCACGCGGTAGTATCGCCGGCCGTCCTCGCTGGCCAGCACGTCCACCCAGCAGGGCACGGTGACCCCCGCCTGCGGCGAGCCGCCCTGCCAGCGCATGGCGACCTCGCCCACGTCCGCCGGCCTGCCGAGGTCGACGGCCATCTGCGCCAGCCCGGCATAGGACCAGCCGACGGCGGCCGAGTCGAACCACAGGCGGCTGTCCTTGCGGGGCGAAAGCTGGCCGTCCGTCAGGTCGGCCGCGTCCGTGCCTCCCCTGGCCGTCAGCGCGTAGTTCGGCGCCGGCGCGAAGAGCACCTTCTTCCCGAGCGCGAGGTTCCTGGTCTCGCTTGCGGCGGTCGGCACCGCCGCAGACCAGAGAATCACGATCCATTCGCGTAGCATGTTTCCTGCCCCTCAGCCGCGCCGCCTGCGGATTCTCGGGCCTCGCAGGGCGTTTTTCCAGAGACGATTCGCCGGGAAAAGGCGGGCGTCCGGGGGCCGGGGGCATTATCGTGGGACGCATAAAGGGTCCAAACCCGAAGGAGCATACCGATGGCACAGTCAGGGAGACGTCTGGATCGGCGCGGGTTCCTGTCGCTCGTGGGCAGGGGGGCGGTGGCGGGCGCCGCGGCGGGGGCCGTGCCGGGGTCGCTCCTGGCGGCAGCGGGGAAGAGGAAAGCACGCCTGCCGAACATCGTGATCGTCTTCACCGACGACCAGGGCTACCAGGACGTGGGGTGCTTCGGCTCGCCGCTGATTGGGACGGCGAACCTCGACCGGATGGCCGCGGCGGGCATCAAGTTCACCGACTTCTACGTGGCCCAGGCGGTCTGCGGGGCCTCGCGGGCCGCGCTGCTGACCGGCTGCTACCCCAACCGCATCGGCCTGCTCGGGGCGCCCAACCACCGCGCGACGCACGGCATCCACGAGGACGAGATGACCCTCGCCGAGGTCGCCAAGCAGAAGGGCTACGCCACGGCGATGTTCGGCAAGTGGCACCTCGGGCACCGCCGGCGGTTCCTGCCGCCCCGGCACGGCTTCGACGAGTACTTCGGCCTGCCGTACTCCAACGACATGTGGCCGTTCCACCCGACGGCCGGCAAGCACTACCCGCCGCTGCCGCTGATCGAGGGCGAGAAGGTCGTCGCGACGAACCCCGACCAGACGCAGTTGACCACGTGGTACACCGAGCGGGCGGTCAAGTTCATCGAGAAGAGCAAGGACGGCCCGTTCTTCCTGTACGTGGCCCACAACATGCCGCACGTGCCGCTGTTCGTCTCGGACAAGTACAAGGGCAAGAGCAAGCGGGGGCTCTACGGCGACGTGATCGAGGAGATCGACTGGTGCGTCGGGCGGATCACCGAGACGCTGAAGAAACACGGCCTGTACGACGACACGCTGATGATCTTCACCTCCGACAACGGCCCGTGGCTGAGCTACGGCGACCACGGCGGCTGCGCGCTGCCGCTGCGAGAGGGCAAGGGCACCACCTGGGAGGGCGGCGTGCGCGAGCCGACACTCATGCGCTGGCCGGGAAAGATCCCCGCGGGCAGCGTATGCGACGAGCCCGCCATGACCATCGACATCCTGCCGACCGTGGCCGCCCTTCTCGGCGCGAAGCTGCCCGACCACAAGATCGACGGGAAGGACATCTGGCCGCTCATGTCGGGCAGGAAAGGCGCCAAGAGCCCCCACGACGCGCTGTTCTTCTACTGGGGCCGGCACCTCCAGGCGGTGCGGAGCGGCAAGTGGAAGCTGCACTTCCCGCACCGCTACCGCACGCTGGCCGGGGGGGCCGGCGGCAAGGGCGGCAAGCCCGCGAAGTACTCCCAGGGAAAGACGGACCTGGCCCTCTACGACCTGCGGGCGGACGTCTCGGAGAGAACCAACGTCGCCGACGGGCACCCCGACGTGGTCCGGCGCCTCAAGGCCCTGGCCGACACGTGCCGCGAAGACCTCGGCGACTCCGCCACGAAACGGAAAGGCGAGAACATCCGCCCGCCCGGGCGGATCACGCCCCAGCCGCGGGAGTAGGCGTTCTCAAGAAGAGCTGGTCGCTCAGTTGCCGAGCCGCTGCTAGAGTATATCGGCCTTCCTGGTGGTCGGCTTCCCGGCGGCCTTCCTGGCCTCCTCGAGCTGCTTCTTCAGGTCGCCGACCTGCTTCTCCAGATTGCCGATCTGTGTCTTGAGGGAGGCGTTGTCTTTTTCGAGCGTCCTGACCTTGGCCTCGGCGGCCGTGGCGTCGGCCCTGGCGGCGGCGGCCTGCCTCGCGGCGACCTTGGCCGCGGCGAGCTCCGTCTGGGCGGCGGCCAGCTCCTGCCTGACCTTGGTCACGTCGGCGGCCTGCTTCTTCAGGGAGGCGTTGTCGCTCTGGAGGGACTTGACCCTCAAGTCGGCGGCCTTGGCACCGGCCTCGGCCTTCATGGTCGCGGCCTCGGCGGCCGTCAGGTCGCTCTTGGCGGTGGCCAGGCTCGCCTGGCACGCCGTGAGCTCGTCCTGGGCCGTGGCCAGGTCGGACTCGGCTTCCTCGAGCTGCGCCACCTTGTCGTCGAAGTCGGCCTGCATCACGCAGCCGCCCAGCCCCACGACACTGACGGCCAGGCACAGTGCAGTGCATTTCACTCGGATCATCGCGGTTCTCCTTTCTCTCGCTCGAACGAACTTGCCCTGCGGAGAGGTGATCGCCAAGATACACGCTGGAGACTACCGCCTTCGCGGCGGATTTTCAATGACCTGCTTGCGGCTGTTTTCTCGGGAGAGACGTTCATGGAGACGATGCGACACGCGTGTCTTGCCGTGATGATCTGTATGGCCGCGGGGCACGTCGCCCGGGCCGCGACGACGCTCTACGTTGCTCCCGGCGGCAGCGATGATGCCCCGGGCACACGCCAGGCGCCCCTTGCGACGCTGGAAGGGGCTCGCGAGGCGATCCGCCGGATGAAGCAGGCCGGGGCGCTTCCCGAGGGCGGCGTCACCGTCGAGCTTCGCGGCGGCGTCTACGAGCGCAAGACGGCGTTCGCGCTGACGGCCGCCGACTCGGGGGCGGCCAAGGCGCCGATCGTGTACCGCGCGCGGGCCGGCGAGGAGGTCCGCATCGTCGGCGGGAAGGTGCTCCGGGGCTTTCACAGCCCGGCCGCGAGCGCCCCGCTGGACGAGAAGGCCCGCGGCAAGGTGCTCCAGGCGGATCTGAAGGCACAGGGCATCGCCGACTTCGGCCGGCTCACGCGCCGCGGCTTCGCCGAGCCGACGCGCCCGGCGCACATGGAGCTGTTCTTCGCCGACCGGCCGATGACGCTGGCACGCTGGCCCAATGACGGCTACGTGAAGATCGCCTCCCTGCCGGGAGGGAAGACGTCGCGGCGGTTCGGCTACACCGGCGATCGCCCCAAACGCTGGGCCGGCGAGCCGGACGTGTGGGTCTACGGCTACTGGTACCACGACTGGGCCGACACGTACATGAAGGTCGAGAAGATCGACGTCGCCAAGCGGATCATCACCACCCGCGGGCCGCGCCACCGCTACGGCCTGCGAAAGGGCAATCGGTGGCGCGCGTTGAACGTGCTGGCCGAGCTGGACTCGCCCGG
>CAYRVX010000061.1:38251-40063 GCA_964427875.1 uncultured Planctomycetaceae bacterium
AACCGGGCCGTCAGCGTCACCGGCCGCGACAACGCGGTCATCGGCTGCGACATCCACGAGACGGGCGACGGCGGGATCGGCCTCAGCGGGGGAGACCGCAGGACGCTCACGCCCGCCGGCCTGCTGGCCGAGAACAACCACGTCCACCACTACAGCCGGTGGAGCCACACGTATCGCCCGGCGGTGGCCGTCGGCGGCTGCGGGAACGTCGTCCGGCACAACCTCTTCCACCACGGCCAGCACAGCGCGATCCAACTGGGCGGCAACGACCACGTCATCGAGCGCAACGAGATCCACAGCGTCTGCTGGGACACGGGCGACGTCGGGGCGTTCTACATGGGGCGGGACTGGACCGCCCGCGGCACGGTGATTCGCCACAACTACTTCCACCACATCTCAGGCCCCGGCCAGCACGGGGCGATGGGCGTGTACCTCGACGACCAGGCCAGCGGGATCAGTGTCCTCGGCAACGTCTTCTGGAAGGTCACCCGCGCGGTCTTCATCGGCGGCGGGTGCGACAACGTCGTGGAGAACAACGTCTTCGTGGGCTGCAACCCCGCCGTGCACATCGACGCCCGCGGCCTGGGCTGGCAGAAGAAGGCCACCGACGACCCGAGGGGCACGCTTCGCACGCGACTGGCCGCCATGCCGTACAAGAACGCCCTGTGGGCAAAGCGCTATCCGAACCTGCCGAACATCCTCAACGACGAGGCCGGCACGCCGAAGCGCAACAGGATCGAGCGCAACATATCGGTCGGCGGGCGGTGGGACGACATCGACCGACGAACGAGGAAGCACCAGGTCGTCAAGGACAACCTCGTCGGCAAGGATCCTCATTTCGTCGACGCCAAGGCCGGCGACTTCCGTCTGAAGAAGACCTCCCCGGCGTTCAAGCTGGGCTTCAAGGCGATCCCGATCGAGCAGATCGGCCTCTACAAGGACGACCGCCGCGCCTCCTGGCCGGTGAAGCACAGACCGATCGAGTGACCCGTTTAGCTCGCGTCTTTCGTCTACCGCAGAGGCGCAGAGGCCACAGAGAAGTTTCCTGCCTTAAGATTGGGAAACAGAGGTATTTATGTGTAGACGTCCGCCCTGGACCGCAGGGGGGCCTGAAAACCGGAATAAACGGAGTGTCTCGGTGTAAACGTGGATAATCGGCCATAACGTCTTTTATTTTAAGAACCTCTGCGATCTCTGCGTCCTGCCTGCCGGCAGGCAGGCTCTGCGGTGAGCAATCCGGGCTAGAGCCCCGGCGCAGCAAAACCCCGCAATCCGTCGCTATGAGTCCCGTCGTGATAAGGGCTTATATCAGTTTCTGCGGCAGAATGGCTTTGTTTCGTAAAAACGCTTTCGCGCCCCTTCCCACTCGCTGATCTCGCGTCGCACAGACAGCGGAGAGCGAGCCGCTCACGACCTGCGACGCTTCATCACCGCCAGCCCGCCCAAGGCCAGCAGCAACAGCGTGGCGGGCTCGGGGGCATTGCCGGCGCCGGGGACGGCGTCGCCGACGTTGGCCTTCCAGGTGAGGTAGTCGAGGAAGTCAACGCGGCCGTCGAGGTTGAAGTCGCCGGTGAACCAGTCCGCCTCGGGCGAGCCGAAGCCCACCTGGAGGGCGGCGAAGTCCTCCCGCGCCACCCGGCCGTCGAGGTCGGCGTCGCCGTCCAGCAGGTCGTAGAGGTGGACCTTCACCGCGCCGTTGGCGTCGTCGTACTCGATGCCGTCATCGAAGACGCTGGTGTCGAGATACGCGGCCATCTGGCAGTCGATGCCGTCGAAGACGCCCGTCCGCGAGCCGCCGTAGCTCAGGATGTC
>CAYRVX010000062.1:0-37344 GCA_964427875.1 uncultured Planctomycetaceae bacterium
TTGAGTGATCACGTGGGAAATCGTATCGTAATTATTTTGACGGCAGCCACGACCGCCTTAATCCCGCTGCTGGCCTTGCTATCGGCTGGCGTGGGTTGGATATCGCTGATAGTTCTGTTTGTGCTGATCGGCTTCTCGACAAATGGAGGGTCAATTGGGTTCACGAACTACCTGTTGGAGATTGCTCCGGAGCAACTGCGGCCGACCTATATAGCCCTACGAGGGACTTTGATGGGCTTGACCCTATTCTTGCCGATATTGGGTGGCCTGCTGATAGATGCGGCATCATATCAAGCGACTTTCCTGACAACCTTGGGCGTGTCGATAATAGGAGTTTTACTGTCGATAGCACTACGGCCGCTTAGAAATGCTGTCGGTGACAGCAAAGGGCGAGCCGGGGGGTGAACCTGGAAGGGTGCTGGTGGATGGGCAAGTATTATCCGCAATCAAGGGTCGAAGTCGGCTGTCTGCTGGCAAGGCATTATGACAGGCTGTTGGACCTCGTGACGTTCGGGAGGTACCGCCTGTTCATCGAGGAGGCCGTCGGGCTAATGAACATCAAACCCGACGACCGGATTATCGACTTTGCCACCGGTACGGGCAGGAATGCCTGTCTGATGATGGAATACCTCTCTCCGCGGGGCCGCTTGGTTGGGCTGGACATTTCCGAGGCGATGATCTCGCAGTTCCTGGAAAAGTGCCGCGGCTTCCCGAACGCCGAAGTCGTCAACCGGAGGATTGACCGTCCGCTGCGCTACGAAAACGAATTCGACAAGGCCTTTGTCTCCTTCGCACTGCACGGCTTTCCGCAGCAAATCAGGGCGACGATCATCGATAACGCGTTCAGCGCCTTGAGCAGGGAAGGCGAATTGTTCATTCTTGATTATAACGAGTTCTCCTTATCGGAAATGCCGTGGTATATAAGACTGCCCTTCAGGCTGATAGAGTGTCCTTACGCGTTTGATTTCATCAGCAGGGACTGGAAGCGGATAATGCGCAGGCGAGGGTTCGGTCGTTTTACTGAGCACCTTTTCCTCGGCGGATATGTCAGGTTGCTTAAAGCGGTAAAAACCGCGCGGCCTGTTCCTTGACGCCGTCCACGAATCGCACGCCGCGAATCACGTCCGGCAATCCCATAGCCTCGAGTGTCCTGCGCAGGACTGTCCAGTGTGCAGGTCCCTTCGGACGGGCCGCCCCGTGCTCTGCCGTGCTTCGGCTTCCTCCCCGCGCATCTTCCGACGGGACCGCAGCTAATAAACATTTGTGCGATGGGTCTGGCAATAAGGGTTGCTACAAAACAAAATATTTTAGTTTTTCCCTTGACAAACAGAATACACGTGCTAGAATTGGGAATGAACACGAGATGCTCGCCTTGTCGGGCAGGGGATGAAGCGGAACGGACGGGATGGGCTGGCAGGACACGAAGATCGCGATTCCGATTCCAGCAGCGGCAGACGCAGAGGGTACCAAGCTCCCATGGCAGTCGGCGAATTCCCTTACGACGATCCTGTTCGGTGTCTTGGCTGCGGGTACGTCACCGAGCGCCGGCGGCTGGCGGATCAAGATCACCGCAGACGATCGTTGGCGGGCATTCGCCACGTGGCCCCCGGGGACTGCGAGCCGGATGAATACGTGGCGGTCTGTCCGGAGTGCGGCGCCGTGGAGGCCTTCGACGAGGCCGCGAGGTGCGCCGAGTGTCTGGAATACCCGTGCATCTGCACGCCGCCGGCTGCTGAGGCCGGCATCTGACGGATTCGGGGGCTGAAGCTCCAAAGGCCTCCGCCTGACTTGACAGGGAATCCCCGCGCCGCCGGTGCGCCGCGGGAACGAGTGGCGACGGACGAGGAACGACCCAACGGACAGCACAAGGAGACCCCCAATGGTCAGTCTGGCGACGAAACGGCGGCACAGGCCCCTGGCCCGGTTGTCGGCGGGCCCGCAAAGGAAACTGCGGAAGGCCGTGTCGGGAGAGTTCAAGTGTCCCAGGTGCAAGCGGGAATACGGCGACCCGATGTATCACGGCCCCATCGGCCACGCCCCGCAGCAGTTGTGCCTTGACTGCTGGCTCGACGAATGGGACACCATGAGCCTCGTCATGACACGCGGGGGGAACTGGGAGCAGCTCGACGCGGCCCTGTTTCTCCTCTGCCGGGGGTTCACGCATCAGGAGGCCGCCAACATGATCGGGGTCTCCCGGAACACCGTGTGCAACTACGTCCGGAAGCTGCGTCAACGGCCGGAGCTCACCCCCGAGTGGCTGATCGACCGTGTGCAATCCCGTGGGTCGTCGCGGCCATGAGCGATTCAGCCGCCAGGGAAGTCTCATCCCCGGGCGCCCCCGAGGCCCCCGGGAGAGCAAGACGAGGCAAACGGCGCCGAGGCCCGCCCAGCGGCGACGCGTTCCTCCCCCCCAGCCTCGACAAGCGCACGGTGAGTCGGATTCCCAGGAGATACATCGAGGATGCCGTTCAGGAGGCGTGGTTGGCCTACCTGCGGGGCAAGAACCCCAACACGGCCGCGGCGGGCTACGTCAACCTGGCCCAGCGCCGCGAGGAACGATGCGAGTGTTTCTCTCAACTCGACATAGATCAATGGTTTAGGATCTACTACGAGACGCCCGCATAGGGGTTTGCGTCGCCCGGGCGCAAAAAAAAATGCAAAAATGCCAAGAACGGTTGTGCAAAATGCCCTTCGAGATGTATATGCCTGCTAAGGAGGGGCAACGATTTTCCGCCCGGGGCGGCGCGAGCGGAGGAACCCACGAACCCAAAGTGACCGATTTCGTCTCTTACTGAGCGGTTCTCGTTGACTCGTGAACTGGTTAACTCGTTGATTCGAAAAGACCTGGGCTCTGAAGGCACCCGCCCCTTGATCGTACGAACGACCGCGGCCAACAGGGCCTCCCCACCGGGCACGCCGGGAACGGAAACCGCAAGAACTCCGGCAAGCTTTTCCGGGTTAAGGAGTTAACGAATCAACGGGTCAACGGACACGGCTCAAGCCGATCCGCATCGGTCAGTTTGAGCACGAAGAGATTGATCGAACGACCTACGCTTCCGGCCCGGCGTCCGGGCCGACCTGGATCCGTCGGGTGCCGTCCGGCGCCCGTCGGGATGGGGCCGCAGATGTTTCGGCCCCCAGCCGACTCCCCTGATCCCCGCCTGCACGACGCCTCTGGCGAGCGCCCCGGCCGCAGGGATCGGGGCCGGGGGAGTCGGCGCCCCTTACCAACCGATTGGTGAACGCCCATGCCGCCCAGAAGCAAACTCGACTTCCTGAAGTTCGCCGAGGACGTGGTCTCCGGCCGGTTCACGTACAAGCAGATCGGCCAGAGGCATGGTGTCGGCCAGTCCTACGTCTGCGACATCGTCCACGGAAGGAGATGCCCCCGCATCGTGCAGTTGATCGCGGAGTTGGACGCCAGGCTCAGGCGCCAGGCGGCCCAGCGGCTGGTGGGCCTGGCGGACAAGGCCGTCACTACGATCGACACGGCGATGAACGGCAAGAAAACCAATGTCGCGCTCTCCGCGGCGAGGGAGGTCCTGCATCGCGCGCTCGACCACGAGCGACGGCCGCCCGAGCCGCCCCGCGGGGCTGATGGCCCAAGCCTGGTGGACCTGACGCCCGAGACGAAGCGGCGCGTCCTCAAGGAGCTGAGCGGGCCGCTGCCGCCCGGTGCCGAAGAGGGCGATCCATGCCTCGGCTGAGGGACCGGTTCGATCTGTGGCTGTACATCCACCAGAATCTCGATGTCCGGCTGCCATACAAGGCCCTGACGCCCGGGCACTCGACGCCGCTGGACTTCGTCGCGGATGCGTTCTTTCACCCGCGGCGCGACCTGGCGGTCTGGGCCAACCGCAGCGGCCTGAAGACACTCTCGGCCTCCATCGTGGCGGCGCTGGAGTTCAGGTTCTCCGAGGCGCCGCTTCGGGGGCGGGTCCTCTCGGGCAGCGAGGTGCAGGCCCGCAACCTTTACGAGTACTGGAGCCGGTGGTGCTGCGAGCTTCTCAGCGACCAGTTGATCGGCAGCCCCGGGCGCTTGCTGACGCGCTTGGAGCGAGGCGACTTCGAGATCCTCGCCGCCAGCCAGAAGCGTGTCCGAGGGGCGAAGGTCCAGCGGCTGTTCCGCGACGAGGTGGACGAGATCGCCCCGGACGTGTTGAGCGCGTCGGTCGGCATGCTGGCCAGCCGCCCCGGCGCGGCGGCGCGGACGATCGACACGTCCACCTGGCACCGTGCGGGCGGCCCGATGGGCCGGCTCGTGGCCGGCGCCGCCGAACGCGGCATTCACCTGCACAAGTGGAACGTGTGGGAGGCCCTGGAGCGCTGCCCGCCGGAGCGGCACGAGCACGGGCGGGGCTGTGCATCGTGCAGGCTCGGCCGGGTTTGCCTGGAAAAGGCCCGAGAGCTTCACGCCGACACGCAGCGCAGGATCGGCATCGCGGCGGAGTGCTGCGGGCTGCTGTCGATCGACGACGCCATAAAGCAGTTCAGCCAGTGGTCGATCGAGCAGTGGCAGGCGGAGGCCGAGTGCAAGCGCCCCAGCCTCCGGGGACTCGTCTACCCGGCGTTCGACCGTATGGTCCACGTGCCGGGCGCGATGGACTTCCAGGCGGACCTGCCGACCTGGCGAGCCATCGACTGGGGATGGAACAACTTCGTATGCCTGTGGATTCAGGTGGACAAGTCCGGCTGCGTGAGGGTCGTCGATGAGTACTGCACGCGGAACACCACGACGGGCGACAACGCCCGGGCGGTCAGGGACCGCAGCGAGGGCCGCCGGATCGAGGCGACCTTCTGCGACCCGGCCGGAAGAAACGCGAACGATCAGACCGGGTACAGCGACATTCAGGTCTTCGCAAGCTTCGGCATCACGTGCACGTACAGCCTTTCGCCCTGGGCCCGGGAGATCCGCAACGGGATCAATCTCATCCGTTCGTTCCTGGCGCCCGCCGCCGGAGGGCCTCGGCTGCTCGTCTCCGGCAGATGCAGCCAACTTATCGGGGCGTTCGAGACGTATCGAAACCGCCAGGTGAACGGCGAGTACGTGGACGAGCCCGTCAAGCCGCAGGCGAGCGATCATCCGATGGACGCCCTTCGGTATTACTTCGTCAACTGCTGGGGCCCCGCACGGATCGAGACGCGGCGAATGAGCTACGCGTGACGCGACCCGCCGTCGCCGAAGGACCCACAAAACCGGAAAGCAGGAAATGCCAAAAGACTTCAACCCGTTCAACGAGAACCCGCTGTATCGGCTTCACAAGGCGCGTTGGCAGTTGGAGACCGACGCCGCGGAGATGACGCTGGACGTCCTGGCGCGGGGCACGTACCTGCCGAAGTTCTCCGCCCAGGAGCACGACGACGACTACGCCTATCGGCGGAGCATGTCGGTCCCTCTGGACATGTGCCGCGACGGCGTGCGGATTCGTGTGGACAACCTCTGGCGAACGCCGCCCAGGCGATCGGTGGATCCGGCCGGTAGGCATCGGGGCATCATCGAGCCGCTGATCCACGATGCCGACGGCGACGGCACGCCCCTCGATGAGTTCATGCGGCGGGCCGTGTGGAACCACTACGTCACCGGCGCGGACATCGTCACCCAGGTCGCCGATGTCCCCGAGGGCGTCCGGATCCGGACCAAGCGCGACCAGGCCCGACACCGCGTGGGGCCGTACTTCATGCAGTTCACGCCGCTGGAGCGCCCGGACTGGTCCGTCAACGGCTCCCGGAACCTCATCTGGGCGCGATACTGCCTCGGCCGGCCGGCGGCCCAGGACGAGCTCGCCGCAGGCCCCGTCGAAACGGGGCAGTTGACGGACTTCCTGACACTCTCCGGGGGGGGGTATCGCCTCTGGCGGGTGGCCCGGATGCCGTCCGACGACGGCGACGGGCGGGACGTCCAGGTCGCGCTGCTGCGCGAGGGCTCGCACGCTCTGGGCCAGCCGCCCATCGTCAAGTTCTACTTCTCCGAATCGCAGAAGTCCGGGCAGGGCGGCGTGCCGCTGAGCCTGCTGACCCGGCCGGCGGTCGTGGCGAAGGTCGCGATGAACCTCAAGAGCCAGGCCGACGCCGAACTGCTCGCGTCGGTGCCCCGATGGTTTGCCACCGGCTTCCAGAAGGGCGAACTGCCCGACACATACGGCGGGGGCATGCTCATCTCGGCACAGGACCCCGCGGCCACGCTCAACGTCGTGCAGGGCAACGTCGGGCATATCATCGAGAAAAGGAACTGGCTGCTCCTGTACCTCGGCGAGATCCTGCGGCTCCTCAAGTTCCGCGGCGGGATGGCCGAGATCAACGCCACTTCCGGGAGCGGACTGAAGCTTGCGATCGAGCGGACCGACCTGGACAACGAGCTCCGCGCGACGGCCTCCCACTGCGAGCGGATCGAGCTGGAGATGATGCGCCAGGCCGTGGTGCTCGCCACGGGGCGGCACGTCGAGTGCCGCAGCGCCGCCAGGGAGCTGGGCTACAGCGTGACCTACAACCGCGATTTCGTGCTCGAGCCCGTTGGCGAGATGCTCGATAACCTCCGCAAGTGGGTCGGCGAATGCCAGCCGGTGGCCGCCGGGATGACCGAGATCACCCGGGAAATGGCCCGGCAACTGGCGAACATGCTTGCGCGGGAGGGTTCCCCGCAGCACCGGCGGATCTCCGAGCAGATCGATCATGCCGCCATGGCGGGCCAGAAGGGCGCTGCTCGCCGCGGCCGGCGCAAAGGCGAGGCGTGATGAACGGCCGCTTTGAGCACCGCGTGCTCGCTGCCGGCTTCTCCACTTTGAGGATCCCATGGTGATCGCCCACGTCAGTCTGACGCCCCTTGAGGGGGCCGCCTGGGCGGCGGCGGAGGCCTTCCGCGAGGCGGGCCTCGAGAGCTTCTGCATCGCGCCGGACGCCTACGCCAGCGGACGGGCGATGCCGACAGACTACCGTCTGCCGCCCTTGGGGCCGGCGGTGGCCAAGCTCGACGCGGCCGACGTGGTCATCTGTCACCAGCAGAGGCCGTGTCACGAACGTTGGTTCCCGAGGGACAAACCCACCGTCGTATGGGTGCACCTTCCGTGGCGACCGGGTGGCCGCGACCGCCCACCGGGGGCTGACGGCCGGCCGTGGGGCGCCTCGGGAGGGCTTGGGCCGACGTCGCAGACGAGCGGCCGGCCGCTGCCCGAGCTGGTGCCCCTGAAACATCGACTCTACCAGGTTGGCCTGAAGCCTCGCAGGCGCGTGCGGATCGCATACTGCCCCGCCCACGGCGCCGGCAACTGCCAGGGCAATCCGGCCTACGAAGCGGCCCTGGCTTCACTGGCCGGCCTGAACGCCGACGTGGAGATGGTCGTGGGGCTGTCTTTCGCCGCCAGACTCAGGCGAATGGCCGCCGCACACATCGTGATCGACGGATGTGTTGACGGGTCGTACGGCCGCACGAGCCTGGAAGCCCTCGCGTTGGGCTGCGTGGTCATCAACCACTGCGACAGCCACAGGGCGTGGAACATCCAGCGGATGACCGGCGGCTGCGGGCATCCTTTCGAGCTGGCCGACCCGGTCCGGCTGCACCAGACACTTCGGTGTCTCATCCATCTCGGCCCGGCTGCCCTGGCGCACATGGGCCGGCGGAACCGAAAGTGGCTCGCCGCCGCGTGGGACCCGGCAGAGTCGATCCATCGGAACCTCAAGCCGCTGATCGATGCGGCGCTACGCGGTAAGCAGCGGCTCGTCCGCCGCTGCGATCAGAGTTTGCAAACCCCGTGAAAACGGAAACACAGCGGTATGAACCATTCTCTTGGATCAGCAATGCCCGAAGAGCCTTCAAGTAAGCCGGTCGCGGGGCCTGGAGAGGCTTCTGAGCAACCGCGGCCGACGGTTGATTCCACGCAGCAGGAATCATCCGGCGGGGCGGACGCTCCGCAAAACCCGCTCGGCGATCAGGGAACCGTCTCCCGCGCCGAGTTCAACAAGGTCGTCAGCCAGCGGCAGGCGGCCAAGGAGAAGGTTAGGCAACTGGCGGCGGAGGCGGAGGAGCTGCTTGCCCGTCTCCGCGAGATGCCCGGTGACGAGGAGCTGCGAGCGTTCCAGGACTGGAAGACGCTCCAGCAGGAGGCGGGAGTTCCCCCCGCCCAACAGGGGCAGGACCTTCAGGCCATAGCCCATCGAGTTCGTCAGCCGCTGAAGGCCCGGATCGAAGGCCTTCATCGCCGCAAGGACGCACTCGAGCGACGGCTCATGGACCTGCTGCGAGATCAGGAGCTTCGCCTCGCGGCCGCACGCGCCGATGCGATCAACCCGGAACAGGTGATCGCGCTGCTGCGTGACCGCGTGCGGATGATCGAAACGGACGACGGCCGCTTCGTGGCGGAGTTCGTCGATGCCGACGGTCAGCCCGTCTTTGACGGCCCGCAGCGCGTTGCCGACACCGACAGATTCGTGGACCTGTTCCTGTCGCAGCCCGAGAACGCCAACCTTGTCCGACCCACCGTTACCCCCGGCAGCGGCGCAAAGCAGGCCGGGGGGTTGGCAGTCAACATGGACTCCATGCCCCGCACGAAGGCCGAGTTCCTCTCCCTGCCGCCGGACGAGCGGCTCAGCGTCGCCAATCGGATGACCCGACAGCAGCGCGACGCCATTCTGGGCAGGGACTCCTCCGACGACGGGGGATACCTCTAGGAGGTACATTTGCATGGCTCAGACGAATACCACGACCCTCGACGCATGGGTGCCGAGCGAGTTGATCTCGGCAGACGTCCTTCAGGAGGCCCGACCGAACATCGTGGTGGCGGACCTCGTGCAGCGCGAGTTCCTGAACACCGGTCAGGGCAAGGTCTGGGAGCAGACGCAGCTTCCCACCACCAACGCGGCGAGCGTGGCCGAAGGGGACGACATATCCGCCATCGCCCGCACGCCCACGACTTCCGCGTCGATTACCGTCGGCGAGGTGGGCCTGAGCACCGAGGTGACCGACCTGGCGCTGGAGACCGCGATCGTCGGCGACCTGGCCGTTTGGGCTCGCAGCTCCGGTCGGGCAATCGCTCAGAAGGTGGACGGCGACCTGTGTGCTCTGTTCGCCGGCCTCAACAGCTCCGGCGGGGGAGAGGTCGGCACGTCCGGGAGCGACCTGACCATAGCCGACTTCGTTGAGGCGATCTACACCCTCGAACTGGCCAACGCGCCGGGGCAGATGGTCTGCGTGCTCCACCCGGTGCAGAAGATGGACCTGTTCAACGAGCTGACGTCCACTTCGAACAACGCGGCCGTCTTCACCAACCTGCACGAACTGGTCCGGGAAGGGCGACTCCCGCAGGGCGTCTCCACGAACGGGTTCTGGGGCGTGTTCTGCGGCGTGCCGATCTACGTCACCACGGAGGTGGACACCGCCAACTCCGGCGCCGACCGCGCCGGGGCGATGTTCGTTCCCGAGGCGATGACGCTGGTCCAGCTCCGCCCGCTTCGCGTGGAGTACCAGCGGGACGCCTCGGCCCGAAGCACGGAGGTGGTTGCGACCATCGCCTATGGCCTCGGCGAGAACGTCGACACGTACGGCGTGCCCATCATCACGGATGCGTAATCGGGACGGACCCGGCTGCGCACGACCGTAAGCCTACAAGAGGGGTCCGCGGCGGGGCGCCTTCCGGGGCGCCTCGCCGGGGCCCGACACGAGAGGAACGCAATGTACGAGGACGTCTACGATCTGACCGACTCCGAGAGGCTTGAGGTCCGGGAGATCCTCGCCGACATGTCGCTCCGCGGCGGGCGACTGACCGGACCGAACGGACGCCCGGTGGCCTTTCGCATTCTCCGCGGAAGGCGCTTTCTGCTCTGCGACAAGGGGCTCGTCTGGCGGTTTGCCCCGGCGGGCGCCCCCCAGATCCCCGGCCAGGCGGCCGGCGTGCCGCGGCGAAACAACGCCGTGGAAATGTGGACCGGCAGATGGAGAAAGACACGGACGCCGGAAGGCGAGCACACCTACGCGAAGTCTCTCGTCTGGGTGCCGGTAGACGACCACATCAACGGCCATGTGGGCATCTCGAAGCTGGGATGGTACCAGTCGGAGAAAGGCTTCAAGCATCCCTTCGCCGAACCGCACGCCCCCACTGCGGAGGAGATCGCGGCTCTGGACGGCCATGCGAAGGCAACCAGCGGCGCCGTCTACGCCCGCATGGAGGCCGAGGGACTCAACGTGCCCGACGGGCCGGCCGGCGAGGAAGGCGGCGGGAAACGGGCGACCACGAGGAGCAGGCGCCGTGCCTCTTGATCGAAACACCGTGGACCGACGCGCGGGCCGGCAGATCGCCGATCTCCAGAAGACGCGCAGCGTCACCGATGCCCAAAAGCGCAGCATCCGAAAGATGCACGAAGAGATCGCCCGGAAGGTCGAGAGGAAATCCCGTGGATAACGGGCCCGGCGCGCCGCCCGGAAAGGAACATCCAGGAGCTCGGAACACCTCTCCACGCCCTTCTACGAAAGGTCACAAATGGCACGTAAATGGGAGTCCATCATCTGCTACGAGGACCGCAGCGGCGGATTTCACACGTCGCGATGGCGGCTGGCAGGCATCAGGACCAAGGAGGGCTCCGAGAACACCGACGGCGGCGTGCTCTGGCTGGAGATGAGCCGCGCGGGCGATACGGTGACGGCGGACCTCTACAAGGACCCGGCCCGCGACGCCTCGGATAAGGTCGCGACCGGATCGGCCGATGTCTCCGGCGTCGCCGGCACCGGTGCCGCAGCCGCCGAGCTGGAGCTTTCCGAGGCCAACTCCAGCGGCATGAGCGGCTCGTTCTGGATACACCAGTATCACGCCGACGGCGTTTGTCCCGTGCAGGTGGCGCTGTGCGTGGACGAGGACCTCGACGCCCTGTGGGACGGAATAGAATCGCTGGGCGGCTACGACTCGACCTTAGGCTGCGCGGAGTTCATCCGCTTGGCCGGGGAGGACCTGCTGGCGAAGGTCAGCGCGATGTTCCGCGACCAGCTCGGCGGGCACGGTGCGGCCGAAGCGTTCTTCATCGCGGACGCCTCGCGGAGCTATCCGGACCTGCGGCGGATTGCCAATCCCGCCCAGCTTCGTATCGCCTGCGCGCATCGCGCGCTGGCGATCGCCGTCGGACGGAGCCACAAAATGGGCGGCGACACGATGTACAGCCGGCTTCGTGACTACCACCAGGCCGAGTACGAAAGGGCGATGGCCTCGCTGGTGCTCGCCATTCGCCCGGGAGACGGAGATGCCGCCGCGCGAGGCGCTGCCGGTACCATCCGGCAGTCACGAATCTGACCTCGTCAGCCTCAGAAGCCCCCTATCCGCACGAAACAATGCGAGCCGAGAGATGAGCGCCATCACTGTTGCGAATACCGACTGGTCCGTCGTGCAGGCCGTCAAGACAGCTCTGAGCGATGCGACGATCGACTCGGCGGCCGTGTTCCAGTCCGTCGCGGTCACTGCCTCGGATGCTCAGGCTGGGGAATGCCAGTTTCGTGACTCCCCGATCGCTGTCCTTCGGTACGTGACGACGCGGGAAGACGATTCCCCGGAGGACGTGCGGGGCTGCTGCGTCGTGCTGGAGTTGATCGTGGCGGCGATGGTGGAGTGTGCGGCCACAGACGAATCCTCACGACTGCAGGAGGTCCTGCGGCTGAAGAACGCTGCCGTCAACGCCGTGGAGACCGACGTGCCCGCGGACTCCAGCGCCTGGGGAGACGGCGACCATTACCACAAACGAATCCAATGGGGCCGGCCTCAGATCGATACGTCCGTTTGTCAGCCCTGGGCGGCGTGCAAGCTGCCACTTGAGGTCGGGTTCGTCCTTGAGAACGGAACATCCCACTGACTTCCTCAGGAGCAAGAGACCATGGCATTCAATGTGTACCACAACCCCCAGAACGTCACTCTGGGCAGCAGCCCGATCACGGGTGTGCAGTCCATCGTGGTTTCCGTACGGTACAGCGAGATTCACGCCGCGGGGGACGACGACACCCACGAGTCAGTGGCGCGGCACACCACCGGCAGGACCAGCGGCACGATTACGCTGTTGGACCCCGTTAGCGCCGATGGCGTCCAGGGCCAGACGGGGACGCTCTCGTTCACCTGGAAAGACGTGAAGGGCAGCAGCGACAAGACCGTGACCATCCAGAACGCCTCCGTCGGCGGCTACGACGCGACGGTGGCCCGCGACGCCGCCTCGAGCGTTACGCTTCCGTTCATTGCCGAGTCCGCCCCGTCGATCGTGTGATGGACTTCGAGGCCGTCAAGAAGCTCGAGGTCGACTGCCGCCGCAGTCTCGCCGAGGCCTTGCATCCCGATCAGTGCCCGAAGTTGACGCTTCACGGCGTAGGGTTCGCCATCCCGTCTCGGCGCAGTTCCGTGGTCCCCGTGTTTGGACCGGACGGCGTGAAGATCGAGACCCGCGCCGGCGTGGACTGGCCGGAGGCTTCGCGCCTCGTCGAACTGGCGGAAATCGCGGAGCACGAGCCCTGTCCCGAATGCGGCCAGCCGCGCAGCATCTCGCTGGCCGTGACTGTGGAACAGAACGCCGAGTTCCTTCGGACGGCCTTCCTGCTGGCGGGCAAGCTGCTCGACCGCCAGTACGATCTTACCGCCGAGTGGAAAGCCGATCTGCTGAGATTTGATGCCGATCGGCTTCCCGCATGGGTTTCCGAACTGCTTGAATGGTGCACCCAATGACCCCTGATGTCCTGAAGGTCGAGCTTGAGCCTGAAACCGGCCGGTCGCTCCTCGCGGCCAAGGAGCTCCTGAGTCTGATCAGGAACTCCGGCGAAACGACAGGCTCCCGGCGTAAGGAAGACTTGGCCGGCCTCTACAGAGCCACTGGTCCGGCGGCCCTGAGAAGCAAAGCCCTGCGCCCGGATTCGTTTGAAGCCGTCTCTTGGCACGCTGAGGAGACGCCCGATGAGGTGGCACGTCGGCGGTCGGATACAGGCGAGGCGCGGGGAAGCGAAAACGCCCTGTCGATCAGGCAACTCACTCCGTCAATGAAGGGCCGTTCGAGGCGTCAGCCACATATGGCGGCGGGAGACCGCGGCGCTGCTGCCGGGGAACGCCGGTCTTGGCCACGCAACGGCGAAGCAACAGAGGATGCAGAGGCGGCGCTCGCCCCGTCTGGCCAGGTCGATGTTCTGGCGTGGCCAAGCGGCTGCTTGCCGCCGGCAGGCGAGGTTGGCCGCGGCCAGACAGGCCCCGTCGGGCAGGGAGCCGATCTGCTGTCGGCAGGGCCATATCAGGAGGCGGGCCCCCTCGGCCGAAGCATTACCGTCATCTACGGCGACAAGATCGACGCGAACAACTACTACGGCAGGGTCGTCGACAATGCCAACACAACGGCGGTGCGGGGCGGGACGACGGTCGACATGGAGTAGTTCCGGCTTGCCGCCTTTGCCGTCAGCTTGCTCTGCTTTCCGACGCAGCACAACCATCAGACAGGTGATTCTCCGATGGCCAATCCGACCTTCGACGGTACAGCCCTGACGACCGACGCGCCCGCCGAGCGCATCGGCTCGCCAGGCCCACGCGTCAGAACCGAGAGGATGCCCGGCGTCAAAGGCGAATTCGTGCAGACGAGCCACTTCTCGGGTCGCGACATCGTCGTCACGGGCATTTACAGGGGCACACCGGCGGCCCTCGCGCTGGACGCCCAGAACGCCCTGAAGAACTCCCTGCGGATGCTCCAGGCGAAAGTGGCCAATGGGGTGAAGGCGTATCTTGGTGTCGATGCCCACGCGTATCCGACATGCGTGCTGAAGTCCTACTCGCCGGTTGGCGGCACGCGGTACATCCGCATTGCCGGCAACTACCAGGCACTCGTCCGCGTGCAGGCCGTGATCCGCGACCTCGACCCCTGAGTCGGATCCACGACGAGGCCATCCCGTACGTGGGCATTTCGCGCTGCGGCCGCCGCCGGCAGGGCAAGTGAGCATGGGTTACTACACTACCGACATCTCTGTATCTCGCATCGACGAGGTCGACCTCGGCCTGATCGTAACCGCGCACGCGCTGCGCACCGACAGAGTCATCCAGTGCTACGTCTCCGGTGACCTGGCTGCCTGGCAGCAGCCCAGAGGCGGCGTCGTGCGTTTCGTGCTCCAGCAGGCTGGTCCGAATGACACGATCCTTCTGCTGGCCGTCGACAGGGAGAACAGCGAGACCGACTACTGGTCCGAAGCCTTCGGCACGGCCGACACGTACGGCAACCGGATCCACGTGAGTTTCCGCCTGGATCTGCTGGATGGCTACAGACCCGGCGACAAGTGGCGGGTGTATCGTGGCAGCGCCGGGGACGCCCAAGCCACCATCAGGGCCCATGAGGTCGATATCTTCCCGGGCGGCCGGGGAGCCACTGGTTGGGGCTTGGACTGGGGCCGCGGCGGCTGGGGTTACAGCGGCTCCAACGCGCCGGGCTGGGGCCATCATTGGGGCTTCACGTGGGGATTCGGCATCGACTACCTGCGTTTCGTCGGCGAGCCACTGACGCGCGGCACGTACCCCATCAAAGTTGAAGTGGAGGACGAGCACGGCAACGTCTCGACGGCGTACGAGACGATAGTCGTCATTGACACGTTCGCTCGCCCGGCGGACGGCCTGGCCGTTTCCTCCTACACGAAAGGCACGGACACGCTGGTCCTGACAATGACCCCGAGTGAGGATATTTCCTGATGGCTGAGATCGAACTGACCGCCGCAGAGGCCAATGCGCTTCACGGCACGACCGACAGCGACGCGGACTTCAAGTACCATTCGCCCGGCGACGCCGAGTATTTCACCGAAGGCCAGCGCCAGAGGCAAAGGCTGCTGACGCTCGCCAAGGCACTGGGCAACCGATTCCGGGTTTACCAGGACGGCGCGAATACCTACGGCGTGCGTCCGGGCAAGGTGGAGAACGGCGATTCCACGCTCTCCTACGCCGGCTCGACGGGCAACGCGCTGACGGACAATCAGACGAACTACATCTGGCTGTACAACCAGTCCGGGGCGCTGGCGCTCGATATCTCGACGAGCGAGTTCCCCGACCCCTCGACCACTCCGCACATCCCCCTGGCGACGATCGCCATCGCATCCGGCTCCTACACCTATAGCGACATCACCGACTATCGGCAGTTGGCGTGCTTTTCGCTGAATTCCGCCGCAACGGCCGCGAACCTGAACACGCTTGTCGGCGGCTCTACAGCCGATTCGCTCCACACACACGCCGCTGCCGGTCTCGCCCCCGCGCTCCAGGACCTCATTCCGCAGATCAGCTTCTCCGGCACCGATGATGAGGACGGAACGGGGACGATGGACATACAGGTCCAGGACGCCGCAGGCAACAACCTCGCGCAGCGGTTCCTCATCCGCACGTGGATCGCGGACGCCGAGTTCTCCGAGCCGGATGCGCAGACGGACTACAGCGTCACGACCGGCGAACAGATGCGCGAGCTGGAGGCCGATGCCGACTACGAGGCCATCTCCGACGCAACGGGCCTTATCACCATGAATATTGACGCCGGAGGGGCCAAGACGATCTACGTCATGGCGGAGCTCGACGGACGAATCTACTCGCAGTCCCTGGCGATCACGGCATAAGACATGGCAACCTATTACGCAGACGGAACATTGGCGACGGGCGACAACGACGGCTCGTCGTGGGCGAACGCCTGGCAGGGCGAGGCGGGCCTGCAAACGCTGTGCGACACGCTGACCGCCGGGGACGTCGGCTACGTCCGCAACACGTTCACGCTCACCGGCCCCATCGACATCGATCAGAACTCCGGCTCCGACGGCTCGCCCATTCGCGTGATCGGCTGCAACGCCGCCGGCGAGGTGGACGGAACGAAGGCCCTGATCGACGCCGACGGGGCGGCCGCCAACTGCCTGCTGATCGCGGACAAGGACCGGTGGATGTGGGAGAACGTCGAGTTCAAGGACGCGACCTCCCATATCGTCTGCGGGGACAACTCGGACCAGCTTTATGGCTGGGAGTTCCTCCGCTGCGACATCCACGGCTCGGCGGGCGGGGCCGGGCTCTACTCCGGGGCGACGAAGTATTTTTACTATCTCGACATGGAAGAGTCGCGCGTGTACTCCAACGATTCATACGGGATCTACCGGGCCTCCGCCGCCGCCCTGAACGGCTGTACCATCCGCGACAACGGCAACCACGGGATCGAAAGCGGCGGCTACGGCCCCAGCGTGAACGAGTGCGTGATTCACCACAACACGGGCGACGGGATTCACAACGGCGGCCACGCGGCCCGGATAACCGCCAGCGTCATCGACGGCAATACGGTCGATGGGGTTTACACGTCCGAGGAGGCCGTCGTCCGCCGCTGCCGGATCACGAACAACGGGAGGTATGGCATCAACGCCGCCAGCGCGACCGTGCTGGACCGCTGGAACTTCTTCTCCGGCAACGGCACGGCGCCCACCGGCGGCTCGACGGCCTATCCGAACGACAAGGGCTCCACCACGAGGATGACAGGCGCGGACGGCCCTGTTGGATACGAGGACCGGGATAACGATAAGTTCAACCTGCGTCTCGGCGCGGCCGGCTACAGGACGGAGATCGACTTGGGCGGGGGCAACTACGGCCGTGGAGCACGGGGGCTTCCAACGATCATCGTCCCCAGAATCAAGGATCAGGGATAATGCACGTCAAAGCGGGAAAGACGGACCAGAGCGTTTATTTCTTCCTTCAGGACGCCGTGACCGGTGGGCCGTACACGACGACCGGAGGAGAGACTAACTTCAACCTCCTCTATACGCGGGACGGGGCCGCCCAGGTTGCCGACGATGTCGGCGGCGCCCTCGGAAGTGCCGCGGCCGCCCACGACGACAACAAGGTCTTTCATTGCGGAAACGGTCTGTGGCGATGCGACTTTCCCGACGCGGCGTTCGCGGCCGGGGCCGACCACGTGAACCTGATGGTAACACACGATTCCGAAGCGTTCCTGCCGGCGCTGCGGAATGCAGACATGGCCGTAGGGGATTCGGCCTTCGCCGCCGACGTTGATTCCACCGGCACGCCGACGACCGCCGCCAAGGCGATCGAGGCCATCCTTGCCGTCGTGGCGGGCAATTCCTCGTTCACGGAGTCCACGGGCGTCACGTCGTTCAAGGGCCGGGACGGCGCGACGGAAATCGTGAGTAACACAGTTGACGACGTGGGGGACCGCTCCGGCTGCTCAATCAACTGATTCATCCCTCGAGGACCTCGAAGAACTCATGGCAAAGACGTATTTCCCATTCGGATACTGGCCGCTCAGGTACCTGCCCGGTTTCTACTGGCCGAGCATCTCGCACGGCCACCGCGTCTACCGGGGAACCGGCGGTCTGGGCAACGTGGATTGGACGACTCCCGTGGGCTTCGCCCAGGCGGACGCCGAGAGTATCGCATTATCCGGGCTCGGCCATGACGCTTCGGCCCGGTATACCTATGCCGTGCGTCCCGTGGCCGGGAACGGCTGGCTGGAGGCGCCGGACGTCTCCAATACATGTGAGTTTGAAACGGATGCTTCCGCCGACTGGCTGGGCAATCGACCCACGCCCGTGGAATGGCTCGACGCCATAGTAGAAGCTGGTGGAAAGATTGATCTCTCCTGGTCGTGGCGCACGCCATACGGTGGAGCTGCACCGGAGGAGTTCGCTCTCTACTGCTCAACCAGCCCGTACATCACGCCTGGCGCCCCCGAGGCGACGGAGTCGTTTGTCTCGGATGGCGGCTATTCGCACACGTTCTGTCTGACGGACGGCCAGTCCTACTGGTTCGCCGTCACGACCCGGAAAGCCGGCGTGGAGTCGCATCTGTCGGCGGTCATTGGTCCGTACGTGGCGGACGCTGCGGCGCCCGGCGCGCCTACTGTTTCTGTTTCCGCAACGTTCTAGCCGGGCCATGTGGGCTCGGCCCTGACCCATGGACTCCCAGGACGATGTTGCCCGGAGGCGGTATACCTGATGGCCAGGATCACTTGGGCTTTCGATTCGCGCGGAGCGGAGTATCGTGCCCCCACATTCCGGATCTACGTCTCGCGCGTGGTGGCCGCCCCCCATACCGGTGAACCCAAGCCGGCCGGGTGGCTCACAGAAGTCCGCGCCGCGTATTGGAGGCCGTTGCGGCTGAACTGGGGCATTAACGGCCGGCCAAGCACGCTGACGATTCGCCGGCTCCTGGGTGTGGGCAAGGGAAAGACGACAAGGGGCAGGGCCGAGAGCGAATGCTTCATTGCGGGTGACCGGATCCGTCTGGTGGAGGTCCAGCGCGGAGGCCCGCGGGGCACGGTTCAACGCGAATGGTTCCGAGGCTACGTCGGGCAGGAGAGGATTCTCGTTCAGTCGGACCCGGATGACGAGGCCAGCGACATCGTGGCATATGGCCCGGAGATTCTCCTGCAAGGCAAGGCCGTCTCGGGCCAGTGGCATGCAGTTCCAGCTACGGACGAAAGCGTGATCAGTGGTGCCTTCTCGCCGGAGCTGCTGAGACGGGAAAACACATTTCGCAGTCATCTGCCCGTCGTATTCAATGAGGCGGGGCGACCGAACGCCTCGCCCGCTCAAAGCGGGGCAAAGGACGCAAGGTGGCGTCTCGACAGCCACGCTGCGGCAAGCAGCGCCGAAGGGAGAACCTTCGAAGGACCCGACCGGAGGATTACCACGGCTGGCGCGACGTATGAAGCGGCGGCCTGGCGGGCGAGGGCGGCCGTGCAGTCCATGATCGAGATCGTCGACGACTATGCCGTGATTTCGCCGGAGTCCGTGTCCCTGTTGCCGCCGGAACTGTCCGATCGAGCGATCGGCGAAGTCAGCGTGGAGGGATTGGACCTTCTGGAAGCACTTCGGGCCGTACTCTTGCCGATCGGGTATGGCTTTGCCCTTCAGCCTTGGGCTGACCGATTCGGTCGGCACCAGCTAAGTGTCTTCGGGCTTCACGGGGCCATCGAGGGCTCGCGGGTCCGCAAGCCGTACATGGCTCCGGTCCATGGCGAGGCGGCCCGGATCACGGACCCCGCGGCGCAGCGAGCGGAGGTTCAGCGGATCGAGTTCGTTCGTGACAACCACAACGTCGCCAACGACGTGACGGTGGTCGGGGACCAGAAGCGAAAGCAGGCCACACTGATCTTTGCGTCGACCGGCTCGCAGTTGAAGCCGGCCTGGGACACGGACGCGCACGACCTGGCCGACTGGGCGACTGACAACGTGATCGACCCGATGCGGTGGCCCATAGAGGGCCAGAGCGAACGGACAATAGAGTATTTCGACGAGCTGTTCACCTACGGCGCGAAGGGCAACACGGACTTCCGGCACGTTTTCAGGAGCTTCGCCTGGAACGAAGATGGTGCGTTCAACGAGGTGATCGACACCATGGGCGATCTTCGTGAGTACGGCATCGGGTGCGAGCAGAATCATGTTCGCAGGCCCCGGCCGGTTGGGCCCACGTTCCTTCGCGACGACACGGGAGCGAGGAACCTCCCGAGCTTCGTCCAACTGGGAATCGAGGGCGACGATAGTACCTGGATTCAGATCCCGGCCGTGGTCTGGACCGACCGAGCCGGCTTCACCCTTCCGATCAATCCGCTGTGGCAGTGGTTTCCCTACGCCAGCGAGTACGCCCGCCACGCTGCCGTCGGCGGAGAGACGCTCTTGGAGAGATACGGCCGGTACGGCTACCTGACGCTGCTTCACAACGCGCTTCGCGGCAGCGGGACAAGGCTCGTTCTGCGGCTGGTGGGTTCCGTCGAGTGCGACGAGGCCGTCACGGGTCGGGCGGCACGGCGCGTGAGCAGTTCATGGCCCCTCGCGGCCGCCAAAGCGATCAGAGCGGAGAATCGCTTCCGTCATCGGGACGTCCCAAGCGGCTCTGATCCGTTGGGTCTGGAATCGGCCCGTCACGACGCTCGGGACGATTCAGACGACGCCGCGGACTACGCCCTCCGCGTCCGGGACCTCCTGGAGGACGAGGTGGGCCACGGGTCCATCACCCTGCGGCACCTGACGCGCGCCTGCGCTCCGGGGGACGTGATTCCCCGCACACGGGGCCGCGTCATCGACCTGACCGTCCGCGGCGGCGAGAGGGCCCACGGACCCGTTGTGGTAGAGGTGCTCTGGAACTTCGACGAAGGTGTCAACAAGACCGAGCTGATTCTGGACACCCCGCTGCTGAAGGTCACGCAATGAACCCGATCCAGCGACAATTGCTGCTAACCCAGCGTCGCATGACAGCAGCCCTGGCCGCGGCTGAGGCGCCGGCCTCGCGGGACGAGCCGCTGCGGCGAACGGACGTCCTCCGCCGAGGCATTGCGAAGATTGACAGCAACGAGCAGGAAGGGGCGTACAAAATCACCGAGCTGTGGTGGGACCCCGACGCGGCGGAGTGGATTCGCGCCGACGGGCCGTTGGGCTTCGAGGAAGCGGACGCCTTCGACTATATGAGTAACGCGTGCGGCGGAGTGAACCAGGTCGTGCGGTTCTGGGAGCACCGCGGCCTCGAGGGACGGCTGCAATTGTTCATCGACGTCAACGGGGGCTGGGACGGCCTTCAGAGGATATCGTCCTTCTGTGTCCACTACTCGGGCACGAACACGACGGCGATATTCCACAGCCTCCCGAACTGCAAGAACGCGCTGCTCGAGGTGGGCATTGACGTGCGGCGGTGCTCGGGGAACGGCTCAAGCGCCGACCATCCGGGCTGGACGGCCATGGGGGTCACCGGAGGTTTCATGGGATTCGGCTGGTGCAACGCGCTGGCCACGTGGTCCGGCGGGGATTGGTACAACCTGAAGTACCTGGCCCGCCAGGCCAACGGAAGCATTGAAGGCGACGGCGCGAATGCCATCATGGACTTTCACATCCAATGCCGGGGCACGGCCGCCGGAAGCCTGGACTTCCGGGTGCAGAATTTCACCGGCGGCTCTGTCAGCGTCGTCATCGCCGCCGCGATCCGCATTGTGCCTTTCGGGGAACCGCCGGGCGTAGTGGAGATCGGCAACTGCTGCTGCCACGACGACCCCGACTGGAACGAATACGAGTGGGGCGGGATCCCGTGATGCGGAACCGGGAACCCCGAACTGGGGGAAAGGCGCCCAAGCCCACGGGCAGCCCCGACGTCACGTCGGGGTGGGATACGGTGTGCTCGGGCGCTGAGATCGTCCCACGGGGCGCTGCCCGTGGGCTTGGCGAGATCCAGCTCGCGGTCCTCGCCGGGCGGGGCGTCAACGAGCATCTCGCGCGGTGGAGCCGGCGATTCGTGAATCCCTGGAAGGTCGAGGGGCCCGAGACGATCGAAGAGGTGCCCGACGCCCGCAACCGGATCTTCCGGGCCTTCCGCGACCGGAGCGATCTGCCCTGGCTGCTCATGATGGACGACGACTGCGTGCCCGTCGCCGAGACCGAGGAACTGCTCGAGACGCAGGCCGATATTGCCGGGCCGCGGATCTTCGCCAGGACAGGCCGGGAAGCTCACCAGCACTGCCTGAGCGCCGCGTGCATCAAGATCAGCCGGCGAGCGGTGGAGGCCATCCGGGAGCCGTGGTTTCGGTTCTCTCGCCGGGGGGGCTGTGAGTGCAGTTGGTTCTTCAACCGGGCCTATCAGACGGGTTTTCGGCCCGTTCGGGCCGGGCTGATCGGCCATCGCTTTCCCGTGGTGGTCCTGCCGGGGGATGACGGCCCGGTGTTCCGGTTTGATTCGGAGATTCGCGGTGGCCAGGTGTGACCCCAACGACGCCATCCCGCGCATGTGCGCAGACGCGTTCGGCCGCATCACCGAACGTCTGACCCGGATCGAAGAGACCGGCAAGGCCATCCACGAACAGACGATCAGGACGAACGGCCACGTGACGGAGCTGTTCAGGCGAACGAGCCGGCACGAGACCGACATCCGGCTGCTGCGGGCCGACGCGAGCGCCGCGGCGAAGGGCAGATCAACGTGGGGCAGACGAATCTGGCAGGTGGTCATCGGTCTGGCACTTCTGCTGGCCGGCTATCTGCTGAAGTCATGAAACGTGTAGGAGACGACCCATGAACGAGACGAGACCCGGCTATAAGACGACGGAGTTCTGGCTGAGCCTTCTGGCGACGCTGATCGGCTTTCTGATGGCCAGCGGCGCGCTGGACAGCGTGTCGGAAGACTCGTGGATCGCGAAGCTCATCGGCGGGGCCGTAGCCGTCCTGGCGGCGCTGGGCTACAACGCCAGCCGCGCCAAGGTCAAGAGCGGCCAATGAACGGCCTCTGGGAGGCCCTCGGGCCCGTCGTGGAACTGATCCTGCGCGTCCTGCTGGACGTGTTCCTGGAGAAAGCCAATGCGCCGGATACGGCTGAGACTGCTGACCGCGATCGTTCTCGCGGCGATCGTCTGCGCGAGCGGGTGCGGGCTCATAAGGACAAGGACCGTCCTGATCCCGCCCGGTGAGCCCGTCCAGCTCGCCGAGCCCGTGAAGGCATACGTCTACGTGGACGTCGCCGGCAAGCGGGAGAAAAGCGCCAATCGCGTGACGCTGCCGGAAGGCTGGTGGTGCCTGCCCGATCCGGGTGAATAGCGCCGAGGGGGGAGACTGGACACTTGGTACGATGAGACGACACGGCCAAGGCTTGGCGAAACTCGCCGCGTTGCTTGTCGTTCCGGCGGCCTTCCTGGCGGGTTGCACGCCGCAGCGCCCGGAGCGTCTCGTCGTCTACGCCCCTGCGAACAGCATCATCGCGGCGCCGCCGGCCGCCGACACGCCTTGGTTGCCGGACGGGCCGCTGCGATCGAGTCGCCAGAGAAACTCCCCGCTGCCCGGCCGTATTGGAGTCTCCACGTGAACGAACACAAGGATGATCGAGGGGAGCTGGTTCCGCTCGGCGAAGCCGAATCGATCTGTCGGGAGAAGCTGGGCATGTCCGACGCCGAGATCCGCCACCAGCTCGCCGAGCACGTTCGGGGCAAAGGGGGGATCCCGTGGGCTGCCGGGGAGACAGCCGTCGGGGTGTACCGTGCCGCTCTGGAGCGGCTTGTCCGCGACGCCGAGGCCCCACGCAACGAGGAGATGCTCGATGACTGACGAGTTCGATGCCCTCATGGCCCGAGCGCGGCGGCTCGAGGAAAAGAACTCGATGCTGCGCTCCATGCAGAGCCCCAGTGGCTCCGACACCGGCCTGCGGGCCGAGAATGTCATGCTCCGCAATGAGCTGGAAGCCGTCCGCGGCTCAGGCCGGCCTGTCCCCCCCTCGCCGGGCGAAGCGGAAATCCCCCGGACGCTCGAGGAGTTCAACGCCCTGCCGCCGACGCGGCGCCATGCCGTCGCCCGCAAGATGACCCGTCAGCAGCGCGACGAAATGCTGGGTCGCCACTCCTCGAAGGAAGGTCGGGAAACCTATCTCTGATCCGGAGGCCGTCTTGATGAGCAGCGAAGCAGAACTCACGCCGCTACAGAAGCTCAAGTCCTACGTGGCGCACCTTGAGGAGGAGAACCTCCGGCTCCGCGGGCAGGCCGTGCCCTCTGAGGCCGCCGTGGCCTTGCAGCGCGAAAACGCCCGTCTCCGCCGGGGGATCGCCGCCGGCATGCCCCGTGCTGCCCCATCGCACGGCCGGCAGCACCTGACACTGCCCGAGGTGGCCCAGATGCTCAATCTGTCCACCTACGAGATCCTGCGGAACCTGCGCGACAGCCTTCCCATGGGCGTCGACGACCAGGGCAACACCGTCGTGGCCCGCGAGGACGTCGACGCCTACCTGCTGGCCCGCGCACAGGGCCGTAGCACTCAACGGTTCCTGTAGGCGTCAGACCGGCCCCTGACATTGCCCCCGGCCTTCCCAAAGATGGCCGGGGGTTCGTTGCTGCGCTCGTTCGGGATTGGGCCGGTTCGGGGGCGGGAACTCCCTAACCTCGGCGGGCCTTGTCTGTCTTCCCGTTCGACTGACGTGCAGCAGTTTGCCGATTGGCCTAGAATGAATGCAGCGGCACCCGGACGGAAGGAGAAAGAACATGAGGCACTCACGAACACTGCTTGCTGCGGGGATGATCCTGGCCGCGGGTGCCGTTCACGTGGCGGCTCGCGGAGCCAACGCGATAGACATACTGGACATCCTTTTCGGCAGGGGACGGCCGAGTCGTCCCAGCGCCCAGCGGGTCTTGCAGAACGGCCGGACGGTCACGCCCCTGGCCGGCTCGCCCGGCACGCGGCAGTACTTCCAGATCGACATCCGGCCGGGAACGAGCAGGCTGACGGTCGGCACCATCGGCGGCGCCGGCGACTGCGACCTGTACCTCTCCCGCGGGGCCCTGCCGGAGCCCAAGAGCTATCAGTACGTCTCGAACGGCAGCGCGACGAACGAGGGAATCACAATCGACCGGCCCACGCCCGGGACGTGGTACGCCCTGGTGTACGGCTACGGCCGCTTCGGCGGGGTCAGCCTGACGGCCGCGTGGTCTACGGGGCGCCACGGCCGACCGGGGCCCATTCCCCCTCCGCAGCGATGGGTTCGGATCACGGGCCCCGCCGCCGGTGCCGTCCTGACGGCGGGCGAGTCCTACTGGGTCCAATGGGCCACTTCCGGCCACTCGAAGCGCATCCGCGTGCTCCAGTCCTTTGACCACGGGAGGACCTGGAGCGACATCGCTCCGCGCAGCACCGCACTGGCCGGCGCGGGCCGCCTGATGTGGACCGTGCCGCTCGTGCCCGGCCGGAGCGCGCCGGCAACGGCTCGCATCCGCATTGTTGACGTCGACAGCCCGTTCATCCACGCGATAAGCGCTCCCTGGGCGGTAGCCCGGAGACCGGACGGCCGGCCCGGCCGCCCGGGTCAGCCCGACCCCCGCGGCGGCGGGCGGCGCGGCGGGATCAACCCCTACGAGCCCAACGACCAAAGCAGCAGGGCCTCGCGCATCCAGGCCAACTCGATCCAGGATCACAGGATCGACGAGGAGAAAGACGAGGACTGGCTGATCTTCGTCCCGCCGACCACAGGGCCGTATCGCATCACGTTCACCGACGTCGGCGTGGAGCTCAAGGTCCGCCTGTACACGGCCAAGGCCGGCAGCAGCCGGGAGAACAAGCACCGGACCTTCACCGTGAAGAAGGGCCGCACCTACTCACTCGACTACGACGCGGGACCCACTCTCAGGTACCTCAAACTCCACGTGCAGGCCGACGATGACGACGACACGGGCAGCTACCGTGTGGCCATTCAGCGGGTAGGGCCAACCCGGCCGGCCGGTCGTCCCCGCGTGCCGGCTCACAGGTGACGCGCCTGGCCCTTTGGGGCCTTCACAGTTCCAGCTCGACCTGATCGACCTCCTCGGTGATCCGGCTCATCTCGTCTTCGCTGAGCCGGATGTCCGCGGCCGTGGCGTTCTCCTCGACCTGCTGGGGGCTTCGCGCACCGACGAGCGCGGCCGTGATGCCCGCACGATGGATGGTCCAGTTGATCACGATCTGTGCCAGCGTGGCGTCGTGGGCCTCGGCGATGGGGCGGATGCGGTCGAGGAACGCCAGCACGCGCTTGCGGTTCTCCGGCTTGAACCGCCCGTCGCGGCGGCGCAGGTCCTTCTCGTGGAACGTACGGTCCATGGTGACCTTTCCGGTCAGCAGGCCGCGATGGAGCGGGCTGTAGACGAGCACGCCGACGTCGTTCTCCAGGCAGTAAGGCAGGACGTCCTTCTCGGCGCCGCGGCTGAGCATGCTGTAGGGCGGCTGGTCGGACGCCAGCGGAAAGACCTCCCGGGCGGCGGCGATCTCCTCGACGGTGAAGTTGCTCACCCCTCCGGCGCGGATCTTGCCGTCTTTCAGCAGCTTGTCCATCGCCGCCATCGGCTCTTCCACCGGGCGGGTGTGGTCCCGCCAGTGGCACTGGTACAGGTCGATGTAATCCGTGCCGAGCCGCTTGAGGCTCCGCTCGCACTCCTGGATCACCGACTCCCTGCGCGAGTTGCGGTAGACCTTGACGTGCCTGCCGTCCCGGTCGGGCGTCTCGAAGAAGAACTCCCCCTCGTCGCTCCACCAGTTCTGGCCGAACTTCGTGAGGACCTGGACCTTGTCACGTTTGCCGGCGAC
This sequence comes from uncultured Planctomycetaceae bacterium, assembly GCA_964427875.1. GTDB lineage: Bacteria > Planctomycetota > Phycisphaerae > SM23-33 > SM23-33 > CAYRVX01. The sequence goes on from CAYRVX010000062.1 coordinate 26,004, forward strand.
GGCCCGGCCGACGATCTCCTCGCTGTGGCCCGTCCCGTAGATGGCCGCCGTGTCGATCGTGGTCACTCCCACGTCGATCGCCTTCTCGATGGCCGCGACCGCCGCGTCGTCGTCCGACGGCCCCCACATCCACCCGCCGATCGCCCACGTCCCGAACGTCACGGCGGAGACCTCCAGATCGCTTGTGCCGAGCCGACGGTAGATCATCCATCTCTCCCTACAGGGCTCTTGGGCAGGAAGCCGCTGCGGCCGCCCGACAAGCCGCCGGGGGGCACGGCATCCATCTGGCAGCAACGGTGGGGGTGGGATTCGAACCCACGGTACCCTCTCGGGCACAGCGGTTTTCAAGACCGCCTCCTTCAACCACTCGGACACCCCACCAGGATGTTCGCTTCGGCCGTATTCTGGCGTGTCTGGGGCGTCTTTGCAAGCGGTTGCCTTTGCGCCCGGCCGTTTCGCAACTGGGGATCGGTGGCTCGGCTCCCGCTGCGTTGCTCTCGATGCGCGGTGGTGGTACCATTCAGACATGTCCAACAGAACGCAACTCCCGCCGCTGGACGGCGAGTCGTTCCTCGCCAAGCTGGAAGAGGCCCAGGACGAGGGTGACGCCGACTTCGTGGAGGCCAACATGCCCGGCTGGAGCGGTTGATCGCCATCTACCAGGATCGGGCCTACGATATCGCGAAGCTCCAGGGGCGGGCACGGGAGATCCGGGACCGGCGCGAGCCCTCGGCGGAGAGGCGGGTGGGCGAACAGGGCATGTGTAGGCGGGCGGGGGTGAGGAGCCGGCCGGGGACGATCAGCCTGAGGAAGTTGCAGAGACACAAGCCAGTGGCCTGGGGGAGGCAGCGGGAAGAATGGGGGGGGGCTAAGACTGCACCCACCCGCCGTGAAGCCGCCAGAGTGAGAACCAAACGGCACCTGCTCCTGCGACGAGGTTCACACGCATTGCCCGGCCTGCTTATCCTGCCCCTCTCCTGCAGACGTTCACTGCTCTCTTCCGTACCCCTTCAAACCACCGCTCGCGTGTCCCTCCACTACCAGCGTCTCTTGCCACTGAGAGTGCGAGCCGAGACGCTGCGATCCCGGCGCGCAATCACACGGATATTCGTGCCTGATACGCCTCCGCATATCTCACCTTCAGCCCGCACTGCATCCCCCTGCCCGCCATGTTGCCCAGCACAAGCGCAGGGTCAAAGTAGATCCTGTGTCGCTGTGAGCGGAAGCACTCAACCAGTAAGTCGGCCTTCCTTTCGCCATATGTCCCCTGCTTAAAGTAGACCCTGTACCGAGCCTTCTGCTCATCGTGAACAACATCGCCCGAATCGTTGACAGCGACGGGATTCGTCGTGTACTGGCTCGCCACTGCCCCCAGCCTGTCCGGCGGCACCAAATCACCCAGTTTCCCAAGGGAGTTTTCCTCGAACCAGATCCTGTCGGCCTCGCCGGCCTCGCTCTCCCCTCGCACATCCACCTCCCGGGCCCATACAGTGCTTGCACCCACATCAACAAAAAGACCAGGGATGAAGATCTTCTCATCAAATTGCAGAATCTCGTAGTACCACCGGCTCTCCCCACCTCGGAACTCTCTGTTGGCACATTCCGTTGTCGTGACGTGATCCTGATGAGCATCATCGATGGTTGGCAGCAGAACCAGGTCAGGTCTCACTGCATCCCGAATCTCCTTTAGCCTGTTCTGGATCGACTCCCAAGAGCGGGGGAATAATGTATCGTTGAAGTTCTCTATCGTGATGTGAGAGACATCATAAAGCCCAACGCCGTTGAAGTCTACCAATGGCTCCGTATGCCCCTTTCCAGATTCTTGGCTTCTTAATACCTTCGCTGCTTTCTCGTATTTCAGCCAACGACCAAAGCACTCGTAGATTCCGAAAGCCTCTCTTGCGGATCGGTCAATAGGCACGCCCAGCCTTACCGCAGCCCTCACCGCCTCCTCCCTCCGTTCAGTGGAATCCCGCGTCGCTTGCCGGCTCGATAACACAAGGTAGAAACAATCCGCGCCAAACTCGTGAATGAGTCGCATAATGGTGGCACCACACCCGAGTTCTATGTCGTCCGGGTGAGGAGCGACAGCCAACACTCTTAGATGCCTTCTGGGGTGGACGCATGGACCTAGTTCTCTCTTTCCACTGGCCATCTGTCAACCTCCCAGCGTTGCTCCGATTTCTACGTGCCGAGAAACGCCAAACTCCGCCCCGCTCATGACATCACCACCGACCAGCTGTACTTCATAGAGCACTACTCTACCAACAGCGCACGCCACGACCAACCCGCCTGAATCTATCCCTAACGCTTGTCCCGGGCCGAATTGGCTCGGTTCTTCATCAAGGAGCTTTGCCCGCCAGACAAAAAGCCTGTGGCCTTGCCATTCGGTGAACCCACCTGGGTACGGCCTCGTCAAGGCTCGGATCCAATTGACGACATCTCTTGCAGAGCTGTTCCAGTGTATACGCCCGTCCTCCGGGGTGCGCTTCTCCCACACCGATGGTCGGACCCCGCGCATCTTGGCCAAGCTATCTTGTGTGACCCTCGCGGCAGTCCCGGCGACGAGCAGAGGAAAGGTCTCCTTAGCTATGTCATAGTGGAGTTGAGCGACCTTCTCGTACACGTCCGCGATATCATCCTCGGGCTCGATGCAATACTCCCTCTGAGCAATTATATCGCCTGTGTCGGGTCCCTCCTCCAGATAGAACATACTCACCCCGCTTCGTCGATAGCCCTTGATGACCGTCCAAGGAAGAGGGGCACGACCTCGTCCGACTGGGAGCATCGTCGGATGCATGCCGATGCACCCGTGGGTAGGCCCGTGTCTCTGGGCAAGTCCCAGTCGTTGGCCCGGCAGATCCAGGATTTCGGGGCCAACGAGCTCTGACCAGCCTATCACGAAGATAGTATCCGGCTGTGCCTTCCGCAGGATAGAGAGGCTTTCCGGCGAGTTCATACGACGCACTTTGTGCAGAGGAAAGCCGTGTGTTCGCGCCATATCATCGAATGGGACAAAACCGACGGTCCGTGCCTCCTTCTCCGCCGAGAGAGAGAAAACACCGGCCAGGTTCGCCCTAGAGGAGTCGAACTCACCACTATCGAGCAACCCGAGGAGAGCACGTCGTCCCAGATTCACTCCGCTCACGAAACCCACGTTCATCCCGTATCCCTTTCGCTAACCATGCCACATTCCACCTTCTTGGTGATCATTCTACCGGGACGGAAGTTGCCGTTCCACACAACAAACCCGTTCGCCGGAAAGCGGATCGTGCTATCGATGATTCTACCGTCTGCGGGAAGTACTGTCGAGCACTTGCGGGGCCCCGGGGAGACTGAACCATGGCAGTTCCCCCCGATGGCGCCGGTGCCATTGGCTTGCTGGTCGAGAACAAGAAACACGCTCACGCGATAGCAATATGAGGCCTGTGGTACCGCGAAACCTCCGCATAACCAAGGTCGCCGAGCGATCTTCTACTGCGTTCGCACCCGAAGGCCGGCAGAACGGGCATCTGCCGTAACATATTGTCAAACACGCACATGTGTAGACGGGACGAGTTTGGGGCTAGCCACGTGACTTCGAGAGTCTGAGACGTTTCTGGGCAGCCTCGGGGCTCCGGCGGGCCGACCTCGTCATGCCACCAACCTGAACTTCGCCCAGAACGCCTGACGGGTGTGACGGGTAGCGTAGCACCCCCCTGCTTCGTTACTCAACACAGCGGGAGGTTCCCCGGGCGTGACCGTGCCCTCCGCAAGTGTCAGTCCGGGAGTCAGTCGATGGCGCGGAGTCTACAAACGCCTGTAGGAACGGGACTTTGAGCGTGCAATCAAGCGGTTTTCAAGACCGCCTCCTTCAGCCGCTCGGACACCCCACGGTCTCTTGTGCAACATCCCGAAACGGCGTCAGAGGCCGCGAAGGTGTTGCAGGGGGTCCTCACTGCCCCGGCGGCGCGTCCCTGCCCCGGTGGACTGCTTCGAGAGACCAACCGACATTCCGCCTGTGGAAGACCGTGGCCGTCGGTTGGCGCCGCTGATCGTGCCGCCCGGCCGAACTACTCCGCCCTCTCCGCCGGCAGGATGCTCTTCTTGTTGTGGACGTTGTGCAGCTTCAGCCACGCCTCGGCCTGCTCGCGGTCGGCGACCCAGAACATCTTGCGCCGCTGTTCCTGCGGCACGTCCGCGGCACGGCGAATCAGCAGCGCAGCCGCGACTTTGCCCTGCTCCGGGTCGAGCACGGGGTGCTTCTCCTGGGGCCACGGGATGATCTGGTACGCGCCGTCCTTGTATCGGAAGGCGTGCCACTTCATGCCGAGCAGCTCCTCGGGCGCCCGCGGGTGGATCAGGTAGCCCGAGTTGCGGTCCACCTGCTTGAGCTCCGTGGGCTCACTCGTGGGGTAGGTGCCCCTGGGCACGCGAAGCTCCATCACCTTGTCCACGTACACGGCGACGTAGTCCCACACGCGCAGGCAACTGATCTGCCCCTTCGCGACGGGCCTGCCCCAGCCTTTGCCGCCGTGCACGTCCGCGTAGTTGCCGTGCCCGACCTTGTACAGCACCACCTGGTGCGTCAGCCACGACGCGTTCGCGTGGTAGTTCAGCATGCACGGGCGGACGTGCCGGTACCACGTGCCGGACCATTCCTCCTGGCCGTTGATCGCCAGGTGCAGGACCGACTCGTCCTCGACGCGCGACCAGCTCTGCATCGGCCAGGTGGGCGTCTCGCCGTGGTAGGAGACGGACGCGATCACGCGCTTCGGGAACCACCAGGTCGTGCGGAACGGGAAGCGCCCGCGCGACGACTTGCCGAACGTGATCCACGGCGCGTGGCGGTATTCGGCGATGCCCGTCTTCTTCGCCACCAGGTCCAGCACCGCGGCAAAGCTCTTCTCGGCGTCCCTGGGCGGATCGGACCGCTCGACGATGCCGCCGTCGAAGTCGCGCAGGTACACGATGCCGATCTCGTGCTTCGCGGCCACCTCGCGCACGGCCTCGTGCTCGCCGACGTGCTTGGAGTCGGTGTTGTTGGGGATCAGGAAGGCCGCCCGGATGCGCTTGGCCTTGGGCGGCGTCCAGACCAGGACGTGGGCCCGGGTCGACTTGAGCACTCGCTCGCGACGCTTCCAGCCGACGGTGAGCTCCTCCGGCAGCTTGAAGCCCACCGGCCAGTGCGGAAACTCCGCCAGGGATCCTTCCGTTTCCGCGGGCTTCGCGGGGGCCACCGGCTTCGCCGCCATCGCGCCGCCGGCCAGAATCGCCAGAACGGTATACGCGCCGAACCCCGTGATGTATCTTCGGTCTCGCATTCGATGCCTCCTCCATCCCGGGATTGCCGGATAGCCTCAAGCCCGCGACCGCCGCGGGCCTTCTCGACGATCCTATCGCGATCCGCGAGATCGGGAAGCACTTATCCGGCTCGGATGCTCCCCCGGCGAACATTTCCTCGTTGGCAACAGCGTGGTCCCGTGGCGTTGGACAGCATCAACGAGGAGAGGGCCATGAACAACACGCAGCGCGTCGCCATCTACGCCCGCGTCAGCACGCCGGAGCAGTCGCTCGACCCCCGGCTCCGGGACCTCCGGGAGCACTGCCGCCTCCGCAGCCGGCACGACCCGGCCGAGTACGTTGACCACGGGATCGCGGGCGCCAAGGGCAGCCGGCCGGGGTGGAACGAATGCTGGGACGCCGTCCAGAAGCGGAAGGTGCGAATCCTGGTAGTGCACGCCCTGGACCGCCTCGGCCGGTCGCTGCACCACCTCGTCAGGATCATCACGTACATGTCCGAGAACAACCTGACGCTCGTGAGCTACCGGGAGAACATTGACCTGTCCACGCCGGCGGGCAGGATGCTGGCGGGGATCTTCTCGGTTCTGGCGGAGTACGAGCGGTCGATCATCAGCGAGAGGACGAAGGCCGGAATGCGGGCGGCGAAAGCACGAGGGAAGCAGATCGGCAATCGCAAGCGGTACTTCGACACCGAGAGGGCGGCAGGACTGCGTCGTAAGGGCTGGGGGCAGATAAGGATCGCGAGGGAGTTGGGGGTGGGGGTCGGACGGGTAAACAGGTGGGTGCGAGAAGCAGCCCCAGGGCCCGGTGAGGCGGCTGAACCAGGCTCCGAAGTCGACCAAGCGGAGCATGGTGACGGATGATAGTAGCGGCATGCGGCCCTCCTTGGTTATTGAGAGGCCGGGATGGTACCGGATGGCCCTGCCACACTCAAGGCCGTCGTGAAATCCGCCGCAATCACAGCTTCCAGATGCCGCGCAGCCCGATGCACGATCCGCTGGGCCCCTACATCCGTTACACCTACACAGGCGCCTTCGCGTTGCGGGCAGGAGCCTTCGTGCTGCTGGCAGGAGGCTTCGCGGCCGGGCGCCTCTTGAGAGGAGGCTCTGGAGGCATTGCCCACGGATGACCGCCAGGGCCATTATCTATCACGGGGAACGCGGACAGTCTCAGCCTTGCAGAGCCCATGGGGACCAGCGTGATTCCCTCAACAGGTTCATCCGACTTCACCGGGCTTTGCGAAAGGAGCCCCACCAGATCCATTTCATCCGTCCGCCAGCCGGGAATCCGGCGCCCTTTGGCCTTCATCTCAATGGGTGTCTTTGTGCTTGCCCAGACATGGTTATCCGAGGGCCACCTGTTCTGTACTACCTCAAATGAGGTTTCAGGCTTCTTCTTGTCGAGTACCAGGCCGTAGTTCCACGGTGTGTCCGGGAAGATATCATAGGCGGGCCATGCCTTGAGCTGTTCCTTGGACAACCCTTTCCGACGCCACGCGGAGGGAAGACTGTCCAGGACACCGCCCTTTATCGGCACGTACTTTTCGGAGATTCTCAGGGAATACGTGAGGGGCCCCCGGTCGATCGACACACTGTTGGCGTTCTTGACCCATGTTCTTACTTTCACGTGCATCGGAAGCCGGAGCGTGACCATGTCGCCGTTCTTCCATTCGCGATCGATCCGGAGAAACCACTGTGGCTTCGCCTGCACCTCGATCCGCCGGTCGTTGATGCGGAGCTCGGGGGTGTCGCACCATTGGGGTATCCGAAGGTATAGCGGGAATGTCGCCGAATGGGGTAAGGAAACAGAGAGCACGATGTTCTCGTCGAATGGATAGTGCGTGGTCTCCGTAATGCCCACCTCGGTGCCCTCACCCACCTTCGCGGTTACCTTCGAGTCGCAGTAGAAGACGATCGCCAAGCCGTTGTCCGGTGTCGCCATCCACAGATGCTCCGCGTAATAGGGCCAGCCTTGCCCCATATTGAGCTGGCAGCAGCGGTGGGCATGTGGGTTCATCTGGAACTTGGGACCCTTGTTCGAGATCCCGGGATTCTTGTTCTTGCTGTCGGAAACGACCTGGTTGGGCGCGGTCAGATAGCGAAGCGCCTTGAAGTCGGCCGTCGTTGCGGCGGGAAGCGAGTTGAATGCGACATCCTCGCATCGATCCGCCCATATGAGATCGCCGTCGATCTTGAGAATCGCCTCGCAGGAATGCATCATTTCCACGATTCCGCACGTTTCGACAGCCTGGCGGGGATCATGAAAGCCCGGCCGGCAGTCCTCGTCGCCGCCGAACATTCCGCCCGGCACTTGGCCGTACATTCCCCATACCGTCTGGTAGTTCCGCTCCGGGGCCGTCAGATGCAGCGGGTTCTTCGACTGCAGGTAATAGGTTGGCGTCCCGCGCAGGGCCTGGGCGATGTTGACATTGTGCCAGTTCGGCACACCTTCGGTCCAGTTGGCGGTCCTGGCGAAGATCTTATTCGCAAGTTCCAGAAGTGTCTTGTCCCCCGTGCGGTTGTAGAGCCAGTAGACGCTGGCGAGATTATCGCCCCCGCGCTGGTGCTGCCAGAAGGGCAGAAGGAAATCCTCTTTGGGGACACCAAGTTCCCAGGCGAAGTATTTCGCCATCAGGCGGATGACGCGTTCGTCGCCAGAGTACTCGTAGTACGCCTGGAGAGCATTCAACATGGGCATGTTGGGCCACAGGTCCGGCTTGCCGCGGCTGTGTCGGCGCGGGGAGCGGATGTTGGCTCTCGGCCCGAACCATCCGTCCTCCCGCTGGCTTGCGATGACACCGTCGATCCACACCCTGGCCTCAGCGATCATCTTCTGATCGCCCAGAACGTAGGCCAGGTCCCCATAGCCCTTCAACCAATACGGCACTTCCTCCCAGAACTTCTCGCCTACCCCTTCCGGGCTGAGCCATGGATTGTCTTCTTTGACCAGGAATCGACTCAACTCCGTGAGATGCCCGAAGAAGCCTTCCGCCTGCAGCTCAAGCTGTTTACGCAGCCATCCCTGCGGCTTGATCAAACCGATGGGCAGTTTGATGAGAGGGCTCGGGAGCAGAGGCTCCCGATTGCCGACGTAGAACGCGTTCTTCCGCCCCGTATCCGGGCGCTGGATCGTGACCACCGTTTCGGCCCCGGCCGCGCCGGAGGCGAGTGGAATGAGAAGCGCGATGCTCCACAGGATCGCCAATACGGGTTTCCAGTTCATCTCGTATTCTTCAGGAGGAAGTCGGCACTTCCATGCCGTGTTTCTCGGATCAGGCGCGGAACGGGAATGTCCCGGATCGTCTTGGGCCGACGACCGCCGTCGCCTTTCTGACGAGTTTATCACCGATCGCAAGACCCGCAAGCGATTGTTCGGCTCGGCGGCGGAGGTGTCCCTCCCGATAACTCCGTCACGCCTGTGCTGCAAGAATTTACCGTCCTGGCCATAGCTCGTCGCTGGTGGTAGCATGCCGGCCTCCAGGCGATCATACCTGCCAGACCCAGGGCCAAGCCCGCAAGGCCGTTGCTTCTTGCCCGGATGACGTTTTCGGTAGGGACAGGTGCCCGGGGTTGGGGGCAAGGTCTGCCCTCAGTCTCCCTCTCCGTCATCCGGCCGCAAAGGGCCGAGGCGTACGGCTAACCGATCGGAACGCCGGATGGCAGGTTCGTCCTGCCAGGGACTTTCGCCCGTCTGTGTGTCTGGCCGTTACCTGGCCTGCCGGAGACGGGCCCGAAACCGCTAGTGGGCGGCTTCCTTCTTGGTGACCTTCGGCCTCGTGGCCCTCTTCGGGGGGGCCTTCCTGGCGGCTTTCCGCTTCGTGACCTTCTTCGCAGCCTTCAGCTTGTACACGCCGCGGCTGACCTTCACGAACGGCCCTTCTCGCAGGACCACCGCAACCGACCCGTAGAAGTGCTTGCTCGAAGTCTTGTAGCCTGCCGCCTTGACGGCCGCCTCGACATCCTTGACGCGCATGCCGGCCTTCGACTTGGCCAGCACGTCCTTGATGTACTCGGGCAGCGGCTTGACGTTCCTGGGGAGCCTTCGGGCACCGCGCTTGGCCACTCGTCCCTTCGGCCGTGTGGCCTTGGGCACCTTTCCGCCGAGGGCCTCGATGTCGCGGTCCACGGCGGCCAGTCGTTTGGCGAGCTTCCCCCGACGGGCAAGCAGCCTCGCTACCTGGCGCTCCCTTGCAGCCAGTGTCCTTCTGAGTTCGGCAATCGTCATCTTCTTCCGCATGTCGTTCTCCTCGCCTCCCCGTCCTCACACACACTAACGTGGCGGGCCGAGCAGGGCAAGCATCCAAAGGGCTCCGCCCGCGGAGATCAGACCTCCGACCACTTGCCGGGAATCGGCACGGGGTAGCGGCCCTGCGCGTCGGCCCGCACCGGCGGGGGGGTGTCCCCGTCGAGGGCGTCAATGTTCGGGTAGAACTGGAATTTCGAGGCCATCGCCTGGTCCCAGGTGATGATCTTCCCGGAGTGGACGGCGGCCCGACCTATGATCTCCACGAGGTTCGCCAGCGCCGCGCGGCGGGTCTCGTTGTGCGGCCGGTCGTTCTGGATGGCATCCAGCAGCACGTTCCACTCGGCCTGATGGGGACCGCAGGGCTCCTTTCCCGCTCTCCAGTCGATGTTGTCACGCGCCATGCGTTGGTCCTTGTAGGTGTGCACGGTGGGCGCGTGGACGTGGCCGGAGAACTGGGCGGCGCACTTGGTGCCGTGGACATAGGTGGCGAAGTTGGTGTAGCAGTTCGGGATGTAGCGTGCGACCGCGGTCGCCTTCGTGCCATCGGCGAAGGTGTACTCAACGGAGTAGGTGTCGAAGATCTGGCCGGCGCTCTGGTTGTTGGGGGCCCGGCCGCCGATCCCGTGTGCGGCGACCGGCCAGGCGTCCTTGATCCAGCAGATCTCGTCGATCTGGTGGATCGTCAGCTCGCCGAACAGCCCGCCGGACGCCCAGAAGAAGTGCACGCGGTGGCGGATCTGCCAAGCCAGCTCCTCTTCGTCCGGCTTGCGTGGGCGGAGGCGTCCGCCGCCTCCCATCCGGTATGCCCGGATGAGCTGGACCTGGCCCATGGCGCCGTCGCGGATGCGTTGGATCAATTCCTGGCGGGCCTGCGAATGGCGGCACATCAGGCCCGCGCCGATCTTCAGGTTTTTCTTCTTCGCCGCCTCCCCGGCCTTGATCAGTCGGCGCACGGCCGACGGATCGGCCGCGAACGGCTTCTCCATGAACACGTTCACGCCCTTCTTGACCGCGTAGTCCAGTTGCACCGGGCGCCAGGCCGTATAGCCGGTGAGCAGCGCGACGTCGCCGGGACTCAGGCAGTCGATCGCCTTGCGGTAGGCGTCGAACCCGATGAACCGCCGCTCGGGCGGCACGTCCACCTTGTCCTTGAACGCTTTGGTCAGATGCTTGAGGCTTCGCTGGAGGCGGGGCTCGAAGAGATCGGCCATCGCCACCAGCTTCACCGGCCCCCCGGGTGCCCTGAACGCGTTGCTCACCGCGCCGCCCCCTCGGCCCCCGCAGCCGATCAGGGCCAGCCGGATCGTGCTGTCCCCCGCGGCATACGCGCGCGCCGCGAGCCCGGCCGCCAGCGATGCGCCCACGGCGGCGCTCCCCGTGCTCTTGAGGAACGAGCGACGCGACGAAGTGCGACGATGCTCCGTCTGGCCCTTGTCCATGACGATCTCCTTAACCGGCGTCTCTCATATGGTGCTTGCCCGCGACCGTCACGAGCCTTCTCGATGATTGTATCGCGTCTCCGGGCATCGGCAAGCTCTTTCCGGACGCCGGCAAGCAGGCATCCGCCTGCCATCGGGCCGCGATGCCGCCCGAAACGCCCTTCATCGGGGCGCGTGGTCCAGGCACGGCCAGACCGGCACCGTTGCCCCTGCATTCTCCCGCTTTCCCGTCGTATGTCGGCGTCACCCCGGCACCCGGGGCCCGGACGAGCTTGTCGGCCTTCCTCTCGCCCCGGAAGCCCAGCGGCCGCAGCGTGTCGATCAGACACCAAGGATACGCCGCTTTCTTTCACGCCGCCAATCCACAAGATTCG
>CAYRVX010000063.1:0-37298 GCA_964427875.1 uncultured Planctomycetaceae bacterium
AGTACATGGAGAAGCACAACGTCTCGCGGCTCATCGGCGCCCCGCCCGGCTACGTCGGCTACGAGGAGGGCGGGCAGCTCACCGAGAAGATCCGCCGCCGCCCCTACGCCGTCGTCCTGCTCGATGAGATCGAAAAGGCCCACCCCGACGTGTTCAACACGCTCCTCCAGATCATGGAGGAAGGCCACATCACCGACTCCTTCGGGCGAAAGGTCGACTTCCGCAACACCATCGTCATCCTCACGACGAACATCGGGGCCGAGCTGATCAAGTCCGGCGGCGGCTTCGGCTTCAGCCGGCGAGACGAGGAGACCACCTACGAGAAGATGAAGGACCTGCTGCAAAAGGAAGTGGAGCGTCACTTCCGGCCGGAGTTCCTCAACCGCCTCGACGACATGATCGTCTTCAAAACGCTCACGCGGGAGGACCTGAACACGATCGTGGACTACGAGCTTCGCAACGTGCGCGACCGGCTCGGCCAGCACGGGCTGGAGCTGGAGCTGAGCGACGAGGCGAAGCAGTTCCTCATCGACAAGGGCTACAACCCGGACTTCGGCGCCCGCCCGCTGCGGCGGGCGATCGAGCACCACGTGGAGGACCCGATCTCCGAGGAGATCCTCCGCGGGAACTACAAGGGCAAGGCGAAGATCACGGTGACCGTCAAGGAGCCCGCCGGCGAAGAGGAGCAGGGCCACCTGTACTTCGAGGGCATCGGCGAGGCCCCCACCGAGCAGCCCGAGGCCGGCGAGGAGCTCGAGGAAGTCCACGAGGGAACGTGATCGGCCTGACATGACCGATCATGGGTTGTGGCTTCCTCTGGCGGGGTGGTCAAGGGCAGTGCGTGAGGGTATAATAAGATAAGTGGGTAAGGTCCGACCCGACGGATCATGGGGTTTCGGTTGCGTCCCCCGCCCGTCCGTGTGGCCGAGAATCCGGGTGAGAATGGGGAGGTGAGACGATGCGGCCAGCGACCTTGACGGCGGCGGTCATCGCGGCAGGTGTTTTCGCCCTCAGCGCGTGGGCTGCCGAGACCCGCCCGAGCTTCCACGGCCTGGGCGACCTGCCCGGCGGCGAGTTCGGCAGTAGGGCGAACGCGGTGTCAGCCGACGGCACGACGGTCATCGGCAGCAGCATCTATGCCGAGGAACCGGGCTCGGGCGGGATTCCCCCTGTTTCACGCTACGGTCCGTTTCGCTGGAGTGCAAGGGAGGGGATGGTCCCGCTGGAACCGTTGAGCGGCACGGACTACGACTACAACTACGCTCGCGCGCTCTCCGGCGACGGCTCGGCCATCGCCGGGCATGCTTCGACGCCTCCCCCCGTCTGGCCGATCACGGATCCGTTTCCCCGGCAGGCGTTTCGCTGGACTCAGGGCACAGGCGCCGTTGGCTTGGGCTACTTCGAGGGCGGCACCTGGGAGAGCAGCAGGGCCACGGGCGTGTGCGCAGACGGATCGGCGGTGGTTGGCGAGAGCTATGCCGCCTCGAACTTCGAGGCGTTCCGCTGGACGCAATCCGGCGGGATGCAAGGCCTGGGCGTCCTGTCGGGCAGCGATTCGACCGAGGCGACGGCAGTCTCCGCCAACGCATCCGTCGTCGTTGGCACGGCTTTCAACCAGGACGAGGTGCTGGAGCAGACGCCCTTCTCCGTGCAGGCCTTCCGCTGGACCGAGTCGGGGGGCATGGAGGGTCTGGGTTTTCTGGATGGGCTGACGGCCAGCCGGGCGACGGGCGTCTCCGCCGATGGATCGGCGGTCGTCGGCGTCGCGTGCAAGGCCAGGTCGGACCCCTTTATGTGGCCCCGGGAGTCAGTTAGCGTGGCCTTCCGCTGGACCGAGTCGGACGGGATGGTTCCTCTGGAAGTGTATTGGGCGGATACGCCCGACGGCAGGGTCATCGTGGGTGGTCGCTTGTCAGAGGCCCACGGCGTCTCCGGAGATGGCTCGATCATCGTCGGCGCAACGCGCTTCGGCAGCGAGCCCACCGACCCTGCGGAGGCGTTCATCTGGACCGAGGCCGATGGGAAGAGAAGCCTTGAGGATTTCCTGGTCGGCGACTGCGGCTTGGACCTGACGGACTGGACACTCACCGGCGCGTCGGGGATCTCCGCCGACGGGTTGACGATCGTCGGGACCGGCATCAACCCCGACGGCTTCGACGAGGCCTGGATCGCCACGGTTCCCGAGCCGGCGGCGCTGCTCCTGCTGGCCGCCTGCTGCCCAATGCTCCTTCGGCGCCGCAGGTCGGCGTGATCGGCGTCCTATGCCAGAATCCCTGTAAGTTCTTTTCTACAAGGAATCTCTGTGCTCTCGGTGCCTCTGTGGCGAATACTCCGGCCTATCGCCGCTCGACCCAGCGGAGGCGCTTGCCGGCGATCTTCGAGAGGTCGAAGCCCCCGCCCAGCGTCACGATCGTGCCGGAGATGGACGTGTCGATGTGAAGCTGCCCGCTGTTGCGGACCAGGACCCGCCTGCCGACGAACGTGCCGCAGAAGTGCCCGGTGTCCTTGACTTCCAGCTCCCCGTCGTAGGTCTGGACCGCCGCGTAGATGACGGCGCTGCCGCCGACGATGAGCTTGTTCCTGAGGATCATCCAGTCGAGCGCCCCGGGGTCGCCGGAGGCCGCGTTCACCTGCGCACTGTCCCTCAGCTCGACCTTGTCGCTCGTGTACAGGGTCAGGCTCGAGCCGGAGGTCACGATCAGTTGGCCGGTGTTCTCGATGAGCACGGCGTTGTCGCAGAGGACCCGCACCTGGCCGATCACGTACACCTTTGCGTCATTCGTGATCCGGAGCTTGTTGAAGTGCTTGTCGGCCAGGATGAAGTGATCGCCGAATCCGTAGGTGCGGTCCCCGAGCGACCCGCCGATGTAATCCGGCGTGCGGGGCGTGGGGATGGGGACGTTGAGGCTCAGGCGATACCTCCCGCCCGTGAAGGCCGCGCCCCCGCCGATGTGGATGACCTCGTCCATGTCGGCGTCGGGAGAAACGAATGCGTTGGCGCGAATGAGCCCGCCGTCCAGGCGGATGGAATCCGACGACAGCGAGTTGTTGGAGAACGTGCCCTCGTCGTGGACGTTGTCGCCGCCGTAGTGGCCGGCCGCGGACCGGAAGGCGTCCACCGTGGTGACGTCCTTGATCTCGATCTTCTCCCAGACGGCCACGCCCGGCAGGTGCCCCCGCCAACTGCTGCCCGCCCAGTCCAGGCTGCGCTGAAGCAGCGTCCTGCCGTTGGCGTTCAGCGAGCCGATGGAGAAGACGTACAGCTTCTCGCCCCACGGCAGGGCGACCCGCCGGGCGCGGGCCGGCTTCTTGTCCGCCTGCAGGGCCCCGGCCTCCAGATGGGACAATGCGATCCGGTCCGCCTCGGCCACCTTCGCCGCCAGCGCCGTGGTGCCGATCACGCCCCCGTCCAGGCGGAGCAGCCTCTCGGGGCCGTCGCATATCGTCAGGTACCCGACGGGAAAGGGCTCCGTGATGTAGTGCGTGACCACCTCGACGTGCTCGATGCCGAGCTCGTCCGTCGTCGTCCGCGTCAACTCCAGGATGTCGATCGCCGAGCCGTCGTAGGCCCTGCTCTCGTTGCCGGCGATGTTGAGATCATCCACCAGCTTCGAGTGGCCCATCACGATGGGCAGATCGACGGTCTTCAGCCTGTCCCTTATCTCGCCCTCGAGCTTCGTGTGAGAGGGGTAGTAGATGACGTGTATCCCCTCGACGGCCGCGTTGAATTCCGCGACGGTCGGCTGGTTGTCGAGCAGGTGAACCTTCCAGCCCCATTTGCGGAGCAGCGTATAGCGGTCGGTGCCCTCCGAGGAGAGGCTGGACGGGTCCACCACGATCATCAGCACCCGCTTGTAAGGCGGAACGGCGGTCTGGACGGTGTGCGAGCAGCCGCGGTACTTCCCGACGGCCGTCAAGGTCAGCATGTCCATGTCGTCGTCGGCCAGGTCGCCGTCTCCCTCGATGGCCCCGTCGCCGTCGGTGTCCTCGCCGTCCTCGCCGAGGATGGAGAACCTCCCGCCCGCGAAGGGGTGCTGGTCGATCCAGAGTCCCTCGCTCTTGGCCGTTCTCCAGTTCGGATCGCTTCGGACGTAGGAGACGGCCATCCCCAGGCCCGACTCGGCGATCATGCGCGACCGGGCCAGCGACGCGACGTTCTCCGAGACCTGCGCCGACATGCTCTGCGTGACCAGATAGGCGGACGAGAGAACCGTGGCCATGGCCAGGGCGATGATGACCAGGACCATCGCCACGCCCCAGCGGCGTGTGCCGCGCACCGGCCGGCTCGGATTGCTCGTCTGCTCGAAGGGCATTACTTGTTCCTCAAGGCCGCCCCGCCCACGGCCGTCGCGTCAGGGCCCTTGGCCGTCAGGGCGATTCGGAAGCCCACGAAGGCAGCCTGCTGCGGTTCGGCCGGTGTCAGCGAGATCGTCAGCGCGCTGACGTCGGTGGCCCACAGCTTGCCGGGAAAGGACTCCGTGCCCTTCAGGGAGGACGTGACCGCGTTGAAGTCGGTGGTCTGAAGGTCATAGGCCGTGTCCGATGCCTCGGGCAGGTCAAGCGGCGCCTGGTAGGACCACAACTCCTTCGTGGCGGGATCGCGCTCGATGCGCTGAAGCTCGGAGAGGTTGGGAACCGCGTCCGGGTGGACCTCCTCCTGCCAGAGGACCAGGTAGTTCTCTCCTGCGGCCAGCGCGTTTCGAGAAGTCCGCACCGCGGCGCCGATCCGCCCGGCGGCCGTCACGTGACTGACCGCCAGGCTGCGCGCCTCGGTCTGGACCGAGGTCCCCTCGGAGAGAGCGAACATCATGGCCGCAACGGCACCGCCGATGATCACGGTGATGGACACGCCCAGCACGACCTCGACCAGCGTCAGCCCGGCTCCTGCGGACCCGGCGCGGCGAGCGCCCGTTCCGCCGCTCTTCGGCCACCGGAAGATGTCTCGTCTGCGCGTCATGCGTTGCTCTGCGGGCGGCGCGAGGCGGCGCGACCTAGTCGATCGGCTGCGGGATGAACCGCGTGACCTCCCAAGTCCGTCCCTTCCTGTCGCGGACCTCCACCACCACCGTCAGGCCGTGAATGGCCCCGCCCAGTCCGTCGACGGACACGTCGGCGTACTGGGCCAAAACGCTCCGGGCGAAGACCTGATACTCGGCGGGGTAGGCGCTGCCCGACATGTCCTTCAGCACGCCTTCCGGATCGGTGTACCCGTGGAAGTCGTCGGCGTTGTCGAAGGCCCCCATGCTGGTCTCGCCGGCCTCCGGGCCGGGCGTCTCGGCTCCCCCATCGTCGTAATAGGGCAGCGAAAGTATGTACTCGGCCAGTTCCTCGGCGAGTTTTACCGCCCGCCTGCTCTGGCTGGCATCGTAGCTGGCCATGTGCCCCGTCCTCATGCACACGGCAACGGCCACAATGCACAGCGCCAGCACCACCGACGCCGTCAGGGCCTCCACGAGCGTAAAGCCGCCATGTCGCCGCCACCTCGTCATACGCACTGTCAATCGCAGGGCGGCCGGAAGGTGGGTTCCACCGCGCACTAACGCAGGCACAGCCCAGACCCGCCAGTCTGTCCTCATAGACTCCTTTCGGCTCCCGAGAGGCGGAGCTTTACAGCGGGGATGGGAAAACAGAGCAGCAGCCCGGCTGTCGTCCAGGCTGCCGTGGCGAGCCGAGCGCTGCGGCTCACGGAGAGGAGGACTTCTCGTCGCCTTTCCTGCCGAAGAACTTCGACTTCTTCTCGACGACCTTCGGGCCCCAGATCTTCACGTTGTCCACGCGCCCGGAGTCGTCGAAGCTGCCGAAGCCGATGAGCCCCGTCGGGAAGGTCTTGTCATTGGCCTCCATGACGGGCTTGGTCATGTCGTCGTAGAAGACCCTGATCGTGCCCTTCGCGGCGTTGCGCTCCAGGCGGACGTGGTGCCATACCTCGGTGCCCCACTTGACGCCCTTGGTCGTCTTGTCGGCGATGTTCGTGCGAGGCTTCTTGTTGACGATGAAGACGTTGTGGGCGTTCTTGTCGGCCTTGGTGGCCATGTGGACGTAGTAGAACTCGCTCGGCGTGGTGAAGCCGAAGAACAGGCACATGTCCCGGTGGCCGTACTCGCGGCCCGTCTGGCAGAGGTCGGCCTCCAGGATGAAGTCGCCGAAGACGCGGCCGGAGATCAGGCCGATGATCCGCGGCGAGCGGACTTTCGGGCGGTACTTGCCCTGGCCGAGGCATTCGAGGGCGCCGTTGGTCTTGGCCTTGTCCCAGGTGGTCCACTTCCACTTCTCGGGGCTGGTGAACTCGAAGTCGCCGATGCTCTCGGCCTTGTCGAACGACTGGGAGTACAGCAGCCTGTAGCCCTTGGGCACGTTGGGCCTGGTCTGCTTGGCCTTTGCAGGCCGGTCCTCTGCCAAGGCCAATGCGCCCGTTGCCAGCAGCCCGACGGTGAAGTAAAGGAAGGCTCGCCTCATCTGTCTGTCCTTTCAGCGCGTGTTTATCGAGGGATACCTCAGTTCCGGCATATGATGCGTCCTTCGCCTCGGGGAATACAGGGATTTCCGCGAGGACTCCGAGGCGCCAGGACACCTTGTGGAATCCGGAAGCTGCCGCGATCTCGTTCGACGGACATCGTCGCGAATCATCGCCCGCCGCTGCAATGCCCGGCGACGTTGGCGTCAGAGGTCATCCGGCGAGAGGGCCCCATCGCGCAGCCTTGGGGCCCGATGAACCAGATGGATCAGGTGGTTGGCGTGCACCCGTGTGCCGTAGTCCCCGGAAACCACCGCGAGGTGCAAGAGGCGCCTGGCCAACTCCTCGGCCTTGTCGTACTTCCCGGCGGCCAGCAGCTTCCGGACGGCGCAAGCGATCGTGCCCGGCAGGAAGGCGCGCCGCAGTCGCCACGCCTTCACCTGACGGGGCGGGTCCGGCTGCGGATCGCGGAGAGGCCGGTAGTCGTTGTCCACCAGCCGCTTCAGAATCTTCTGCGGATCGGACAGGTTCGGCCTCGGAACGCTGCGGCGCCACTCTTTCACGACGCGCCGGACCCACGGGTCGTTCGGCGAGAGCCATTCCATCGCCTGGTAGAGGCAGTCAACGCGGCGGTCGGGGTGTTTCCTGTAACTCTCGTGCGCGAGGATTCGGCACGTCCGGCTGTACATGTTCTTCCCGACCCACTCGTTGGGCCGGTGCATGTCCACGCGCGGTTCGTACATCAGTTGCGACTGCATCGTGATGATCTCCCGCTGCCGCAGGAGCCAGTACGGCACGGACGTCCCGCCGGTCCAGACGGCCGGATCGTCCATCGGCTTGCCGTTCAGCATGAGAAGGTAGCTCCGCACGACGCCCTCCGCCTTGTGGCTCTTGAGCAGTTCCCCATGGTCTCGGAGGATCTGCTGAATGACGTCCGCCCGTCCGGCGTGCGCCGCCGAGACGGCCCCTTCCACAAGCGACTGGATGCCACGGCGCTCCCCGGCGCCGTAGCCCTTGAACGCGAGCCGGTACCACTGCCACGACTCCTCGAAACGTCCCATCTCGAACAGGGCGCGGCCAAGCGTCCCCGCCTGCTGCCGGATGCCGCGCGCTCCTTGATCCTTCAGCCCCCGTGTGGTGGGTGGCAGGAGCAGAAGCACGGCGACGTCGGCATGCCCGAGGCCCTGAACGCTGTTGGCCAGACCGCGGAGTGCGTCGCGCTTGTGTCCCATGCCCGGGAGATACAGGTTCCCAAGGGCCGCCAACTGGATGCTGGCCGCCATGTCGCAGTCGGCTCGAAGCCCTGCTCCGTAGTCGTATACGCGGCCGAGGTCGAAGAGGAGCCAGTAGTCGTTGGGGTACCCGCCGGCGACGGACGTGGCCTGCTGGAGCAGCTCCGGGGAGATCCGCCTCTTCTTGCGCGCATCCGACAGCCGCTTGCGCAGGAAGATCGGCGCATCGGGGCCGATGAGCTGCTCGGCCTGCTTGAGCCACAGCGCGTAGTGAGCTACCAGCATCACGTCGGGGCAGTTGCCGGGGGAGAAGTCCCACAGGGCTGCCTGGACCAGAAAGCTGTCCAAGGCCCGGCCGTTCTCCAGCGCCTTGGTCCTCTTGTCGCCGTCGACCCAGGCCTTCTGATTGGCGCGCCAGTAGCGCACCGTGGCGAAACCGGGGTCGCGCTGGAGGATTCGGTCATAGATGGCGAACGCCTGGGGGGACTTCTCCTTGGCCCACGCTGCCCGGCCGAGGTCGATCAGCGACTCACGGTGCTTGCACTGCCGAGCATGCAGGTGCTTCACCAGCGCCTGGGAAGGCTCGTGGCCGAGTGACTTCATGGCGTCGACGCACATGTCGCCCAGCAGCTCGAAGAACCCACGAGGCCTATCATAGTCCGTCTGCACCGCCAGCCAGCCGGTGCGGTCGTAGATCATCAGCGTGCCGGAGTAGCCGCCGTCTTGGCGCACGAGCTTCCCGCCGAGGGCATGTGAGGCCCGCCAGTCGTCCAAGGCGTGCTCGATCAGCTTGGGGTCATACTTAACTGCAAGCTTGCTCATGTATGCCCGCGACCGCTTGAAGCAGAAGTAGGCGTGCCGGGAGCAGTAACACCCGGGCGCCCAGTCCAGCGCGTCTGACAGGAGGAACGAGAACGCGTTGGCCTCGTTGGCGTCGGCCTCGCCGCCGCGGCCCTCGTAATGGAACGGTAGTACGAAGTGGTTGAATCCCGCGGTGGAGAACCGTGCGTGCTTGAAGGCCGGGAACATCCGCCGAAGCTCCGCTAGGCTGTATTGCCACAGCGGCTGCGGCGCGACCTTCGTCAGTGGCAGGACGAACCTGCCCGCCGCGGATTGCGTCGTGGGTGCCGTCGACGGCTTCGGCGCGGGCGCCTCATCTCTGCCGGCAGCACCCCCGGCAGGAAGCGACCACAGCAGCGTGCCCATGACCGCCAGATGCACATGCAGGTCCATGCGATTCTCCTCTGCCCGACGTTGCCCATAAGGCCGTGTTCCCGGCAGGGAAGGCCCGGCTCGACAGCGCGCCGAGTGGGCCGGCGCACACGGCTCAGTCCTTGTCTTCCGGCCCCTCGCCGAAGGCCCTGCGGAATGCCTTCTTGCAGGCCGGACAAAGCTCCTCGCCCTTCTTGTCGTCCTCGGCGACGCTGTGAGAGTAGGATCGCGGACAGGACGGGTCACTGCACCGCGCCAAACCGAAGACGTGGCCCGCGCTGTTGACGCAGACCACGTGGAGGCGCCGCAGCAGCCGGGCGCGGT
Organism: uncultured Planctomycetaceae bacterium; assembly: GCA_964427875.1. GTDB lineage: Bacteria > Planctomycetota > Phycisphaerae > SM23-33 > SM23-33 > CAYRVX01. The sequence goes on from CAYRVX010000063.1 coordinate 9,223, forward strand.
CCGGGGCTTCCTCCGTGAAGTCGGCCGTGTAGCGGCGGTAGGAAAGCACGCCGTGCTCGCCGATCCTCAAGGCCAGCAGGAAGGAATAGTCCTTCTGGAAGATGTCCCTGCGCGTCACGCCGACGAATCGGGCCCTCGCGCGCTCGTGGCGTCGGACGGCCTTTCTGAGAGCGCCGACAAGCTCCCCCGCATCCCACTGGTCCTCGGTATCCCTGACGTGCCTGATCGTGGCCTCGAACCTGCTGGTGGCCCCCTCGCTGCCGCCGCGACGCACGAGCTGAAGAAACAGTCGAATGGCCTTCTCGTCGTCCGCCAGGGCCTTCTGAGTGAAGCCCTCCTGTTTGAGCAGGTCGGCGAAGGCCTCCGGCGATTTGGTTTTCATCCGCGTGAGCTCCCCGCGGAGCTTACCGACGAAGTCGGCGAACGGCGTCCGGCGCGGAGGCGGCAGTTTGATCTCCGCCTTGCGTATCAGCACCTCGATGCCGAGGGTCTTCTTGACGCGCTCCTGGGCCTCCCGCAGCAGGAGCACGTCCACCTCGCCCATCGGTACGAGCACCAGGACAGGCCCCGTGCCCTCGGGCTTGGAGATCGGTTCGACGCCCAGAGAGACTCTCTCGCCGAGCAGCTTCTTCGCCCCGGCGACGAGCCCGTCGTCTTCCGCCGACTTGGCCACGATACCGGCCCGGCGCCTGGCCAGTTCCGTTCTGCCGGCTTTGGCCAGCAGCTTGGCGTAGGCCAACTGATTCTCGAAGTTCAAAGGATGGAAGCGCAACCCGCTCTCGTAGTACTTCAGCGCCTCGTCCAGTTGCCCCTGTTCCGCCGCTCGACGGGCGTACTCGAAGACGACGCCGAGCTTCGCCCGGGCGTCGACGGCCCCCAACTTCAGAACGGCATCGGCCTCCTTCCTCAATCCGTCCAGCGAACCGTCCGCCCAAGCTGTGCCGGCCACCAGACACGGGAACAGCAACAGGTTCATGAACACCTTCGGATACGTGCGCATATTGGAGCCCTTTCGTCTGCGAGCTCGTCATCCCTCTCCGTCCGACCCACGCTGTCTTCCCAACGTTCCAGAATGCATCGCCCCGCGCCGGTGAAGTGTCGTGGGCAACCATGCCGCCGCGTCCGCCGGTGACAAGCCCGCCTTGCTCCCCTCCCGCCCGAAGCGCGGCCATTCGCGCTTCTGCGGCACACCCACAGGCCCTGGATTGGCATCGCGGAACTGCGAAGGCCGGTGCCATGAGGCGACGTCTTCCACAGAAGCCCATGCCCACGCCCCTCGCCGGCCGTTGTCCACGATTGTATCTCGTTTCGAGGCTCAGGCAAACCTGCTTTCGGTCTGATGGCATCCAGCGACTTGCGCGACCTCCCTGTTGCAGGTGCAGCCCAGAAAAGGAGAGATAAGCGGCGGCGTTTGGCTTATCCTCTCTCTCGAAGGTCCGACTGCATCCCCGCAGTCTGGAAAGGACGGCCGGAGTCTTGCAGAGACAATATTGGAGGTTCTACTGGCCGCTCGCCCTGACGGGGCTGATGATGCTCCTGGGCAGGCAGTTCCAGAACGGCGTGCTGGCAAGCTACGAAGACGCCGCCCGGGAGCTGGCCACCTTCGCGTTTGCGATGAGCATCTTCATGTCGTTTGGCGCGTTGCTGGTGTTCGTGCCGCAAATGGCGAATGTGCTGGCCCGCTCGCCCCGCGGCCACGCCGTCTGCCTGCGGTTCACCGTTGCGGTCTGCCTGCTCATCACGCTGCCGGTCGCCCTGGCGGCGTACTGGGCGCCGGGGGGAGTCCTGGTGGCGTGGATTTTCGATCTGGACGGCCAGACGAAGCGCACCGTCGTGCAGTACCTGCGGTTCCTGACCCCCCTGATTCTGATCGCGGGTCTCCGGCAGTACTACACCGGCATGCTCATTCAGGCGCGCCGCACGGGGACCGTCACCCTCCTCAACGTCGTGGCGCTGCTGGGCCTGATCGGCATGCTGCTGGTGGGTCTCTGGCGCGGCTGGCGGGCCGTGCCGACGCTGGCGCTGGCGAAGATCGTCTCCGATGGGCTGCACACGGCCCTGGCGGTCCTGCTCTACGCGCTTCGCTATCGCCGGCCGGCCCGGCCCGAGCACGAGGACCTGACCTATCGCGACGTACTGGCGTTCTATTGGCCGGTCGCCCTGACGAGCCTGATGTTTGCCCTCAGCCGGCCGATTCTCTACGCCTTTCTCGGTCGGACCCGCGAGGCCATCGTGACCGTCGCGGCCACGCGCGTCGCGTTTGACTTCTCCATGGTCTTCGGCAGCGCGATCAACCAGTTCCGGCACTTTTTCGTGACGTTCGGCTTGCGGGATGCGGCCGGGGTCCGCCGGTTCATGATGCGAGCGACGATCGCCGTGGTGGTGCTGATGGTGCTTGTGGTCTTCACGCCCCTGACCGGCCTGATCCTGCGGGGGCTGCTGAACATCCCGGACGACGTCCTGGCTCGCGCGGTTCAGGCCCTTCGCATTCTCTGCATCTGGCCGCTGGCCATGGCGCTGCGAAACTACTTCCACGGGCAGCTTCTCACGCGGCGCCGCACGGGCGGCATGGCGGCCGGCGGGGCGTGCCGCGTGGCGGCCGTATACGTCGCTTCCTGGCTGCTGCACGGCATCGGCTGGCTGGACCCCGCGTCCGCCGCGGCGATCCTCGTGTTGGGCTTCCTCGCGGAGGCCGTCACCGCCGCCTGCTTCGCGCGGCTGATCGCCGCTGAACCGGCGCCGGCGCCTGGGGAGGTCCCGGCCGAAACCGCGGGCGCCGAGTAGCCCTGCCGGAGAACCGAGGAACGGAACGCCCCCGCACCAGTCGAGGCGCTCAGACCTTGGCGAACGTGTACAGCCGTTGCTTCCTTCTGAGCAGCTTGAACCGCCCGCCGGCGGTCACGCCCGCGAGGATGTCCTCGTGCTTCATGTGGTGGTCGCTGAAGGACAGAACGCCCGTGGGCTTGAGGACGCGATGCAGCTCGGCAAGGACGCCGCTCGGTTCCCTCAGCGCGTGAAACGTGTCATACAGCAGCACCGCATCCACCGAGCCGTCGTCCAGTCCCGTCGCGCAGTCCGTCCGGACGGCTTCCACGTTCGCCAGGTGCTTCTTCGCCGCGATGCGCTGAACGTGCCGAACGGCTGCGGGGTTGGCGTCGGCCGCGTGGACCGTTCCGGCCGGGCCGATCAGCCCGGCGGCTGCGATCGTAAAGCTCCCCGAGCCGCAGCCGTAGTCGAGCACGGTCGAGCCCCGCTGGAGCCCGACGTCGGCCAGGATGCTCCCGGGCTGCTCGAAGAAGTCGCGGACGACGAAGGCCAGTCGCATGAGGTGAAAATACAGCCATTTCCAGGCCCTGCTCATGTGGGTCTCCTATGGCCCCGGCTCGACGGACCCCGGGCCGATCGGCGCCGTGCGGAGCGTGGCGTAGTGCGTCCGGAAGAGCGACTCGTCGCCGATGGCCTTCATCTTCCGCCACATGCGCTTGCACATGTCGATCAGGACGTCGCGGTGCGCCGGGTCGGCGGCAAGGTTGACCCGCTCGTGCGGGTCGTCGGCGAGGTCGTACAGCTCGTCGATCCCGCCGGGCGAGAAGACGTACTTCCAGTCGTCGTGCCAGACGATCCGCTGCGTGTAGACGAACCGCTGGCCGAAGAACTCGCCGTACGCGTCGCGCCAATCGCTCGCCTCGCCCGCGGACTCCAGCACGCCGCGGAGGCTGCGGCCATGGGCCCCCGGAAGGGGCTCGCAGCCGCAGTAGTCCAGGACCGTCGGGGCGACGTCCACGAGGCTCGTCAGTGTCCGCGCGTCCTCCCGCCCCGCTCCGCCGCGGGGGGGCTTGACGATCAGCGGGATGTTGTACACCTCCTCGTAGGCCGTCCCGACGCCCTTCGTCGCCAGGCCGTGACCGCCCAGCATGTCGCCGTGGTCGGAGGTGAAGATGACGAGCGTGTCGTCCCAGCGGCCGGTCTCGCGAAGCACGTCCAGCAGCCGCCCCGCCTCTCCGTCGAGGAACGTAATCACCGCCCAGTACGCCGCGGAGATCCGCCGCCAGTCGTCGTCGCAGAGGCCTTCCCAGACGGCCCGCATCCGCTTCAGCACCTCCGGCTTGCCGGTGAGCTCCTCCCGCAGCGTGGGGCTGACGCGGACGTTCCCGACGTCGTACATGTCCATGAACCGCTTCGGCGGGACGTACGGGTCGTGCGGCTCGGCCGTCGAGACGAAGCAGCAGAACGGCCGCCGCCCGCCGGCGTGGCGGCGGAGGAAGTCGATCCCTCGCTCGAAGGCCGGGTGGTGCGGCTCGCCCGCGCCGTCGTCGCCCACCGCCGCCAGGAGATAGTCGCGGTAGCCCTCGGTCTTCTGGACGACCTCCGAGCCGCCCAGCGGCTCCAGGCGGCAGTGCGCCGTGTGCTCGCCGCTGCGCTCGTGGGAGACCTCGTGCCAGCCGAAGGGTTGCAGGTCGTACGTCTGCTCGACGTGCCACTTGCCGAAGTACCCGTTGACGTAGCCCGCCTCCGCGAGCCTCTGCGAGAAGTAGACCAGCCGGTCGGAGACGTTCACCCACTCGCGCCGCTGCGTGTGCGTGCAGTCCCACATGCCGTGGGTGGAGGGGTACGTCGCCGTCATCAGCGACGCCCGCGCCGGCGAGCAGATGGCGTTCGTCGTGTAGCACCGCCCGAACCGCACGCCTTCGCCGGCCAGGGCGTCCAGGTTGGGCGTCAGACACTGGCTGTCGGGCGCCAGCGCCTGGGCGTTGGTGTGGTCGTTCATCACGAACAGGACGTTCGGTCGAGAAGAGGCCATGCGGGTTCTCCGGTCTCGGCTCTCGCAGGGAAGCCCCATGATACCGCGGCGTGATCCGTTCGCAAGGCGGCTCCTTGAGGCAGGTCTGCGCGGGTTGGGCCGGACCTCCGGCCGGCTCGGCTAACCTTTGGCTCCGGAAAGTGTCTTGTTGGGAGACGTCGGACGTGCCGGGTCAAGCAACCCTGGATCAGGGAGGGAGAAGACCATGAGAACCAACACACCATTGCTCGGGAGGGCGGCTTCCTGGCTCGCGGGAGGCGTTCTGGCGACCGCCGCAGCCTTCCTCGGCGGCTGCGACCACCGAGAACGGGCCATTCACTACGATTACCGCTACGAAGACGTCATGCCTCGTCCGCCCCGTGCCGTTGTGGTCGTCCGCAGGCCGGCCCTGCGCCACCGGCCCCGGGCCGTCAGGATCAACCCCCGCGCGCACGGCCGCCCCGACCGTCATCACTCGGGAGGCGAACGCCCAAGCCGCGGGCACGGGCGTCCCTGAGCCGCCTTCCTCGCTTGCAGCAGAGCGGGCGAAGGGACTCGAACCCTCAACAACCAGCTTGGAAGGCTGGAGCTCTAGCCAATTGAGCTACGCCCGCAGGTTCGTCGCGCATGTTACCACGCGGCCGCGCTGCTTGGCAAGAGGCCGCGCTTCGCGGCGTCTCGCGTCCTTCGCGGCGTTGTGGACGCGGGCGAGAAACCGCACGTGCGTGTGCGTCGCGCCGTTGTCGAGGATTGAGTCGGCTCGGCCTTTGTCCGCCCGGAGCCGCGCCCCCTCGGCCTCGGTGAGCCTGCGGATCATGTCCCGGTTCTTCGGCCAGCCGCCCGTGTTGCGCTGCGTGAGCAGGACGGTTTCGGCAATCCGCCTGGCTTCGTCGCTGCCGTAGAATGCTGGACGCTGCTTGAGGATGTTCCCCGCCGACGCGTTCCATTCCAGCCTCGGCCCAGCCGCAGACGCCCGGTGCGCCACCACTGAGCAACACACCGCATACGCCAGCACCATTGATGTCCGATTCGTCGTCCTGATCATCGCACGCCCTTTCGCCTTCGGTCGTACTCGGGTTTATTAGTACTACAGCGCCGCTTACGCCGGAACGGCGGCCAGCGACGAGCTTTCAGTTGTCAGCTATCAGCTCCTGCCTACCGGCAGGCAGGTTCAGCAGAAGAAGCAACGCACGTCCGGCTGTGGCTGAGGGCTGAGGGCTGAGAGCTGATAGCTGAAAGCCTTCGACGGACGGAACTCCTTGTTATGACGTATGTAACCGAACGGACTCAAGGCCAAGTGGCGCTGTAGTGGTAAGGACAAGCGTACTGACTGTCTTGGCTGGCAGCTCAAGTGGAATCGTCTCGCGCGTTCTTGTGTCAGACTTCTCGCTCGCTCTGAATACTTCTTGTTTTCTTCTCTTCGATCACGCGGCCTGCCAGAGAGGCTTTAAGAGCATATCACTTGGAAGACTTCCCCTTGCCTTGGCAAACCGCGAGCCGTCCGTGTTCGGCCCTACAGGATTGCATCCTGCAATGTTATCGTCTCCGGCCTCGCCCGTCAGTCGGCGGCGTCTCGATCCCGAGCAGCTTGATCTTGCGATAAAGCGTGCTGGTGTCGATCCCCAATTCCTTGGCCGCACATTTGCGATTGCCCCTATGGCGCCGCAGCGCGTCTGTGATCCGGCGTCGCTCCAGCGCCCTGAGCGTCATGGGACCGCCCCAATCGCCGGCGCCTGACGTGCTTACCGGTCGAAGCTCCAGGGGCAGGTGATGAGGCCCGATCAGGCCGCCGCGACACAGCACGAAGGCCTGCTCGATGATGTTCTCCAGCTCGCGGACGTTGCCCGGGTAGTCGTGCTCCATCAGCCTTGCAAGGACCTCATCGGATACGCCGGCGATGGCCTTGCCTTGAAGGCGATTGAACTTGGCCAGCAGGTGGTCCACCAGCAGCGGGATGTCCTCTCGCCGCTGGCGAAGGGCCGGGAGCTTCAGGTCAACGACGCGGATGCGGTAGAACAGGTCCTCGCGGAACTTGCCTGCCCGCACGAGTCTGGGCAGCCTCTTGTTCGTTGCGGCAACGACGCGAACGTCCACTTCCGTGGACTCCAGGGAGCCCAGCGGTTCGATGCAGCGCTCTTGGAGCACTCGCAGCAGGCGCGCCTGCATGGCAGGCGAGACGTCGCCGACCTCGTCCAGGAAGATCGTGCCCTTATCGGCGATGGCGAATCGACCCGCCTTGTCGCGCCGGGCATCCGTGAAGGCCCCGGCCTTGTGGCCGAACAGCTCCGATTCCAGCAGCGTGTCCGGCAGCGCGGCGCAGTTGACGACCACGAAACGCTTATCCTTTCGTGGCGAGAGGTTATGAATCGCGCGGGCAAAGAGCTCCTTGCCCGTTCCGCTGGCGCCCTCGATCAGCACCGTGCTGTCGGTCGCGGCGATCTGCGGCAGCAGTTCGAAGAGCTTCATCATCGCGGGGCTCCGCCCCACAATGTCCTCGAAGGTGTAATGTGACTCCAACTCCTTCTGGAGCTCCTCGATCCGACTGAGATCCTGGAAGGTCTCGACGCCGCCAATGACACTACCCCTGTCATCTCTCAACAAGGCCGTGGAGATGCGAAGAGGAATCCGCCTGCCTTCTTCGCTGTGGATCCGTGCCGTGGCGTTCACGACCGGCTCCCCTCTCGCCAGCGTGCGCTTCAGAGCGCACCGCTTCTCGCAGATGTCGGCACGAAGCACCTCGGAGCACGGACGGCCGATCGCATCCGCCCGCAGGACGCCCGTGATTCTCTCGGCCGCCTGGTTGAACGCGGTGATTCGCCAGTCGAGATCGACGGTGAACACCCCCTCATTGATCGAGTCGAGAATGACGTCCTGACAGCCTCTGGGCCGGTTCATGCTCATCTCCACGTCCACAGTACCAGCATAGCGTCTAAGCATGCGGGCTGCAACCTTAGGTCGGCGGTAATAATGCGAGTTGCTCGATTGTAGACGGGCGCGCCTCCTTCGCTATATCGCTAACCTGCTCACATAAAGCCGCTTAGGATCCAGGCAGGACTCCGTCTGGCGCCTGGCATGGAACTTGAAACTGATGCCTTGATGAAGGTTGCGATTCCGCATTGGCGAGACCGGGTCTCCCCGGTTTTCGACGTGGCCGGCAGCCTGCTTGTCGTCGACGTGGCCGACGGGGGGGAATTGCGGCGAGAGCAGAGGGCGCTGACGGCAAGCGACCCGCTCAAGCGGGCCAAGCAGGTCGCCCAACTCGGCACGGAAGTGCTGATCTGTGGCGCGATCTCGTGGCCCCTTGAGATCGCGCTGTCCTCCGCCGGCGTGCGGGTCGTCCCCTTCACCTGCGGAGAGGTGGAGGAGGTCTTGTCGGCCTTCATGAACGGCAAGCTGACCGGCGGGGCATTTTTGATGCCCGGCTGCTGTGGATGGCGCCGGCGGTTGCGGGCGCGGCGCCGCCTCGAGCGGCCGCGGCACGGGTGAACAGGACGACGGCTATGCCAGCATTCGACGGAACAGGACCTTGGGGACAGGGCCCGCTGACCGGGCGCGGCATGGGTTTCTGCGCAGGCTGCCCGGTTCCCGGGCATATGAACTCCATTGGCGGACGAGGTCACCGGGGCCAGGGCCGCGGCGGCGGTCGTGGAATGGGCGGAGGCATGGGCCGAGGCCGGGGAAGGGGCACCGGCGCCGGCTATGGCGCCGCTCCGGTCCCGCTGCCGCGGCAGCCAAGCCACGGCGCAGGCGGGGACGAAGAGCTGGCCATGCTGAAGCAGCAGGCCGCGGCAATAAGCCAGCAGATGCAGCACATTCGGGAACGAATAGGACAGCTTCAGGGAGCAGGGCAGGTCGGCCTGACAGCCACGGTGGACCCGAAGAAGTGCATGGGATGCGGCCTTTGCGTCGAGGTCTGCCCCGTTGAGGCGATAAGGCTGGAAGACGAGGTTGCGGTCGTGGACGCACAGAGCTGCACGGGGTGCAGGGCTTGCGTGCGAGAATGTCCGAACAAGGCAATTTCCATGGCATGAAGCAAAGACAAGTGAGTGTGCGCAATGAAGCAATGCTATGACAGCATCCGTTTCTCGCTCAGCGACCTAAGTGGTCAGATGCGTTTTGAGTCTCTCGACATTGCTGACGTGCCCGAATGCCAGGATGCAGCCGCCAGGCTCAGCGAGTACCTGGTGGGTCGTCCGCTGGCGCAGGTGGATGTGCAGCGGATCCAATCGATGGAATGTGCCGACGACTGTACGTGCCTGCCCGAGGTGGCTCGCGTTGTCCGCGAGCAGCAGCGCAACTTCGGTCCCCGGCCCCGCCCGACTTGGCGCCGCCGCTTTCGGCGAGAACGCAGATGGTGATCCAGGTTCGCCCGTCCCTTGCGAACTGCGTCCTCCAGTCGAGTCAAGGATTGATCGGACCAGCGAATGATGTTGGCAGAAGACGCAGAGTCATTGCTGAAACGGTGCAGTGTCGTCGCCTGCGGGACGCTGCGGCGCGAAATCAGGCAACTGGCCGAAGAGGGACTCCTCGATGAGGACCGGCTGGTCTTCACCGCCCCGGGCCTGCACGAGTGGCCGCGAAGGCTTGGGAAGCAGTTGACCCGGCAACTGCAGAAGGCCTGTGGCGACTCCGAACCGGTCATCGTGGTGTATGGCGAGTCATGCTATTACGATTTCGAGACGAGCACAGACACGGATGGCCTGCTGGCGAGATTCGGGCCTCGCGTCGCGCGAGTTCGGGCGAAGTACTGCGTGAGTATGCTCGCCAGCGTGGAGGACCGATCTCGCATAGCCGAAGGGGCCAGGGTATACTGGTTCACCCCGGGCTGGATCGAACATTGGGATTTCATCTTCCAGGACTGGGACATAGGCAAGGCAAACGAAACCTTTCCCGCGAATGACAAAGCCGTCGTCCTGGACGCACTTGGTTATTTCGACAGGATCTCCGCCGAAGACCCCGAGAAGCTTCTTCGGATTTCGGACTGGATGAAGCTGCCGCTGGAGGCGCATGCCATCTCCCTGCGGCGTCTGAAGGGCCTCTTGCGGCAATGCGCCGAGGGGCTTCTGGCGAGCGGCGCAGGGCCGTCCCGCGGCGGCTCGGCGGGTGGGCGAGGTCAGCAATGAAGTTCGCAGCGGCATTGGAAGACGGCCGGACCCCCGCAGCCGCGCGGCCGGCAGAGGAGGCAAGGGCAGGTGCCTGAGAAGGACTGGCAAGCCGAGATCCGCACCCTCCGCCGGCGCGAAAGGCAGGCCCGGGCGATCCTGGGCGTCTCGGAGACGGCAGGCAGGCGGGAGATCCGGCGGGCCTTTCGAGAGGCCAGCCGCGTGAGCCATCCGGACGTGAATCCGGGGGACAAGGTGGCGGAGGCCCGGTTTCGTTTGATCTGTTGCGCTTACAAGCACCTGACGGAAGGGGAGCCCTGCGCGGCCCTTGACGAGCTTGAGGCGCCGCCCGAGGCCGCCACGGATGGCAAGTACCGGCTTGACAACATTTGGGGTTACTGGTGTTGGTGGCGAGAGAAGTACTTCGATGAGACCCTGTAGGAGAGAAGCGATGCCGATTTACGAATACCGGTGCAGGGAATGCGGGCACGTGACCTCGTTCCTGGAGAAGCTGAACAGCCGCAAGGCACACGCGTGCGAGGAGTGCGGGTCGAAGGCGACGGAGAAGGTCTTCTCCACGTTCGCCGCGCAATCCGGCGGCTCTTCGTCGGTGGCCTCGAGCTGCCCAACCGGCACCTGCCCGCTTCCCTGACGCAGCACCCGGAGGCGACGGACGGCACATGCCCCCAGAAGCTGCGTCGGAGAATCTCTACGAGCAGATCAAGCCGCGGCTGCACAGGCGGATCGGCAGGGAGCTGCGCCTGGCCGGGCGCGTGCTGGACCTCGGCTGTGGCTCCTGTGACCTCGTCCAGTACATGGCGGCGACGTACAAGCAGCAGATAACCGGCGTGGACACACGGTCAGGGAGCTTCCCGAGGCAGCGTGTCTCCTCGAACGGCGTGCGGTTCCGTTGCCTCCGGCGGGATGCCGTCCGGCTTAAGTTTGCCGAGGACCAATCTGTCGATGCGGTTATCATGATGTGGTCCCTGCACGAGATGGACCACCCCGAGGCCATCTTGGTGGAAACTCGGCGGGTGCTTCGGCCTGGAGGCGAGATCCTGATCGTGGACTTCCCCAGGGGCTCACTCGCCCAGAAGTTGTGGAATGAAGACTATTACCGGCCTGAGGAGGTCGAGCGCCTCTTGGTCAACGCGGGATTCGCAGACGTTCGGACCCGCCTGATCGAGCAACAGCAGGTGCTTTGGGCGAGGGCTCACCAGCCGCCGCAAGAGGGCGCATAAACCAGTAAGGAATCCGTCCATGCCATGGGTGAAACAAGAGCTATGCGTAGGCTGCGGAGTCTGTATCGACGAATGCCCCGTTGGCGCCATTCGACTGGACGGCAGCGACGTCGCTGCCATCGACGAGGCCCAATGCATCCGATGCGGCCGGTGTCACGACGTCTGCCCGCAGGATGCCGTCCGCCACGACGGCGAAAGGATACCTCAAGAGGTCGCCGCGAACCTCGAATGGGTCCGCGGTCTGCTTGATCACTTCCAGGAGCCGTCGGAGCGCGCGGCATTCATGGGCCGCATGGTGCGGTTCTTCAACAAGCAGAAGAAGGTAACCGAGCGGACACTGGCAGCGATCCAGGCCGCCGGGGACGATCCCGCCAACGGAATGGATGCAGCGATCCGATCGCTGTCCGCGCCGCAGGGCCAAGAACGTGGCTGAAGAGGTACGGCAATACGCGGGAGGAACGCCGGCGGAGGCGCTGATCGCCGGCGCCGCGTGCCGACGGCGATGGCAGTGCGCGACCGATTGGATTTCGGGTGAGGCCCATGGTTGAAACGAGAAGAAGAACGCTGGTCAAGACGGTTGCGTGGCGACTGATCGGCATCGCCTGGACCTGGATCGGCGCCTATCTGATCCTGCTCTTCACGCCGGGCCGCTATCGTTCCGCGGCCGTTCTCTCGACCTTCATCGTCGCATTCCACCATTCGACCAGGATGGCGATGTACTACGGTTATGAACGGGTCTGGGACGCCATCGCCTGGGGCAAGTGCGAACCAGGCAGCTCCCTGGCCGGCCCCGTGTCCTGGCGAGCGAGGGTCACGTGGACGGTGCTGGCCGTGGCTGCCGTCGTGCTGATTCTGCTGCTCGTTCTCTACCTAACGCCCCTGGTGAAACCGTGATCGACAGGCGTGATGCGACAGGGCAAGACAGACCGTGAGGCCCAGGCACATGCGGATTCTGGGAATTGCGAGCTCGGCGCGGAAGCAGGGGAACTCGGCGATCCTGCTTGCGGAAGCCTTGAACCATCTGCGCGCTGACTTCGAGACCGAGATGGTTTTCCTGACCGATCACCGCATCGAGCCGTGCGACGGGTGCCACTACTGCGAGGCCCACGGCTCGTGCCGGATCAACGATGACATGCGCGAGCTGTCCGCGAAGCTGCCCCGGGCCGACGCAATCCTCCTTGCCTCGCCGTCGTACATGGGAGGCGTCGCGTCGCGCCTGCGGGCGTTCATGGAGAGGACCTGGCCGTTACGGAAGGGCCAGATGGCCGGCAAGATCGGCAGCTACATCGTGACGGGAAGGCGCAGAATCGGCATGGTGAGCGCTGCCATGGCAGAGTACTTCACGCGCCTTGGCATGATCGCGGTCCCCGGCGTGCTGGGGTACGCTTTTGAGCCCGGTGAGATCGTCCAGGACGAGGAGGCGATGAGTCAGACGCGCAGGCTCGCGGAGGACGTTCGGCACTGCCTGGGACTGACGGACCACAAAGCACAGGTAGCCCCATGAGCGAAGGAATGACCAGACCCGTCCACCGACCAAGCGTCCGCCGCAAGGGGTGCCGTTGACATGAGGCCGAGCGCCGACCTGGACCCGCGCAGCCTGTTCAACTTCGGGCCCGTGGCTCACGACTACGAGCGCTGGTACGCCACTCCCGCCGGCCAGGCGCATGACCGTATCCAGAAGCAGGACGTGAGGAGACTGCTGCGACCTGCCAGACGCGATGAGCGCCTCCTGGACGTCGGATGCGGCACGGGACACTGGAGCCGCTTCTTTGCCTCGCTTGGCTTTGCGGTTATCGGTGTGGACATCTCCCGGGAGATGATCCACGTTGCCCGGAGCCGCCCCGCGCCGGGGTGCGTCTTCCAGTTGGCCGACGCGTGCGCCCTGCCATTTGAGGAAGGCTCCTTTGACGTGGTGGCCGCCATGGCCGTTCTGGCGTTTGTCTCGGACATCCCTTCCATGCTCAATGAGATGTTCCGCTGCGCCAAGCGGGGCGGCAGCGTCCTGATCGGCGCGCTGAACCGGCTCGCCCCGATCAACCGGCGCCGGCTGGCCGAAGGAGAGCAACCGTACGTCTCGGGCCGACTGCTGGCTCCCGGCGAGCTTCGCGAGCTCCTCAAACCGTTCGGGTCGGTGCGCACGGTCGCCTCCCGCGTGACGACGGCCGAGCGCAGCCGACGGGTGCCGGCGCGACCCCGGCCACGGAGGCTCACGGGCGCGTTCGTGGTGGCGGAGGTGCGTCGATGAAATCACAGGCCCAAGTCAGTCTGTATCCCCTGAGGAGGCCGACGCTGATGGGACCCATCGACCTCTTCCTGGAGCGTCTCCGCCAAGCCGGACTGAGCGTGGAGATCGGCCCGATGAGCTCGCACGTCAGCGGCGAAAGCAGTGACCTGTTCCGCGCGCTGGGCGAGGCGTTCGAGGTGGTTGCCCGGGACAGCGACGTGGTCCTCACGGTCACGGTCTCCAACGCCTGCCCGGGCGGCCGCGAGGGAAGGCCGGACCCGCCGGAGGCCCACCGCAGTCCCTCCCCCGGCGGCACGTAGGACCGCCCGGCAAGAGGGTGTATCCCAGCTTCAGAGAGGACAGGCAATGGCGAGAATGTACTTCCCACAATATCGCAGGGGACGCGACGGCGTCGAGGTCTTTGACGGAACCATTCTGGAGCACGCGCAGAAGGTGGGCGCGGAGGTGGCATCGGAGTGTGGAGGCATGGGGACCTGCGGCCGTTGCGTCGTCCGGATCGAAAAGGGCGCCGACGGCCTGAACGACAGGACGGCTGTTGAGGAAAGGCATCCGCTCGGGCGGGACGAGAGACTCTCGTGCCAGGCCCGCCCCGTCAGGCCGGAGAGCGACATCCACGTCTACATCCGCGATTTCGGCGATTATTCGGTCTTGTCTGACACGCTCGAGACTCACGTTGCGCTCGCGCCGGCCGTTCGACGCGACAAAGACCGTGTGGTTCACACCGATCACGGGGATCTGGGGCCGTATGGGGGCGAAATATACGGCCTCGCGATTGACGTGGGCACCACGACGCTCGTGACGGAAATCCTGGACCTGGAGGACGGTCGCTGCCTCGCCACGCTTACCCGCAAGAACCCACAGATCCTGTTCGGCAATGACGTGATCTCCCGCATCGGCCACACCATGCAGCACGGAGACGGCCTGGAGCAGTTGCAGCAAAGCGTTGTCCAGGCCATCAACGAGGATCTCATCCAATTCGAAAAACGCAACGGCGAGGTCCGCAGATATATCTATGACGTGGTGGCTGTTGGCAACAGCACCATGCGCGAGATCTTCTTCGGTCGGGACGTGAGCTCTCTTGGCGTCATCCCATATGAGGCCGCAAACCTGGATTGCGTGCAAGGCAAGGCGACCGACCTCGGCCTCGCGGTGAACCCGGCATGCAGGGCCTATGGCGGCCCGCTCATCGGCGGCCATGCCGGCGCCGATGCGGTCGCCGACATCGTGGCCTGCGGCATGCATGAGGACGATGCGGTCAACATGCTGATCGACATCGGCACGAACGGCGAAGTGGCTGTGGGCAACCGGGACCGGATCATGACCGCCTCGTGTGCGGCCGGCGGAGCGTATGAAGGTGCGACCGTCACGTGCGGTGTCGGGGCCATCGCGGGGGCCATCAAGAACATCTGGATCCATGACGGCCACGTGGGCTTCGAGACAATCGGCAACAAGCCGCCCGTTGGAGTCTGCGGATCAGGACTGATTGATCTGCTTGCCGAACTGCTCCGAAACCTCATCATGACTCGCCAAGCGAGGATCCGGGAAACCTTCCACCTGACCGACAAGATCAGCATCACTCAGCAGGACATCTATCAGCTCATCACCGCCAAGGCCGGGCTGCGGGCCGATCAGGACCTCTTGATGAAGTACTATGGCGTTGGGATTGACGAGATCGGGAAGATCTACCTCTCCGGTGCATTCGGGAACTTTGTAAGTCCCGAGAACGCCGCGGCGATCGGCTTGCTTCCCCATGCGCCCGAAAAAACCGTCCGTGTCGGCAACGCGGCTTTGGCCGGAGCACGAGCGATGTTGCTCTCGCAAGAGGCCCGAACCGCCGCGGAGACAACCGCCGCCAACATCGAGCACGTGAAGCCGAACGAGCGAGAACAAGACTTCGCGTACATTGTAGCGGAAAAGATGTACTTTTGAATGAAGCTGCGCCCGTGGGACCCGCGAAAACGGTGAGCCGACACGTTGGTCGGCTGTGTTGAGCACAATCAAGTGGCTGGAAGCTCGACAAGATTCGGTGCCGGCCCGAAGTGGGCCGTACCGACGGTGTTGTATTTTGCTGTCGCAGTGACAGTCCATTTTATCCGTTATCCGCAGTTCGTGATCCGACAGCTTGCCTGGGGAACGTGCGTCGCCATCGCGGCCTTCCTGGTCCTGAGCGGCGTGGCGGCTTACATCGGCGCGCTGCTTCCCCTCAGAAAAGCACTGAAGGAAAAAAGACTCCTTACCTCCGGCCTCTATTCCGTTGTTCGGCATCCACTATATGCCTCCAGTATCTTGTTGATCCTGCCGGGTGTCGCGCTGCTGCTGCGGTCCTGGCTCCTGCTGCCCATGCCCGCGGTGGCCTACGTGGCGGCCCACGCCTACATCGCCGCGGAAGAGGCCCAGCTCCGTGGGCGATTCGGCAAAGCGTTCGACAGGTACCAGAGCAGGACGAATGCGTTCCTCCCAAGACTGTGGCATAGACACAAGCCCTGGTGAGCGTCACGGGCCGGGATCGCAGAGTTCCAACGGCCGTGGACGGCATAGACGAAACAGATGTGTCCCAGGCTATCCTTGACGCGTACCACGCCAAGTTCGTCCAGGCTCTGCGCAGCGATGTGATCGTTGTGGGGGCCACAGGAGCCAACCCCCCGGTCGCCAAGCCAACGCCAGTGAAGCCAGTGCCGACGCCGAAGGTCACGCTGCCGGTCGTGCCGAACCCCGTCATCAAGCCAGTGCCTGCCACCGAGACCGTCACCGTCTACGTGACCCGCACGGGCAAGAAGTACCACCGCGGGTATTGCAGCAATCTCAGGAGTAGCCGCATCCCCGTCTCCTTGAGGGATGCCAAGGCGCGGAGATACGGGCCATGCAGCCGGTGTGGGCCGCCCAGATGATACATGTCCCCCCGAGAAGAGAAGGGAGAAGCGACCATGCGCGTCCTGAACATGGCGATGCTGAGTGGCCTCTTGAGCGATATCGCCATTGTTTATCCATTCACTATCACTCCTATGACTCAAACTGACCGATTTCATGCCGCCAACAGCCGTTCGAGGCGGCGGATGACGCGTTTCTCATGGCTGTGCTTGACGACATCTTCTATCGCCTCCTGCCAGACCGCCTGACGCATCCGGGTCTTGAGCTGACTGATCGGCGGCAGACGCAGCACGTTCGTTGTCTTCTCGTGGCCTTGTGCACGCTGGTCCTTCAGGCCCAGGTGGGTCGGGCAGGCGTAGGCGATGTCCACCAGGTGCAGGTGTCTGACCACAGCCCGGTACCGCAGCACGCGGTAATCGCCAAGCCCCAATTGCTGCTTCTCGTCCTTGATCAGCAACTCAATCGCCCATCGCTTCAGATAGTCGGCTACCACAGTTGTCGCCGAGGTACGCAAGTCGTCTGTGACCAGCGCGAGGACCTTGCGCTCGCCCCGACGGCGAGAGAAGATCACCTGAACTTCGCCCAGCTTCTTCATCCATCCCGTCCGCGCGGCCAAGCGATACGTGCGGGTTGTTCGCAGGCCTCGCACGCGATGCCATCGCCCGGTGCGGCGAACCACGTTGGGCCCGTACCGGTCCAGCCGACGCCTCTGGCCGCCCACCGTGAAGTTCCGATTACTCTTGCCCACGCCGATGTAATGCCAGCCGCGGCATTGGCAGGCATCCACGACGACCGGGCAGAGGTAATATAGAGTTCGAGAAGCTGCGGATGCAGGAACTCGTTACGGTACCGCGCGAATTGAGGGCTGTCCGTTGGGGCAGCGTATCTGGGCTCATGCCAGGCCGGCTGGGAATAGTACCAGAACAGTTTGACCTTGTGCCGGTGGCAGGCATCGGCCAATTCCCTGCAGATATCCCGCTTGAACGGTGAACTCATGATATCGTAGTTGGTCACCGCCGAATGAAACACGCAGAACTCCTGGTGGTGCTTCGCCGTGAAGACAAAGTAGCGAGCTCCCGCGTCCTTGACCATCCTGATGGTGGCGTCCGCGTCGAACTTCACCGGGTTGAACGTCTTGTAGAGGTTGTCGTATGTCTCGGAGGAGATCCCTCGTGTCACGGTCCCGTCGGAGGGATGATGCGGGCGGCGCCCCATGCGACTCCAACTGACCGCGCCGGTCATCTGGCACGAGGGGTCCCAGTGCATGAACACACCAAACCTGTCGTCCTGCCATTGCTCAATTCGCGCTGGATCGGCGTAGATGGTCGAAGCGAGATTCGGGGCCAGCTTCTTGACATAATCCGAATGCTCCCTGGGCGGCACATACGGCTCGGCGATTCCGTCATCCTGGGCAGGTCTACCGGCGGCCAGCAACTGCGCCGCAAACAAGCCGGCAATCAAAGATGCTCCCACGTTTCTGATCATGGCTGTTGTGCCTTCCATTGACACGTCGCACGCTCTTTCGATTGCCGGATTCATCGACCTACTCCGTACGCTCACAGTCGGGTATCGACGGCTCGCCGCCCCGATGTCCGCCACGTACGTGCTCGTAGCGTGAACGTCGGTCTTCCATGTGGGGATCGGCGTGGTTCTACCATGGACATCCACGCCCTCCGCCACACCTTCGGAACCCACCTCTCGGCCGTTGGCGTACGCCCCCGCGCGCCCAAGGCCGCCATCCGCCACGGCAACGCGGCATGGCTGCTGGGGCTCTGACGCCCCGCTCAGCAACGCGACCGCCCGGCATCCCCCACGGCCATGCCCTCATCGCGCTTCCTGGGCCCAGGCCGTCCTACTTGCCGACCACGCCCAGTTCCGCCAACGAGGCCCAAGGCCCCCCGTCGTGTGCCGAGAGCGTTCGCAGCAGCACGTATCGGCCCCGTACTGGCTCGCAGACGACGTCCTGGGCAGTCTTGAGCTTCTTGAGTGCTACCTTGACGGCGGGCTTCTTGAACCCCTTCGACGAGGCCGAAACGTAGAACTCGCAGTCCTTCAGTGCTCCGTTCCAGCCCACGTCTTGGCGGGCGAGATAGCGGAACCCACGGATCTCATACTCCTTGCCCAAGTCGATCACCAACTCGTGTGGGTGAGTCCTCAACTCGGGCGCGAACTGCGAGTGCCACCACGTCCCCGGGTCCCCGTCGACGGCATTGCGGGCAATCTTGCCGTTGCCGCGGGACTCGCTGCTGACGCGGACGACCTTCCAGTCCTTGCCGGGGATCAGGCCCTTTTGGGGCATCTTGTTGACCTTGACCGGCTTGCCACGCCTCGGGGGGCGCTTGCCGCCGTACTTGGCGGCACGGTCCCGCTCATGGATCGCGCGGTCATGGAACGTGCCCGGCCGTGCGGGGGTGTGGGCCGCCGCGGCGAAGGCGGTCATCTTCGCCAGCACGTCCTTGTGCTTCTCGGCCACCGAGGTCCTCTCCTCGATGTCCGTGCGCAGGTCGTACAGCTCCCACGGGGCGCTCGTGCTCGGGCGGATCGCCTTCCAGTGCTTCATCCGCACCGCGACCTGCCTGCCGATTTCCCAATACAGGTACTCGTGCTCGGCCTGCTGTCGCCCGGCCGCCTTCTCGCCAACAAGCTCGGGCACGATCGAGATCCCGTCAATGTCCTTGGGGGCCTTGGCCCCGGCCAGATCGGCCGCGGTCGGGAGGAAATCGGGAAAGTACCACAGGAACTCGCTCACGCGCCCCGGTTTGATCTTCCCCGGCCAATACGCGATCATCGGGATGCGGAGCCCCCCCTCGTACAGATTGCCCTTTCGCCCCCGGAACTGTTTGCCCGTCTTGGGGTCCACGTTGGCGCCGTGGAAACCGCGGGGATGGTCCTTGTCGCGGAAATAGTCCGCCCCGCCGTTGTCGCCGCAGAAGAAGACGATCGTGTTGTCCTCGAGGTCGAACTCCTTGAGCATGGCCAGCACCTCGCCGACCTGCCGGTCGACCATGCTGACCATCGCGGCGTAGCGTTTGGCCTGCTCGGGCCAGTCCTTGTCCTTGTACAACGCCCACGCCGGGTCGCTGTCGGGAATGTCAAAAATCCCGTGCGGCGGGGTAATGGGCAGGTAGAGGAAAAAGGGCCGGTCCCTGTTGGCCCGGAGGAACTTCCTCGCCTCGTCGAAGATCACGTAATGCGAATACATCTTGCCCTTGCTGCCGCCCTCGTTCCCTTCCAGCGGGATCTCCTTGCTGTTCCTGACAATGTAGGGCGGGTAGTAGCTGTGGGCGTGGACTTGGTCGTAGTAGCCCACGAACACGTCGAACCCGTGTCTTTCCGGCACGCCTGTCGAGCCGCGCCCCCCGCAGCCCCACTTGCCGAACCCGCCCGTCGCATACCCGGCGCGCTTCAGCACGGAGGCGGCCGTCTCTTCGCCCGCGCGAAGCGGCGTGCCGCCGTCGTTGACGCGGACCGACGTGTGCCCCGCATGCTTGCCCGTCATCAGGCAGCAGCGGGTCGGCGCGCACACGCTCGACCCGGCCAGGGCCTGCGTGAACCGCACTCCCCCCGCCGCCAGCCGGTCGACCACCGGCGTCTTGATGTTCGGGTTGCCCATGCACGACAGCTCGTAGTAGCCCAACTCGTCGCACATGATGTACACAATGTTCGGCTTGGGCCTTTCCTCAGCCGCGGTGGCGGCCGACCCGGCCACGGCTAACGCCATGCCCGATCCGGCTGCGCGGAGGAAGTCTCGTCTTGTGTGCGCCATGCTGACTTCTCCTCTTGCTGTGGTCGCCAGGCGCTGCCTGTCGAGTGACTCGCCCGCCCTGCTGCCAGGGCGCCATTCCACTGTCTCGACGGGCACTCGTCGCCAAGTGCTCAAACTCCATCGATGCCCGTCTGCCTAATACTACAGCGCCACTTGGCCTTGAGTCCGTTCGGTTAGATACGTCAGCACAAGGAGTTCCGTCCGTCGAAGGCTCTCAGCTATCAGCCGTCAGCCACAGCCGGACGTGCGTTGCTTCTTCTGCTGAACCTGCCTGGCGGCAGGCAGGAGCTGATAGCTGACAGCTGAAAGCTCGCCGCTGGGCGCCGTTCCGGCGTAAGCGGCGCTGTAGTACTAACGTGCGGATGACAAGGCGGTGAAGCTCTCGATCTCACCGCTCGTCGTCCATCGGATGGTTCGGCCGCCTCTTGGTCGTTGCCTTTGACTTTGGGGAAGACTGACGACTCGGGCTTTCTATCCCGGGATTCCCCGGACGGCCTCCGGCCGACGACCGCCGTCGGCCTTTCTGACGATCTTATCACGGACCGCGAGATCAGCAAGTGCTTCTTCCGCTCGACGGCGGGAAGATCCGGCCGTTTCCGGGCCATGATGCCGCCCAAAGCGGCCTGCGTAGAGGCGTTCATTGTCGATCCGCGCAGACCATCTGCGTCGCCTCCGCCTCGTCCGGCTTGCTCGCCCTTCGTTGGGGCCATCCCGGCAGCGTCTCGGGTGATGGCGATCCGTTCACCCTTGGCCACCCGGTTCAGTATCGCCGCCGGCCTCACCCTCGCTTCCGTCACGGTCACACGCTCCATCGTGTTGACTCCCTTCGTGATGTTGACAAGACCAACTCTATCCTACCCCGCGACCGTTGCGCCCGGACCGCTTCGGGCAGCCTCGGCCAAGCGTCAATCACCCGCTGCAAGTCGGGAGCGGAAACGTCGGTTCCAGCAGCGCACTGCCGGGGATACTGCTGGTGCCGGGAAGACTGCTCGCCGAAGTGCTTATCTTGCTAGGCGTTACAAGGTGGGGTTCCCGCCTGGAAGGCTGGGGCTCTGGCCAATTGAGCTGCGCCCGCAAAGCCACTGCGGATTGCCCGCCCCAAACGGGGCCACATGAATCCGCAATCCGCAAGGGTCAATGGGAGCGGGTGGATTCGAACCACCGTAGGCATACGCCGACAGATTTACAGTCTGTTCCCTTTGGCCGCTCGGGCACACTCCCACGGCGCGACAATGGTAGCGTACGGTATCCCGCCGCAGACGTCAAGGGCCGACGGCTGTGAAAAGGGCGATGGGCCCTCTGCTCGCGACCTCGGACACCTCCCGCGCAGGACGGGCCGGAGTCTGCCGACCATTGCGCTTGGAGCCGACAGCTTCCCTTCAGCAATAAGTCCGCCGATTCTCCGTTTATCCGAACTGCCGCGCATTTCGGAGAAGAAGGTCATCTGGAGTCGGATAGTGAAGCGAAGCGAAGTTGAGGCCGTACTGGCCGCTGTGTTGACGGTCTGGCTGACGGCGGGCCCGGCCTGCGTGGACAGGGAGCCGGCCGGCGCGGGCCCTTCGACGGCGCCGCAGGAGGCCCATCGGGAGCATGGAAAGCCATTGGCGGTTAAGCCGGCGCCTCCGAACTGCCCCGCGTGCGCCATGGGACTGACGGCTGAGTCGATCTTCAACAGGCTGGACGTCAACGAGGACAGGAAGGTCTCCGCGGGGGAGTTCGCTCAGGGCCCCGGGATTCGCGATGCCGAAGAGGCCCGACAGGCCGTCGGCAGGATCGACACGGACGAGGACGGGACGCTCTCCTGGAAGGAGTTCGAGGCGGCCCACAAGCTCAGGCACGCCAGGTGCGCGAAGGCCCTCCCCGCGACCGCCCCGGCCGGCCCCGGCCAGCGCGGCAACATGAATCGCTTCGCCCAGGTCTTCATCATGCGGAGCGACAGGAACGGCGACGGGAGGATCGACAAGTCGGAGTTCAGGGGTTCGGACTCGCGCTTCGACCTGATGGACAAGAACGGGAACGGGTACATCGATCCCGAGGAGCTAACCGAACTCCACACCCGCAGGATGAACGATCCCAAGACCATGCGGGAAAGGCTGGATAGCGGTGAAGTCCGCCGGCCCCCGCCCTGGGCCCGCCCGGAGGGCGCCGGTCAGCCCAGAGACGACGACGAGACCAAGAAGGCGCCCCAGAAGTAGGCGGCGGGCGTCGAGTCGGGCCCGTTCCGTGTCAGTCCCGCTTGCGGTCCTCCCGATTGCGAGCCGCCATCCGCCTGTCGATCTCCGTCCGCGTGGAGATGAACACGACCTCCCCGTCTACGAGGTATTCGAGGGTGGCATCTCGCGAGCCCTGGTCGGTGGCTCGCCACAGGATGCGCCAGAGGCCCTTCTCGATCGAGGGGATGTCCTTCTTGCTGACGGGCGTCTTGGACGGCACCGGCAGCTTCATGCCTGTCGGCGGGCGCCAACTGAGGCTTACGGGCGTGGACTTCGTGATATCCGTCTCCTTCAGGGCCGCCCAGTCCACCTGGAACCTTACGCCCGTCGTCTCTCACAGGTATTGGACAACGTCTCCCAATGCAGCGTTCTCGAAGTACGGCACCTCGATCGACGCCCGGAGCTTCTGCATCGTCCGCCGCCCGGCTTCGGTGGCCGTGGACCATCGACGCAGCGTCTCCAGCCGTGCCTCGCGTTGCCTGGCTGCCTTGACTATGCCCGTCAGTTCCTTGACCGAAGTGATGCCCAACGGGGCCCCGTGCGAGATCGCGAATCCGACCGGTTTGCCCGTGGCTGCGAGGATGCGGCAGAGGGCCTCACCGACCGTCACGTTGCTCGCGCGCACGCTGATCTTCGTCGTTCCTTCGACACCGATCTGCGCGAGGCTCCGATAGTTGATATACATGCTCGTGTCGCTGTGTTCGCGGATGAGTTGGATCGCCACGCCGAAGTCAACGTTCTGAATGTCCAGGTTCGCGATCTTTCTGCTCAAGAGTCTCCGGCGGAACTCCCGATGAATCGAGTCGTTGGGGTCCGGGTCGAGCCGCGTGACGGCCTCCGCGGCGGCATAGCGAACGTTGGGATCCTGGTCACTGGCGGCCGTCTGGATGAGCGGCCACATCGCTTCGAACCACCGAAGCTCTCCCAGTGCCCACGCGACGCTTCGCCGAACCACGGGGTCCTTGTGCTTCAGCGCGGCGAGCAGCCGGGCAACAGCCCTTTTCTCTTCCTCTTGCCGGGTGGGCACGAGCCTCGGCATCGGCTTCTTCCGCGCCGCCATCCGGCGCTCGACGCCCTTGCGCGTGGAGATGAACACCACGCCGTCGTCCACAACGCATTCCACGTGGTGGGGGTGGGTCACGAGGCTCACGTCCTGCAGGACGAGGTGGAGAGTCCGATCGGCCGTGGTCCTGCCAACCTCAATGAAGACCTTCGTGCTTGGCTCGATGCCCGCCACTTCGAGAAGAGTATGCCAGTCAACGCGGATTTCGGCGCCGGAGTACTCGCGGAAGAACTGGATGACATCCTTGAGGTCGATATCGCTGAAGCTCAGGCTCTTGATCTCGCGCTGGAGCTTCGCCAGCGTCCTGCGCCCGGCTTCGGTCCGCTCGCCCCATTGCCGAATGGCAGCGGCGCGGGCACGGTCTCGCCGTGCACGCCGGATGGCCGCAACGAGGCCCTGTACGGAAGAGATGCACAACCTGGGCGAGAGCGTGAAGCCCACGGGCTTTCCCGTTCCCGCGAGAACACGGCAGAGCGCCTCGACAACGGGCACGTTCCCCCGGACCCGGCCGACCTTCGTGGTCGGCTCGATGCCGAGCTCGCCGAGGGTCCGCCAGTTGATGCCGTAGCTGGTGGAAGTGTGCTCCCCAAAGAACTGGATCCAATCACTCAAGTCGACGTCCACCATCCCCTGACGGGGGGTCCTCATGGCCAGCAAGCTCTTCCGCCACTGGGCGTCCCACGAGCCAATGGGATCCTCTCCCCACCAGGCCACGGCCTCCACGGCCGCGAGGCGGACGTTGGGATCCGGGTCGTTCGCGCCGGTCTGGATCAGCGGCCACATGGCCTCCGGCTCGCCGAGCCGGCCCAGCGCGATGGCGGCGTTGCGGCGAGTGTTGGGGTCGTCGCCCTTCAGATGCCGCAGGAGGCGCTGCGCGGCCGGGGGGATGGGCGGTTTGGTGGGCTCCTTCCGGGAAGCGAAGGTGACCGGCGCCGTCTGGGTCGCGGCCCGCGTTCGCGGGCGGTCGGGCTTGGACCGCGTGGTGGGGCCCGCTCTGCGATCCTCGGACGAGCAACCGGCGCAGACAAGGACAGTCAGTGCTGTCCGCAGCGCCCGAGCGTTCAGCTTGCTGCATTCCACGGCACACCCCCGTCTTGCTGATCCAGCGCGGATCGCCTATTCCACGGACGTCTGTTCTCCCGCCGCGGCGAGGACTGCGCGCAGCCCGCGCGCGATCAGAGCGGCCCGGGAGATCTTCATTCTCTTGGCGAGCGAATCCGATCGCTCCAGCAGTCCCTTCTCCACACTGACGGAAATCACCTTGGCACCTGCGCCCTTCCGCGGCCGACCTCGTCTCCTGGCCTTTTCCAGCAGGGCCTCAGCTTCGGGAGGCGGGGGTCCAAACGAGTCTACGGCGAATTCCCTGTCGAACTCCGCCGTTGCCTCGGCAAGTTCCTTCGCGTTCATCGCCGCAAAGGGCTTCCTTCTTCGTTCCTGCTTCATCTTCGCGTCCTTCTCCGCAGCCGCTTCCTCTCACGTGCCGTCAAGGGGCGCGCGTGGATCACAAATACCGTGCCGCCCTCATCCAAGACGAAGACGACCTGCAAGTACCGCCCACCTTCGCCCTGGCCCAAGACCGCCCACTTCCCGTCGCCCCTATACAGCGGGCAAGGGCTTTCGGCCCGGAGCACGACCCGTTCCGCCTCGTCCGGCTCGACGCCGTGCTTGGCGATATGCGCGATGTTCCAGT
This sequence comes from uncultured Planctomycetaceae bacterium, assembly GCA_964427875.1. Lineage (GTDB taxonomy): Bacteria > Planctomycetota > Phycisphaerae > SM23-33 > SM23-33 > CAYRVX01. The sequence goes on from CAYRVX010000063.1 coordinate 34,191, forward strand.
CATTCCACCGGAATTCCATCCGGACCTCGTCCATTTGATTATATAACTTATTCGCCGGGAGTCAATCCCAGGTGAAGAGAAACCCCCAGTCATCATACGGCGCAGAAGGCTGGCGACCTCGAGTTGCTGCCGCCGGCAGGACTCCGTAAGTCTCATGCTTGTGCCAGGTACTCGAACGCCCGCTGGAAGAAGATGCGGCCGTCGGCGCGGTCGATGCCGCCTCGGGTCCAGCGCGGGTGGTGGGTGATGTCCGTGAAGCGCTCCGGATGGGGCATGAGGCCCATGACGCGGCCGGAGGGGTCGCAGATGCCGGCGATGTCGTCAATGCTGCCGTTGGGGTTGATCGGGTACGGCCCGGGCCGGCCGGACTCGTCCACGTAGCGGACGGCGACCTGATCGGCGCTGCTGAGCTTCTCGAGCACGCCGTCGTCGGCCGGGACGAACTTGCCCTCGCCGTGGGCGATCGGCAGGGCGACGATCTCGCCGGCGGGCAGGAAGACGCACGGGTCGCTGTCGGCCCGCAGGTGCACCCAGCGGTCCTCGAAGCGCCCCGAGTCGTTCCACGCCAGCGTCGCGTCGCGTTGGAGCTCCCCGGGCGCGACCTTCGCCCACGGCAGCAGCCCGCTCTTGATCAGCACCTGGAAGCCGTTGCAGATGCCCAGCACGAGCTTGCCGGCGGCGACGAACTCGTCGAGCGCGTCGGCGAGGTGGTGGAGCATCTGGTTGGCGAGGATCTTCCCGCCGGAGACGTCGTCGCCGTAGCTGAAGCCGCCCGGGATGACCAGGAACTGCCAGTCGCCCAGCTTGGCGGGATTCTCCATCAGCCGGAACACGTGCACGCGCTCGGCCTGGAAGCCCGCCTGCTGAAGCGCGAACTCCGTCTCACGGTCGCAGTTCGTCCCCGCCGCCCTCAATACCAATGCTCTCGGTGTTGCCATTGCAGGTCCCTTTTTTGCCACAAAGGTCACAAATTTGCCACAAAGGTCACTAAGATCACGGAGGTCCTGGTTTTGCGCCACAAAGGCCACGAAGATCACGGAGGTTTGGTTTTTCGCCACGAAGGGCACGAAGATCACGGAGGTTCAGTTCACGATGCGTTTGATGCCGTCCTTCAGAAGGCGATGATTGAAGTTTATCAGCAGGCCTAGGCGCATTCCCGTGGTTTTCAGGTAGCTGATCAACTGGGCTTGATGAATGGGGGCAAGCCTCTCGACGGCCTTGATCTCCACGATGACGCCTGGATCGACCAGGAGATCCAGCCGCTGACCGTCCAGCGCCAGGTCCTTGTACATCACCGAGACAGCAACCTGCTGCCGGACCGACATGCCTCGCAGTCGCAGTTCGTGCACGAGCGCGCGCTCATAGATGCTCTCCAGGAGGCCCGGTCCAAGATGGCGATGGACTTCGATGGCGGCCCCGATAATCCTGTTGCTTGCCTCGTCCAACTCCCTGGGCAGGTCGCCGGGCTTGCCAATGTCACCCACAACGTCCTTCATCTTGTCCTACCCCTCTGTCCAGCAACCTTTGTGTCCTTCGTGCCCTTTGTGGCAAATCCTCTTCACGCCCTTCGCGTCCTTCGTGCCCTTTGTGGCAAATGTTCTTGAGCCCCTTCGTGTGCGTCGTCGCCCCGGCCGGGTCGGATTGTGTAAGCCTCGTCAGGCATTTCCTCGCCAGAGAAGTCTGAGCCGCAGCGACGCGAAGGTCCCGGAGATCAAGGGTATGCTCATTCTCTGCGGGCTCCGCGCCTCTGCGGTGAGCTGCCTACCAGTCGAACGTTTCCTGCCACGCGGCCTTGGCCTCGTCGATGGGCAGATCGATGACCGCCCCCGCCTCGCCGCCAATCACGACGCGGCCGGTGCCGGTGACCTCACCGAGCCGGCCGACGGGGCAATCCTTCATGATGTCCAGGAAGGCCTCGCGTCCGTCGGGCGCGACTTCGACGAGGAACCGCCCGGCGGACTCGGCGAACAGCTTCGCCGGCTCGGGGACGTCTCCGCGGGTCTCCATGGCCGCCAGGTCCAGCTCGACGCCCAGCCCGCCGGCGAAGGCCATCTCCGCCGCCGCGACGGCCAGCCCGCCCTCGCTGAGGTCGTGGCAGCTTCGCACGAGGCCGGCCTCGATGGCCGACTGGAGCGCCTTCATCACGCGGAAGTTGACCTCCAGGTCCACCGGCGGGACGTCGTTGCCGCTCTGGAGCCCCTCGACGATCAGGTAATGGCTGCCGCCGAGCTGTCCGCCCGTGCGCCCCAGCAGGAAGAGGCAGTTGCCCGCCTCCTTGGCGTCGGCGGTAACGCACCGCCGGGCGTCGGGCACAACGCTGATGGCCGAAATCAGCACCGTCGCCGGGATGGCGATCGTCTCGCCCGTGTCGGTCTGGAACTCGTTGTTGAGCGAGTCCTTGCCCGAGACGAACGGCGTGCCGTACGCCAGGGCCGCGTCGCGGCAGCCCTTGGCCGACTGAACCAGCGCGCCCATCCGGTCCGGCTTGTTGCAGTTGCCCCAACAGAAGTTGTCCAGAATCGCCATCTGCTCGAGGTTCCCCCCCACCGCCACGTTGTTGCGAAGCGCCTCGTCCACCGCGTGCATGGCGCTCTGGTAGGGGTCCAGGTCGCCCAGCTTGGGGTTCAGGCCGCACGAGATGGCCAGCGCCTTGTCGCTGCTCAGCACCGGGCGGATGACGGCCGCGTCGCCGGGTGAGTCCTCCATCGCGCCCACCAGCGGCTTGATCACGCTGCCGCCCTGCACCTCGTGATCGTACTGGCGGATGATCCATTCCTTGCTGGCGATGTTGGGCTCGCCGAGCAGCTTCCGCAGCGTGTCGTTGTAGCTGTCCTTCGCGGCCGGCTGCGGGCTGGCGTGGGGCACCTTCTCGTAGACGGCCTCCTTCAGCGGCTGGGGCACGCCGCCGTGGAGGAAGTCCATCTCCAGCTCGCCGACGAGCCGGCCTTCGTAGAAGATGCGCATCGCCCGGCCTTCCGTGCCATAGTGGCCGATGATCGTCGCCTCGACGCCCTCGGACTGGAAGATCTGCATGATCCGCTCGACGTTTTCCTGCGGCACGGCCAGGACCATCCGCTCCTGGGCCTCGGAGATCCAGATCTCGCAGTA
>CAYRVX010000064.1:0-36326 GCA_964427875.1 uncultured Planctomycetaceae bacterium
CGAGGTTGACGGCGTGGACGCCGTCTCGGGCGGTGATGAAGAGGGTCTTGCCGGCTGGGCCGCCGAAGCAGCAGTTGGCGGCGGACTTGGGCGTGAGGATCCTGCCGATCAGCTTGCCGGCCGTGTTGAAGACCTGCACGCCGTCGCCGGCGGTGGAGAAGAGGCGCCCGGCCGCGTCGATCCGCATGCCGTCGGGCCCGCCCGGGCGGATCACGGCGAAGACCTTGCCTGCCCCGAGCGTGTTGTCCTTCAGCACGTTGAACCGCCGGACGTGGTGCGGGCGTCCGCTGTCGGCGATGTAGACGTACTTCTCATCCGGCGAGAAGCATATGCCGTTGGGCCTGTCGAAGTCGGTCGCCACGGCGACCGGCTCGGCCGAGCCCTTGTCCAGCCGGTAGACGTAGTTGCCCTTCTGCTCGCCCTTTCGCCGCCCCAGGCCGTACGGCGGGTCGGTGAACCAGATCGTCCCGTCGCTCTTGACGGCCAGGTCGTTGGGGCTGTTGAGCTTCCCGCCCCCATGCGTCGCGGCGAGCGTGGTGACCTTGCCGTCCTTGTCGGTCCGGGTGACGGTCCGGCTGCCGTGCTCGCAGGTGACCAGGCGGCCCTGGTTGTCCACGGCGTTGCCGTTGGCGCTGTGGGAGGGCTTGCGGAAGGCGGTCATCCCGTCGGCCTGCGACCAGCGGTAGATCGTATCGGCCGGGATGTCGCTGAAGAGCAGGCACTTCCTGCCCTTCATCCACACGGGCCCTTCGGTGAACTTCAGCCCCTTGCAGATCCGCCGGACGGCGGAGTCTTTCCGGAGGACCTCGCGGAAGGACTCGTCCACGATCTCGAAGTCTTTGCTCGCCTTCATCGGGGCCTCCTTCTGCGCGTCTGCGGGGGAGCTCTTCTCGGCGAGGCAACTGCACGCCAGCGCCGCGAGCATACAGCAGGCCGCGGCGAGAACGCGTCTCGGTCTGTTACGTTTTCCATTATGCATGATCGTCTCCTTATGGCCTGTGGATCGTGCCGTCGGGTGTCCGGGCGGCAGTCCAGGTGGGGTCGGTGTCGTCGCACGGGTGCTCGGCGGCGAGCTTCTCGTTGAAATCGATGCCGAGGCCGGGCGCGTCGTTGGGCCAGGCGGCGCCGTCGCGGATCTCCGGCGCGTGGGGGAACATCTCGCGCTCGATGTCGTCTCGCAGGGCCCATTCCTGGATGCCGAAGTTGTGGCAGGCGACGTCCAGGTGGACGTTGGCGGCCATGCCGACCGGCGAGACGTCGCCCGGGCCGTGCCAGGCCGTCCGAACGCCGAACGCCTCGCACAGGTGGGCCAGCTTCAGCGCGGGCGTGACGCCGCCGATGGCCGAAACGTGCGCGCGGATGAAGTCGATCAGCCGCCCGGCCACCAGCGGCGTGATCTCGCGGGGGTTGGTGAACAGCTCGCCCATGGCGATGGGCGTGGTGCAGGCGCCGCGGACGTTGGCCAGCCAGTCCACGTGCTCGGGGGCGACGAGGTCTTCGAGGAAGAACAGCCGGTACGGCTCGAGCGCCTTGGCCAGTTGGACGGCGTCGGCGGGCTCGACGCGCTCGTGGACGTCGTGCAGCAGCTCGACCCCATCGCCGAGCTGCTCGCGGAGGTGCTCGAAGAGGGCGGGGATGCGGCGCAGCTTCTCTCGCGGGTCGTAGTACTCGCCGGGCAGGGCGCCTTGGGGCGCGCGAAGCTGAGCGCCCCGGACGCCGCGGTAGCAGCCGAGTTGGCAGCGGACGTAGCGGAAGCCCTCGGCCATGTACCGCCGGGCGGAGTCGGCGACGGCCTGCGGCTCCAGGCCGTCGGCGTGGACGTACACGTCGGCCGCCGGCCGGCACGCACCGCCCCAGAGCTCATAGCACGGCATGCCCGCCAGCTTGCCCTTGATGTCCCACAGGGCCATGTCCAGGCCGCCCAGTGCGCTGTTCAGCACGGGCCCGCTTCGCCAGTAGCCGCTGACGGCCGCGCCCTGCCAGATGTCCTCGATGTTCCGCGGGTCCCTGCCGACGGCCCACGGCGCGAGGTGGCGGTCGATGGCCGCCTTGACGGCGAAGCAGCGCTGCGTGAAGGTCGCGCAGCCCAGCCCCTCCAGCCCCGGTTCGCTCGTGCGGACGCGAACGATAACCAGGCGGGCCCACCCCGGCTGGGTCAGGAACGTCTCGACGGCCTCGATCTTCAGTTGGCCCATTGGCGCCCCTTCTGGTCTCTCATACCCACATTCCCGGCGGGACGAGCTGTACGCTCAGCCCGGCGTCGACGTAGAGCACCTGCCCGGTGATATAGGCGGCCACGTCGGAGGCGAGGAACGCGACGGCCCAGCCGATCTCTCGCGGCGTGCCGGTCCGCTGGAGCGGGATCAGCCGCGTGCGGTCGGCGAAGCGGCCTTCCGTCGGCTCGCCGCGGCCCTCGGGCACGATCGCCCCCGGTGCAACCGTGTTGACGCGGATGCCGTGTGGTGCGAGGTCGACGGCCATCGACCGCGTCAGTGCGTCGATCGCGCCCTTGGAGGCGTCGTAGCCGGCCAGGCCGCGGTGCGCACGCAGCCCTCCCACCGACGAGATGTGAATGATGCTCCCTTCGCCGGCGGCGGCCATGTGCCGCGAGACGAGGCGGCTCAGATGGTAGATGATCCGCACGTTGGCCTCGAAGCCCTGGCGGTATTCCTCCTCGTCGAGCTCGAGGATGCCGCGCGAGTGGAGCCTCGCCGCGTTGTTGACCAGCAGGTGGACCCGCCCGAAGCGCCCCACGGCCTCGTCGAAGACTTTTTGCGCGCCGTCGGGCGTGGCGAGGTCGGCCGGCACGAAGACGCACTCCACGCCGGCCGACTGGAGCTTCCCGGCGAAGGCGGCGCCTTCTTTCGCCGACCGTGCGGCCAGCACGAGCTTCATGGCCTGCTCGCCGAGCACCTCGGCGATCCCGCAGCCGATGCCCCGGCTGGTGCCGGTGACGATCGCCACCTTCCCGCCGAGGTCCGGGAAGTGGGCGACGGGTTTCGGGATGTCGCCTGTGTCGGCCATCTCCGCCCGGCTTTATAGCGCCCGGGCGCGAGACGGTCAAGACGGAACGGACGGAGGGTGCCGGGAAGGGCCGGGACTTCCGGCCGACCTGCCTGCGGCAGGCAGGTTCGTCCCGATGTACATCGGGACTCATCAGCCGGCGTTTGCCGATGGGGCGATGTTGCCTTGGAGTGCATCAGGAGCGGGGAAGCGGGGCTCAGCCGTCGGCTTTTTTGCTGAAGGCTGATCGCGGAGAGCGTACAGTTGGGGCGGTGACGGACGGCGGAAAGGGTTGGGTCCTGGAGATTGGAGATGCGGATCATGCAAGCGTATCGGCAACACCTCAGCGCGGGCGTTCTCGTGCTGGCATGGACGGTCTCGGCGGCGGGGAACGTGCTGGAGAACGGCTCGTTCGAGGCCGGCCGCGAGGGCAACGGGCCGGCGGCGTGGAAGTCGCATACCTATGCCGGCAAGGCGCGGTTCGACTGGGAGAAGGCCGCCAAGGCCGGCCAGCGCAGCGCGGCGATCGCCTCCGACGAAGGCGCCGACGCATCCTGGCAGATGACGGTGAAGGTCTCGCCGGATGCGCTGTACCGCCTCTCGGGCTGGATCAGGACGCAGGACCTCACGGCCACCACCGGCCGGGGGGCGCTGCTCAACGTTCACCAGCTCGGCGGCGCCGAGACGCCGGCCGTCACGGGCACCCGCGACTGGACGAAGGTGAGCTGCGAGTTTCAGACCGGCTCGCGCCGCGAGGTGACCGTCAACTGTCTCTACGGCGGCTGGGGGCAGGCGGTCGGCACGGCGTGGTTCGACGACGTCCGCCTGGAGCTCCTCTTCCAGGGCGACCGGGAGAACCCCGCGGCCGTCGTGGACCTCTCCCGGAAGACCGGGCCGATCTCGCCCTACATCTACGGGCAGTTCATCGAGCACCTCGGGCGGTGCATCTACGGGGGCATCTGGGCGGAGATGCTCGAGGACCGGAAGTTCTGCAACCTGGTCGCCTCGCGCCGCTCGCCGTGGAAGCGAATGGGCGGCGAGGTCGGCTGGTCGCTGACGATGGACGTCGAGAAGCCCTGCGTCGGCTCCTGGTCGGCGAAGGTGACCGTCACGGACCGCGCGCCGGACGAGCCGCACGGGATCGTCCAGGGCGGCCTGGGCGTTCTGAAGGGCAAGGAGTACGCCGGGCGGGTGCTCCTGGCCGGCAGCGCCGCCGTCGAGGCCACGCTCGCCTGGGGCGAGGGGGACGACCGGCGCCAGACGGTGGCCATTCAGACGAAGGGCGAGGAGTTCAAGGCCTGCCCGATCCGCTTTAAGGCCGGCGCGAGCAGCGACGACGCCTCGCTGTCGATAGGCGTTCGCGGTGCGGGCATGGCGTGGATCGGCACGGCCTCGCTCATGCCGGCCGACAACGTAAGCGGCATGCGGGCCGACACGCTGAAGGTGCTGAAGGAGCTGGATGCGCCCATCTACCGCTGGCCGGGCGGCAACTTCGTCAGCGGCTACGACTGGCGCGACGGCATCGGCGCCCGCGACAAGCGCCCGCCGCGGAAGAACCCCGCCTGGCAAGGCATCGAGCACAACGACTTCGGCATCGACGAGTTCGTCGCCTTCTGCCGCGAGCTGAAGACCGAGCCGCTGGCCGTGGTGAACACGGGCCTCGGCTCGCCGGAGCTGGCCGCCGCCCTCGTGGAATACTGCAACGGCGCCCCCGATACGACGTGGGGCAGGCGCCGCGCCGCCAACGGCCACAGGGAGCCCCACAACGTCCGCTGGTGGGGCGTCGGCAACGAGATGTACGGCGGCTGGCAGCTCGGGCACACCAGCCTCGAGCGGTACACCACCCGCCACAACGAGTTCGTCCGCGCGATGAGGCAGGCCGACCCCCACATCAAGCTCGTCGCCGTGGGCGCAAGCGGCAAGTGGAGCCGGCAGATGCTCACCGACTGCCACGAGACGATGGACCTGCTCAGCGAGCACTTCTACTGCCGCGACAAGAAGGACCTGGAGGCCCACGTGGCCCAGATCCCCGACAGCGTCCGCCGCAAGGCGCAGACGCATCGCGGCTACCACCAGACGATCGACGCGCTGAAGAAGCGCCCCATCGGCATCGCGCTGGACGAGTGGAATTACTGGTACGGCAAGCACCTCTACGGCGAGCTGGGCACGCGGTACTATCTGCAGGACGCGTTGGGCATCGCCCGCGGCGTGCACGAGATGGTCCGTCACCGGGACATATTCCAGATGGCCAACTACGCCCAGACGGTGAACGTGATCGGCTGCGTCAAGACGAGCAAGACGGCCGCGGCGTTCGCGACGACCGGCCTGCCGCTGAAGCTCTACCGCCGCCGGTTCGGCACGACGGCGGTGGCAGTCAAGGGCCTCGCCGCCCCGCTGGACGTGGCCGCCGCACTGACCGACGACGGCAAGAGCGCCACGATCGGCATCGTCAATCCCACGCGGGAGGCCCGCAAGCTCAAGCTCGCCATCCGCGGCGGCAAGCTGGCGGGCACCGCGACGCGCTACGTCATCACCGGCCCGGACCCGATGGCGTACAACGAGCCCGGCAAGCCCCCGGCCGTCAAGATCGCCGAGGGCCGCGCCGCGCCCTTCGACCCGGCGGCCATCCAGGTCCCGCCCATCAGCATCGTGCTCTACGTCGCCGCCGTCGAGGGGAAGTGATCGTCGAGGGGATGAGAAGGAGAGTCAGTGCAATGCATCGATTCGGACACATGTTTCCGATCGCTGTGTTTTGCCTGTTGACGGCCGCGGCGGCGGGCGAGAAGAAGATGTACGACATCCTCGACTACGGGGCGAAGGGCGACGGCAAGGCGCTCTGCACGCAGGCGATCCAGAAGGCCGTCGACGCCTGCGCCGCCGGCGGCGGGGGGACGGTGCGATTCCCGCCCGGCACGTTCCGCTCCGGGGCCGTCCGCATGAACAGCCGCGTGACGCTGCTGCTGGAGAAGGGCGCGACGCTCCTGGGCAGCCGGGAGCTGAAGGACTACTACGGCCCGCGGATCGACCCGAACGGTCGGGCCGTGCCGCAGAGCAGCATCTTCCGCAACCTGATCCATGGCGAGGGCCTCCACGACGTCGCCATCCGCGGGGCGGGCACGATCGACGGGAGCGGCTCGGCCTTCCGCGACAAGACCAAGCCGCGCGCCAAGTGCATCTACCTGGTCAACTGCCGCAACGTGCTCGTCGAGTCCGTCCGCCTGCGAAGCGCCGGCTCCTGGATGCAGCACTACCGCCTCTGCGAAAAGCTGGCCATCCGCAACATCGACGTCTTCAACCACGTCGCGTTCAACAACGACGGGCTGAATATCGACAGTTGCCGCGACGTGAGCATCACCGGCTGCCGCGTCGATTCCGACGACGACGGCATCGTGCTCAAGAGCCTCTCGCAGACCCCCTGCCGCAACGTTCGCGTCGCCGGCTGCTCGATCTCCAGCCACTGCAACGCGCTCAAGATGGGCACCGAGTCCGGCGGGGGCTTCGTGGACATCACGGTCGAGAGGTGCAAGGTCTTCTCGCCGAAGCATTCGAAGAAGATTTACGGCCGGCAGCGCGGCCTGGCGGGGATCGCGCTGGAGATCGTCGACGGCGGGCGGATGGAGAACGTCTCCGTGACGGACGTCGATATCGAGGGCGTTTCGGTGCCGATCTTCCTGCGGCTGGGCAACCGCGGGCGGCTCTACGGCCGGGAGAAGAAGCCGCCCGTGGGCACCTTCCGCAACGTTCGCCTGAAGGACATCACGGCGCGGGGCACGTCGCGGATCGGCTGTTCGATCACCGGCCTGCCCGGCCACCCGATCCAGGACGTCACCCTGACGAACGTCCGCCTGGGCTTTGAGGGCGGAGCCGCGCGCCAGGAGGCGGCCCGCGAGGTCCCCGAACGGGAAAAGAGCTATCCGGAGAGCACGATGTTCGGCACGCTGCCGGCGTACGGGTTCTACTGCCGTCACGTGCGCCGGCTTGGCTTCAGCAACCTCCGGCTCCGCACGGCCGAGGCCGACCTGCGCCACGCGATGGTCTTCGACGACGCCCGGGACGTTACCATCCGCGGGCTCGACGCCCCGTTCGGGACGGGTGCCGCGGCGCTGCTTCGCCTGCAAGGCGGGAAGACCGGGCGGATCGTGCTGGAAGCCGGCGACCTGCGAAACGTCCGCGACGTCGTCTCGATCTCGCCGGAGGTCCCCAAGGGCGCCTTCTCGCGGAAGGCGCGCCAGTAGCCGTACCGACAAGGAGAGACCCGAATGGCATTGACGCGACGTGACCTTCTGAAACGGATGGGGCTCGGGGCGGCGACGGCTGCTCTGCCCAGGATGGCGGCCGGCGCCCGGGCCGGCAGACGCAAGCCCAACATCATCTTCGTCATGCTCGACGACGCGGGCATCGGCGACTTCGGCTGCTACGGGCAGAAGAAGATCAAGACCCCCGTGATGGACCGGATGGCCGCCGAGGGCATGCGCTTCACGCAGTCCTACACGGGCAGCCCGGTGTGCGGGCCGTGCCGGTGCATCCTCATGACCGGCCTGCACAGCGGCCACTGCACGCGCCGCGGCAACCGGACGAAGGCCAACCCGCCCGGCGAGGGCAAGGACCGCGGGCTCGTGCCCCTGCGGGCGGACGACTTCACCGTCGCCGCCATGCTCAAGAAGTGCGGCTACGTCACCGGCGGGTTCGGCAAGTGGGGGCTGGGCAACCCGAACACGACCGGCACGCCCGACAAGCACGGGTTCGATCACTTCTTCGGCTACCTTGACCAGGTCCACGCGCACAGCTACTACACCACCTACCTCTGGCGCGACGGCCAGAACGTGCCCCTGCCCGGCAACGAGGGCGGCAAGAAGCAGCAGTACTCCCACGACCTGATCGCCGAGGCGGGGCTGGAGTTCATCAAGGCCAACAGGGACCGCCCGTTCTTCCTCTACCTGCCGTACACGCTGCCGCACGGCAAGTACGAGGTCCCCAGCGACGCGCCGTACACCAACGAGAGCTGGCCGCAGCAGCACAAGAACTACGCGGCCATGATCACGCGGGCCGACCGCGACGTCGGGCGCGTGCTCGACCTGCTCAAACAGCTCGGCCTCGACGAGCATACGATCGTCTTCTACACCTCCGACAACGGCCCGAACCCGCCGTTCCTGAAGCAGTTCAACAGCGCCGCCGGGCTGCGCGGGACCAAGCGCAGCCTCTACGAGGGAGGCATCCGAATGCCCATGGTCGTCCGCTGGCCGGGAAGGGTCCCCGCGGGCGTCGTGAGCGACTTCGTCTGGACGTTCACGGACTTCATGCCCACGGCCGCGGCGCTCGCCGGCATCGAGCCGCCAAAGAAGCTCGACGGCATGAGCGTACTGCCCACGCTGCTGGGCAAGAAGCAGAAGCCCCACGAGGCGCTCTACTGGGAGTTCCACAGCCCGTTCCACCAGGCCGTGCGGATGGGCCGCCTCAAGGGCGTGCGGTTCGGCACGAAGATGCCCCTCGAGCTCTACGACCTCCGGGCCGACGACGCCGAGAAGAACGACATCGCCGCCGGACACCCGGACGTCGTCAGGAAGATGGAAGCCTTCCTCAAGACGGCCCGGACGGAGACGAAGTACTGGCCGGCGCGCGAGGGGCGCCGCGCCCGAAAGCCGAAAGGCGGATCAAAGAGACAGAAAGGCAGGAAGAGAGGCAGGAACACCGAGGCGTGACTCGGCAGCGTCAATCGCCCGGTTCGTTCGGGTCGCCGGGTGCCGCCGGTCCCCACGGCGGAGGGAGAACCGCCTGGGCGGCGGCCCGGACGGCCGGGAGGAACTGGCGCGTATTCGCCCTTGCCGTCTCGATAGCCGCCTTCTGCGTCGTCGTGAGGATCCCGTCCACCGTGTTGCGGAAACGTTCCTCGGCCGCCTCGTGGTCGGCGGCCGTCCTGCCCGTGGCGTGGTCGCGGGCCAGCCGGCGATGGGCTTGCGTCAGGGCCGTTCGCTGGGCGGCCGCCAGGGACGGGGCGAAGGCATAGTCGCCCTCCGGGTTCGCTCGGACCGTCGCCCACAGCCGCTGCTGCGTGGCCGACAGGACTGCCTCCTGTACTGAGCCCGGTCGAAGTGCCACCTGGCCCGCGGCCGTCGCGATCAGCTCCGCCTCGGCCTGCTTCGCCCGCTCGACCGCCTGGCGGAGCTCCGGCAGCCGGCCCAGAAGCGTCGGATTGCGCGGCCCCGTCCGGGCCGTGCGCTCTGCCCGGCGCAGGCACGCCCGCGCCGCCGCCACCCGCTCCCGCCGTGCGACCCACGTCGTCCCGTTGGCCCGATCCCACGTCAGCAGCCGCGTCAGAACGGCCTCGGCAGGTACGTCCGCAAGAAACTGAACTGGAGGTAGTAAGTTGTCGGGGACAGCCTGGACCGCTTCGGCTCGGCCTGCCGCCGCCGTCAAGAGAACAGCGGACCCCTGGCCCCCCCAGCTTCGGGGCGTCCTTGCAGTCGGCACCCACGGAGCGGGTAGATGATGTCTTCAAGTTCCTCTAGGTGCTCTACCACCACGCAATTGCGCCTTGAGAATTCCGGGATTCGGGCGTACTCGTCCCACGATTTCGGGGGCCACGTGACCAGCGTCTCGATCGTCTTGTTGTAGAGCACGGCCAACGGCGGGCGTCCGTGAGCAGGCCCGATGCGCCATCGCAGCTCTCTGAGTTCCCTCCGCGCAATCGCCCGCAGGCCCTCTCCTGGGTCCACCCCGGCCTCTCGTTTCTTGGCCGCCCTGTACGGCCAGGAAGGGCCGCTACGAGCAATGGCGATGAATTGCTTGGAAAGCCCGTCAGCCTCCAAGCGAGTATTGAGTTCGCGCGTATCTCGATAAGAGAGGGGATTCAGAGAGCCCCAGTAGTTTATCCGTCCGTCAATCACTACTAGCTTGTCGTGTGCGCCTGGGCAGATGATTACATGTACGCCAATACTCACGAGGCTGTCCAGCAGCCTTCGCACAACAGCACCCTTGTTCGGATCGGGGTTGCGGCGGTCGAACATCTTCTCAGGGATGCGCGTGATGAGCTCGATACTCACGTCCCCGCCCGACTTCAACACAACGGCTTGCAGAAGCGGCAGCATCCTGTCAACGCGGTAATGAGTTATGTACGGCGCGACGATGAGTATGCTCTCTTTCGCTTCCTCCAGGTCGTGCGCAAGCACCCGGTAGTACGTATCTGATCGGAGGACCAAGATGTTTCTGCGCTGTTCCTCCGACAGACGGACTATATGACCTTCAAGAAGGTCCGCCACTCGGACCGACTTGAAGACACGATCCGCGTAGGGCTTGGCGTCGATCACTGGAATCGGCGGATGGGCCTTCTGCAACAGTCCGAGAACCTGCGAAAGAGCAACAGCATCGGACTCCCGCAGCAACTCCCGCTTCATCTTCTCGTAGCTGCAAAGTAGGATCAACCTTGCCTGAGTTCTGGTCAGCGCGACATTTAGCACGTTCGGTTTCTCGTGTCTGTGAAACAGCGTAACCCGCTTCTTCTGGACGCCGTCTGTCATGTCGTAGATGACGATGGGTGTTCCTCGGCCTTGGCTTTGGTGAACGGTCGCTGCACCGCCTAGGACGTCTTCAGCTTTCTCCCCCAACAACTGCCGCAGTACTGCGCGCGCTAGCCCCGCTTGATCGCGGTAAGGAGTTAAGTACCGAATCCAATCGGGCCTGACAGCAGGGTCCTCAAGGAGCTGCCGGTATACCTCACCGGCGATTCCAGCGTGAAGAAGGTTGTGGTAGCTGCCGCGCGGAGAACGCGAGGAGTATGCATTGGTGGTCGTTGTGTCAAGGATGACGATGCGAGAGTGCAGCAGGGGGTGGCTACAGCGATCCAGTTGTCTGCTGGCGTCCTCAATCCAGTCGTCGTCCAGGCTGTTGCCCGATTCGCTGTACCAAGGAGCAACAAGCTCGCTAACCTCAGGAGGCATTCTCCGCTGTGTCGTGAGTGTGGCCATGAAAGGACGGAGTACCGTAGGGCCTCTCCCCCGAGGTTCCCCGTCTTCGTTCTCTTCGTGCCATGCGTAGTAATCCCGCCAGAGCCACTTCTTCGCAGCCGCTGACTTACTCACGGCAATCGGAGGCAACTGCAAATGGTCTCCGCAGAGGACGATTCTCTCCGTAACAAGACTTGCTACGCAGTACAGCTGCGGCAAGCTGACCATCGAATACTCGTCCACCACGAGCGCGTCGAACCTCATACCTTCAAAGAACTCGTCGTAGCTTGCCTTCACCATCGTGACTGCAACCAACTGGGCTCCCGCGACGATATTGGCCTCCAGCGCTTCCAACTCTTCTTGTATCTCTCTGATTCGCCTTTCAAGGACCGCAGCGTCTTGTAGAGCTGTCTGAAGCCCATTCTCCCATTCTGGCCTACGGCCGCAGTGTTGGTTCACGAAACGCTGTTCAAGCGATGCCTTGGCCTGGAGGTCTGCCACCTCGCGCTCGACTCTGCGCCGGCGCTGGAGCTTTGCTTGCCAGTCTCCCACGGCCTTCTCAAACCACTCGCCAATGGGATCGGGAGCATCGCCGTCTCGCGCGAGCAGACAAGGCAGAAGCTGCTCGACTGCGCCTGTGAGTTGCTCCCCAAGAATCGCTGATAGGAGGTTTCGGTCCTCCGTGAGAAGCCTTGTCACGCCCGTCAATCCGACACGGTCCTGCGAGGCTACAGGGAGGTCCGCTGCTTCAGCCCCGGCTGCTTGGAGCATCTGCCTGTATTCCAGAAGGGACTGCGCCGTCGCGCCCAATTCTGTCATGCACTTGGTCTCTCTCTGGATAACGGCGTCCAAGGCCGCCTGCGCCGAAGCGACCGTGCTCTCGATTGCTTCTGCATCTCGCGCCGCCTCTCGTTCGCGCCGGGCCAACATCTCAATCCTGCCCCGTCGGAAGACCCTCGCCAGTAGACTGTCCCGAAGGTGGGCATGCTCCGCCGCAATGCGTTCGTGTCTCGCCCTGGCACCAACGAGATCCTCCTTCTTGCGCATTAGTACAAGACCCGCCGCCGATGATCTTTCGTGGAGTTTGCGCAGGCCCTTGTAGGCAGCCTCGACCCGCTTCAAGACTCGAAACGCAACCGGCCCCGCCGCGTCCATCGCCTCTGAATAATCGGCACGCCTCCGGAGAAGGTCATTCACCTCTGCCTGGAGACGTTCAGTCGCGGGCATTCGCGCTGTCTCTTCTCGAAGACGCGCCAGGTCGGCCAAGCAATCCTCGGCCCGTTTCAGCCGGGCTAGGTTACCTCGGAACTCCTCCGCTCTTTGAAGCAGCGCCTGCCGTTGACCGGCCAGCCGTTCCCGCACGGCCTCTAATTCCTGCCGCTGCCTCTTCGCGATGTTCACAGGGGCAAACTGCTCGGCAACATTGTCTTGGGCGTTTCCCCCCAGCCGTACGATCCGGTCGCGGTCCCTTGCCTCGGCAAGAGCCTGATAGGGACACTGCTTGTGCCGAAGGACTCGCTCAAGAACATTGTCTATCGCGGAGTTCGTATTCGAGGCGAACAAGACGCGCTTCTTCGCGGCAAGCAGTTCCGCCAGCACGCCCTGAAGAGTGACAGTCTTGCCCGTCCCCGGAGGACCCCATATCAGACAGAAAGGCTTCCTTAGCGCATTCCCAACTGCCTCTAGTTGCTCCGAAGTGAGCGAGCCTATGTCGTCGCGGTTGGCGTGCTCGCAGCAAAGCGTCACTGCCTCGGCTGGCGGGAAGTCCAGTGTGGTGAAGAGGGGCCGGGCCAGGACCGTGAACCGCTCAGGTTCCTTGTCGATCATGACGAGCCTTCGGTCCACCAGATCAATGAGAATGGTCAGGTCGAAGATCACGTCAATGCTGGTAAGGACCTTGCCCTGGTCCTCGGTCAGAGAAAGCACGATGGAGCACGAGTCGCCCAAGACAGCGTGGATATCGCCGTCAATCCGGCGACCGTGGATCTCAAGAATGCACGGCTGGTCCGCGTTGATGGAGCGAGCGGCAGAAGCGGAGATTCGGAATCTGTATAGGAACCTGTCCGCGAGCTGCTGCTGGAAGATACCGCCCTCCAGCATCACCTTGTCGGCTCTTGAGCGTTTCGACGCTGCGTCGTACTCCTTCTTCAGCGCTTCGTGCGCTTCCTGTCGGAGAGCGTCCGTGCACCGGTAGCTCCACTCGCGTAGCTTACGACGAGGTTCCTCGACGGACGTGTCCGACTCACCATTCTCCTGTCCAGCGCCCATGGCATGATTCAGGAGGAAGGGAAGCCCCGGATGAGGGCGCGACCTACTTCGGCCTTTGCCGGTCTCTCGCGGTCGTGACATGACCTGCCCCGAATGCGTGGCTGCACTAACGTCCAGCTTCAGCCAGTACATCATCCCGCGGCTTGGAAGTCCAGCACCATCTCGACACGGGAAGGCCACAGCATCGCCAAGGCATGGAGCTTGATCTTTGAGCCCGATTCGCACACTGCGGCCATAGCCTTGTATGGGTCCACCATCTTGGCCGGCGATGGTAGCATAACGGCCGCTTGCGGCGTCATCACCCAAAGCGCCTCGATGGGCCGCTCGGCAATGACGATCACCTTGTCACCGGTAGGGGATGCGGAGAAACCCTTGATGATCTCTGCGTCCGGGGTCCTCAACTGCTCCCGTACTGCGTCCAGGCAGGGATGGAAGGCATATCGGTAGCCCAGCTTGGCGAAGGCGACCAGGTACCCGGCGCGCAACTCGCTCAGCCGTGCGAGTTGGGGATGGTAGCCTCTCGCTGGACCAAGACTGAAGGGCATCCTGTCCCATGTGCCCTGCTTGTCGGCTTCCCCCAACTGCTCCCTGTACTTGCGGACTGCTCCAGGATCGTTGTGTTTCTCTGAGCAGGCGAGCGACATCGCCCTGTCGATCGGGTCAACCGTAAGCGAGCAATTCAGAGCCACCCCCCCGATGGTGAGGCGCGCGATGCCTGAGTAGGCAGAGCCGCCGCCGGAAGTTTTTCTGCAATCTGCCGATTTTCGTTGTGCAAAAAGGGCTGCGAGATGTATATGCCTGCTACGGGGGGATCATGATCACAAGGAAAGGCAAGACGGTGGATTAGAAAAAGAATGCGAAACGAACCCAGACGCGGATTATTCCGAGTTTGAACCATCTGTAGCCGGTATCCTCCAGCCGGCAGCCAGGAGGGCCCGGGCCTTGGAACATGCGTAAGCCCAAGATCCAGAGGTTGTTACTGGCTGCCTGCCGGGTACTCTGCCCTGCATAGCGCTTGCCGTTCTGCGGAGCGGCGCTTGGCTGCGAAGCACGAGTCGCAGAGGAGAGCCGGCTAGCGGCTACGATTGACCTGGCCGCCGGAGGCGGTGTAAATGATTGTTATTAAGGAACCTGCGTGCCCCCGCCTCCGGGGTGGATCCTCGCGGCCCGGTGCCGCCCCAGGTGGCCGACGGGATAAAAAAGTGCGAAACGAACCCAAACGCGGATTATTCCGAGTTTGGCGTGCGGCGCGAGTCGGCCGCAGGAGGTAAGGGCGCGGCAAACGGCATAAGTCTTTTTACGAAACAAAGCCATTTTCGGCGATATTGCCTATAAAGCCCTTTGTCAACGGAAGTTACAGGGCCCATCGCAAGATTTTGCCCGGGCTGATTCGCCGCCGGGTCTGGCCCTGTGGGGCACCGCGGCGGGCGGACGCGATGGGCCGTCCACTCGGCGGCCTTCTGGGTGTGCTGGGAAACAGGGGAATAGGGACAGTCAGGAATGGCGCATGGACAGCTCGCGACCTCGCATCGCAAGGGCCCGGTTGATGCGCTCGATGGCCTCGTCGATCTCCGCGGTGTTCTTGAAGCCGATCGCGGCCGCGTCGAGCAGGCCGCACTGCATGACGAAGCGGATGGACTTCTCGCGGTCGGCGGGCTTCGTGAACGTCCCGTTGCCGATGACCTTCATGGCGATGGTGCCGCATTGCCGCGCGTGCAGCCGCCGGACCTGCTTGAGGGCGGGTGGGACGTCGGCGGCCGTGCTCTTCCCGTAGCCGCGTTTCGGATCGCGCGTGTCGATGCACGCGCCTTGCGGATTGATCCGCACGATGACCACTTCCGCCCAGTCCACGTCGGCCGTCCGCGTCAGGGCGTCGATGCCGTGGCACGAGACGCCGTGGGCGCGGATGATTCCCTTGGCCTTGGCCTGCGAAAGGGCGTCCATCGCCTTCCTGCTGTCGGTGTCCCAGGTCTTGCTCATGCGGCAGTGCAGCAGGAGGCTGTCGATGTAGTCCGTCCCCAGCTCCTTGCGGTAGCGGTCGATCGCCTCGGCGGGCTTATCCGGAACGCCCCGCATCTTGCTCTGGATGAAGAGCTTCTCGCGGGGCAGGGGCTTGATGGCGTCCCGGAGCATAGTGTGGATCCGGTAGTTCTCGGCCGTGTCGATGTAGGTGATCCCCTTGTCGTAGGCGTAGCGGATCAGCCGGCTGAGGCCGTCGCGCCCGAGCCTTCGCTGGACGCTGCCGCCGTGGCTGCCCGTGCCGAACCCGAGCCGGCAGATCTTCAGGCCCGTCTTGCCCAGCGGGACCTGATCGGTCGCCGTTCGTTTCGGGGGCTTCTTCTCGGCGGCCCGGAGAGGTCCACGCAGCAGCACGGCGCCGCCGACCAGCGCGGCGGCCCCTTCGATGAACTGACGCCGGTCGATTCGGCTCTCTGACATGGACATGCTCCCTTGCGTAACTCGCGAAGATGGTGGTGTTCTACTTCCTGCTTCGGCATACGGCCAGTCTTTTCCGCCCGCGGGTCACTCCCACTGCTTCAGCGGGGTGATCTTCGATGACTGGATCCGCCTGCCGTCCGGCCAATGGGGCGAGAGCAGGACGGCAAAGCGCAGGGGGCCGGGCTCGGCCTTCAGGCGGACCATCAGTCGGCGGACGCCCTTGTTGGTGGCCTGGGGCGTCTTCTGCTCGGCCGACTCGACGGTGAAGCGCGCGCCGGCCGGCGAGAGGACCCGCGCCGTGAGCGTCTTGCCGTCGAGCGTAAGGACGGCCTGGCCGGCATCGGCGGCGACGCGAGCGTCGGTGGTCATGGCCCAGGCGGCGCGGCAGGCCTTGGCGACGTCGAGCTCATCCTGGACGAGCACGGCCCGGCCCTGGACCATCTTGAGCCCCCGCGTCGCCGAGCGGGCGAGGTACTTGTAGGCGCTCGACAGATCGACCACGGCGAAGCCGTTCCGCCCGTCGGCCTTGAACTTCGTGACCTTCGCCCTGGCGTAGACGTCCTGGTTGCGGTCGTCCAGGAGGGGCACGCTGTGGCTGAGGGAGCCGAGCCGGTAGTACTTCCATCGCTGGGCCCCCGGGCCGCGGCCCCAGTAGGACGGCAGGTTGTAGTTGTCGGACCCCAGCTCGCGCGCCCAGCGAACGCCGAGCGCGTCGATCTCGAAGCTGCCGATATCGAGGTGGCCATGATTGACCTGGTTGTAGCCGGCCTTGACGGCGGCGAAGAGGGCGTCGCCGTCGTTCCAGGCCGAGCGGAAGACGGCCACCTGCACCGCCCCGCGGAAGAGCCTGGCCGCCTCGGGCGCCGGGGGCTTCTGGCGGGCCGGCGGCACGTACCAGATCACGTCCGGCGCGGTGGCCTTGCCGGCGGCCAGCACGTCGCGCTCCGCGGCGGCGAGGAAGGGCTTTCGATACCGCCGCGCGAGCCAGAACAGCGCGGGCAGGTTGCGGCGCCGGTTCCGCCCGCCGGTGTCGGCGAAGTTGAAGTACAGGCCCGTCGGGCCCGTCGTGTAGATGGGGAAGTACCCGGCCTCATCGAGCCCCGGGACGTTCGAGAGCCCGAAGTCCGTCCCCAGCGCCGTCTCCATCGCCGCCAGGCCGTACGTGGTGTATCGCGTCGCGTAGCCCCAGTAGCCGGGCCCTTCCGGCCAGGCGCCGTCGGGAGCGTAGGTGGCCAGGGCCTTGGGAATCGAGGCGACGGCGGCGGGGACGATCCGCCGGGCGTAGTCCGGGTCGGTGTCGGCGATGCCCAGGGCGCCGATGATGAGGCCGAAGTTGCAGACCTGGTTCCAGTTGAACGCCGTCCTCGTCCAGCCGGCGCCTTTGGGGCTGTAGGCGGCGACGCCCGGCTCCATGCCGCAGCGGATCAGCCCCTTGCGGAGCCGCCCGCGCGTGGGCTCGTCGAGCGCGCCGTGGAACCAGTCGTAGCCGATCGCCACGCCGTGGGACATCTCCGCCGTGTCCAGAAAGTGCCGCGGGTTCCAGTCCTTGAACGCGCACGCGGCCAGGAGATTCTCCCGCGCCTTCTCGACGTACTTCCGCTTGCCCGTCCACCGCCACGCCAGGCCGAAGGCGTACATCCGACGGACGCAGTCCCGGCTGACTCGCAGCAGCCGCGGGCCGATCACCTTGTGGACCAGGACGGGCCTGGTGGCGAGGTAGTCCGCCTCCTTGATGACCTCGCCGACGCCCCTGGCCAGCAGCTTGTCCGTCTCGGCGAGCTTCTTCAGCTCCGCCAGCCGCGCGTCGGTGAGCACCAGCCGCGGACGCGACTTGTTGAGTGTGGCGAGGACCTGCTCCGGCTTGGGCACGCGCACCGCCTGCTCACCCGCCGCGGCCAGACAGCACAGCACGGCAAGCAGGCCGATTGAGACAACAAGCTTCATGGCCATACGTGGTCTCCCTGTGTTTGGGGGTGAGTTTACTCGCTCGGCTGACCGGCCCGCAAGCTCGGCTGGGCCGTTACACTGTTGGGCGGCCCGGGTGCGGGCCGCGAGGAATTGTCGGCTTCGTTGTGCAGCACGCATTGCGCGTTGTCGCCGGGAAGGGAGTCAGCCATGTCGCCGGAGATGAATCGCAGGACGTTTATCAAGGGGTCGCTGGCGGCCTCGGCGGGCGGGGCGCTGCCGCTCGCCGCCGCGGGCCGGGCAGCCGAGAGGCCCAAAGCGCCAAAGGCCGCGCTGCCCAAGGGGACGATCGGCAAGCTCGAGGTCAGCCGGCTGCTGCTGGGCGGCAACCTGCTGACGCACTACACGCACAGCCGCGACCTCAAATACGTCTACAACCTCGCCGCGCACTACAACACGGAGGCGAAGATCCTCGAGACGCTCGCCGTCGCGGAGGCCAACGGGATCGACACGCTCGTCGTGCATACCGTCCCTCGGGTCCTGAAGATCCTGGAGGACCACCGCAAGCGCGGGGGGAAGATGAAGTGGATCATATGCCCCACGGCCGGCGCCGACGAGCGGATGAAGGCCTATTCGCAGCAGGTCCAGGAGCTGGCCGACATGGGCTGTGACGCGATCTACGTCTGGGGCGTCCGGGGCGACGCGCTGACGGCCGCGGGCAAGGTGCACCTGATCGCCAAGGCCGTCGAGATCGCCAAGGGCCACGCGCTGCCCTCCGGCGTCGGCGCCCACGACCTGAAGGTGATCCGGGCCTGCGAGAAGGAGAAGGTCCCCGCCGACTTCTACATCAAGACGCTGCACCACCACAACTACCCCAGCGGCCCGAAGCCGGGCGAGCTGAAGGGCCCCACCCGCGAGATCCCCGGCTACTGGTGCGACGACCCCAAGGCGGTCACCGAGGTGATGAAGTCGGTCACGAAGCCGTGGATCGCCTTCAAGGTGATGGCCGCCGGCGCGATCCCGCCGCGAAACGCCTTCCAGTACGCCTTCGCCAGCGGCGCGGATCATGTCCTAGCCGGCATGTTCGACTTCGAGATCGCCGAGGACGCCGCCATCGCCGGCAAGGTGCTCGGCGGCCTCAAGCGCCCCCGCCCGTGGCGAAGCTGACCCGCCGCCAGCATCATCGTCGACGCGCCGGCCGTGACGCGGCGGAAGACGCCATAAGGGCCGATCCGTCGCGCGCCGGGCGGGGTTGATTCTCATATCGCTTTGGGATATCAACGCGTTGTGAAAAGAGCTGCGCGGGGCGGACATGGCGGGCTGGCCTGTCATGGCCGCCGGTCAGCCTGGCTGGAGAGCATGAAGGAGACGGCATGAGAAAGCTGGCGACGGCGGCGGCGATTGCGGCTGCCTTTGGGTTTGGTGCGTTTTGCTGCGGGGCCGGCGATGCGCGTGCGGCGCCCGCGACGGCGACGGGGCCGGCGGCCAGTCAGCCGGCGACGCAGCCGGGGACGCAGCCGGCGGCGAAGTCGATCACGCAGCTCTCCGAGGAGTGGTGGGAGCTGCTCAAGAAGGGCGGCAGGACGATGCTGTTCCTGGCGCTGCTGTCGGTGACGGCGTTGACCTTTGCGTTGGAGCGTTTCTTCCGGCTGCGGCGCGGCGCGATCGTGCCGCGGGGCCTGTCGGCGGCCGCCAGCCGGCTGTGGCGGGAGGGCAAGTACGACGAGATCATCGCCCTGGCCCGGCGGCGGGGCAGCACGCTCGGGCGGATCCTCGAGTTCATCGTCAATCACCGCGCGAACCCCGTGACGGACGTGTCCACCACGGCGGGCGACATCGCGGCCGTCGAGCTTCGCTACCACACGCGGCGGTGCTATCCGCTGGCCGTCGTGGCCACGCTCAGCCCGCTGCTGGGGCTGCTGGGGACCGTCTTCGGGATGATCGAGTCGTTCGACGTGGTGGCCATCGCCGGGGCGCTCGGCGACGCCTCGCAGCTCGCCGGGGGGATCAGCAAGGCCCTCATCACCACCGCGGCCGGGCTGGTCATCGCCGTGCCGTCGCTGGCCGCCTACCACTACTTCCGCGAGCGCACGAACCTCTTCGGCGACATGCTGGAGAAGGAGGTCACCGACCTGGTGATCGAGTGGCTGATGGCCAAGGAGGACGGCGGTGCGGATTAGACGACGAGCCGAGGACGACCCGCAATTGCAGATGGCGCCGCTGATCGACTGCGTCTTCCTGCTGCTGATCTTCTTCCTTCTGGCGACGACGCTGAAGAAGATCGAGAAGGAGCTTCCGTTGGAGCTTCCGCACTCGGCCGCGGCGATCGACGTGGCGGAAGAGCCCGACCTGCTGATCATCAGCGTGGACCGGGCCGGGCGGAAGTACATCGGCTCCGAGCCGTTCGGCACGCGGGCGCTGCACGCGTACATCAAGAACGCCGCCCGGGAGAACCCCACGCAGCGCGTCCGCGTGGACGCCGACGAGCTCGCGCGGTACCGGGACGTCCTGGAAGTGATCGAGCTGTGCCAGTTCGAGGGCCTGCGAAATGTCGGACTCCACACGCGAAAAGACGCCAAGAGGAAAGAGTACTGATCCCGAGGCCCCGCCGGAACTCACGCACCCGGAGCTCGGCGGTACGGGCCCCTGGTGGGTGATCTCCACCGTCCTCCACGGGCTCGTCCTGCTGGCGCTGCTGTGGCTCACGCCGCTGCGGACGATCATCCTCCAGCCGGGAAAGGCGGTCGAGTTCGAGACGACGGCCGGCGCCGACCGGATCGAGGAGGTCGTGGCTGAGATCCGCGACCGCCAGGCCGAGGAGGTCGCCTTCGACGTCGAGGAGCTGCTGGACATCGCCGAGGCGATGGAGGGCGTCCGCGAGGCGAAGCTCGAGGATTACGACCAGTTCGCCGCCGAGCTGGTCGCCGATGCGCCGAACAAGACCCTCGCCGCCCAGGATGAGGCCCTGAAGGCCCAGCAGGAAGCGCTGGAGGAGTTGGAGAAGGCCGGCAAGGCGAACGAAGCGGCCGCCGGGGCGCAGGGAGAGGCCGAGAAGACCCAGCCCGCCGCCGCCGGCCAGGCCATGGAGAAGGCCAGGAAGGCCCAGGATGACGCGCGGGCGGCGCACAAGAGGGCCCGGGACGCGCAGGTGCGGGCCGACGAGGCCCAGACGAAGGCCGCCCGGGTGCTCGCGATGCTGGACGAGACGATGAAGGCCGCCCAGGACGCCCAGCAGCAGGCCATCTCCGCCCAGGCCGCCGCCGGGGGCGCCGAGATCGAGGCCGAGAAGGGCCAGGACGAGGCCCGAAACCGCCAGAACCAGACCGTCACCAGGCAAATGGCCATTGCCGATCGCGCCAAGAGGGTCGCCGAGCTCCAGACGTCCGTCGAGCAGCTCGCCCCGCAGGCGAAGAGGCTCACCGACGAAGCCGAGCGGGCCGGGCGGAAGGCCGCCGAGGCCCGAAAGGCCTCTTCGGACGCCCGCAGCGAGGCAAACAGGCTCCAGAGGGCCATCGGCAGGGCCACGACGCCGGAGACGCAGAAGCAGGCCCGAGCCCAAGCCGACGCGGCGAAGGGCCAGGCCGAGCGCCTCAAGAAGATCGCCGACCAGGCGCAGGCCGACGCCAAGGGACGCGACGACAAGGCCCGCGACGCCCGAAACCGCCTCACCCGGGCGGGGAGGGAGATGGACTCCGCGAAGAAGCAAATCGAGAGGGCGATCGCCGCCGCCAAGACGTCCCAGGTAGAGGCCGGCAAGCTCCAGAAGGCCGCCGCCGGGGCCACCGACAAGGCCCACGGGGCCCAGAAGCGGGCGATCGAGGCCCAGAAGAAGGCGCGAGACGCGGTCGGCGAGGCGCTGAAGGGCGCCCTGCCCGTCGCGGCGGCGCGGCCTGAAGGCGACACCGGGGCCGACACCGGACGCCCCGACCTCTTCGAGAAGAACGTGGCCGAGCTGTACGACCTGGCCGTGGGAACGGAGAGGCAGTCCACCGAGGCCTACAAGGACGTCCGCGCGGCGGACCTGGCGATCATCCGGCAGATCCCGCTGGCCGAGGCGAGGGACCAGACGGACGTGGCCAAGCCCCTCCGCCCGGAGCTGGACAGGAAGCTGCTGACCCAGCCGGTTCGGAACATGGCCACGGCGGACAGGCACAAGAAGGAGGTCGAGACGGCGATCCGCGAGATTCGGTCGATGGTGACGCTCGGGCGGCGGATGCTGGACATGGCCGGGGGCGCCCAGGCCGAAGGCGCCGCGGCGATGTCGCTGGACTGGTACCGGGCCAAGGCCGCCCAGCAGGAGGAGCTGACCCGCGCGGCGATGGAGGACGCCGGCGCGGTTGCCAAGGACATCAGCGAGCTGATGAAGGCCGCCGCTGGCGCGGAGGGCGGCGATGGCCAGGGGGGCAGCGGCACAGAAGGCACGCCCGGAGCCGAGGGCGCCGCAGACGCCGGCGCGCGTACCCGCAGCGGCAGTGGCGGCCGTTCGGGGCGGGCGATCGGCCCGCCGGTTGTCGAGCGCGACCTCAAGGCCATCCCCGGGCGGAAGGTCATCTCCGACGGCACGCCCGCCAAGTGGATGTACGTCGACAGTTGGTACGTCATCGGCCCGTTCCCCAACCCCAGGCGGATCAACCGCGACAAGAAGTTCCCCCCCGAGAGCGTCGTCGATCTCGACGCGAGGTACGTCGGCAAGGACGGCAAGGTCATCCGCTGGGAGTTCATGAAGACGACCGAGCCGGAGGTCCTGCCCCCCAACCCGCAGGAGTACGCCATCTACTACGCCTACACCGAGCTGTGGTTCGACAAGGCGATTGACCTGTGGGTCGCCGTCGGCAGTGACGACAAGTCCAGCCTGTGGATCGAGAACCAGCCCGTCTGGGTCTCGGCGAACCACTTGAAGGCCTGGCAGGTCGCCGAGGGCATGAGAAGGGTCCACTTCAAGAAGGGCCTGAACCGCGTGCTGTACCGCATCGAGAACGGCTGGAAGCACGTGGGATGGTCGCTGGTGATTCACACGAACTCGCCCGGCGCGGCTCGGTAGCACAGGAGAGTCGACATGGACCCCGCGAAGCGGAAGTGGAGCATCGCGCTGGCGTGTGTCCTGGGCGCCGCGCTCGGGCACGGCGCCGCCGCCGCCGAGCCGGCCAAGTACCCGAAGCTGTCGCTTTCCAACGGCGTGGTCAAACTCACCGTCCATCTGCCCGACGCGAAGAAGGGCTATTACCGCGGCCCGCGGTTCGACTGGTCCGGCGTGGTCGGACGGGTCGAGTACAAGGGCCACACGTTCTTCGGCCCGTGGCACAAGGAGCACGAGCCCACCGGCCACGACGCGATCGAGGGCACGGCCGAGGAGTTCAGCATGTTCAAGCCGCTGGGCTTCGACGAGGTCAGGGCAGGCGGCGTGTTCTACAAGATCGGCATCGGCGGCCTGGTCAAGACCGAGACGCTCGTGAAGGACAAGGTCACCGGCCGCATGGTGCCGCAGGAGTACAGCTTCTGGCGCGCGCGCAAGATCGCCAGGCTGGGGCAGTGGAAGGTCACGCGCGGCAAGACGTGGGTGCAGTTCGTCCAGGAGCTCACCGGCGAGCGGGACTGGGGGTGGCACTACACGAAGCGGGTCAGCCTGGTGACCGGCTCGCCGGCCTTCACCATCTCGCGCCGCCTGGAGAACACCGGCGCCAAGCCCATGGACACCACGCACTACTGCCACAACTTCACCATCATCGACGAGCAGCCGATCGGCCCCGATTACCGCGTCGTCCTTCCGTTCAACGCCCGCGTGGAGGAGCTCAAGGGCACGCTGGCGAAGGTGGAGGACCGCGAGATCGTCTTCCTCGGGCCGCTGACGGGCGGCAAGACGGTCTGGATGGAGCTGGGCGGCCTGCGGGGCACGGCCCTGGACAACGCCGCGGCCGTGGTAAACCGCAAGACCGGCGCGAGCGTCACGATCACCGGGGACCGCCCGGTTCTGAAGTATCGCTTCTGGGCGGCCGAGCGGGCGGCGTGCCCCGAGCCGTTCGTCGCCGTCAAGCTGGCGCCGCGGGCGTCGATGAGCTGGAGCAACACCTACACGTTCGGCGTCTTCGAGGTGAAGAAGGCGGGGTGATCGCCTCGCGCCGCGCCGAACCTCGACGCCGCGAGGCGGAAGTCCGTCTCTGGAGCCACCCATGAAGAAGCCCAGGCTGCCGGAGCCCGCGGTGTTCGGCTTCCTGCTGCCCAACTTCCTGGGCTTCTGCGTCTTCCTGCTGTTCCCGATCGTCCTGTCCCTGTGGATGTCGCTGACGAACTGGAGCCTCAAGCCCGCCGTGAGGACGGAGTTCCTGGCCCTGCGGAACTTCATCGATCTGCTCGGCCTTCGGGCGACGGGCCAGGCGAGTCCCGCGCTCGGCTGGGCGTATGGGGCCTCGGCCCTGGTGCTGTTCGTCGGACTGGCCGGCACGCTCTGGGCGAACGTGGCCGGCTGGCGCGGCTTCAAGATCGGCGGCGCGATCCTCACGCTGCTCGGCGCGGCGACGCTCGGGCAGAAGCTACTCGGCCATGCCCTCGTGCGGGCCGGCCTGGACGCGGCGGGCCCGCTGGGGATAAGCCCCGGCGGCGGGCAAGGCATCGTCATCGCCGGGCTGATCTTCCTCGTGGGCGGGTTCTTCATGATGCGGCGAGAGGAGGGCACCTGGCGGCCGGGCGTGGGCACGCTGCCGGCGGTGCTCCTGGCCGCGGCCGCGGCGGCGATGTGGGCACTGCACGGGCCCGTGTGGGAGTCGTACGAGCTGCGGGATGCGCGATTCTGGCAGTTCCTCTACAACACGCTGTACCTGATGATGGGCATTCCCTTCTCCATCGCCGGGTCGCTGCTGTTGGCGATGCTGCTGAACAACCGGCTCCCGCTGGGTCCGTGGCGGATGCGCCTCATCCAAACGGCGCTCTGCCTGGCCTGCGGCGCGGTCACGACGGGGCTCGTCTGGGCGCTGGGGTATCCGAATATCGGCCTGCTGGGCGGGGTGTTCTGGCTCATGGCGGCCACGGGGGCGGCGTTCAACATCGTCTCGTTCCGCACGCTGTTCTACCTGCCGACGTTCACGTCCGGCGTGGCGCTCATGGTGCTCTGGAAGGCGATGTACAACCCGCAGACCGGGCCGATCAACGCCGGCCTGGCGGCCGTTCTCCAGAGCGCCGGCGTCGGCGCCGAGGCGGCCAGGGAGATGCTGCCGCAGTGGCTGGCCAGCGTCACGTGGGCCAAGCCCGCGCTGATCTTCATGGGCGTCTGGACGGCCATCGGCGGGACGAACATGCTGCTGTACCTCGCGGGGCTGAGCAACATCCCGCTGGAGCTGCTCGATGCCGCCCAGGTGGACGGGGCCGGATGGTGGGCGAGGTTCCGGCACGTGATCTGGCCGCAGCTCGCGCCCACGACGTTCTTCATCTCCATCATGTCGATCATCGGCGGCCTCCAGGGCGGCTTCGAGCAGGCCCGCGTCATGACGCTCGGCGGCCCGGCCGGCTCGACCACCACGCTGACCTATTACATCTACAACAAGTTCTTCGAGAACCTCGACCTCGGCTACGCGGCGGCGGTCTCGTGGGTCCTGTTCGCGCTGATCTTCATCACCACGGCCATCAACTGGCGGTTCGGCAGGGAGCTGGAGGTGGTCGAATGAACGCCTCGGGCGCCAGGGCGAGAGTGGCCGCGGCGGCTCGCTTCGGCACGCTGTGCGCCATGGGCTTCGTCATCTCGATCCCCTTCATCTGGATGGTCAGCGCCTCGTTCAAGCCGCGCCCGGAGGTCGAGGACGTCCGGATCGTCCCGAAGAAGCCCACGCTGCGAAACTATCCCATCGTGCTGGACCTCCAGCCCGACCCGGCCACGGGCCGGTACCTGGAGCTTCGCTTCGGGCGGTGGTACTTCAACAGCATCTTCATCGCCGTGGGGATCACCGTGCTCCAGGTGCTGACCAGCGCGATGGCGGCCTATGCCTTCAGCCGCATGCACTGGCGGGGGCGAGACAGGGTGTTCCTGGCCTACCTGGCGACCATGATGGTCCCGCACGTCGTGACGATGATCCCGAACTACCAGATCATGGTCTCGCTGAGGCTCATCAACACCTACCAGGGCCTGATCCTGCCGGCGGCGTTCAGCGCGTTCGGGACGTTCCTCCTGCGCCAGTTCATGCTGTCGATCCCGCCGTCGCTCGACGAGGCCGCCAAGATCGACGGCGCGACCCACTGGCAGGTCTTCTGGCACGTGGTCATGCCGCTGGCCCGGCCGGGGCTCATCGCACTGGGCATCTTCACGTTCCTCGGCGCGTACCGTTCGTTCCTCTGGCCGCTGGTCATGCTCAAGGACGACCAGTTCTACCCGATGCAGGTGGGCATGCTCGCGCTGGACACGACGTACGGGCGGCAGACGGAGCTGATCATGGCCGCCACGGTGATGAACATCGTCCCGCTGATCATCGTGTTCGTGGTCTTCCAGAAGTTCCTGGTCAAGGGCATCCAACTGGGCAGTGTGAAAGGATGATTCGATTGCGGATTGCGGATTGCGAATTGCGGATTGGGGAGTGCGGATTGCGGATTCACGCGCGGGCGCATCCCTCTGACATAGGGAAGAGGCCATGAGGAAGTTCTTCGCGGGCGCGTTGGTGCTGTTTGCCGTGCTGTACCTGCTGGCGGAGTCGACGCTCCAGCGCCCGGCCGACGACGGCGTGATCCGCATCCGCTGGGCCACCGACCCCAACCCCGCACGCAACCTCCAGGTCGAGATCTTCGGCAAGCTCCAGGTCCGCCTCAAGGACGAGGACGTCCTCGACTGGCCCGCCTTCGGCGAGGCGCTGGCCGGCAGCGCGAAGCAGACAAGCGGCGCCACGCAGCGTCTCCGGCGGCTCCTGGGCCCGAAAGTGACCGCGGGCGCGGATCGGCGGGCGATCCTCCGGGCCATTAACGAGCTCCTGGAGAAACGCGACCTCTTCGCCGAAAGCGACCTGGCCGGCCTGGAGGTCTCCAGGGACGCACGGATCCTCCTGGAAAAGCCCCCCGAGGACCGCACCAGGGTCGAAGTCGTCGCGCTGAATCGCCGAATCTTCGAAGCGGCGTATCCTGAATCGATCCGCAAGGCCGTTCGCATCGAGGCCGCCGTCGAGTCCGGCGCGCTGGAGAAGCTCACCGTCCAGTGCGCCACCGGCGTCGGGCCGGACGTCATCGACGTCTACGGCCAGGCCCAGATGCTCACCTACGCCGACTTCGGCATCCTCGTGGACCTCACGCCCTGCGCCTCGAAGATGGGCTTCGCTCCGGAGCACACCTACCCCGCCATCAAGGGAACGCTCCTCGCCGACGGCAGGCAGGTCCGCTTCCCCTGCAACGTCTGGGCGAACTGCGTGATCTACAACCGCGAGGTCTTCGACGACCACGGCCTGGCCTGCCCCGATCCCAACTGGACGTTTGACGACTTCGTCCGCGCCGGCCGGCGCATTGTCTCCCGGCCCGGCAGGAGCGGCCAGAGGCACATCGGCGTGGCGAACTACAACCAGAACTGGATGTTCAACGACCTGCTCGTCGGCTGCGGCGGCTGGTACTTCACGCGCGACGGCCTGCGCTGCCGCCTGGGCGAGCCCGAAGCCGTCGACGCCATGCGGCGATACCACGACCTCATGCACGTCCACAAGATCCTCCCCACCCCCGCCGAGGCGCAGGCCATGAGCAGCCAGGGCGGCTGGGGCACGGGCGGGATCAACTGGTTCTCGAACGGCCGGGCCGCGATGATCTTCATCGGGCGGTGGTATCTCTGCCAGCTTCCGAACTACCCGGACCTGCACGGCAAGCTCGGCGTGACCCGCCTGCCGCGGATCGGCAATCGGCCGTCCGTGGGCGTCTGCGACACGCGGGCGGCGGGCGTCAACATCACCAGCCCGCACCGCGACGCGGCGCTGAAGTTCATCCAGTACCTCGCCACGCCGGACTACGGGCAGGTGATTGTCAACGACGGCGACTCCCTGCCGCCCAACCCGGCCCTGGCGAGGCGGGGCGAGGACCTCGTCAACGCCGTGGCGCCGGATCCGGCCTTCCACCAGCCGTTCATCGACGCGCTGACGCACGCCCGCCCGCGGGTGCTCAGCTCGTTCATCGACGGCGCCCAGGTCGATCGGTGGGTAACGGAGAGCGTCGAGAAGGTCGAGAACCGGCTGCTCCCGCCGGAGAAGGCGGTCAAGTCCCTCGCCGACGAGATCAACCAGACGATCCGGCGGAACCTCGAGCGCCGTATCGACCTCCAGCGCAAGTTCCGGCGGGTCACAGGGCGCCAGTGGACGCCCGACTGGCGGCGGGAGCAGGTCAGGCGAGCGAGATAACGGGACAGGAACGATGAGGTCAATGCAGGCGGTTTCGCTGCTGGCGGCCTTTGCGCTGTTGGCCCCGCTCGGCGCGGCGGCGTCGAGCTGACCCGCCCGTGAGGCCCCGGCCCATGCGCGATTCCCGAGAAGTGATCGACAAGCTCCTTCGCGGCCGGCGGCCGCAGCGCGTGGGCGTGTTCGACGGCCCGTGGGGCGACACGTTGAGGAAGTGGGTCACGCAGGGCATGCCCGCCGACGAGGAGGGCAACCCCGTCGATTCCGCGGAGCACTTCGGCTTCGACATGGTCGGCTGCGGCGGCTGGTTCGACTGGCACGCCAGTCCCGGCGTCAAGGACGTCCTCGAGGAGACGGACCAGTGGCGGATCGTCCGCAACGGCAGCGGCGCCGTGCTGAAGTGGTGGAAGGACAAGTCCGGCACGCCCGAGCACATCGACTTCGCCATGACCGGCCGGAAAGTCTGGGAGGCAGAGTACCGCCCGCACCTGCTTGAGACCGATCGTCAGCGCATCGACGTCCAAGCCGCATCCAAAAGACTCGCAGAGCGGAGGGCCGGGGGGTTCTGGACCAGCTACGGGCATCAGTTCATCTGGGAGAACATGCGCGCGAGCATGGGCGACTACACGATGTACACGTCGCTGGTGGCCGATCCCGACTGGATCCACGACTTCAACCGCGTCTACACCGACATGTACAAGACGTACTTCACGATCCTCATCGAGGAGGCCGGGCGGCCGGACGGGATCTGGCTCTACGAGGACCTCGGCTACAAGCACCGGCTGTTCTGCAGCCACCGGACGCTGGAGGAGCTGATCTTCCCGTATTACAAGGAGATGGTGGAGTTCTTCCACTCCTACGACCTGCCGGTGGTCTTTCACACGTGCGGCTTCACCGAGCCGGCCATCGACCTGGTCGTCGCGGCCGGCTTCGACGCACTGAACCCGATGGAAGTCAAGGCCGGCAACGACCCGCTGGGCATCGCCGAGCGATACGGCGAGAAGCTCGCCCTAATCGGCGGCCTGGACGCGCGGATCCTCGAGACCAACGACCGGGCGGTCATCCGCGAGGGCGTCGGCTCACTGATCGAGGGCATGAAGCAGCGCGCCGCCCGCTACGTCTACGCCTCCGACCACTCCATCTCCACGCTCGTCGACTACGACAGCTTCCGCTACGCCCTGGACGTATACCGCGAGCACATGATGTACTGACGGAGCGGGGACGGGAACTCGTAATCAAAGGTTGTGATCTCTTCGCAGTTGGGCAAGATCGCTTCCGAGTCGAGCGTCGTTTCTTGCCGGAATGGCAAAGTCTGCCTTTTCCGTACTGGTGCCTCGCGCCCCAGTGAACCTGCACCTCGCCTCATAGCCGACGTCGTGGAAGACCTTGGCAACGATTCTCTCCGTGAAGTCCTCCAGGTAACGGCCACGAGCCTGCCCCTTGATCGCGCTTCCTCGACCTCCCTTGAGACGTTCCGCAAGAAGATCTCGCCAGGTGACCGGGGTGTTGACGGTGATCCGAAGGCTTGTCAGGATTCCGAGCGCCTTGAGGGCAGCGATCACGCGGTCGGCATGATTGTCCCGCCACGACGACTTGATGACGGAGAGCCTCTCCAGGATCTGCTCGACGGTCTGACGGTATCTTCGCACGTCACCTGCCCACGATCAGAAACTCCCGGACCTTGTTCCTTGCGGCCTTCTCGTGCGTACCGAAGTGATACCGGTGGTCCTTCTGGAAGACCTCCACGGTGCCCTTGTGTTTCCTCATCAGCTCCACGAGCATGTCCAGCCGAGGGTAGCCGTTGGAGGAATACGACAGCACAAGGACGCTCTTCGAGAAGAGGCCGAACATCGTCTCAAATGCGGTGACCGCTTCTCTGCGATAGGAGAAGGGCGTATATCGCTTCTTCACTTTCTTCACGCGCGTGTTTTCCAGAATCTCCAGGTCCTTCCAATAGCAGGACAGACCTTCAAGGAAGTGATACCTCTTGACGTAGCAGTTGTCGTCGGACCTCGGGACGTAGGGCGGGTCCATGTAGACGAGGTCGAGGCCCTCCGGCTCCAGACCGAAAACGTCGCTGTTCTTGGCCAGGTTCGTCCTCCGGTTGGAGAAGACCGCACCATTGTAGATCCTGACCTGCTCGGCAAAATGCTCGCGCAGCGAGAGCCGAAGGTCCCGACGTCCGTCCTTGTACCGTTCGGGGTCTCCTGCCACGGTGAAGACCCCCCGGGGCTGTCGCTTCACGCAAGACCGCACCAGCGAAGCCATCGCGATCGCCTGCTTATAGGGACTGGAGAGCTTGGGCACGTTCCAGCAGGTTCGATCCAGAAACCGCAGATCCTCCGGGGTGTAGAAGATGTCAGTGAACGTTCTCTCGATGAATCGTGGGTGTCTCGGGTCGTAGGAGAGCAGGACTTCCAGGTCGCTGTCGTCTACCTTCTCCGTGTTGTTCTCGACGGTCGCCCTGGCAATGGTCGTGCAGAAGTTCAGGAAATCATTGGCGATGACGCGCTTCCCCATCGCCTTCAGCAGGTAGGCGACACAACCCGAGCCGCAGAACGCATCCAGCGCCGTATCGAATTCGTACCGTGAGATGACCTCATAGATCCAGGGGAGCAGGCGGAACTTGCTGCCCATGTATCGGATCTTGGGATAGCTCAGCACCTTTCCGACGCATTCCAGGCTCAACGAACTGCCAGGCGCAACCGTTGTCATCGGGAATCGCCTTTCTGTGGCGCTGGCTTGGGCGCCCTGATTCTACCCCACGATCCTAGCTCATGGGGCTCATCTTGGCAAGTCCTCGCGTTGCCCGCGAACGGAGCCTGGGCCGTGTGATTACTTCGCCGACGTGTCTTCTCGCGTCAGGGGGACGAAGCGGGCGGTGGGGGGCGGTGGGGGAGCTTTTGGACTTTTTGCCACAGGCGGCAGGCGGGGCGGGGGGTGCCCTCGCCGTCGAGCAGGCCGCAGTCGCGCCAGGCCTTGAAGAATTCCGGGGCGGCGTTCTTCATCTTTTCCCACAACGCGTCGTAGTCGCGCGGGACGAACCAGATGACGAACTCCACGCGGCGGGTCTCGGCGAAGCTCAGCATGCCCGACAGGGCGCGGTGCTGGATCGCCTCGCTGCCGGGGAGTGTGATCTTGAGCGACTCGAGCACGAGCGGCTCGGCGGGCTGGCCCACTTCGCAGAGGGCGTAGGGCTTCTTGAATCCGTCGAACTCGCGGGCCAGCCAGCGGAGGCTCCGATCACTCTTCCCGGTCAGATTGGCCATGAACGGATAGAAGCTCACGCCCAGAACGTCGTTGTAGATCATGAGCTTCCTGAAGGCGGCGAGCATCTCGCGCCGATCGGACCAGCCCGGGTTGAGCATGTTGTGCAGCGTGAAGGTGGCGAAGATCGGCAGCTTCGGGTGTTCGCGCTTCAGGCCCTTGTAGACGAAGTGTTGCAGCCGGACATACGCCGGCCACTTCTCCTTCGCCTTGTGGTAGAGCTCGTTGACCTCGATCCCGATGGCGAGGTAGTCCGGCCGGAAGTACGCGACGGCCCGCCGGCAGTACTTGAGATACGTGTCCATGACGAGCGGATCGTCAAACGACTTCCCAACGAAGGCCTGCGGCATGGGCAGGTGCTCGCGCTCGCTGCGATAGGAGGCCAGGTCGCTGCGGTCGTTGTTGACGGGCGTCAGCGCGAGGTACAGCTTCCCGCCGTCGGGCCGGGCGGTCTTGTGGCGGGCCCAGTTCTCGAGCATCTTCTTGTGGAAGGGTTTTTCGGTGTTCGCTTCCAGCCAGGGCACGCCCTCGAGGTGGACGGCGATGATGTCGGCGTTCTCGCGAACGAACTGGTTCACCTCCGTCAGCGCCTTGACCGTCATGTCGTGGGGGAACGGCGTGAAACCCAGCCGGAAGCTTCGCCTCGTCGGCTGCTTCGGCGCCGCTCCTGCAAGCGCCGGCCGGAAACACACTGCGGCCGGCAATACACACGCCGCGCCCAACACCCCCGCCAGGAAGCGGCGATCGCGTGTCTGCGAGGTGTTTCGTTCATCTCACCGCACTCCCGGTCGACTGCGGTTGCCCGCGTCGGCCGCCGCCTTCGGCTGGGCGTGCGGCTGAGGCGATCCCGGCGGGGCTCTTCGGAAGGAGAACGCGACCCGCTCCATGGAGCGAGACAATGATCCGACTCAGGCGGACTCCGTGCGGTCCGGGGACGCTTCCGGACTGTCTGTGGCCTGCGGACTCTTCTTCTCGAGTTTGCGTTGTCTCTTGTCTTCTTTCTTCTTCTTCCTTGCCAGCTCTTTCCGACGTTTCTCATAGTTGTAAAAGGATCTTGCCAATGTATCGCCCTTCCAGCGCGTCCTTGGGGCCTTGGCACAAACGAGGTCTTCCCGGACAGGTTTCGGCCCACGACCCTCGCGGGGTCCTTCGGCGCTGGGGCCCATTCTATCGGGTCGCCGGGCTCCGGCCAAGCTCTTTCCGGTTCTCGCCGGCGGCACGTCACTTCGTGGAGGTGTCTTTTCGCGTCAGGGGGACGAAGCGGACGGCCATGAGGGAGCGGCTGCGGATCTTGCCGTCCTTTTGCTTCTCGATGAGCAGGAGGTGCTGGATGGAGAACGGCCCGCCGACGGGGATGACCATTCGTCCGCCGGGCTTGAGCTGCTTGATCAGCGGGGGCGGGACCTGCCCGGCCGCACAGGTGACGATGATCGCGTCGAACGGGCCCGCCTTGGGCCAGCCGTAGTACCCGTCGCCGCGGTGGCATTGGACCACGTGGTAGCCGAGGCGCTTGAGGCGCTTCTTCGCGGCCTCGGCGAGCGGCTTGATGATCTCGATGGTGTATACGTGGCGTGTGAATTCCGTCAGCACGGCCGCCTGGTAGCCCGAGCCGCTGCCGATCTCCAGGACGCGGGAGTCCTTGTTGAGCTTGAGCTGGCGGGTCATCTCGGCGACGATGTAGGGCTGGGAGATCGTCTGCCCGTGGCCGATCGGCAGGGGCGTATCGTCGTAGGCCTGGCGGGAGTAGCCGGCCGGGACGAACTCGTGGCGGCCGACCGCGCCCATGGCCTTCAGCACGGCCGGGTCCTTCAGGCCGTGAAGGCGGATCACGCGGACCATTTGCGCCCGTTCGCTCTTGCGGGCCGTGCAGATCGGTGGCTTCCACGGCCTGGCCGGCTTCGTCGCGGCCGGCGGGGCCGGAGGTCCTTTGGCCCCCTTCGAGGAGCCCGCCTTGTCGTCGCCGCCGCGGCACGTGACCGTGCAACTGAAGACAGCGACCGCGGCGAAGGCTGTGAGCACCGCCCTTTGAGGCCAACGTGTCCGGGTCCCCTGCTGTTCGCGACCTGCCATGGCGCACCTCCTGGTCTTTCCGGCGCGGGAAACATCGCCTGGCGTCTGCCTGCCTCATGATTATACGCGGGGCATCCTGTACAATCCACGGAACACGTGGCGCGTGCCGCCTCTGCGCAAGACCGATCCGGAAGGCCCTGAGTTAAGGTGAAGGCCAATGACCGTCGAGCCCGCTTCCCCCGTGCCGGTTCTCTCCGCCCAGCCGAGGTCGCTGACGCTGCGCCTGTCGATCATGATGTTCCTTCAATGGGGCATGTTCGGCCTGTGGGCCCCGCTGGCGGGCATGTTCATTCTCGCCAGGGTGAAGGATGGGGGGCTGGGCTTCAGCCAGTACCAGCTTGGCTGGCTGCTGGGCATCTCCGGCTCGATCGGCGCCCTGGCCGCCCCGTTTATCGCCGGGCAGATCGCCGACCGCTACTTCTCCACCCAGCGTCTCATGACCGTGATCCTGGTCATCGGCGGCGTTCTGTGGTGGATCATGAGCGAGCAGAGGGTCTTCGGGGCGTGGTTGGCGCTCTCGATCGCGGGCAGCCTGGCCCTGGCGCCGACGATGGCGTTGAGCAACTCGCTCGCCTTCGCCCACATGTCCAACCCAACCAAGCAGTTCCCCGTGGTGCGCGTGTGGGGCACGATCGGCTGGATCGTGGCCATGTGGGTCTTCGCCTGGGTGTGGCTGCGGCAGACCTTTATCCTATCGAGCGACTTCCCGTTCATCCTGCTCCACGAGAGCGTCGAGCTGACCTGGAAGCCGATGTTCCTCATGGGCAGGGAGCGTGCCGACGTCGTCGCGCGGACGGTGCAGGCGCTCAAGGCCGGCGCCGTCGTGGCGTTCGTCTACGCCGCCTACTGCCTGACGCTGCCCAACACGCCGCCCAAACGCGACGCGGCCGAGAAACTGGCCTTCTGGAAGGCCTTCCGCCTGTTCCGCCACCGCAGCTTCCTGGTGTTGATGGTCGCGGCGCTGCTGATCGCCTGCATCCACAACATCTTCTTCATGCAGACGGCCAACCACTTGAGGCTCCTGGGGCTGGCCAAGGCTGACATCGGACCGGCCATGACCATCGGGCAGATCACCGAGATCGTCATGATCGCCATCCTGGGCTGGATGCTGAAGCGTTTGGGCATGCGGAGGGTGCTGGCCATCGGCGGGGCCGCGTACCTGCTGCGATTCGTGTTCCTCGGCTCGACGTGGCTGCCGTTATGGGTGATCGTCCTGAGCCTGGGGTTCCACGGCATCTGCTTCGCCTGCTACTACGCCGCCGCGTTCATCTACGTGGAGCGCCTGGCCGACGAGGACATCCGCCACACGGCCCAGACGCTCTTCGGAATCCTGATCGCCGCGGGGCCCGTCATTGGCGGCGTGCTCAACGGCTTCCTCGCCGGCAAGTTCACGCCGGCGGGCGGGAAGCTCAACTACACCGGCTACTGGTACACCGTGGCGATCATCGGCCTGCTCGCGACGCTCGTCCTGGCCCTGTTCTTCCGCGATGAGGCAAAGAAGGACCAGCCGGCGGAAGCGCCGGCACCGCCCGCAGAACCGCGCGTCGATTAGGTGGGGCGACGGAGGTCGGCCGGAGGCGCGGAGACGCCTGCCCAAGCCGAGGCGCCGCGCGCCGGCGAAACGCTGAAGCGAAAAGCCCCCGAGAAAATCAAAAACCTTCTTGAAAAAGGGAGGGATCTACTATACCCTACGTACGTTGGAGGTAATAAGTAAGAAAGGGCCCGGATATGCCCGACAGCCTCGGCGACTTGCAGCTTCAGGTGATGGAGGTGGTCTGGCGGCTGGGGCGGGCCACCGTGGCCGAGGTCCACGAGGCCCTCTCCGCCCACCGCAGAATCGCCTATACGACCGTGCTGACCACCATGCGGGCCCTGGAGCGCCGCGGCATGCTCACGCACGAGGCGGTGGGCAAGGCCTACCGCTACGAGCCGGCAGTCAGCCGGGAAGACTATACGAGCGCCAGTGTCGGAAGGCTCGTGGAGGACCTCTTCGAGGGCAGCGAGCAGAAGCTGCTCTGTCATCTGCTGGGTGCCGAGCGCATCCGCCGCAAGGAAATGGACCGGATCCGCCGCATCATCCGTGACGGCGAGCAAAAGACCAAATGACCCCTGATCTCCTGCTCAACGCAGCCTGGGGGGTGACGCTGTGGACGGCGTCGGCGTCGGCGGCCGTGCTGCTCATGCGACGCTGTCCCGCCGTGATGCGCCGAAACGCCTGCCGGCTCGCCCTGATCGGCACGCCTCTGGTGCTGCTGGGCGCCATCGCCATGCGCCATTGCAGCCCGTCGTCGGGTCTGCTGCTGCGGGCGGCTGGGCC
This sequence comes from uncultured Planctomycetaceae bacterium, assembly GCA_964427875.1. Classification (GTDB taxonomy): domain Bacteria; phylum Planctomycetota; class Phycisphaerae; order SM23-33; family SM23-33; genus CAYRVX01. Next base: position 35,547 of record CAYRVX010000064.1, read on the forward strand.
CGCACGCCCGGTCGCCGAGACGGCGATGGCCCTTCCGAGCCCGCCCGCCGTGCCGATTGGGCATGTTGCGGACGAGTTCGCCGCCGGCTGTGCCGAAGGCGCGCCCGATTCGCCGGCGACGGCGCCCCCGCCGCCGGCGGGCGGGCACGAGCCCCGGCAGGCGGCCTTGGCGGTGAACTGGCGGCGGGCGCTGCCGGCGGGCATCCTGGGCGTGGCCGGGGGCTGTGTGCTCCTGCTGGCGATCCGCCTGCTGCGTCTTGCCTCGTGGCGGCGCACGTGGCGGGCGGCCCCGCCGGCCTGGCGGTCGCTGACGCGAAGACTGGCCAGGCGTGTCGGCATGAAGAGGCCCTTCTCCGTGTTCGTCGCGCCGGGGCTGAGCCAGCCGGCCGCGGGCGGGCTGTTCCGCGGGGCGATCATCCTGCCCGACCGCTCCCCGAGGTCGCTGGGGCCCGGCCTGCGCAGCGCGCTGGCGCACGAGCTGGGTCACCTCGACGGCTGCGACCCGCTGTGGTACGTCCTCGGGCGGGCGGTCGTTGCCCTGGCGTGGTGGTGCCCACTGGTCTGGTGGCTCCAGCGGCGGGCGCGGATGGAGAGCGAGCTTGCGGCCGACGACCACGCCCTGGCCTGCGGCGTTCGGCCGATCGACCTGGCGAAGACACTGGCACGGTTTGCGGAATGGAACCTCCGACCCACACCGGCGGGCATCAGCGGGATGACCTGCCACCTGACAAGGAGAATCGAGATGATCATGGACCTCAAGCAATCGCACAGATCGAGACC
>CAYRVX010000065.1:0-36043 GCA_964427875.1 uncultured Planctomycetaceae bacterium
CCGATTTTAAACGCAAATAAAGCACTTACGTTCGAAACTGGCGAACTTGGGCTAGCTTGCTCTGGGAGCGGCTAGCTAGCTCATCCGCATTCGGGCAGGAGCGAACCTCGCTCACTCGTCCCTTCCTGCCCAGGCCGCCCGGCCGAGTTTCCCACCCGTGAGATGCGCTCATGCAGGCTGAGCCGCCTGCGAGGGGAAGTGCTCTCCAGGCTTGCCGGTTCCGTTGGACCGGGCAGCACCACAACTTCGTTCGCGCCCGCCGCGGCCCAGGAGACACGCGCCCGGGCCGGGAAGATCGACACGCTTCGGCGTGAGGATCCGGAGCCCCGGGCACCGGTCAGTCGGGACCCTGGTGAAAAACTCGAGCACGGTTCAGGCACCTGTTTGGAAAAGGAGAACTCAGGTGGGAGCTCCGAAAATCAACTTTGGAGCCCTTGGGGCCATTGGCGCCCTGGCCATTCTGACGGCCCTGGCCGGGCCGGCTGCCCGTGCCGCCGCCGCCGCGGTCACCGACGGCAGACCCGGTGAGGCACGGGGTCCCCTCCCGGCGGGCCAGCCGCCGGCGCCGGACGGCATTCAGGCGCTCGACACGGTGGGCAACACGTCCAATTCCAATTCCGACCGGGCCAGGGCCAAGGGCAACGCCTACCGCGTGGATGCCGACAGGGTGCTGATCGAGCAGCAGTTCTACCTGAACTTCACCGGGACGCAGACGCTTTGCTTCTACGTCTACGAATCCCCCGTGGAGTTCGGGACGTACCAGCAGATCCAGGAGAGCTCCCACGCCGCATCCGGCCAGGGCGCCGCCTGGTATTCCTCCGGGCCGATCAGCGTTCCTCTGGACGCCGGGAAGTACTACATCGTGGCCGTCTCGTGGGATGACCTCCTGCGGTACTACTACGGTGAGGGAAACTCCCAGCCCGTGTCGTTCGGAGCGCAGGTCCACGGCTACGCGGTGGGAAGCCATCCGCTCGGGCCGACGCTGTCCAGCAGGAGCAACGACTATGCCATCTACCACCAGCGCTTGCTGACCATTCCCGAGCCAGCCTCGCTGTCGCTGCTGGCGCTGGGCGCCTTGGCATCGCTGCGCCGGCGCAACAGATAAACACGCCTTGCCCCGGTTAAGAAGGAGACTCACCGATGGCCACGTATGCCAAGCTTGCACTGGTCGTGGTTGTGGGCGGGATTATCCTGCCTGCGACGGGACGGGCGGAAGGCCCGCGCGTGGCGGTCTGGGGCGATGAGGCCGACCGGGTCGCGGACGTCATCGCGAAGATCCAGGGCGCCGGGGCCTTCGCAAACGTGGATGGGGTGATCCTGAACGCCCAGGGCGTCCCGACCCTCTCTCAGGCCCTTGCCTACGACTCGATCCTCATCTTCGGGGGGGTGGATAGCTGGGGCTCGAGCATTGCCACGGCGGCGGGGGACGTCCTGGCCGACTGCGCGGACGCCGGCCGCGGCGTGGTCGTTGCCACGTTCGTGCTCGGGTCCACCGGGGGCGGGTGGATGCTGCACGGGCGCTGGGACGACTCGTCGGGATACTACGCGATGGTGCCCGTTACCAGCCAGACCCAAGGTCACCAGACGATCGGAACGCGGCACGTGCCGAACCACGCGCTGCTGGCCGGCGTGCAGAGCTTCGACGGCGGCATCAGCAGCTACCGCGCGCCAATCACGGACTTCGCTCCCGGGGCCGTGAGAATCGCCGACTGGAGCAACGGCATGCCGCTGTTGGCGACCAAGGAGCTGGAGGACATGGGCCGGCGCGTGGACCTGAACTTCTATCCGCCGTCTTCTGATGTCCGCGGGGTTTTCTGGCTGTCCAGTACCGACGGCGACGTGCTGCTGGCAAACGCGGTCACGTGGGCGGCCGTTCCCGAGCCGGCGGCGCTGTCGCTCCTGGCGCTCGGCGCCTTGGTGTCGCTGCGCCGGCGGAAGAGATAGACACGCCTTGACGTGAGGATTCGCGGGAGTTTGTGCCGCTCAATCGTGCTCGTTGCGGAAGATCTGTGGCCTTTGCGGAGAGCGACAGCGATGAGAGGCAAGCCAACTGAGGACCTCGGCGGCACCGGCGTGTTTCTGATGGTGGCGGTCCTGCTGACAGGCGGGCCGCGGGTCCTGGGCGACGTCGTCGGCGGGGTGGACCGGGCCGCCCAGCCCCCCGAGAGGATCGATTCGGACCTCGTTCCCCGGGCGCCCCAACCGACCGAGCGACTCATCGACTTTGACAACGTCGCTGCGCCGGACCTGTTCATGCTAACGGTGCGCCTGACGGAACGCTACGTGGACCTGGGGGTGCACTTCGTCGGCCCCGGCGGACGCGACGGGGGCGCGATCATCGATCAGGCCGGCAATTTCGGCGTCAACGCGCTGAGCGGCAGGAACTTCCTGGCGTTCAATCGGACCGCCGAGCTCTCCGACGGCGGGGTGCCCAGGGGGCCCGAGACCATCCGGTTCGACGAGCTGATGGCCGGCGTCTCGATCTACGCGGCCGGCGGCGACGGCGCGGGCACCTTCGTCCTGGACGCCTACGACACCGCGGGCGCCCTGGTGGACAGCGACGGCGTAAGGACGTCCGCCTGGGAGCTCCTGGAGGTCTCCTGGGCGCCCGGCATCGGGAAGGTGGTCCTCACCGAGACCAGCGGCGACGAGTACTTCGTGTACGACAATCTCCTCTTCCAGCCGGTCCCCGAGCCCGCCGCGCTGCTTCTGATATGCGGCGCAGCCGCACCTGTCCTGCTGAAGCGTCGCAGATCGTGAGCGCGTCGAACGGAAGGCGAAAGGTCTGAGCCGAAGCGACGGCGACGAGGCGCGGATCCGTTGAAAACCTGGTTAGCGTGCCCATGTTAAAAAGGCTTGGTTTTCCGACTTGACAAGACCTATTCCCGTGGTATGATACACGCGGGGAGGCATCGCTCTACGTTCCCGCCTTCGGAGGAGTTCGTGCGGCTCCATCGTGCTCGGCGTGGAAGGTCCGTCCATTCTGAGGAGCAGCAGGAGCGATGAAAGGAAGAGCCATGGAAACAAGAGCTGACGTCCCACTATGGTTGGTTCTCGCGTGCATGGGCCTGACGACCCCCACGATGGCTGACATCTACGTCGTCGGCCGTTACGGGCAGGCCGGCGTCCCGAAGCATGTCTGGCATCACGACAACAACGGCGAGTTCGTGAACGTCTGGCCGGTCGCCGCGGAAGATCATGACCCCCCGGGCGCCGTGGCCCTGGGACCGCAGGGGCAGGTCTACGTGGGGTGGGGCGGTACCCTAACGGAGTACACGCCGAACGGCGACTTCGTTCGAACGGTCGTGGACGACGCCAATGCGGTCATGGGCGACGCGATCCAGCACATGTACGTTGACGGCCGAGGCGAGATATACCTCTCGCCCCACTGTACCGCCTCCGACCCGAGAAGCCTCGCCAGGTACAGCGCAGAAGGCGTCTTGCAGGCAACCTACACGGGCATCACGCACACAGGAGGGATCGTCGCCGATGCGGCCGGAAGGGTGTATTCGGTAGCCCATGTGTCCTACGACGACGCATTTCGCCGATGGGCACCAACCGGAGGGGAGCCGGAGCTCATCTATGACTGGACGCACGACACCTCCGATCTGGACCTGAATCCGGCGTCAGGTCTCATCTACGCCGCGGCCGGCGAAGAGCGGATCTACGTCCATGATCTCGACGGGGTCCCCGTGGGCGAGATTCCGTTGTCCGCGTCCGTCTACCACATGGACTACGACCCGCTGTCCGACTCCTTCTTCACCATGTCGGTGGGCACACACAGCCCGCAGCAGTTTGCTTCCGATGGGCTTTGGCTCCGGGCCTACCTGCCGCCGGGGCTGTGCAGCGCCTTCGACATCGCCGCGCAAATCCCCGAGCCCGCCACGCTGTCGCTGCTCGCGCTAGGCGGGCTGGTCGTGATCCGACGACGCAGAAGGCGACGAGTTTGCGTCTGAGCCTGGGCGGGGCCCAGCCCGGCGAAAGGCGTGCGCCGTGGCGAAGTGCCTGCGGGTCTCTCGCCAGGAGCGAACCGCCGTGGTATACTGCGGGCATGGCGAAGGAGATCGAACTGAAGGTGGCCGTCGCGAGCCACTCGGAGGTGCTCGATGCGCTTCGGGCGGCCGGGGCCGAGGAGGCCGGGACGTGCGTGCAGACGGACCGGTTCTTCGATACGCCGGATCGCTCGCTCCTGCACGGCGACCGGGGGCTGCGGATCCGGCGAACCGAGACTCCCGCCGACGCGCCGAGCGGGGCGGGGGAGGCCGGCACGCTGGTGACGTTCAAGGGGCCCCGCCGCTCGCCGGAGGGCCTGAAGGTCCGCTCGGAGTACGAGACGGCCATCGACGACGGGCAGACGCTGGCACGGATCTTCGAGGCGTGCGGCCTGGAGGCGATGCTGACGATCCAGAAGCGCCGCCGGACCTGGCGCCTGGGCGGCTGCGCCGTCGAGCTGGATGAGCTGCCGGTGATCGGGCTCTTCGTGGAGATCGAGGGCCCCGACGAGGCGGCCGTCGAGGCCGTTCGCGAGAGGCTCGGGCTGGGCGGCGAGCCGATCACCGATTCCTACGTGGCCATGATCGCCGCCCGCCTGGCCCCGCTTCCCGCCGGGGCGGAAGTGACCTTCGACAACGCCGCCGCCTGGCAGGACACCCCGCAATAGCCGGCCGCGGGCCGCCCTTCCCGTGTGTTTCTCAGCAAGAGAATTTTTTTGAAATATTCTGCAATAATTGAAGACATGGCAGCGTTTGATGTATATAATAAGGTAGAGAGGGCGAGTTGCGGCGTGATCTGATCGGGGGAGCCAAGAGCCCGGGCCAAACCGTCACAAGCGTTTTTACGAAACGAAGCCATTTTTGCCCAGATGACATATAAGCCCTTGATTATCCGGAAGTTACAGAAGGGTGGGCAATATTTCCCTTTTCGTAAAGGCAAGGAGGTTCGGTCGCCACCTCAGCCGCGGGCGTCGGGCCGCCTGGCCGCCGCGGCCGCGGTCAGATGCCCAGTGCCCCCAGGACGATCGCTCGGGCGTGCATGAAGACCCATCCGAGGGGGTCGGGGATGTTCGGGTTCCGGGTGATCATCGAGAGCAGGTTCGGGCCGAAGATCAACGCCATCAGAAGGATCGAGCCGAACCGCGTCTGCCAGCGCATGAAGCCGTGCTGGCTCTCAATCGGCAGGACCTCCCGAACGACGTGGTGGCCGTCCAGCGGGAACAGCGGGATCAGGTTGAACGTGCACAGGATGATGTTCACCGAAGCGATGTAGAGGAGGTATCTGTGCACGGCGAGGAAGGTGGTCTGGTTGGTGACGAGGGCGGCCGACCACCACAGCCTCAGGACCATGGCCGTGACGACAGCGATCAGGAGGTTGCAGGCCGGCCCGGCGACGGAGACGGCGATGTCCCCGAACTTCCGGGGCTGGAGGTTCATCGGGTTGACGGGCACGGGCTTGGCCCAGCCGAAACCCACCAGGAAGATGCAGAGCGTCCCGATCGGGTCGAGGTGTGCCAGGGGGTTCAGCGTGAGGCGCCCCATGTTCTTGGCCGTCTCGTCCCCGAAGGCCAGCGCGGTCCGGGCGTGGGCGTACTCATGCAGCACCAGGCTGAACAGCAGCGGCGGCAGCAGGATCAGCTTGTACAGGAGCCATTGTGCATCGACGCCGGGCATGCCTCCCTTTTACTTGACCGGCGTGGTGCAAACAAGCATAATGCGCCGCGCCCGGGCGTGGCGGCCTGCGTGGACGGCCGCGGCCGGGGCGGAAGGGAGTGAGCACCGCAGCATGGACGCGCCTGGCGTTGACCTGGAACTGGCCCGAAGGGCCTTGACGGCCGAGGGCGAGGCGATCTCAGCGCTGGCCGGGCAGATCGGCGAGGCGTTCGCCGGCGCCGCCCGGATGATCTTCGACTGCCGCGGCACGGTCATCCTGACGGGGATCGGCAAGGCCGGCCTGGTCGGCAGGAAGATCTCGGCCACACTGGCCTCCACCGGCACGCAGAGCATCTTCCTTCACCCCGTCGAGGCGCTGCACGGCGACATCGGGCGGGCACGCCGGGGCGACGTGTGCATCGCGCTGAGTCACAGCGGCCGGACCGAGGAGATCACTCGCCTGCTGGACCACCTGAAGGGCCGCGGGGCGCGGGTGATCGCGTTGACGGGCTCGCCGGACTCGGCCCTCGGGCGCAACGCCGACATCACGGTCTCCTACGGCCAGATCGAGGAGGCCTGCCCGCTGGGCCTTGCGCCGACGGTCTCGACGTCGTGCATGCTGGCCTTGGGGGACGCGCTGGCGGTGGCCGTCATGAAGATGCGGCGTTTCAGCCCGGAGGACTTCGCGGCGTACCACCCGGCGGGGGAGCTTGGCCGGCGGCTCCTGAAGGTCGAGGAGGCCATGAAGTTCCGGCGCGGCGAGCAGTTGGCGCTGGTCAGCGACTCCCTGACGCTCGGCGAGGCACTTGAGCAGGCCGAGGACGTGTCCCGCCGGACCGGCGCGATGCTGCTGGTCGACGCCGACGGGCGGCTCAGCGGCATCCTCACCGACGCGGACATCCGCAGGCTGCTGCTGACCCGCAGAAGTGCGGACCTGCTGGCCGAGCCGGCGGCCGACCTGATGACGCGAGACCCCAAGAGGATCCGCCTCGGCGAGTTGGCCAGCGAGGCGGTGGCGATCCTCAACGAGTACCGGATCGACGAGCTGCCCGTGGTGGACGCCGACGACCGCCCCGTCGGCGTCATCGACGTGCAGGACCTCCTGGGCATCAAGACCGTGGCGGATGCCGGAGACTGACCTGGCCACGTGCCTGCCCGTCGAAGGTGAGCAAGCATGAAACGTCGGATCATCCTCGTACTGACAACGCTGGCGGCGCTGCTGGTGGCCTTCTACGTGTATTCGCTCGTGGCGGGGCTGGAGGCCGTCAGGATAACCGACCCGGACCTGCCGTCACGCGAAAGGCGAATCTCGCGCGTTTCCGGGCGGGGGGGCACGTCGATCGAAGACGCCGACGAGGTCTGCATCATCGCGAGGGACAGCTACGGCCGGCTCGAGGCGATCTACCGGGCAAGTGAATGGACGCGTCGCGACGACGGCAGCCACCTGCTGATCGGCCCGCGGGTCGAGCTGTACCATCGCAACGACCAGCGGACGATCCTGCGGGCCGACAGGGCGGAGGTCTACGGCGAGGAGCTGGATCGCGGCGTGAACGTCCGCCGCGCGAGGCTCAGCGGAAACGTGACGATCTACTTCGACCCGTCCACCGAGCCGGACCGGGCCCCCGTCGAGCAGCGGCTCGACGAGGTCGTCCGGATCCACGTCGACGAGGTCGAGTTCGACAACGAGCACCTCACCATCGAGACCGACAGCCGCGTGACCGTCTTCAGCCCCCAGGCCGACATCTACGGGCGCGGGCTCTCGGTCAGTTGGAACGAATCGCCCAGGGAGCTGCGATACCTGCGGATCGACCAGGGCCAGTACATGGCCGTCTACAACGTTCCGGAGGAGCTGGAGATGATCTCCCTGCCGGGCGGCGGGGAGGAACGGCCGGCGGCGACGCAGCCCGCGACGCAGCCCGCGACGCAGCCCGCGACGCAGCCCGCGACGCAGCCCGCCGGGGCCGCGGCGACCCGTCCCGCGGGCCGGCCGGCGACCCGTCCCGGCGCGGCCGAAACGCAGCCGGTCGTCGTGCAGTTCGGCGGAGGCGGCCCCCGACCGGTCACCCGGCCGACCACGACCAGCGCGCCGGCCGAACCGAAGGCCCGAAACCAGTACGTCGCCGAGTTCCGCCGCGACGTCAAGGTCGTTCACCGCCGCCAAAGGCTCCAGGGGGCCGAGAAGCTGCTGCTCGGCTTCGACTGGGACGCCGCCTGGCGGAAGGAGGCGGGCGGGTACCTCGGGCCCCGGCGGCGAACCAGGCGCCGGGGGCCCGCGTCCCGGCCGGCGAAGCCGCCGGCGGCAAGCGCACCGGCCTCGGCGCCGGCACAAACACGGCCGGCGGAAGAGCCCGAGCCGATGGAGATCTACTGGACGGGTCCGCTTCTCGTCCGGCCGGTCGGGCGAACCGAGACGCCCAGCCGGGACCGGTTCGACGTCACCGCCTCCGGGCCGCGGGTGGTCCTGACCGATCCCCGCGCGACGGCCGTCTGCGGCGAGTTCCTCTTCCGCCAGCCGGAGCAGACCGGCCACCTGAAGGGCCCCCAAGGCCGCCGGGTGCGCCTCCTGCTGGCCGAGGGGGCCGACGTGGCCGGCGAGCAGATCCGCTTCGATCCCGCCCGGGGAAAGGCCTACCTCGACGGCGCCGGCTACATGGCCAGACGCTTCGCCAAGGGGCTGAGCCAGGAGAAGGCCCTCGAGCTGGTCGAGATCGAGCAGCCCGACCGCCCGCCGCCCTGCGAGAGGGTCACCTGGGACGGCAGCGTGGAGATCGGCTTCACGCGCGAGCAGGTCAAGCGCCCCGACGGCTCGACCGAGACGCGGCAGTTCATCCACGAGGCCGAGTTCCACGACAACGTCGTCCTCCAGCAGAGCGGCGACGCCAACGGCGACTACGTCCGGTGCGAGCGCCTCAAGGCGCACATGACCCGCGGGCGGTGGGTGGCGGCGTACCCGCACACCGCGGTCGCCACGGGCAACGTGCTGGCCCGCCAGGAGGGCAGCGACATTCGCACCGACAAGATCACCGTGCACTTCGGCGAGGTCGATCCGAAGGACGCCAACGCCGCGGCGGGCGCCGCCCGCGAGGTCCGGCCGGAATCCATCCTCGCCGAGGGCAGCGTTCGCGTGACGGATAGGCGCGAGCCGAACTCGCCCCCGCTGGTCGCCTCGGCGGACCGCCTCCGCAGCGACCTGCTGAAGCGCACCGCCGCGCTGATCGGCTCGCCCGCGCGCATCGCCCAGGGCCCCAACCACCTCACCGGGAACCTCATTCGGCTGGACCAGCGTCAGGCCGCCGCCGAGGTCGAGGGAGCCGGCGCCCTGTCCTTCCTGACCCGCAAGGACCTGAACGGCCGGGCGCTCGCCAAGCCGCGCCCGGTCGCCGTGAGCTGGTCCGAGGCCATGACGTTCCGGGGCGAGAATCGAATGGCCTCCTTCACGGGCGACGTCGCGCTCGACAGCGGCATGGACCACGTCGGCTGCCGGAAGATGCAGATCCTGTTCACCGATCCGCCGGCCTCGAAGGGGCCCGCTTCGACGCAGCGCGCGGTTCAGCCGGCGACGAGGCCCGCTCGTTCCGGGCGGCTGGGCGGCATGGCCGTGGGGCTGGAACGCTACAGCCGCCAACGGATATCCATGATCCTGGCCGACGACGACGTCGCGCTGCGCAGCCGCCGCGAGAACGCGAAGAAGCAGCTCCTGAGGCGCGTGCAGCTCGCGGGCGACAAGCTCATCTATGACGGCCAGACGACCCGCCTGACGATGCTCGGCCACGGAACGTTCATGGCGGAAGACTATCAGAAACCGGAGAAACGGCGCCCCCCCGGCGCCGACGGGCTGGTCGCGGCCGTGGAACGCCCCAGCCAGACCGCCTTCGAATGGAACCGCTCCATGCAGTTCTCCCAGCAGGACCGGTTGGTCGTCCTCGACGGCGAGGTCAGAATGGTCCACCGAAGCGGCGACAAGGTCGTCCTGACCGACAGCCTGAACGTGCCGAGAGACCAGTGGGGCAAGCTCGAGGCCGGCAGAAGGACCATTCTCAACTGCGGGAACATGATGGCCAAGTTCGCCGAGCCGAAGAAGTCTCCAGGAACGCGGCCGGCCTCGCGGGACGTGGTCGAGGAAGGGCCCGACCTCGGGCCGCTACAGCTCTTCAGCGCCGCCGGGGACGTGAACCTCAAGGACGGCGCGTGGCAGGTCCTCGCCCAGCGGCTGATCTACAACCGCGAGAAGGACCTGGCGGTGATCTGGGGCTTCCTGGATGGAGACAGGCCCGCCCACGCCAGGGTGTTCTACGAGGACCCCGCGACCGGGCGCTCGCATTCCTGGTCGAGCCCGCGGATCATCTGGTACCGCCAGAACAACCGGATCGTCACCGAGGAAGTCACCGGCGCCGGGGGCAGATAGCCCCGCCGCACGCTTCGCCGGCGGATCAGGCACGTGGCGAGCCGGGACCGGAATGCACTCTGACCGAGGCCGGGGGTTGAGTTTGCCGCCTGTGCCGGGTGGGTAAGATCTACCGTTTGGAGGGTCCCGGGTGGGTGCTCAGTGCCCGTTCTGCGTTCCCTCCAGAACCGCGGCCGCGGCGGGCGGTTTCTCCTCTGAGCCCCAAGCGCCCGTTCCGGGCGACCTTGGGCCCAGCGCCGGCCTCGATCATCTCTTCACCTGCCGACCCTGGCACGACATGTGCATGGGTCTACCTCAGCGGCAGTCCCGGACGTCTTCCGGGAGAAAGAGAGGACATGAACATGAGTTTGCGGAAAGGGGCATACCGTGAGCTCCGTACTTGAGGCCATGCCGCTGGTCCTGGTTTCCTCGGGGCCGTTCTGTCGAGAGGTCCTTGCAGCCGCGGGGTTCGGGGCCGAACCGGTGAATCCACCCATTCGCGAGCCGGCGGCGATCGCCCATCAGGTCGCGCCCGTCCAGGAGGCCGAAGCGCTGGCGTACTTCCGTGCCAGGCTGGCGGCCGAAAGGTCCGGCACCGACTGTGTGCTGGCGGTCGAGACGCTTGTGGCGGTCGGCGGGAAGGTCTTCCGCCGCCCGCCCGGCAGGCTGGAAGCGGCTCAGATGCTGCGGAGCCTCTCCGGCACGCGGCACGCGGTGATCACCGGGGTGGCCCTGCTGATGCCGGGGGTCAGGCTCATCGCTTCGGAGGTCACGTACGTGACCATGGCGCCGATGTCGGAGGCCGACATCGCGGAGTACCTTGCCTCCGGCCGGTGGCTCGGCATTCCCGGCGCCTACGCCACGCCCGAGATGGCCGAGCGATTCATCACGAGGCTGGAGGGCAGCTTCAGCAACGTGATGGGCCTGCCCGTGGAGCTCGTGGATCGGATGCTCGCCGAAGTCCGCGAGTACCCCGACTCGCACCGCTTCGCCCGGTTGCAGGGGCCGTGACGACCACGGCCGCGTGAGGCAGCCAGCGCGGATGTCGCGGCGAAGGCCGGGCCCGCAGCGCGGTCGGCGCGCAGCGGCCGGCGGAACGCCCGGCGCCCGGCCTATCCCTGCGGATCGGCCAGCGGCTCGTTCATCGATCCGCTGCGGAACCCCTCCAGGTCGAGCGCCACGTAGGTATAGCCCAGCTCCTTCAGGGCGGCGGTGATCGGCCCGGCCTGTTCGGCGGCGCGGACCACTTCGGCGGCGGGCACCTCGATCCGCGCGATCGTGTCGTGGTCACGCACCCGGCACTGCCGGAAGCCCAGGTCCCTCAGCACGTACTCGGCCCGCTCGATCCGAGAGAGCTTCTCGGCGGTGATTGGCCGGCCGTAGGGGATGCGGCTGGCCAGGCAGGCCATCGCCGGCTTGTCCCACGTCTCCAGGCCCATCGCCCGCGACGCGGCGCGGATGTCCGCCTTGCTCAGCCCGGCTTCCAGCAGCGGCGAGACCGCGCCCAGCTCTTTGGCGGCCTGGAGCCCCGGGCGGAAGTCGCCGGTGTCGTCGGCGTTGGCCCCGGTGGCGACGGCCGGGATGCCCCGCTCGGCCGCCAGGGCCTTCAGGCGCGTCAGCAGGTCGCTCTTGCAGTGGAAGCAGCGGTCGGCGGGGTTCGAGGCGTAGTTGGGGTCGTCCAGCTCGCAGGTCTCTATCTCGACGAGCTCCACGCCGAGCCGCCGGGCGAGCCCGCGGGCGGAGTCGCGATCTCGCTCGGCCAGGCTCGGCGAGATGCCCAACGCCGCCAGGACGTTCTCGGCCCCCAGCGTCCCGGCCGCCAGCGCCAGCAGAAAGGTGCTGTCCACGCCGCCGGAGAACGCCACCACCACGCGGCCCAGCGAGCGCAGGGCCTCGCGGCATGCGTCGAGCTTGGCCCGAAGCTCCGCCGGCAGGGACTCCATCGCGGCTTCATTCATCTTGCGACCTCGTGGACATTCTAGGCAGACCCAGCGCCGGGTTCAACGGCGGCAGGCCGGTCCGTCGGCCGAACGCAGGCCCGTCCTCGCGCGGGCCCTACTATCGATAAGCGTCCTTCCTGTCGCGGAGGGCCACGACACAGATGAGGAGCCGGTCATCGAAGACCTGATAGATAACGCGGAAGTTCCCCGTCCGGACTCGATACAGGTCCCTGAGCCTGCCCTTGAGGAGTCTGCACCTGGGCGGGCGCGGAGTCTCGCGAAGCAGCTCGATGACCCCCTGGATTCGTCGCTGCCCGTCCCTTGGCAGCTTCCTCAACTGGCGCAGCGCCGCGGTGGTGAACTCGATGTCGTAGGCCACTTACAGCCCCAGATCTGCTTTGACCTCGTCCCACGGAATCCTCTCGTCGGACTCCGCCAGGGCCTCTTCAGCCGCCGCGATGTCGGCCTCGTCCTCCAATCGCTCCAGGAGCTCCAGGTCCTCGTAGGGAACGATGGCAACTCGATCGCGACCGTGGCGCTCGATGACGATGCGCTCGTGAGCCGTCATCACCTGGGTCATCAGCTCAGACAGCCTAGACCTCGCTTCCGTGAAGGAGTGCCTTGTCATAGTGGGCCTCTACATACACCATGTGCCGGCATTGTACACTGCTGTACACATTATCGGCGGCCGTGCCGGAGTCGTCAAGAAGAAACAGATGCCGATGCCGGGCCATCGAGCGCGGGCCACGGCAGGTTCACTGTTCCTCTGTCGACGGTGCTCTGTCCTTTGCCGGTTTCGAGGGCACCTGCCCACCGAGCGCCTTGATGGACCGGGCGTAGATGTCCGCCTCTGTCTTGAAGCCGTACCGCCTGGCGAACTCCAGCAGCTTCCCGAAGCGCCCGATCGGCTCGGTCCGGGTGGCCCAGCAGACCTTGCCGAGGCACTCGGGGCACAGGCTCAACGGGCGGCGGTCCGATTCCTCAAGATGGTTCGAGCCGCACATGTTGCACTCGTAGGCCGTGCAGTGACGCATCGAGAACATGTGCCCCGTCTCGTGCGTCGCGGTCTTGAGCGTGCGCAGCAGGCAGAGGCGAAAGGCCGCGGCCCCCGCGTCCGGGTCGCCGTTGCGGTGGATCGACCAGACCCCGACCCGCTGGCGGAGCGAGGCCTGTCCGAAGACGAAGTTCCAGCCGGCCCCCGGCCAGAGGTCGCTGGTCGTGAAGGCGATGCAGGCGGCCGCGTCGGCCGGCAGCCGCGGGGCGAGCACCTCGTCCAGCACGTAGGTCGAGAGGACCTGCTTGACCCCCCACGTGGGGTGTACCCGCCGGGCACGCCTTGGGATCACCGAGAGCGGCAGGTCCTTGTGCACCTTCACGGGGAGGTTGAAGTACAGCCCCATGAAGTCGGCGGACAGGTCGACGATCTTCCTTTGCGTCTTCGAGAAGTCCCCCAGCGGCTGGATGTACAGGATGCGCCGCGTGCCCACCGGGCGGACGGGCCGGCAGCGGAGGTACTCGGCGAAGGTCTGCCCGGGCTCGTCGGCCCCGGGCCCTGCTCGCCAGTCGCCCGGCCGGGGCCTGCCCAGCTTCGTGTGCAGCGGCCTGAGCTTCTCGATCTGCCCGGCGAGCCGCTTCGCCCGCGAGCGGTCCTCCGCCGCCGGCTTGCTGGTCGTTGCCGAATGGATGATTCCCGCCACGATCGCCACCGAGGATGCGGCCACCACGGCCACGATGAACGCCGTCTTTCGTCTCATTGTTCGGTCATCTCATTATACGGCCGGAGAATTGCGTTGTCCCGCATTGCCGGCGCCGGTAGCCTACTGGCGTTAATCTGGCCGTGAGGGAAGGAACCTCGGAGAACTCCTATGGCAGGTTCATCGCGGAAGAGGGCTAAGGTGCGGGTCTTTGCCAAACGGCGGCGCGCGGCGATGCGGAAGGCCGCGGCTCAGAAGGTCGACGCCGTGCTGGTCAGCCGGGCGGAAGACGTCGGGTACCTCTCGGGCTTCACGGGGCACGACAGCTTCCTCCTGATCGGCGGCGGCTGGGCGCGGCTGATCACGGACGGCCGCTACGGCGAGCAGGCCCGGCAGGAGTGTCCGGACGTTCAGGTTCACGTCCGCCGGGGCGGCGTGGCCGAATCGGCTGCGGAGGCGTTGAAGGGCAAGCGCGTTCGCCGCCTGGGCGTCCAGGGCGAGCAGGTGACCGTTCAGTTCCACAAGACGCTCGTCTCGAAGCTGCCGACGAAGCGCATCAAGCCGCTCACCGGTCTGCTCGCGCCGCTTCGGGCGGTGAAGGACGACGGCGAGGTGCGGGCCATTCGCAAGGCGATCCGCGTGGCGGAGAAGGCGTTCCAGGAAGTCCGCGCCATGGGGGCGAAGGCGTGGGTCGGCAGGAGTGAGCGGGACCTGGCGGCGGAGCTGGATTACCGCATGCGGCTGGCGGGGGCCCAGGGCCCGTCGTTTGAGACGATCGTGGCCGTCGGGGCGAACGCCGCGCGGCCGCATCATCAGCCCGGGTCCGCGAGGGTCCGCCGCGGCGCGTGGGTGCTGATCGACTGGGGCGCGAGGGTGGCCGGGTACTGCAGCGACTTGACGCGGGTGGTCTTCATCGGTAGAATCCCGCCGAGAATGGGCGAGGTGTATGAGGTGGTGCGTCGGGCGCAGGCCGCGGGGATCGCCGCGGCGCGGTCCGGCGCTGGCTGCAAGTCGGTGGACACCGCGGCCCGGCGGGTGATCGAAGAGGCCGGCTACGGCGAGCAGTTCATGCACAGCCTGGGTCACGGGCTCGGCAGGCAGGTCCACGAGTTCCCGGGACTGGGGCGGAAGGCGAAGAAGCGTCTCCGGGCGGGCATGGTCGTGACGATCGAGCCGGGCATCTACCTGCCCGGCGTCGGCGGCGTGAGAATAGAGGACGACATCCTCATCACCCGCGGCGGATGCCGCCGGCTGAGCGCCCTGTCGAGGGACGCCGGCGCGATGATGCTGTGATCAAGGGAGATCCAATGGCCAGCAAGGCACCAGCCAAGGGCTCCGGCGGCGGCGAGGCGGCGAGGGCGGGCGTCTCGCCGATCATCGAAGAGGTCAGGCGGCTCATCGAGCTGATGGTCGAGCACGACCTCGGCGAGGTGGACATCACCGACGGGGACCGCAAGATCCTCCTGAAGCGCGGGGTGTATGGAGCTCCCGTCGCGGCCGCGGGGGCGGGGCGGCTCCCGCCCGCTCAGGCGGCCGGGGCGCCGGCCCCGATCGAGGCGCCCGTGCAGGAAGCACCGGCCGCAAAGTTCATCGAGATCAAGAGCCCCATGGTCGGCACGTTCTACCTGGCCCCCAGCCCCGACAGCGACCCCTACGTCTCCGTGGGCGCCGCGGTGACCGAGGATTCGGTCGTCTGTATCGTCGAGGCCATGAAGGTCATGAACGAGGTCAAGGCCGACTGCTCCGGGACCATCGTCGAGATGTGCTTGAAGAACGCCCAGCCGGTTGAGTACGGGCAGGTGCTCTTCCGCGTGGAGCCCTCCTGACCGGCCGGAGAGGAGCCCAGGGATGTTTCACCGAATTCTGGTCGCCAACCGAGGAGAGGTCGCCCTGCGGATCATCCGGGCGTGCAAGGAGCTGGGCGTCGAGACGGTGGCGGTGTATTCGGAGGCCGATCGCAACGCGAGCTACCTTCACCAGGCCGACGAGCGGATCTGCATCGGCGAGGCGCCCCCGGCGGAGAGCTATCTGAACATCGCGCGGATCATCGCCGCGGCGGAGATCGGCGACGTCGAGGCGATTCACCCCGGCTACGGCTTCCTGGCGGAGAACGCCCACTTCGCGGAGGTCTGCCGCGACTGCAAGATCGAGTTCATCGGCCCGGGCGTCGAGATCATGCGGGCGATGGGCGACAAGGTTCGCGCCAAGGAGATCGCCAAGGCCGCCCGCGTGCCGACCACGCCCTCCAGCAACGGCGTCGTGGAGACCGAAGCCCAGGCCGCCACCATCGCCGGCGAGATCGGCTACCCGGTGGCCATCAAGGCCGCCGCCGGCGGGGGAGGGCGGGGAATCCGCTTCGCGCACAACGAGGCGACCCTGCGCGCCAGCTTCAAGCAGGCCGGGACCGAGGCGGAGATCGCCTTCGGCGACGGGCGGCTGTACCTCGAAAAGTGCATCGAGAACTTCCGCCACATCGAGGTGCAGATCCTCGGCGACCTGAAGGGCAAGATCCTGCACTTCTTCGAGCGCGAGTGCTCCGTCCAGCGGCGCCGGCAGAAGCTCATCGAGGAGAGCCCGGCCCCCAACCTGGACCCGGAGCTGCGCGACGAGATCTGCGCCGCGGCGATCCGGCTCGCCAAGGAAGTCGAGTACAATTCCGCCGGGACGATCGAGTTCATCCTGGACGAGCACGGCCAATTCTACTTCCTCGAGGTCAACGCGAGGATCCAGGTCGAGCACCCGGTCACCGAGATGGTCACCGGAGAGGACCTGGTCAAGTGGCAGCTTCGCATCGCCTCCGGCCAGCGGCTTGACCTGGACCAGAGGGACATCGTCCAGCAGGGCTCGAGCATCGAGTGCCGCATCAACGCCGAGGACCCGCAGCACGACTTTCGCCCCAGCCCCGGGCGGGTGGAGGCCTTCGTCGCCCCCGGAGGGCTGGGCGTGCGGTGGGACTCGCACGTCTATCAGGGCTACGAGATCCCCCAGAGCTACGACAGCCTGGTGGGCAAGCTCATCGTTCACCGGCCGACGCGGCCCGAGGCCATCGCCACGGCGAGAAGGGCCCTCGATGAGTTCTTCATCTATCCGACCAAGACGACGATCCCGATCTGCAAGGAGATCCTCTCGCACCCGAACTTCCAGCGCGGCGTGTGGGACACGACCTTCCTCGAGCGGGAGATGCTGAAGAGTTGAGTGCCCGGCGCCGGCCGCGCCGAGCGGCGGCACGACAACGCGCCGGGAGAAAGGACTTCGCAACGCATGGCCAGGTCAGCAAAGCCGAACGCAGTCGTCGGGCAGTCCGGCGGACCGACCGCGGTGATCAACCAGTCGCTGGTAGGGGTCATTGAGTCCGTCAAGAAGAACAAGGCCATCGGCCGCCTGCTCGGGGCACGCCACGGCGTGCGCGGCATCATCGAGGAGGACTTCATCGACCTCAAGGGCCTCGGGAAACCCCTGCTGGAGAGGGTCGCCGCCACGCCCGCCTCGGCGCTGGGCTCCACGCGGGACAAGCCCGACGAGGCCTACTGCCAGAAGATCTTCGACGCCTTCGCGAAGAACAACGTGCGGTACTTCTTCTACATCGGCGGCAACGATTCCGCCGACGCCGCGCGGATCGTCAACGAGCTGGCCAACGAGGCCGGCTACGAGCTGCGCGTCTTCCACATCCCCAAGACGATCGACAACGACCTTCGCGTGACGGACCACTGCCCGGGCTACGGCTCGGCCGCCCGTTTCGTCGCCTCGGCCTTCATCGGCGACGACCGCGACGGCGCGTCGCTGCCGGGCATCAAGATCAACGTGGTCATGGGCCGGCACGCCGGCTGGCTGACCGCCGCGGCCGCCCTCGGCCGCCGGGACCGCGCCGACGGGCCCCACCTGGTCTACGTGCCGGAGGTCCCGTTCTCCGTCCGGGGCTTCATCGACGACGTCGGCGAGGTCTACTCCCGTTTCGGCCGCTGCCAGATCGCCGCCAGCGAGGGCATCGCCGACGAGACGGGCACGCCCGTCACGGTCGCGCTGGCCATGAAGCTCGGGCACAAGGTCGAGCGCGACAGCCACGGCAACGTGCAGCTCTCCGGCTCGGGGGCGCTGGGGGACTTCCTGGCCGACTACATCAGGAAGGAGATCGGCCGCGGGCGCAAGGGCCTCCGCGTCCGGGCCGACACGTTCGGATACCTTCAGCGGAGCTTCCCGGGCTTCGCCTCGCCCGTGGATGAGGCCGAGGCCCGCCAATGCGGGCGGACGGCCGGCGAGCTTGCCCTGGCCGGCAACCTCGACGGCTCCGTGGCCATCCGGCGCCTCAAGGGCCCCAGGTACAGGGTCAGGTACGTCCGGGCCGAACTGAAGGACGTCGCCCGCGAGACGAAGGACATGCCCCGCAGGTACTTCAACAAGGCGGGCAACAACATCACCGAGAGCTTCCGCAGGTACGCCCTCCCCCTGACCGGCGGCCTGCCGCAGATCGGCAAGCTCGTGTAAGGCCGGCCGGGCACGGGCGTGATCTTCGCGTCGTCTCCGGCAGGTGATTCGCGCTATGCCCCGAACTTCTCCAGCTTGCCGGCGTGGGCCATGGCGAGGGGGATGAGTTGCTTGGCGAGGATCGTGCCGATCTGCCCGGCGCGGCAGGCGATCTCGTCGAAGCGCGGCCCGTCGCCGCCGCGCAGGAAGGGCGCCTTCATCAGCACCGGCACGGGGTGCCAACTGTGGGCCTTCAGGCTCGGCGGCGTGGAGTGATCGCCGGTGACGATCAGCACGTCCGGGTCGGCCTTCAGCAGCACCGGCAGGGCCGCGTCCATCTCCTCGATCCGCTCGACCTTCCCCGCCAGGTCGCCGTCCTCGCCCGTCTTGTCGGTGTACTTGAAGTGCGAGAAGACGAACGTGTGATCGGCCAGCGCCTTGACCGTCTCGGCGCAGATGTCGGCGGCCGTCGTCGGCTCGGCCACGACGGGAATGCCCACCAGGCGGGCCACGCCGCGGTACATCGGGTAGCCCGCGACGGCGGCGGGCTCGAGCCGGAAGCGGTCCGGGAACCGCGGCCAGTCCGGGAACTTCGCGAAGCCGCGGGCGAGGATCATGTTCGCCTGCGGCTCGTCGGAGAGGATCTCCCGCACGCCGGCGATGACGCCCGCCACGAGCCTGGCGGTGGGGGAGTTCTCGTGCGGGGTCCGGGCCGGCGAGAGGGGCGCCACGCCGACGGCCTGCGGGTCGGTCTCGCCGATGTCGTCGTCCAGCCCGTCGCCGCGGAGGACCATCAGCGCCCGGTGCTCGGCCACGGTCTCGAAGAGCACCTCGACGCCCTCCGGCGGCGTGAGGTTCTCGCGGATCTTCGCCAGGACGCGGCGGTTGACGTCGTCGCCGATCCGCCCGGCGCGGCGGTCGGTGACCTTGCCCTCGGCGTCGACGGTGCAGAAGTTCAGCCTCGCCGCGACGTCGCGCGGCGTGAGGTCGAACTCGATGCCCAGCGCGCTGAGCACGCCGCGCCCGACCTGGTAGATCAGCGGGTCGTAGCCGAAGAGCCCCAAGTGGCCCGGCCCCGAGCCGGGCGTGACGGCCGTCGCCACCGGCAGCAGCAGGCCCAGGGCGCTGCGGGCCGCGAGGGAGTCGAAGTTGGGCGCCTCGGCCATCTGGAGGGCCGTGCCGCGCCCGTCGTTGTCGCAGTCGCCGATGCCGTCCATTACCAGCAGGACGATGCGCCTGTCGTTGGCCTTCGCCAGCGAAGCGATCAGGTTTCCGTACGTGTCTTCCATCTGCCGGGTCCTTCCCTTCTCGTGCTTCAGGCGGCCCGCCGCCAGCGGGACCCAGGAGTCTATCACCGCGGCTGGGCGATTCCAACCGCTACCAGGGCGGATAGAGCCGACCCACCTTCTCCGCGGCGATCTGCTCCTCGATCAGCCGGAGGTTCGTCCGGGCGTCCTCGTAGTCGCCCTTGAGCCGCAGTGCCCTGAGGAAGCACCGCCTCGCCTCCTGCCAGTCCTGCTTGCCCCGGTAGTCCCGCGGCAAATGGAACATCCGGATCGTGCCTCGCTGACGAAGACACCAGCCGATCTGGTTCCACACGCGGTGGGGGTAGGGGTCCTCGGGAAGCACCTCCCGGAAGACGGCGACCGCCTGCGTGTACCAGCCGAGGTTCCCCAGCGTGTAGCCGCCCAGGTACGCCGCGTGGCTGCTGAGCGGGTCCAGCCGCCGAAGCTCGCCGACGAACTCCTCGATGCCCAGATCGAGGCTCCTTGGGGTGATGGCCCGGCGCCTGGCCAGCTCGGCGTTCTCCCCGTCGGCGCGAAGGAACACGGCGTGGGCGGCGCCGAGGTAGACCATCGCCCAGTTCGGATCGCCGGCGAGCCGGCGGCCGAGTGGGACGTACGCGGGGTGGATCTTCGGCATCACCTGAAGCACGACGACCTGGCAATCGCTCTGCCGCAAGAAGGCCCGCCGCCCGATCGCTTGATCCAGCACCTGCCGCATGACCCGCGGCGGGTAGGCCCACGTGTTGGTGAGGATCGGCACCGGCCGCCGCGGGCGGGTGAAGTAGTGGAGGTTCGAGGAGCTGTCATAGTCCGTCCACAACCGCCCCGTGGGCCTGTTCTCGTTGATCCACTCGGCCGCGCCGATGGGAAAGACCGAGCGCGTCGGCCCGAGGCCGAACCGGACCGACAGCCGCTCGTCCCGGTAGAACCGCTGCGTCAGCACGGACAGGCATCCGCAGGCGCCGGCCAGGGCCAGGGCGGCGGCTGCGGCCATCGCCAGGTGCGACCGGGCCGCGACGCGAAAACGCCGCCCCGCCGCGGCAAGCAGTTCGCGGCAGGCAGCCAGGGCCGTCGGGGCGATCAGCAGGGCGGCCGGGGCGATGTTCCGCCGCATGAACAGCGAAACGCCCGTCATCGCGGCGATGATCAGGACGTGTGCCCACCGCCTGCGGATCGCCGCCGCCGCCAGGCCCGCCGCCGCCAGCGCCAACAGGACGCAGTAGGCATACGTGGCCTTGCTGTGCGCGAAGACCGGCGCGAACGGCCGGAAGAACTCGCCGATGATCGCCCACGGGTGCCCGGTGATCGGGTCCTGCGACCCGGCGATGTTGTGCTTCTGCATGAAGGCGAGCGTCTGGAAGGGCAAGACGGCCAGGCGCCACGTCCACGGGTTGAGGAAACACACGCCGACCTGCCCCAGCAGGACAATGCCGAGGCGCACGGCATTCCTTCCGCCGGCCGCCGCATCCTCGCCGCCGGAGGGCCGCCGCAGGCGATGCCACGCCCGGCGCAGCAGGTGTTCCGCCAGGACCGCGCCGGTCAAGCCGATCCCCAAGAGGAAGTAGCTGTGCAGGTTGACGAGAAGCCACTGAAGCGCGACCAGCGCCGCCACCGGGCGCCACCCCAGTGCGGGACAAGACCTCTCCTCGCCACGTTTAGCGGCGGGGCTTGCCCCGCGCGATCGCTCACCCCCCGCCACCCCGCTCAGCACCCACCATTGCCCCATCACCACCAGGTATCCGAACACCTCCGGGCGGAGGAGGAACCGTTCGTAGGCCACCATGGCCGTCATCAGGAGCCCCGCCGCCACCCATGTCCACCCCAGGCCGAGCCGGCGCATCGTGGCGATGGCAAGGGCGAAGATCCCCGCCACCAGAACGGCCAGGAGGACCGAGAGGCCCTCCAGCCCAACCCAGCGATGGACGGCCGCCATGACGACCTGGCTGAGCCAGTTGGCGTTGGGAAAGCGGTATCTTCCCTCGGCGTCGTACCAGCAGCCCGGCCCCAGCCCGAGGCCGTCGCGGTCCGCCGGCGCCGCGGTGGAGTAGATGCCGAGCTCGCCGTCCACGATGCTCCCGGTGTCGAGGAAGTGGTCCCCGTAGGCCAGGTGGTAGCCCAGGTCGGGCGTCGTGAGCGTCCGCACGCCCAGCAGCGCGGCGAAGGCAGCCGCCGCGGCGACCGCCAGCGCGGTCACGGTGCGCCGGCCGGTGAGCCCGGCCGCCCCCGCACCGGCCGAATCGATCGTCTTGTCTGGCGCCGCCTCGTTGCCCATTTGCGTGCGATTCTAGCCGCTCCGGGAGCGCCTGTCATGCCGGACGGACGGACCTCTCCCCGCGACCAGGCGTCACTGCCCCTTCAGGCCGCTGAGGCTGATGGCCTGCACCAGGTATCGCTGGGCGAGCAGGAACAGCCCGATCAGTGGCACGGAGCCCATCACGGACGCCGCGAAGATCCGCGGCCAGTCCGCCCCGCTCTCCTGGCGAAACAGGCTCAGGCCGACCGTCAACGGGTAGTAGGACTGATCGCTGAGCACCACCAGCGGCCAGATGAAGCTGTTCCATGCCCCCATGAACGTGAACAGTCCCAGCGTGATCAGGATCGGCTTGCTCAGCGGCAGGATGATTCGCCCCAGGACGCCGAGCGGGCCGCAGCCGTCGAGGCGGGCCGCCTCCTCCAGCGTGCGCGGGATGTTCATGAAGAACTGCCGCAGGAGGAAGACGCCGAACGCCCCGGCAAAGCCCGGCAGCACGACGCCGAGGAACGAGTCCACGAGCCCCAGTCGGGCCACGACGAGGAACTGCGGCACGAGCAGGACGGCCGGCGGGAGCATCATCGTCGCCAGCAGCAGGGCGAACAGCACGCCGCTGCCGGGGAACTTCATCCGCGCGAACGCATAGGCCGCCAGCGTGTTGACGGTCAACTGCACGGCCGTGATCACAACGGCATACAACAGGCTGTTGAGCAGGAAGACGTCCACCTGCCCGTAGACGATGGCGTCGGTGTAGTTCTTGAGGACGGGCCAGTCCGCTCCGGGCCAGTCCAGCGCGCTGGGCTCGCCGCGGGCGTGCTTGAGGCGCTCGGCGGGCCGAAAACGCGGAGGAATGAGGCTGCCCTTGTCCGTGGCGAACTCCTTGCGGGTCTTCAGGCTCGCGCCGACCATGTAGGCGTACGGGTAGATCATGACCAGGGCCCCGGCGGACATGACCACAAAGGCCACCAGGCCCGCCAGCCTGCCGCGATGTGCGCGAGATTCTGCCATGGTCATTGGTCGTAGATCCGCCGAGAACGGAAGACCCGCACCTGGATCATGATGAACACGAACAGCACTGCGAACAGCAGCCACGCCATCGCCGAGGCGTAGCCCATTTGGCCGGCGTAGCTGAAGGCGTTCTTGAAGACCTGAAGGGCCAGCACCTCCGTGCTCCGCTGCGGCCCGCCGCTGGTCATGATGTAAGCCTGCGTGAAGACCTGGAACGAGCCGATGATCAGCATGACGGTCACGAAGACCAGCGTGTTGCGCAGCAGCGGGATCGTGATGTGGCGGAACTCCTGGAGCCGCCCGGCCCCGTCGACCCGGGCCGCGTCGTAGTACTCCTGCGGGATGTCGTTCAGGCCGGCCAGGAACAGCAGCATGTTGTACCCGCTGGCCTGCCAGACGCCGACGAGGGCGATGGCCGCCAGCGCGGTCTGCGGGCGGTCCATCAGCCCGCCCCATTCCTGCAACAGCCAGATCCACACCAGCGAGATCACGACCATCGGCGTGATCGACGGCAGGAAGTAGAGCGTTCTAAACAGGCTCTGCCCGTAGCGAGCCCGCCGGCACAGCAGCGCCAGCGGCAGCGACGTGCTCAGGATCCCGACGACGGCCATCACCACGTACAGGGCCGTGTTGCGCAGCGCCAGCCAGAAGACGCTGTTCGGCTCGGAGAGGGCTCGCACGTAGTTGGCCGCTCCGACGAACTGCCCCTCGCCGCGGAACCCGTCCCAGTCGTGGAGGCTCACGTAGAAGCTGATCCCCATCGAGACGAAGCTGAACAGCAGCACGACGGCGAAGGCCGGCGCGATGAACAGGTAGGCCGCCGGCTGGTTGCGCTCGCTCCTGATCCTGCGCGCCACGTTCAGTTGCCCCCCTGTCTGTCTCGGCGGCGGCGGTCCTGGGCGCTCCAGCCCTCGACGACCTGCGCATGGTGGCGGTAGACCGCGTTGACCCGCTCGGCCGCAAGGTGCAGGGCGTCGGCTGCGCTGGCGAAGCGGCCCCTGCCGGCCTCGATGTCCGGCCAGTTCAGCAGCAGGTATTCGAAGATCGGCTGCACCTCGTCCTGGACGGCCTGGGTCTGCGTGTGATAGTGCGGGGCGCCCGAGGCGCAGATGCGGGGGATGTTGGCGAGGTACGGGCGCCTGCGGACCTCGGCCGCCCAGGCGTCGCCGCGGTAGAAGTCCAGCCGCGGGGAGTTCTGGTTGAGGTGCCGCAGCTTCAGCAGCGACCCCTCAAGGCTGCAGATGTACCGGATATACTCCCACGCGACTTCGGGCACGCGGCAGCGGGAGGACATGACCATCATGTTGGCCCAGGTGGTGGTGCTGTAGCCGCCGCCGTGCGGCCCGGGCGGGAAGGCCGTCATGCCGAATCCCATCCAGCCCTGCGTGTTGCGGACCACGTACTTGCCGGACCACGTCCCGCCCATGGTGCAGGCCACGCGCCCTTCCTGGAACCGCCCGTAAGACGTCAGCACGCGGCGAAAGCGCGGGCAGACGCGGTCTCTCCAGTAGAGGTCCACAAGGAAGCGGAGCGTCTCGGCACCGGCGGGGGTGTCGAACAGGGCGCGCGTGCCGGGGCGGTCCTGGAACGAGACGCCGTTGGACGCGGCCCAGGGCAGGAAGATACCGGCCCCCATTGCGTAGGCGTTCAGCTCGAAGCCCGCCTGGACCGGCTCGTCAGACGGCGAGCGCCGCTTCGTCAGGCGCCGGGCGATCTCGCGGAGGTGGTCCCAGCCGCGCACGGCGTCGAAGCGGATCCGGCTGAACTCGATCGAGCCGTCCGGGCGGCGCTCGAACATGCCGTGAAGGCTCGGCTCGGCGCGGATCATGTCGAGGTTCCACAGCAGGCAGGAGGAGTCCACGATGTGCGGGATGCCGTAGATCCTCCCCGCGTCGCGGCTGTGGTAGAGCGTCGGCGGCATGAACTGGTCGTCCTGGAGCTCCGGCGTAGCCGCCAGAAGGTCGTTCAGCTCGCGCAGCATGCCGCGGCGGTACAGCCCCTGCGCCCAGATGACGCTGCACTGGAACACGTCCGGCGGGTGCTCCCCGAGCATGCCGGTGGCGAGCTTCTGCTCGTAGTTGCCGAACGGCACGGCCTGGAAGACGACGTCCACGTCCGGATGCCGCGACTCGAACGTCCGTTCGATCTCGCCGAAGTAGCGGACGTAGTCCTCCGTGGTGGACGGGCTCCACCAGTCCCAGACCCGCAGCGTGACGGGGCGGGCCTCCCGGCGGCCGGCGGCGCGGCGGGCCCTGCGCAGCACGTCGCGCGTCGGGCCGGCCCTGTGAAGCAGCCCGCCCACGTACCTGCCCGCCGCCCGCAGGGCGCCTGCGCCGGCAGCCAGGTCGATGACGATCCAGGCGGCCAGCAGCACCGCGGCGGTCAGCAGCAGCCAGTTGCGGGCCCTGGCGCGGCTGCGCGGCGGGACCGCAGCCTCGCCGGACGTTCTGTCACGATACTCGGTCAATGGAACACCGGACGGAAGGCGGCCTGGCCGACGTCTCCGGGTTGGCTGCCTGCCCGCGGCCGCCGCGTGCGATTGTCGCACGATTGTACGTCCCCCCGCGGTCGCAGCCAAGGCGCGATCGGGCTTGCGATCCGCCGGCCGTCCGGTCAGAATGCAGCGTACCTGTCATCCGGTTTGGAGGGCTTCGGCCATGGCCAGTCCAGACGACACCACGTTCAGCACCGATCGGCGGCAGTTCCTGGGCCGGCTCTCAACGGGCCTGGCCGCCGGAGCGGTCCTCGCGCACGCAGCGGAAGGCGACGATTCCCAAGGGCCCGAACCGTCGGCGTTGCCCACGATCCGGCTCGGGAAGCACCGCATCAGCCGCCTGCTGGCCGGCTACAACCCGATCGCCGGCTACTCGTACCTCGGCCATCACATGGACCGGCACATGCGCGAGTACTTCACCGTGGAGCGCACCGTGGAGTTCCTTCAGCGCTGCGAGCGGGAGGGGATCAACGCCCACCAGTTCTCTGTCTCGGACAAGATGACGGAGGTCATGCGCCGTCTGCGCGCCGGCGGCTCGAAGCTGCGTTCCATCTACCTGCTCTCCCGGCGCAGCCAGATCAAGGCCGCGGTGGAGGAGATGAAGCCCATCGCCGTGGCGCATCACGGCGGCGTGACCGACAAGCTGTTCCGCGCCGGCAAGAGCCAGGAGGTCCGCGCGTTCGTCAAGGAGGCCCACGACCGGGGCGTGCTGGCCGGCGTCTCGGCGCACAACCCGGACTGCATCAAGCGGATTGCCGACGAGGGCTGGGAGGTCGATTTCTTCATGACGTGCTTCTACTTCCTCACCCGCAAGCCGACCGCGAAGGCCGCCAGGCAAGCGGCGGTACCGACGCTGGAGATCGCCTACGCCTTCTTCAGGGCCGATCCACTGGCGATGACCGAGGTCGTCCGTCAGGTCAAGCCGCCCTGTCTGGGCTTCAAGATCCTCGGCGCCGGGCGGCTGTGCTCCAGCCAGCAAGTCGTGCAGAAGGCGTTCCAGTTCGCCTTCCAGCACATCAAGCCGATCGACGGCGTCATCGTCGGCATGTATCCGAGGTTCTTCGACGAGGTCCGGGCAAACGCGCGGTATACACGGCGCTTCGGCAGCGTCTCGCGAGCATGAAGCGGCGCCTATGGTCCCCCTGCGATCACCTCGCAGCGCCCGCGCCGCGGCCACATCCATGCCGGGAAACACGGTCCCCCGCGGAGGCAGGGAACCGCATCGGATGACCCCACGGGGACTCGAACCCCGGTTGCCGGGATGAAAACCCGGTGTCCTAGGCCACTAGACGATGGGGCCGCTCTCGGCGCCCAGCCGGAAACGCCCCGGCCAAACCGGTCGGCTACTATACCTTACGTCGGCGCCCGGTCAACTGTTTCATCGGCGGTTTCCCGGCCGCCCTTTCCCCTGTCGCCAAGAGCGGGCCCTCCCGTCAGCCGGCTCGCCCCCTCCCCCGGTACGGCGGACTGAGGGAGCTGGGACTCGAACCCAGAACCTACGGCTTAAAAGGCCGTTGCTCTGCCAGTTGAGCTACTCCCCCTGGGCCTGTGGGCTGCGGGGGCCTCGTTCGACGTATTCTACTACTCTTCCTGGACCTCTTTGGTCTTGGCGTTCAGGATTTGCGTGACTTTCTCTTCGTAGTCGTCGGTGAGCTTCTGGATGTCGTCCTTTGCGTCATGGGCCTCGTCCTCGGTCAGCTCGGAGGCCTTCTGCTGCCTGTCGGCTTCCTTGTTCCCGTCGCGCCGCGAGTTGCGGATGACGATGCGGCAGGCCTCCGCCATCCTCTTGAGCTGCGCGGCGATCTGGTCCCTCCGCTCCGTCGAGAGCGACGGGACGCTGAGGCGGATGACCTTCCCGTCGGCGCTGGGCGTGATGCCCAGGTCGCTGGCGTAGATGGCCTTCTCGATGTCCTTCAGGCTCGACGGGTCGAACGGCTTGATGACGATCAGCGACGCGTCCGGCGTGGCGATCGTCGCCAGTTGCCGCAGGTCCGTCGGCGAGCCGTAGTAGTCCACCTTGATGTGCTCGACCAGCCCGGCCGACGCCCGGCCCGTCCGGATGCCGCGGAACTCCTTTCGGAGGTACTCCACGGCCGCTTCCATCTTGTCCTCGACCTCGAAGAGGATCTCATCTGTCGCCATGGCCAAGCTCCCGAGGCCTATTGCGTGACAAGGGTGCCGACCCGCTCCCCGCGGGCGGCCTTGGCAAGGTTGCCGCCGGCGGACAACCGGCAGACCACGATCGGGATGCGGTTGTCCGAGCAGAGCGAGAAGGCCGCCAGGTCCATGACGGCCAGACGCTGCTGGAGGGCCTGCTGGTACGTCAGCCGCTCGTACATCCTGGCGTCCGGGTTGATCGTCGGGTCGGAGTCGTAGACGCCGTCGACCTTGGTGGCCTTGACGATCAGCTCGGCGTCGATCTCGCCGGCCCGCAGGGCGGCCGTCGTGTCGGTCGTGAAGAACGGGCTCCCGGTGCCGCCGGCGAAGATGACGATGCGTCCGGCCTCCAGGTGGCGGATGGCCCGCCGGGCGTTGAACGACTCGCAGACCGTCGGCAGGGGGATCGCGCTCATGACCCGCACGCTCCGCCGGCGTGCCTCGAGCGTGTCCCGCAGGGCCAGGGCGTTCATCACCGTGCCCAGCATGCCCATGTAGTCGGCGGAGACGCGTCGAATGCTCGAGTCCTCCACCAGGTCCCGCGCGCGAGCGAAGTTGCCGCCGCCGACGACGATCGCCAACTGGACGCCAAGCTCGAGGACGGGAAGGATCTCCTCGGCCGCCGCCGCGACTTGGGGGGCCTCGACTCCGAAGCCGTCGGCCGCGCAGAACGACTCCCCCGACAGCTTCAGGAGGATTCGCTTGTACGTCGCGTCGGGGGCCATCTGCACGTTGCGTCCTATGTCCCCACGGCGAACCGCGCGAAGGCCGTCACCGTCGCGCCGCCGAGGACCTGCTTGACCTTCTTCTTGTCGTCCCGGACGTAGTTCTGCTCCAGCAGGGCCCGCTCGGCGAGGAACTTCCTCATCTTGCCGGCCACGATCTTCTCGGCGATCTCCGGGGGCTTTCCGGAGTCGACCGCCTCCTGCGTGGCGAACTGCTTCTCCTTCTCGACCAGCTCGGGCGGGATGTCCTCCGCCCGGACGCCCACGGGGTCGGCGAAGGCGATGTGCATGCACAGGCCGCTCAGCGTCTCGTCGTCCACCTCGCCGTCCACGCCGGCGATCACGCCGACCTTCCCGTTGTGGTGCAGGTACGTGCCGATCCGCTGGGCCTCGATCTTGACGCCCCGGCTGTAGCCCATGTTCTCGCCGATCTTGTCCCGCGTCTCCCGAACGGCGTCCTTCATGGCGTCGGTGGCCTCGACTGCTCCGGCGGGCGCGTCGGCGGCGAGGTCGAGGAGCCTCTGCACCATCGCGCGGAACTCGTCGTTGCGCGCGCAGAAGTCGGTTTCGCAGGCGGCCTCGACCATGACGGCGCCCCCGTCGAGGACCTTGATGGCGACCCGTCCCTCGCCGGTGGTCCGCTCGGCCCTTTTCTCGGCCTTCACGAGGCCCTTCTTGCGCAGGATGTCGCGGGCGGCCTGCACGTCGCCGCCGGCTTCCCGCAGCGCGTTCTTGCATTCCATCATGCCCTGGCCGGTTTCGTCGCGGAGGGCCTTGACCATGGCGGCGGTTATCTCGGCCATACCATCTCCTCAAGCTGCTCTTCGGGTGCGGTCACTCGGCGCGGCGAGCGCGCCGGACGCGGAAGGAACGAATCCGCGCTACGGCTGATCGGTTTTCGTCGGAGGCTCGGGCTCGGGCGCCTGCTGCGCGGGGGCCTGCTGTGGCTCCGCCTCGCCGACGGGGGCCGGCTCGGCCGCGGGCGCCGGCGCGGGCTGAGGTTCCGCCGGCGCCTCGGTCGGGGGCGCGGGCGGGGCGGCCGCGGCGGGCGGGGCGGCCGGGACCGGCTCGGCGCGGGCCGTGGGGGCTCTGCGGCTTCGTCGGCGCGCGGCCGGCTTGGGGTCCCGCTCGGCTTCCGCGGTCCCCCGTGCGCTGACGCCCTCGGCCACGGCGTTGGCCAGTCGCCGAATCACCAGCTCGATGGCGCGCATGGCGTCGTCGTTGCCGGGAATGGGGATGTCCACCAGGTTCGGGTCGCTGTCCGTGTCGAGCAGGCAGACGATCGGGATGTTCATCTTGTTGGCCTCGCGGACGGCGATGAGCTCCCGCCGCTGATCGACGACGATCAGCGCACCGGGCAGGCGCGTCATTCGCCGAATGCCGCCGAGGTTGCGCCGGATCCTCCGCATCTCGCGCCGCAGGGAAGCGCCTTGCTTCTTGGAGTACTGATCCAGCAGCCCGTCGGCCTCCATCTGCTCGAGCTGGTCCAGCCGGCCGACCCGCTTGCGGATCTCGCGGAAGTTCGTCAGCGTGCCGCCCAGCCAGCGATCGTTGACGTAGTGCATCCCCACGCGCAGGGCATTCTCCTCGATGGCCTTGCGGGCCTGCCGCTTCGTCCCGACGAAGAGAACGTCCTTTCCCCCCGCCACGGTCCGGGAGAGGAACTTCCTTCCCAGCAGGATGCCGCGAAGCGTCTCCTTCACGTCGATGATGTGGATCAGGTTCCTCTTGCCGAAGATGTACGGCTTCATCTTCGGGTTCCACCGGCTCACGCGGTGGCCGAAGTGGATCCCGGCGTCCACCAGTTCCTTCACGAATTCTGTCGCCAAGCCTACACCTCCACAATTGGCCCGGATTCAGGCATCCGAACCTGGACGTTGCGTCAGCTTTCTCAAGGGTTCTCGGAGGAAGTCAAACTCAACACGTGCTCACTGCCGCCGCTCTGGCTTCAGCCGCCCGCGGCATGGGCCTAGACCCTCCCCGCCGGCGGTGCAGAACGCGGTACAGTACCGTCTGCATGCCCTCCGGGTCAAGCAGTTTGTGCAAAAATTGCGGAAAAGCGCCCCGTTGGGGGCGGTCGCGACGCCGCGGGCGCACCCGCCGGCCGCCGGGAAGGGGGCAAAAGGCCCAACTCACGCTGGCGGACGTGACGGCGGATGTTTATCATCTGTCGGCTTTCGGGCCGGGCGTCGGCGAGCCGCCTGCCGGCCGCCGGCCCACGCGAAGGACTCGAGGATGATCGCCCCGGCCAGCGCCAGGATCCATGCGTCGGACGAGATGACGTCGCGCGAGCGGCTGCTGGCCGCCTATCGCCGCGAGCCGGTCGACCGTCTGCCCTTTTGGGCCAAGGTGACCAACGAGACCTGGCGGCGCAGCCAGCCGGGGAGGGTCCGCAACCTGTCCGACCGGCAACTGCTGGACTACATCTTTGCCGACGGCATCTTCCACGCGCCGCGCTGCGCCCAGGCCCGGCTGACTCGCGCCGAGCGGACCGAGAGTCTCGACGGGAACGTCCGAACGGTGGTCACCCGCACGCCCGACGGCGATCTCATCGAGCGCTGGACGAGGGACGAAGCGACGGGCAGTTGGCACCCCACCGAGTTCCCGGTCAAGACGCGCGGCGACCTGAAGCGCTACCGGTGGCTGTACGAGCGCGACATCCAGCCGCGCGACGGCGAAGCCGCCGAGGCGCGGGCCGGGGCCGAGCGGATCGCCCAGCGCGGAATCGCGAAGTGCGGCTGGGGCACCAGCCCCTTGATGCACCTGATCGAGCACGTCATCGGGCCCGCCGAGACCATCTACTTCCTCGCCGATTACCCGGAGGAGATGGA
This sequence comes from uncultured Planctomycetaceae bacterium, assembly GCA_964427875.1. Classification (GTDB taxonomy): domain Bacteria; phylum Planctomycetota; class Phycisphaerae; order SM23-33; family SM23-33; genus CAYRVX01. The sequence continues at coordinate 30,877 of CAYRVX010000065.1, forward strand.
CGGCCTGATCGCCCGCATGCACGAGGCGAACGTGGCCCTCGTCAAGTGCGTCGCCGAGCGGACGCCGGCCGACCTGATCGTCTCCGTGGAGAACACCTCCACGACGCTGATCAGCCCGGGGCTCTTCGAGAAGTACTGTCTCGGGCACCTCTGCGATTACGGGCGGATCATCGCCGCGGCGGGCAAGCTCCACGAGCTGCACATGTGCGGGCTGCTGGGCGCGCTGCTGGAGGCGATCGACACCATCCCGGCGGCCAGCATCGAGGCGTTCACCGCGCCGCCGCTGGCCAACACGCGCCTCGTGGACGGCAAGACGCGCGCCCCGAGCAAGACGTTCGTCGGGGGCACGTGCGTGAACACCTGGTGGCGGCGGGACGCCGGGCAGATCCAGCGGTACATCCTGGGCGAGCTGGACGCCTGCCCGGACCACCGGGGCATCGTGCTGACGACGGCGGGCGTGGCCCCGCCGGCGTGCCCGGCCGAGACGTTCCGCGCCGTGGGACGGTGGCTGGCCTCCGTGCCCGTGCGAATGTGAGGCGCCCCGGAGGCAGCCGACTGGGAGTGAGCCGTGAGCGATCCGAGAATCTGCATCGTGGGCGCCGGCAGGCTGTCGAGCCGGCGGATCTACCCGTACCTCGCCGCCGCCGGCGGCCAGCTCGTCGGCGTCTGCGACCTGGACCGCCAAAAGGCCGAGACCAACGCCCGACGATTCGGAGGAACGGCCTACACCGACGTGGAGCAAATGCTCGAGGCCGAAAGGCCCGACGGCGCGATCATATGCATCGGCCCGGAAGCACACGCGAAGCTCGCTCCGCTGGCAATGCGCAGGGGCGTCCCCGTCTACACGGAGAAGCCCCCCGCGACGACGGCCGCGGCGGCGCTGGAGGTGGCCCGCGTCTCGGCCGAGACGGGCGTGCTCTGCACGACCGCGTTCAAGAAGCGCTACAACACGGCGTACGGCCGCGCGAGAGAGTGGCTCGACGGCTTCGGCGAGGCCGACCGCGAGTCGATCTCGGTGGACTACGCCTCGGCCGCCTACGCCGCCGCCCAGGGCCCGCACACGTTCCTGCTGGACTTCGCGATCCATGCGATCGACCTGGTGCGGTGGCTCTTCGGCGAGGTGACGGAGGTGTTCTGCTTTGCCAAGGGTGCCCACAGCTACGCGGTGAGCCTGCGTTTCGCCCACGGCGGCGTGGGGACGATGAACCTCACCGACGGGCGATCCTTCGGCGTGCCCACCGAGGAGGTGGAGATCACCGTCTCCGGCGGCAACTTCATGACGATCCACAACTCGTCCTGCTGGCGGATCACCGAGGGCCAGAAGTGTGTCGAGTGGCGCGAGCCGCCCACGTTCACCAGCGCCGGCGACAGCGGCAACGAGACCGGGCACCTGGCGGAGATCGTCGACTTCCTCGCGGCCATCCGCGAGGGGCGATCGACGCGGTCGTCCATCCACGAGTCCTACCGATCCATGGTGCTCTACGAGGCGATCGTCGAGTCGGCCGGGGCGGGTCAGGTCGTGCAGGTGAAGTACGAAACGCCGGGCGGCTGATGCGCCGCTATTTCGTCCCCTCCGAACGCCCCAGCCGTGACGCGACGAAGTCGAAGACGTCGTAGAGGATCTCCTGGGCCTTGGGGCCGTGCAGCAGGGCGAACCACACGTACACGACCCGCCCGCCCGTCGGCGGCTCGGCGTATGCGACCGCGTCGCCCAGGCCCTTGCCATTGGCATCGACGAGCCTCAGCAGCGCCACGTGCCTGCCGCGGCCGGCGGCGACGAAAGGCCGCCACCGCAGGTCGCCCGACTCGGGGAGGGGAAACTCCTTCGGCAGGTGGGGCAGGAGCCTGCTCTTGCCCGGCTGCACGAGGAGCAGCTTCCCGCCGGCGGGCGGCTGCTCCCAGCCCATCCGCAGCGTCAGGCCGAGCTGGGTGCTCCTTCCCGGCTGGGGCTCGTTCCGCTCGTCGTAGTAGAACGGCCAGGGCAGCGACGGCATCGCGACCAGCCAGCCGCCGGCCTTGAGGTAGCGCGCGATCGCGGCGTCCACGTCGCCGTCCGTGGTGGCCGTGCGGCGGCAGTGCTCCCCGCCGGCGTACAGCAGCACCGGGTGGGTCTTGGGCGAGAGCCGGCCGGCCACCAGGTCCTTCCACGCGATCTCCTCGACCTTCGCGCCCATGTCGGCGGCGAGCCACCAGAACGCGGCCGACTCAGCCCCCGGCAGCACGGCGACCCGCACGGAGGCGAGCTTCTCGCCCAGCCGGGCCATCTCCGCTGGGGGGACCTGCGGCCTCGCCGCCGGCCGGGCCGCCCGCGGTGCGGACTTGAAACGCCTGGCCCACTCCGCCGTCATGCCGAGGTACTTCTCGCCGTCTTCCGCCGACGGCTCGATCTCGCTGCCCTCGTGCCACTCGTTGAAGCTCGTTATCAGGACCCAGTGCGGATCGGCGCGGATGGCCTCTTGCCACTGCACGCGGTACAGCGCCCCGTCGTATCGCTTGACGGCCAGGCCGGGCTTGCGGACCTTCGTGTCGTCGTAGCCGGGAATCACCGTCAACGTGCTGATCCGCCGCGCCGCGTCGGCCAGGCGGACCCAGCCGTCGTACGTCGCCGCGGCCCACTTCCGCGCGGCCGCCGGGGCCTTGCCCCGAAGCATGCCGGCCGTGTTGTACGTGTGGACGCCGTCGAACACACGCGCCGAGCCGTAGCTGAAGCGGTCGCCGATCAAGGCCGCGCCCCCCTCGTATCGCTCGTTGATGCTCGCCGCGGCCTTCAGCCAGCCGGCCAGGCCGATCTCGCCCAGCGCCCGCCCGTACACGAAGACAACCGGCTTGCCCCCGGCCCGCAGGTGGGCCGGGTGATCCCCGTGGCGGCGAAGGAGCTTCAAGACGTCGTCGGCCGCGGTCCGCGGCGTCTGCGGGCGCGGCACGGTCTCGTAGTAGATGCAGGCGGCGAGCTTGTGCCGCTTGCAGGCGTCGAGGATCGGCCTCATCACCCGGCCGCTGTAGCTTCCGTGGCCCCACCAGCTCACGATGAAGCCGTCGAGCCCGCCCCGGGCGGCCCAGCGGCAGTGCCGGTCGATGAGCTTCGGGTCGTGCGAGTCGTAGGCCCCGAGTGCGGGGTAGTGCGTGCTGGCCTGGATGTCCTTCTTCTCTTCGTCGATGCGGCCCCAGTGCACGGTCCTGCCTTTCCCGCCCGGCCCCGACGCGATGCCGTACCACGGGTAGTAGAACGCCAGGACCTTCCTCGGGACGTCGCGATCCGCCGATCGCGTACGGCCCCGCGGGGCCGGGGCCTTGGAGGACGGCTCTGCGGCCGGACCCGCGGCGGCTGCGACAGCGGCCGTTACGAGCAGACACAGAAGGCGGACTCTCATCGGATCACCCTCTGTTGGCCGGTCAGGCCCACAGCAGCCCCGGGCCGCCCTTGCGGACCTTGCCGAGCACCCAGCACCGCTCGCCCATCCGCCGCAGCCGGTTCATGATGGCGTTGGCCGAGGACGCCGCGACGATCATCACGAAGCCGATGCCCATGTTGAAGACGCGCATCATCTCGATCGAGTCCACCGGCCCCTTGGCGGCGATGAGCTTGAGGATCGCCGGCACGTACCAGGAATCGCGCTTGATCCGAACGGTCAGGCCGTCCGGCAGCACGCGCGTGAGGTTGCCGGGAAGCCCTCCCCCGGTGACGTGCGCCATCGCCCTCACGATCCGCTTGACCTTGTAGCCCCCGAGGACCCTGAGGACGGGCTTGGCGTAGATCCGCGTGGGGCGGAGCATCTCCTCGCCGACGGATGCGCCCTCGAGCTCCGGCGGGCGATCGGTGAGCTTGTAGCCGGCGCGATCCAGCAGCACCCGGCGAGCCAGGCCGAAGCCGTTGGAGTGCAGCCCGTCGGAGGCCAGCGCGATCGCCAGGTCGCCCACCTCGATGTTGTCGCCGTCGACCAGGCGCTTTCGCTCGACCACGCCGACGGCGAACCCGGCCATGTCGAACTCCCGGGCCTTGTAGAAGTCCGGCATCTCGGCCGTCTCGCCGCCAAGCAGCGCGCAGCCGGCCCGCACGCAGCCCTCGGCGACGCCCTTGACGATCTCGGCCATGCGGGCCGGATCGAGCTTGCCCACGGCGAGGTAGTCCAGGAAGAACAGCGGCTCGGCCCCGGTGCAGACCAGGTCGTTGACGTTCATGGCCACCAGGTCGATGCCGACCGTGTCGAGCCGCCCGGTGGCGAAGGCGATCTTCAGCTTGGTCCCGACGCCGTCGGTGCAGCCGACCAGGACGGGCTCTCTGTAGTTTCGCTTGAAGAGCCGTTCATCGTAGTCCAGGCGGAAGAGCCCGGCGAAGCCGCCGTAGTGGTCCATCACCCGCGGGGTGAAGGTCCGGCGGACGAGAGGGCGGATCAGGTCAACCATCTCCTCGCCCGCCTCGATGTCCACCCCGGCGTCCCGGTACGTGATCGGATCCGATGGTTTCCCGGCCATGGCGGTATCCTATCACCTGCCCGAGGCAATGCAACGACAACCTTCCCCGCAGAGCTCCCCGGGCAGGTCGCGCGGCGGCCGGGGGCGGGACGGTCGCGGCGGGCTAACCCAAGTTCGCCAGCAGTGGGATTCTGAGAAAAATCTTCGCCGGTCGCTCGACGGTTTTGCAGGGCTTACAGGGGATTTGCCAGGCTGAAAGGGGCGCGGATCGCCCAGACGGCGTGTAGTCAAGACCCGGTGGGTTGCGGGGGCGGCTAGTGAGCCGACAATGAGGGCATGTTCCTCAAGCCGTGTTACCGCACCAAGAACGGCAAGCGGCACGCGTATTGGGCCCTCGTCGAATCGTATCGCACGGCCCGTGGGCCGCGCCACCGCGTGGTAGCCTACCTCGGGCAGGCTGCCGAACCGAGGCGGCGTGGCGTGACGCGTGCGGCGGGAGGCCATGCCCAACCGTCGCTGTTCGCCGAAGCAGAGGCCGAATGGGTCGAGGTCGACGTGAAGCGTGTCCGGGTGGAACGTTGTCTGGACTTCGGCGGCCCATGGTTGGCCTTGGAGCTTCTGCGGCGGCTGAAACTGATCGACTTCTTGGAGGACATCATGCCGCCCGGTCGAGAGGAAGTTCCCTGGCCGTTGATGGCGGCGGTGCTGGTGCTGTGCCGATGGTGTCGGCCGTCCAGCGAACTGTACATTGCCG
>CAYRVX010000066.1:0-36006 GCA_964427875.1 uncultured Planctomycetaceae bacterium
AGAGCGTGGACGACTACCTCGAGCAGACGGCCATCGCCAACCCGCACGTGACGCTCGTCTACAACGCCCCCGACGGGCGCGTCGAGGAGTACAAGGCGTCCGTCAAGGACCTCCCTGCGACCCCGAAGGCCATTCGCCCGCACCCTTACGGCATCGAGCTCGGCGTGCTGCTCAAGATGCTCTCGGACTGCAAGGCCAGAACGACGCAGAAGTTCCTCACCAGCGAGTTCTCTCGCGTCTCGACCCGCGTGGCGAAGGAGGTCCTCGAGCGCGCCGAGTGCCGCCCGGCCGCCAGGCCAAGCCGCCTCAACAACGAAGCGGCCACGCGAATCTACCAGGCCATCCAGGAGACGCGGATCATGGCCCCGGCCACCGACTGCGTCGTGCCCATCGGCCGGGAGAAGCTCGTCGCGGGTCTCAAGCACGTGGTGGACGCCAACTTCTACGTGGCCGCGTCGCGAAGCCCGGCGGTGTATCGCGGCAACCCGTTCATCATCGAGGCGGCGCTGGCGTACGGCCGGCCGGAGAAGGACGCGGGGGGCGAGGAGTCCGCCGGCGGCGAGCGACCCGCCGGCAAGGCCGCGGCCGGGAACGCCGCGGCCCGCGGGGAGGACAAGCAGTTGGCGAAGATCATCCGCTTCGCCAACCGCGTGCCGCTGCTCTATCAGCAGTCATCCTGCGCGACGTACAAGTCGGTGGTGGGGCTGAACTGGCGAAGCTACGGGCTCACCCAGGCCCGCGGCGCCCTGCCGACCGGCCCGCTGACCGCCGTGGTCCACATGGCCTCCGTCTGGGTGCCGTTCACCAGCGAATCCAAGGAGGCCATCGCCCCCTACCCCGAGATCCTCAAGGAGATCCGCCTGGCGCTTCAGGAGTGCGGGCGAAAGCTGGCCACGCACATTCGCAAGACCGTCCGCCGCAAACAGGAGCTCCAGAAGCGCAGCTACATCGAGCAGTACATCCCGGCCATCGGCGAGGCCCTGCGCGACATCCTCGAGCTCAAGGACCGCCAGGTGACCCGCGTGTGCAGCAACCTCAAGGACGTCCTGGAACGCAGCAGGAAGTTCTGATCGCAATAGGCTCTTTGTCTGTAAGAGCGACGTTTCTCGCGCAAATCTCTCTCGTGGTCAAGACGCGTGCTTGTGAATGAGCTCGGGCAGGGTCTCTTCTCCAAGCTGAATCGCTGCGCTCATCAACGCCAGGCCTCTTCTGGTAGCTCGGTATCTTTGGGAACGAGGGATCTTCGCGGCCAGGCCGTGGGCGCCAAGCAGTTGGATCCGCCGCGTGATGCGGGCACTCTGCCGGCGCCTCTCAGACCGATCGGCACTGAGGCCAGGCAAGACATGTTTGGCGATGTCCCGGTTGCCGGCCTGCGGGGGCCGTCGCGGAGCTCTTGTGGCCGATAGCTGCTTCCCTCCCTTGGCAAACAAAGAGGGAGGAAGCAGCCAAGCCTCGCAAAGACTGGGCGTTGGTTATGTGCCGGCGCGTTCTTGACGGCGACAGCCTGCTCGGGATACTCTGGTTGCGGCCGAGGACCGAAGGTCCGACGCTGCTTTGGGGAGTAGGCATGTTAAGGCGCGGATGGATGATCGTGCTGCTTCCGGGGCTCGTTGCGACGGGCGCCCTGGGGCAGAAGGCTGAGAAGGTGAAGATCCGCCCGACCTACGAGCAGGGGCGGCGGTTGCGGTATCAGCTCGGGCTCTCCGGCGCCACGGCCTGGGCGCCGACGATCCAGGGCATCAGGTGGGGCAGGATGAAGACGGACTTCACGTTCGTCCTGGCCACCAAGGTGCTCCGCGAGGAGGGCCTGCACAAGGGCTGCTGCACGTTCAACCTCGTCGGCGAGCACCTTCGCAGCGTCGGCGAGGGCCCCGACGGGGCGTTCGGGATCGATACCACGCGCGAGAGGACGCAGGTCAAGGTCAAGGACCGCTGGCAGGTCTCCGTCGAGGGCAAGGGGCCGCTGACCAGGCCCATGACGATGACCTTCGGGCCGCTGGGCGGCTTTAGGTTCGGCACGGGCCTGGTGCCCGTCGCGATCTACATGCTGCCGCACGTGGACAAGCGGTTCTGGACGCTCCTGACGATCGCCCCGGTTCAGGAGGTCGCACCCGGCGACGGCTGGGAGAAGGCATTCGAGCTGCCCGTGCCCGGCTCGAAGGGCAAGCCGCTGGAGCTGAAGGGCGCCTGGAAGTGCGTCGGGTGGCAGACCTACCGGCGGCGGAAGGTCCTGGCCATGACGCTCGACGCCGAGCTGGACCTGAAGGACTCCAACGTCATGCTGAAGAACGGCGACCTCGTCCACGTCGCGACGGGCACGTACAAGGCCGCGGGCCAGGTGCTCTGGGACGTCGAGAACGGCGTGCTCTGCTCAGCCGCGGCCGAGCAGAAGATCCTCATCAAGGCCAGCAAGCCGTCCGCCCGAGCGCTGCGAAGCGAGTGCAAGTGCTCCCTGCAACTGCTGGCGGCGAGGGAGGCGTCCCGGTAGTACACCGGATACCACGGGCGATACGGCATCGGGGGTTGATCCGCCGGCGGGGGGGTGTATAACGGTCCTGTAGGAACTCCCGTCAGGAACCCACTTGGAAAGGAAGAGGTGCGACAATGGATCGAAGAGATTTCATGGCAGCGGGATTGGCCGCAGGGGCGGCGACGGTATCGATGGGGCTCTCGGAGGCGAAGGCGATGGCCAGGAGCAACAAGGCCAAGTTCAAGATGAAGTACGGCCCGCACTTCAACATGTTCCGCAACTCGGCGGGGAAGGACCCGCTGGACCAGCTCCAGTTCGCCGCCGACCAGGGCTTCACGGCCTGGGAGGACAACGGCATGAGCCGCAAGCCCGCCGACCTCCAGGAGAAGATCGCCAAGAAGATGAAACAGCTCGGAATGACGATGGGCGTGTTCGTCACCGGGCTCGGGTCGCTAATCGAGCCGCCGGCCAAGCTCAAGGACGACATCGTCAAGAGGGCCAAGGCGTCGATCGAGGTCGCCAAGCGCGTCAACGCCAAGTGGACCACGGTCGTGCCGGGTGGGTGCAGCCAGAGGATGGAGTGGGACTACCAGACCGCCAACGTCATCGAGAACCTGAAGGTTGCCGCAGGCGTGATGGAGGCGGCCGGGCTCGTCATGGTGCTCGAGCCGCTGAACTGGTGGGCCAACCACCCGGGCCTGTTCCTCCGGAAGATCCCCCAGGCCTACCAGATCTGCAAGGCGGTGGGCAGCCCGAGCTGCAAGATCCTCGACGACCTCTACCACCAGCAGGTCCAGGAGGGCAACCTGATCCCGAACATGGAGAAGGCGTGGTCGGAGATCGGCTACATTCAGATCGGCGACAACCCCGGCCGCAAGGAGCCCACCACTGGCGAGATCAACTACAGGAACATCTTCAAGTGGCTGCACGACGTGAAGAAGTACGACGGCGTCCTGGGCATGGAGCACGGCAACAGCATGCGCGGCGAGGAAGGCGAGAAGGCCGTCATCGCGGCGTACCGGGCGTGTGACGACTTCTGAGGCTTTTTGCAGGGATTCACAGGATGCAGGGGATGACCCAAGAGGGTCCCGCGTTGGGCTTCATCGGGCTCGGCGCGATGGGCGGCGGGATGGCGATGAGGCTCGTCCGGGCCGGGTACCCGCTGACGGTGTACGACCTGAAGCCCGAGCGGCTCAGCGACTGTCTCGCCGCCGGGGCCGTCGCCGCCGGAGGCTCGGGCGAGGTGGCCCAGCGCAGCGAGATCGTCCTGACCAGCCTTCGCTCGTCGGCCGTGTTCGTGGAAGTCGCCGAGAACGAGCTCCTTCCCGCCGCGCGGGCGGGGCAGGTCTTCATGGACATGGGCACGACCGAGGCGCCGGAGACGCGGCGCCTCTCCGCGGCCCTCGCCGCCAGGGGCGCGGCGCTCGTGGACGCGCCCGTCAGCGGCGGCCCGGGCGGTGCGGCCGCCGGAACGCTGCACATCTTCGTTGGCGGAGACGAGGCCGTCGTCGAGAAGGTCCGGCCCGTCCTGGAAGTGCTCGGCGAGCCGCGGCACATTGCCCGCTGCGGCCCGAGCGGCTGCGGGCAGGCTGTCAAGGGCGTCAACCAGCTCGCCATGGGCCTGGTGGCCGCGGCGTACCTGGAGGCGATCGCCTTCGGCGTCCGCGCCGGGGCCGACCTGGACGCCATCGCCACCAGCGTCGGCGGGGAGGAGGGCTGGCGCAAGCGGCTGGCCGACTACGCGATGAAAGCCAGGGACGGCTCGGCCGAGCACGTCTACGTCAAGTTCCCCGAGCTGCCGTACTTCCTCCGCGAGGCCCGCGATCAGGGCTTCGAGATGCCCATGACCCAGGCGCTGTTTCGCTTCTGCGACGCGGGGCCGAGGAACTGGCGAGACAACATGGGGCGAGAGTGCGTGGCGTTCTGGCATCAGTTGATGCAGGCAGCCCCATCCAAATGACATCCGGTTGCGTGGGAATAGGATGATTAGGATGATTGGGGAGGCCCGCGGTGGTTGTGGACCGGAGGTTCTGTGAGAAGTCCTGTTCGGCTCAAGGGAGTCATTCATGCAACGCAGAAGTGTTCCCGGATTGTTCTCGTTGTCCGCCTTCCTGGGCCTTGCCGCCTGCGGCGCCGCGGCGGAGGTCGTGGCGCTTTGGGAACCGGATGCCAAGACGCTCGGCTGGTCCTTCGACAACGGCCGGGAGTTCCCCGGCGCGACCGGCGGGCTGACGGTCGAGGCCGTTGACGGCCGGAAGGTGCTCCGGCTGACCGGCGACTTCCGCAAGGGCGGCGCGTACGTCCAGGCCGGCCGGCGCCTCCCGGACGTGCCGATCCGCTCCCTCTCCCTCCGCCTGAAGGACGCCGACGGCGAGGTGCTGAAGTTCCGCGTCGTCGACGCCGCCGGGCAGTGCCACCAGATCGTCTACCGCATCGGCCGGTCGGACGATTGGCGGACGGTCGCCTTCCCGCTGCGGCGATTCTTCGAGCGCATGGGCAAGCCCGACGCGGTCCCGGGCGTGGCGAAGTACGAGCATTGGGGCGGGCCGAACGACGGCAAATGGCACGGCCCGGCCAGGGGGCTGTACTTCCTGCTGACGCGCGCCGGCGGCCGGGAGCGGCGGACACTGCTGCTTGGGGACATCCAGGCCGTGGTCGCGCCCGAGGGACCGGCGGGCGGCGGCACCACGGTCGGCAGATGGACGCCGCTCGATGAGGCCGCCGACGAGGAGCTGGAATGGAACCTGAGCCTCGGGCAGGAGTTCCCGGGGGCGAAGGGCAGGATCGAGGCCGCGACCGACGCGAACCTGCCGGGTGAGGTCTGCGTGCGGCTGACGGGGGACTTCACCGGCGGCGGGGGCTACGTCGAGGCCCAGCGATCGCTGCGATGGCTCGACGCCGACGACATCCGCCGCGTCCGCTTCCGCATCCGCACGGACATCGCCCGCCGCATCGGCTTCCGCCTCGTCGACGCGACCGGCCAGACGCACCAGAAGCGCGGAGGCATCGCGGTCGAGCCGGACGGCAAGTGGCACGAGGTCGCGCTGGACGTCTCCCAGGTCGCCGGCAGCGAGTCGTGGGGCGGGGCGAACGACGGCAAGTGGCATGGCCCGCCGCGGCTGCTGACCGTTCTCCTGCCGGCCAACGCCGCACCCGAAAGCAAGAAGCCGGTGCTGTTGCTGGCAGACGTTCAGGTCGAGGCCGTCGTGCCGGGGCAGGTTCATCCGCCGGCGTTCCGGGAGGGCTTCGAGTCGGCCGCGGGCTTGCCGAAAGGCTGGTCCGCCGACGGCGACGCGACGGTCGTCGAGCGCGAGGCGTTCGCCGGCAAGCGGGCGCTGTGCCTCCGCCGCAGCGAGGAGAACGTGACGAAGCCGGCCGCGGTGACCGGGCCGACCTTCAAGGTCCGCGGGGGCTCCTGGGAGCTGCGCGGGGCGTTCCGGGCCGATCTCGCCAGCCCCGACAACTCGTACAACGCCGTCGTGGCGCTGGAATGCTCTGACGCCGCCGGGCGGACGCTGGAGCGTTTCGTCCTGGCCGAGCTGTTCCGCAAGGCGAACTGGCGGCCGGTGGCCAAGCAGGTGAGCCTGCCAGCCGCGGCGGCCACCGCCCGCCTGCGCATTCGGCTCAACAAGGCGCACGGCCGATTCTGGGCGGACGATCTGTCGGCCGCGTACGTCGCGGTCGCTGCCAGCCGCAGGAAGCAGATCGACCGCGCCCTGTTCGCCACGGAGCGGACGGGCAACCTGCTGCTGCCGGGCGACAAGCCGCAGATAAAGCTGACGATCGTGGCGATGCGCCCGCTCGGGCCGGACCGCCGCACGGCGCGGTTCGTCGTCCGCGACTACTGGGGCGCCGAGCAGATGCCCTTCCGCACGGCCGAGCTTACCCGCACCGGCCGCACCAGGGACGGCGAGCCGACCTACACCGCTGCGCTGCTCCTGGCCGGCGCGCCGATCGAGACGGGCCGGTACTACGAGGTGCACGTCGAGGTACCGCGGCCGGGCGGCGAGGCGTTCCAGGACTATACCTCGCTGGCGTACCTCCCGCCGGCCGAGGCGAAGAAGCACCCGTGGCGCGACGTGCCCTTCACCTGCCGGAACTGGGATAACCGCATTCCCGCGTACTTTGTCCTGGCCGACCGCCTCGGTCTGCGCGTGTGCGGCATCTGGAGCGGGTGGAAGCCCACGCCGCCGTACGCGACGCACGCGCCGCGTTTCGACTACATCCGAAAGTTGGACATGGGCGCGGTGATGGGCACGCCCGGCAACCTCATCGAGTACCACCGCAAGGGCTACGAGCAGTACGACGCGAAGGCCCTCACCGACGGGGCCGCCCGGCTCGTCCGCGAGTACAACGCCGAGGGGCGGCTGATCGTCTGCCTCGGCAACGAGCCGCATGGTAAGGGCAAGAAGGTGCTGGAGGACGTGGCCGCCTATCGGGCCATGTACGAGGGCGCGAAGCGCGCCGACGCCAACGTGCCCGTGCTTGGCACGTCCGTCGGTCCCAACGAGGACTACTTCCGCGCCGGGTTCGGGAAGTACTGCGACATGTACGACTTCCACACCTACGACGACGTCGATGGCATCCGGCGGACGTTTGGGCGGTACGAGGCGCTCTTCGAGAAGTACGGCCATCGGCGGCCGATCTGGTCCACCGAGCTGGGCCTCAACAGCCAGGGCATGACGCGCCTGGCGGTCGCCGCGGACCTGGTGCGGAAGTTCGCGACGTTCTTCGCCTGCGGCGGACAGAGCGCCTCGTGGTTCGGCCTGCTGTACCCGGACCCGAAGGGCACGGCCGCCAGCAGCGCCGCTCAGGCCCACAACGTCTTCTTCTGCCGCTACAACTGCTACAGCCCGAAGCTCGACGCCGTGGCGTACTACAACATGGTCAACGGCATCTGCGTGAAGAAGTTCGTGGCCGAGCGGCAGTACGGCTCGATCCGCGCGGTGCTTTTCCGCGACGGTGAGGGGCACTGCCTCCAGGTGCTGTGGAACGACGGCCCGGCCCGCGACGTGCTCGTGCCTCTGGCGTCAGTGGCGGCGGCCAGGCTGGTGCGGATCGACGGCGGCCTCGGGCGGCTGCACGCCGGCGGGAGCGGGCTGACGCTGCGGATCGGCGCCGAGCCGCTCCTGCTGCTCTACGACGCCCCGGCCGGCGGGCTGCCCAAGAAGCTCGGCCCGCCCGCGGCCTCTCTCTCGGCCGTGCCGGGGGCGATGGTCAAGGGCGGCTCGGGGGAGGTCGCCGTTCGCCTGGCGGGCTCGCGGGCGGTCAGGGCATCGCTCCAGGTGCCGCCGGGATGGGCCGTCGCCCCTGCGGGCCCCGTCGCCTCGCACGGCGCAGACAATGAAGTCCGCTTCCGCGTGACGGCGCCGCCAGAGACGGCCGCTCGCGAGGCGGCCCTCCGCGTCCTGCTGACGCGCGGGAAGCGCACCGTCGGCGAACTGAGTTTCCGTCCGCTCGTCCGCGGCGTGCTCGGCGCGACGCTGCTGCCTGCCGCCGACCCCGACGGCCGGGCAGGTGTGCGGCTGGTCCTGCGAAACAACGCGCCCGGGCCGCGAGAGGTGACCTGGCGGCTGACGCTGCCGAAGGCCGTCGAGATGAAAGAGGGCAAGTTCGACCTGGCCCGGGCCTCGTCGCCCAAAGCCCACTTCGCAGCCGCCGCAGAGGGCACGTGCAGCGTCCCGGCGGGGGACCAAGCCGTCGTGGCCGTGCCGTTGGCCGACGTCGATGCACAGACGGTCTACACGGTTCGGGCGACGGTCGTCGACCCCCAGGGCCGCCTGATGTCGCTCGAGAGGCTGATGAGCGGCTTCGCCGCCGTGCCGCGCGCCGGCGGGGAGATCACGCTCGACGGCCGGCTCGACGAGAAGGACTGGGGCCGCAGCCGCGCCTGTCACCTGCGCGAGGCCAGGCAGATGCAGCACCTGCGGCCCGAGGAGCCCTGGACGGGACCGCAGGACCTCTCCGGCAGGCTGCGGTTCCTCTGGGACGACCGCTACCTGTACGTCGCCATGGAGGTGACCGACGACGCCCTTGTGCAGACCAAGCAGGACGGCATGCTCTGGGCGCAGGACGGCCTTCAGCTCCTGGTGGATCCCTGCCGGGCGTCTGAGGAGAAACTCGGCAAGTACGACTACTCCGCCGGTGTGGGGCACAAGGGCCCGCAGGCCTGGTGCCACCTTGCCCCGGCCGGTCGGCCCACCGGCGAGGCGAAGGACATCATCCTCCGCGCCAGGCCGACGGGCAAGAAGGGGGGCATCACCTACGAACTGGCCATCCCGTGGGCGCGGCTGGCGCCTTTCCGCCCGCACCCGGGGGCGAACCTCGGCCTGTGTGTTGTGCTGAACGAGGACGACGGCAAGGGCCGGTTCGGTTTCCTCGGATGGTTCGGGGACGTGCAGTCCAAGCGGGTGGACGCCGTCGGCGACCTCATCCTCACGAAGTAGGCCGCCGGTGCCGGGCGGCGCGGCGGCCGGCACCCGTCAGAACGTGCATTCCGTGCGGATGGCGTGGCGGAGGTGGCGGAGGTACTCCTTGCGCGGCAGCTCGTGGGCGCCGTACTGCATGAGGTTGTCGGTGGTCCACTGGATGTCGAAGAGGACGAAGCCGCGGGTGCGGAGGTGCTCGACGCAGTGGACCAGGGCCACCTTGCCCGCGTCGCTGACGGTGTGGAACATGCTCTCGCCGAAGAACGCCCCGCCGATCACCACGCCGTAGAGCCCACCGACGGGTGAGCCCTCTCCGACGGAGTCCCGCGGCCAGGCCTCGACGCTGTGGGCGCAGCCCAGCTCGTGCAGTCGGCCGTACGCGATGCGCATCTCCGGCGAGATCCACGTCTCCTCGCCGCCCGGCCGGTCTGCACAGAGGGCCGTCACGTCGTCGAACCGGAGGTCGATCGTGCAGGCGAACCGCCCGTTGCGGATCGTCCGCGCCAGGCGGCGGGGAACGTGGAAGCGCTCATCGAGCGGCAGCAGGCCGCGCACACGCGGGCTGAACCACAGCAGCTCGCCGTCCTGCACCATCGGGAAGATGCCCCGGGCGTAGGCGGCCAGGAGGTCCTCCGGCGTCAGCACGGCCAGGATGTCCGGATCGGGCTCCATGATGCCGCAAGCCTCAAAACGTCTTCTCGGCCCTACCAGTCCGCCGGGGACCCGTCCTCGTGCCGCAGGAGGGGGTTGGCCCAATGGCCGTCGTAGAGCTTCGCGGCCAGGGCGTCCTCATCGATCTCGACGCCCAGGCCGGGCCCGGCCGGGACTTCGATGCAGCCGTCGGCGAGCGCGAACGGGCGCTTCAGGTAGCCCTCGCCCAGGGAAACCTGCTCCTGGCAGAGGAAGTTGGGCGTGCAGGCGTCGAGCTGGAGGCACGCGGCCAGCGAGATCGGCCCCAGCGGGCAGTGCGGGGCGATGGCGGCGTCGTAGGCCTCGGCCATGGCGGCGATCTTGCGGACCTCGAGGATCCCGCCGGCGTGGGAGACATCCGGCTGAAGGATCGCAGCCGCCCGCTTCTCGAGCACGTCGCGGAAGCCCCACCGGGTGAAGAGTCGCTCGCCGAGGGCGATGGGAATGCTCGTGCACCGCGCGATCGCCGCCAGGGCGTCCGCGTCGCCGGGCGGGCAGGGCTCCTCGACGAACAGGGGGTCGAACGGCTCCAGCGCCTTGCACAGTCGCACGGCCAGGGCCGCCCTCGTCCGCCCGTGGAAGTCCAGCGCGACGTCCACCTTCTTGCCGACGGCCTTGCGAATGGCCGCGACGCGCTCGACGAGGCGTTCGACGAACTCGGCGCTCTCGACGAACCGCGCGGCGCCGAACGGGCAGGTCTTGACGGCGGTGAAGCCCCGCTCCACGGCGGCGGCCGCAGCGGCGGCGCAATCGTCGCGCGACTCGCCGCCCACGTGGGCGTACATGCCGATACGATCCCGCACGCGCCCGCCGAGCAACTCGTGCACCGCCGCGCCGAGCGCCTTGCCGGTGATATCCCACATGGCCTGCTCGATGCCGCTCAGCGCGCTGGTCAGCACGGCCCCGCCGCGATAGAACGCCCCGCGGTGCAGGCTCTGCCAGT
Organism: uncultured Planctomycetaceae bacterium; assembly: GCA_964427875.1. Lineage (GTDB taxonomy): Bacteria > Planctomycetota > Phycisphaerae > SM23-33 > SM23-33 > CAYRVX01. Next base: position 10,532 of record CAYRVX010000066.1, read on the forward strand.
GGTTCTCGATCCGCCGGGGGTCCCTGCCGACGAGGTACCGGCCCATCTCCTGCACGGCCGCGGCGACGGCGTGGCTCCAGCCTTCCAGCGTGGGCTCACCCCAGCCGATGAGGCCCGAGTCGGTGTGCATCTTCAGGAACACCCACCGCGGCTTGACGAAGAACGTTTCGAGTTTCGCGATCTTCATGTCCTGCACGTTCCTGCCGGGCGGCCTTGGCGAGGCGTTCTACGGTTACTTCACGTCTCAGACGGCGGTGACGGCGTGATCGAAGCGCACGGCGACGACGCGGCGGTTGACCGCGTCGGCCACGTGGATCCGCCCGTGTGCGCGCTCGACCGGCAGCAAGCGGCCCAGGGCGGCAACCGGCCCCACGAAGACAACGGCAAACCGTTCCATCTCCATCGGTGCGTCCTGCGACACCAGGTTGCTGCGTCCCCATGCTACGGCCGCGGCGGGCCGTTCGCCTCCCCAAAACTGTGTTTTTGCCGGTTGACAACTCGCAGGCGCTCCCATATGATGCCCTCCTGTTAACGGCGTCTTTTCGTCCGTATGGAGTGCCCCGGCCGGCGGTCGGGAGTGGGCCCGCGAGGTCGCGGCCGTGGGTCCAGGCTCCCGGGCGAACCCCCTGCTGCGGCACCGATGGACAGGCCGGCGCTCCAAGACGCCTATGGCTCGGCCGACCGTGACATCCACCCTACCCGGTGGTGTAATTGGTAACACACAAGGTTTTGGTCCTTGTATTCCAGGTTCAAGTCCTGGCCGGGTAGCGTCCTTGAAGCTCTCCGCCGGCGAGCGGCGAGACGGTAAGAGGCACGTGGCTTACTGACTCAAACTGACCGATCCTGATTGGCTTACGGGTTGCCCGTTGATCCGTTAATTCGTTAACTCGTTAACTGGAAAGATATTGCCCGAAGAGATGTTGGGCTTTGCTTTGCTGGCTCGGCAACTGAGAAGCTGTGCCGGCTGCCATGGGTCGTGCAACGAATCCGCCGAGTGGCCAGGGCGGAGTTCTTGACGAATCAACGAGTTAACGAATTCACGAGTCAACGAGCACCTCCCGGGAAGCTGGCGAATCGGTCACTTTGAGTTACTGAGAGATGTCGACGACGGCGATCATCCTGGCCGCGGGCAAGGGCACGCGGATGAAGTCGGACCTGCCGAAGGTCCTGCACGAGGTCTGCGGGCGGCCGATGCTGGCGTACGTTCTCGACGCGGCCCGCGCCGCCGGGTGCGACCGCCTCGTGGCCGTCGTGGGACACAAGGCCGAACTCGTCCAGCAGACCTTCGCCGACGATGCGTCCGACGTCCGGTGGGTGCTCCAGAGCCCCCAGCTCGGCACCGGCCACGCCGTGATGGTCTGCGGGGAGCATCTGGCCGAGCTCTCCGGAGCGGTGCTGGTTCTGGCGGGTGACGGGCCGCTGATCCGCCCGGAGACGCTGCGGCAATTGTTCGCCGCGCACCGCGAGCATCGTGCGGCCGTTACGCTGGCGACGAGCATCCTGCCGGACCCCCGGCGGTACGGGCGGATCCTCCGCGACGAGTCGGGCGAGCTGGCCGGGATCGTCGAGTACCTCGACGCCGACGAGACCCGCCGGCGGATCCGCGAGGTCAACGTCTCGCTGTACTGCTTCGACGCAGCCGCCCTGCGGGACGTGATCGGCGAACTGGGCAACGACAACGCCAAGGGCGAGTATTACCTCACCGACACGGTTGGGCTGCTTCGCGAGCGGGGCGCGAAGCTCTCGGCCGTGGCCGCCGTGCCGCCCGAGGACGTCATCAGCATCAACACCGTCGACGAGCTCGCGCAGGTTGCCGAGACCATGGCCGCCCGTATCAAGGGAGACCGAGCCGATGCCTAACTTGAAGGTATTCAGCGGCCGGGCCAACATGCCCCTGGCCAACGACATCAGCGAGTATCTCGGCACGCCGTTGGGCAAGTCCACCATCATGCCGTTTCCGGACGGCGAGCTTTTCGTCCGGCTGGACGAGGACGTTCGCGGGCGGGACGTGTTCATCATTCAGCCCACGTGCCGCCCGGTCAACGAGGCGCTGATGGAGCTGCTGATCTTCATAGACTGCGCCCGGCGCGCGTCGGCCGAACGGATCACGGCGGTCATGCCGTACTTCGGCTACGCCCGCCAGGACCGCAAGGACGAAGGGCGCGTTCCGATCACGGCGAAGCTGGCGGCGAACCTGATCGCCACGGCCGGGTGCGACCGCGTGCTGACGATCGACCTGCACGCCGCCCAGATCCAGGGCTTCTTCGACATTCCCGTGGACAACCTCTATGCCGAGCCGGTCCTGAGCCGGTACTACGCCGGCCGGAACCTCCGGGACCTGGTCCTGGTCAGCCCGGACGTGGGCAACATGAAGCGTGCGCGGGTGTACGCGCAGCAACTGGGCGGGGAGCTGGCGGTGATCAACAAGCAGCGCATCAGCGGCTCGGACGTCCAGGTGGGGCGCATCATCGGCGACGTGAACGGCAAGACGGTGCTGATGATGGACGACATGATCACCACGGCGGGCACGATCGCCAGCGCGGCGGCGCTGTGCAAGGAAAACGGCGCCGGGAACGTGTACGTGGGCGCGACGCACGCGGTGCTTGCCGGTCCCGCCGCCGAGCGGCTCGGCGAGGCGCCGATCGACGAGGTCGTCGTGACCGACACCATCCCCGTGGCGCCCGAGACGATCGAAGCCGTCGGCAAGCTCGTCGTCCTCAGCATCGCCGAGCTGATCGGCGAAGCGATTCACAGGATACACAACGACGAGTCGGTAAGCAGTCTCTTCCCGAAAGACGTCGGCCGCTAGGCCCCGCCGCCGGCGGCCGAGGAGAACCCGTATGGCATTGATGAAGGCATCCACCCGGAATGCGTTGGGAAGCCGAGCGGTCCGCCGACTGCGCGACGAGGGCCTCATCCCGGGGATCATCTACGGACACAACGAAGAGCCCCTGCCGGTGACGCTGAGCGAGCACGACATCGAGCTGGCCCTTCAGCACGGCGAGCGCCTGCTCGAAGTGGACGTGGACGGCAGGAAGCACAACGTCCTGGTCAAGGACGTCCAGTGGGACACGTTCGGGCAGGTGGTGCTCCACGTGGACCTCTTCCGCGTTTCCCTGGACGATCGGGTGGAGGTGACGGTGCGCGTCGTCCTGCGAGGCACGCCGGCCGGCGAAGCCGACGGCGGCGTCCTCCAGCAGGCGATCACCGACGTCGGCCTGGAGTGCCCGGTGGCCGCCATCCCCGAAGAGATCCGCGTGATGATCACCCACCTGAACGTCGGCGACTCGATGCAGTTGAAGGACATCGACCTGGCGGAGGGACTCAAGCTCCTCGACGATCCCGACAGCGTCCTCTGCACGTGCGCCGTCATCGCCGAGGAGATCGAGGTCGAGGCCGAGGCGGAAGTGGCCGAACCGGAGGTCATCGGCGAGAAGAAGGAAGACGAAGAGGCGGGCCAGGCGCGCTCGGAAGGCTGACGGGCGGCATGGGCCGCCGAGACCGGTGGCGTGCGCGAGGAACAGGACGACAGAAGACGTTTCGTGGTGGGCCTGGGCAACCCGGGGCGCAAGTACGCCCGGACGCGCCACAACGTGGGCTTCCGCGTGCTGGACGTCCTGCGGTGCCGCTGGGGCGCCGAGGCGCCGCGAAAGGCGTTCGGCGGGGAGGTCTGCGACGCCAGGCCGGCCCGCCCGGGCGACGGCGAGAGGCGAGTGCTCCTGCTGGAGCCGCATACGTACATGAATCGCTCCGGCCTGGCCGTGCGAGAAATGGCGGAGTTCTACAAGGCCCGGCTCGAGGAGATTCTCGTCGTCCTGGACGACATGAATCTCCCGCCGGGGCGTCTTCGGGCCCGCCCGGGCGGATCGGCGGGCGGACAGAAGGGCCTGGCCGACGTGCTGGTGAGGCTGGGCGGCGAGGAGGTGCCGCGGCTGCGGATCGGGATCGGCCGGCCGCCGCCAACCATGGACGGAGTGGACTTCGTCCTGACGAAGTTCGACGAGGACGAAGAGGAGATGATCGAGATAGTGGTCCAGACCGCGGCGGATGCCGTGGAGGACTGGGTATTCTGCGGGCTGGCGTTCGTGATGGAGAAGTACAACAGGAAGCCCGACAGCGACTAGCACCACAGGAAACGGAAGGCAACATGAGCGACGGCAGGAAGACGTACGAAGGCATGTTTCTGGTCGACGCCGGCAACCCGGACTTTCACGCCGCCAGCGAGCCGGCACGCACGGTGCTCGACCGCTGCGAGGCGGAGGTCCTCGCCATCAAGCCGTGGGAAGAGCGGCGGCTGGCCTATGAGGTCCGCGGGCGAAGGCGGGGCCTGTACATACTGACCTACTTCAAGGCCCAGCCGGATCGGATCGCCGAGCTCGAGCGGGACTGCCAGTTGGACGAGAGGATCCTCCGCCTGCTCGTCCTGCGCCGGGACAACCTGACCGAAAAACAAATCAAAGCCGAGACGCCCGCGACGGCCAGCGCGAAGCGCGCCGCGGCCCGAAAGGCCGAGGAGAAAGCCGCCCTGCCGCCCGAGACAGGCCAGGAAGGCGAGGCCAAGCCCGACAAGGAAGCCCCACCCGCCGAAGCGCCGCCCGAGCAGGCGGCCAAGGAAGCCGCCGAGGAGAAAACGCCGGATGAGCCCGCCACGAAGGCCGGGCCGGTCGAGCAGGCCGAGCCCGTCGCAGAAGCTCAAGACGCCGGGGAGACCAGCCCGGGCGCCGAGAGCGAGACGGCCGAGCCGGCGCCGCCGGAAGAGACCGCGCAGGCCGACGAGAGCCAGGAGAAGCCCGGATCGTCCTGACGACCGAGCCCGAATGCGACGGGGCGGCGAACCGCCGAGACCTCTATACGGAGCACCTGACATGGCGAACTTCAACAGAGTAATCCTCGCCGGAAACCTCACGCGAGACCCGCAGTTGAGCTATCTGCCCAGCCAGACCCCCGTCGTGGAGTTTGGCTTGGCGATCAACCGCCGCTGGCGGGGTCAGGACGGCCAGCAGAGGGAAGACACCTGCTTCATCGACTGCCGGGCCTACCGTCGGCAAGCGGAGGTGATCAATCAGTATCTGTCCAAAGGCCGAGGCATCCTGATCGAAGGCCGACTCCAGTTCGACACGTGGGAAGGCCAGGACGGTACGCGGCGGAGCAAACACCGCGTGCTCGTGGACCGTTTCGAGTTCATCGGCGGCCGTCCCCCAGGACGTGGCGCCCCTGCGCCATATCCGGCCGAGGCCCAATCGCCGCAGCCCACGCCGCCCGAGGCCCCGCAGGAGCCGGAGCCGGCGCCGCCGGCTCCCGCGGCTCCCGAGGCGAACAGCCCACCGCCGAGCAGCTACGACGAGGGCCCCGGCGAGGGAGAGGATATCCCGTTCTGACCCGGCGCCGGGGCGGATCGATGTCGTCCGATCCGCCGGCGCGGAGACCGCTCTCAGCGAGAGGAAAACGACGTTATGGCAAGGAAGAGAGGCCCAACGCCAAGAGGCAGAGGCAAAGGCAGAGGTAAAGGCAGGCCCGCCAGTTCCAGGCGGAAACGCAGGTCTCGTTTTCGCGAGCAGGCCAAGTGCAGATTCTGCCGCCTGAAGGTCGACGAGGTGGACTACAAGGATGTTCCCACGCTCGTCAAGCTCACGACGCAGCAGGGAAAGATCTTCTCCCGAAAGCGAAGCGGCAACTGCGCCCGCCACCAGCGAAGCTGCATGCGGGCCGTCAAGCGCGCCCGGCTGCTGGCGCTGATACCCTATGTCAGCTAGCGCGAGGAGCCAAGCATGAAGGTGCTGCTCAGAAAGAACGTGGCGCGTCTCGGCAAGATCGGCGACCTGGTGGACGTAAAGCCTGGATACGCAAGAAACTACCTGCTGCCCCAGGGACTGGCCTTCCGGCCTTCCCCCGCCAACGTCCGGCGGGTCGAGCTGGAGAGGCAGCGTTACCTGGAAGAGCTCGCCCGTCAGCGGGCGGAGGTCGAGGCCCGGGCGGCCCTCGTCGACGGCAAGGAGATCACCATCTCCGCCCGCGCCAACCCGGAAGGGCACCTCTACGGCTCCGTGGGCCCGGCGCAGATCGTCGCGGTTCTGGCCGACGAAGGCCTCTTCATCGAGTCCGAGAACGTCGCGCTCGATGAGCCCATCCGCCGGCTCGACAAGTACGAGGTCCCGCTGCGGTTCGCCCACAACGTCACCGGGACGATCCAGGTCTGGGTCGTGCCCGTCCACGGCGAAGGCGAGGAGCCCGTGCCGGCCGAAGGACCCGCCGCGGCCGAGCCTGGGGAAGCCGCGCCGGAGGCCCGGTCGCCCGAAGCCGCAGGCGAGGACAAGGCGGCGGAAGAGACCGTCTAGCCCGCGAGGCAGGAAAGCCGAAAGAAGTTGACTTCTCACGGCAGGCGGGTAGAATCCACGGACGTAGCGGTAAAGGAGCCATCTCCTCGAGGCTGGTCGCACGGAAGAGTCACGGATGACCACGGTCAACACGTCTTCGGCAAGTGCCGCCGCCCCGCAGGCGCCCCCTGCGGACGATGCGGGCATGACTCAGCGGGTGCCTCCGCAGTCCATCCAGGCCGAGGCCTGCGTCCTCGGCTCGATGATCCTCCACGCGCCGGCCATCGACACCATCGTCCGAATCACGCGGATGGAGCATTTCTACCGCCCGGCCCACCAGTTGATCTTCCAGGTGCTGGTGGACATGCACGACGCCAAGAAACCCATTGATCTGATCTGCGTGCGGGACGAGCTCGAGCGGCGCAGGCAGCTCGATGCGGTCGGCGGCGTGGACTATCTCGTCGCGCTGGTCGAGGGCGTTCCCACTGCGGCCAATGCCGAGTACTACGCGACGATCGTCCGGGACAAGGCCCTTCTCCGCAGGCTGATCGTCGTCGGCACGGAGATCGTTCAGGAGGCCTTTGACACGCGAGACGAAGCCCCTGCGGTCATCGACGGCGCCGAGCAGAGAATCTTCGAGATCGCCTCCGATCACATCGGCGACGAGGCCGCCAGCATGGAGAACCTGCTCAAGCACACCTTCGAGACGCTGGAGGCCAACGAAGGCCAGCTCATCACCGGCCTGGCCAGCGGCTTCCAGCAGCTCGACGAGCTGACCAGCGGGTTCCAGAAGGGCGACATGGTGATCGTGGCCGCCCGGCCGTCGATGGGCAAGACGAGCATCTTGCTCAACATGGCGGCGTACATGGCCGTGACCGACGGCATGCCGGTGGCGTTTTTCTCACTGGAGATGTCCAAGGAGCAGGTCTCCCAGCGCCTGCTGGGCTCCCACGCGCGGTTCGACCTGCGGAAGATGCGCCGCGGCGCGATCAGCCCGGAGGACTGGACGCACCTCCAGGCCGCGGCCGGGGACCTCCAGCCGGCGCCGCTGTTCATCGACGACACGGCCATGCTGACGCTGCTCCAGCTTCGCGCCAAGGCCCGGCGCCTCCAGGTCACCCACGGGATCCGGGCCGTCTTCGTGGACTACATCCAGCTCATGACCTACCACGGCCGGGCCAGCAGCCGGTGGGAGCAGATCACCGAGATCTCCCGCGGCATGAAGGCGCTGGCGAAGGAGCTGGAGGCCCCGGTTATCATGGCGGCCCAGCTCAACCGGGGCCCGGCGGACCGGCCGGCACACCGCCCGCGAATGAGCGACCTGCGGGAGTCCGGCTCCCTCGAACAGGACGCCGACCTCGTCATGCTCCTGCACAACGAGGACTACTACCACCGCGGCGAGCCGGACTGGGTCCCCAAAGACACCACCGAGCTGATCGTAGCCAAGCAGCGCAACGGCCCGATCGGCGTGGTCTACCTGAGATTCCTGCCGTCCTACACCCGCTTCGAGGCCGCCGCCCCCGATTCCTTCGCCCCGATCTGATTGTGGCCTCCCGCAACGCCCGATGTTGAGTACGTCGAAGACGGACGAAACGTTGGGTAGGGTCCTGGGTACCCGAGACCTCTCTACTCCTGCTCCTTTGTCGCACTTGCTCCCAAAGCGCCCGTCTGCCAAGGGAAGACCGCGCTTCCTCAACGCGGCCCGTCGGCAATGGTGCCGTCTCGCAGGGAACCAGCCCGAGAAACGAGATATGACCAGGGCACTGCTGTCGCTGGCCGCGGGCGGCCTGCTCGCCTGCCTCCATGTCTCGTGTACTGCACCCGCGGTGGAGGGCAAAGGAGAGGAAGGCATGACTGCCGACGTTGCCTCGCGCGTGACGCTGGAGCGCCTCAAGCACAGGCCGCTGTTTGAGGAGGCGATCGGGCAGTACAAGGTCGTCTCCGGGAACTTGAGTGCCGTCCGGAAGGCGTTCCCGTTCGACCTCCAGGACAAGAAGGGCATGGACGAGCGCGTCAAGGACGCCTCGAGGCGCCGGAAGGCGATCGAGGCGCTGACGGCCGCGCGAGACGCCGAACGGGCCGGCCTGAAGGCCCTGGGCCGAATCGCCGAGTAGCACAGCTTCGTCCCGCCGCAGCCGTCCGCACCGACGCGCCGCCGGTCTCCAGGTGGGGGCTATTCGAATCCGTCCACGCGCGGGACCAGTTGAATCCCGTACTCGCCGTCTTTCCCCCCAAGAGACATCATGGTGTCCCACGCCTTGTGGGCGTTCTTGGCGTCCGCCTCGATGGCCACTGCCAACGCCGTCATGGCCAACAGGTGGTAGTTGAAGTGCGGCCTGCGTTTTCCATCGTAGGCCCAGTACATGTACCCCTGGCCGAAGCCCTTCTCCCGGAGGGGCCAGACGCCGTTGGGGTCCGGGAGGCCCTGGAGCCCTTTGTCGGGGTACCAGCCGTTGTCCACGTTCAGCTTCGTGTAATACCACACCTCGCCGAAGTTATCGAGGTGGCGGACCTTCCGGACGGCCTCGACGGCCTTTTTCCCGTCCTTGGCGAGCACGACCTTCGTTTCCAGCAGGGCGATTGCGGTGGAATAGGGCATGGCGTCACGGGGGTCGTAGCGATACACCTTGCCATCGGGCGCCTTGAACTCGTCGTCGGAGGTGTAGAGTCCGATGACGTACTCCGCGGCCCAGTCGCGGACGCGCCCGGCCTTCTGGAAGCCCTTGTCGGTGGCGTTGCCGAGCGCCCACACCACCCACGCGTACTGCCACGCTGAACAGCGCTCGGCGTTGACCCAGTTCTGCCTCCCCGAGCACCGGAACACGCCGTGCAACGGGCTGTGGACCTTCCGGGGGGACTTGACCAGGGCTTCGGTCATGTCGTCCAGGCACTGGTTGACGCCCTGGGTGAAGTACGCCAACAGCGGATGACCGGCGGGCAGAATGAAGGCCGCGTCGACCACCTGGCGGAGGCTCCAGGCGAACGACCGGTCCATGGCGTGCCATTTGAGGCCCTTGTGTGGCCACTCGCCCATCTGGTAGGCCGCCCAGAAGCTCAACTCCTCGGCGTAATACTTGTCACCGGTCAGCAGGTAGCTGATGTAGCCGATCGAGGGCGTGTGGGCGTGGTCGGGCTGGGTCGGTGTCCGGGAGCCGTCGGGCAGGTTGTACAACGGGATGCGGAACCCCCTGTCGAGTGGCGGCTGGTCGATGGTGAAGACGTTGTAGCCGGGCGCGCCCTTCTGGCGGACGTGGACGAAGAACGCCCCGCCACCGTTTCCGTCGGCATGGAGGATGGCCCGATAGGTCTGGCGTCCGCCGCTGAGCAGATACGCCGCCGCCCAGGACGGGTACGGCCCGAGGTCCCACCGCCCGCCGGTGCCCGGCATGTGACGCAGGATGATCCCGTTCTCCAACATGCCCTGCCGACGCCTGGGCATCCGCCGCATCTCGTGACGGCGGCCGTACGTCGCGTCTACCTCCGCGGCCGTCTTCTTCCGGACCCATCGATACCTCGGCACGAAACGGGCCCGGTGCCAGTACGCCGCGTCGGGGCGGCGATGGATGTTCTCCGGCGCACCGTCCGTCCAGGCGAGGATGCGATACCGTGTCTGGTCGAGGTGGTCGTAGGGCCCTTCCTGGTAGAGCGTCTTGCGGCCGCAAAGCAGCTCGACGCCGGCGAACCTGTACCGCGCCGGCTCGGGGCCGGTCTTCTTCCTGGCCTTGCATCGTTCCACGATCGCCGCGACGCGCACCGACGGTTCCTGCGTGAACACGCGCAGCCGCCAGATCACGTCGAGGTGTTCGTCGCGTTTGCCGCCGGGGTCAACCGGCACGTCGTGGACCTCGAACTCCTTCATGACGGGCCCGTCGTGGAGCGCGCGGACTCGGCTCGAGGCCGCCCAGCCTTCGCGGAGGATCTTGCCGACGTCGGAGCTGAGCGCCCCGCCCTTTGCCGGCTTCAGGACGAGCTTCAGGTCGAACGTCCCCCGGTCGAGCGCCCACCGGAAGGCGGCGGGCTTGGGGGGCAGCCCGTTGAGCCAGTCGATCTTGAGCTTCCCCCCCGCCGGGACCTTGGGCAGGACCAGCGAGACGAGCGCGTGCCGGATGGAGCCGTCCGGCGCTCGGCGGAGAACGCTCACCTGGGCGGGAATCCGCTTCCCGGCGATCCGCGGCGTAATCCCCCGGGTGAAGTCTCCGTCGGCGGCGATACGGGAGAACGTCACCGGCGTCCTGGTCAGCGTCCGGTCCGTGTCGAGGTTCTCGTACGTATTCGAAACGACTGCCGGCTCGCCGGGCCCGGCGGCAGCCGAGAGACATGCCAACACGAGGAAGGACTGGAGCGAAGCGGCGCACATGGTCTTCTCCTTTCCTTTCGCCGAGCATCCCCGCGGCCCCCACGGCGCGGGATCCACGGCCGCGGCGGCAGCCGGCAGTGCGGCATCAGGCCGCTATCCGTGCACCGGCAGCCACCCCGGGCTGATCTGCCGTGATTGTACCTGCCGAGGCCGCTGCGGCAAAGCCTCAGTGGGCGTCCCATCCGCGCGTGCGCCCCACGGCGAGAGCCACGTCCGCCCGAGGCAATCCAGCAAGCGATGTTGACATGACATAGTCTTCGTCATTATAATGCTTTATCGGTTGGCGTATGTTCGGGCAGGGCCCGGATGCCGGGGCAGGAAAGGCGAGGTCGGATGGCAGCATCGAGACCCACTTCGCGATCGGCGAGTATGCTTGCGTGGCTGATCTGCATGGGCCTGTTCGCCTTGCCGGCAAGCGCCGACCAGACGTACTGGCAGCATGATCCGAGCGCGCCCGGCGACTGGTTCGAGGCGATCAACTGGACGGACGGCGTGCCAGAGGCCTCCGACAGCGCCTTCGTGGACAACGGCGGGACCGCGCTGATCGCCTCGGGCGATGCCGATCCGGACTACGAGTGCGCCGGCTTCCAAGCGGCGGGTGCGATCAGGCAGACGGGCGGGGAGAACACGGTCGTCGTGCTTGACATCGGCCTGAACGCCGAGGCCGACGGCACCTACGAGTTGACCAGCACCGGCCGGTTGGTGGCCGACCTCCAGACCGTAGGCGCCTGGGGCACGGGGATCATCAGGCAAACGGGCGGGACGAACACCGCTCGCGCCCTGCGGCTGGCTTACGCGGCGGACTCCAACGGCACGTACGAGCTGAGCGGCATGGGGACGCTGGCCGTGGCGGGGGTGACGGGCGGTGAGTACGTCGGCTATCGCGGCACGGGGAAGTTCACCCACACGGGCGGGACGCACACGCTCATCGGGGCCGACCTGTACGTTGGCTATCGCGGCAGCGGAACGTATGAGCTGAGCGGAGCCGGCTGGCTCTCGGCGGCTGGAGAGTACGTCGGCTACTCAGCCGTGGGGAGATTCATCCAGACAGGCGGGGCGAACACGGCGGGTGATCTCTACCTCGGGCACGACGCCGACGGCAACGGGACCTACGAGCTGGGCGGCACGGGGCAGCTTTCGGCAGTTGACGAGTCGATCGGCCGCTGGGGCGTCGGCAGGTTCGTTCACACCGGCGGGACGAACGCGGCCGGCATGCTTCGACTCGGGGACGACTGCGACGGCAACGGCGCGTACGAGCTGAGCGGCAGCGGCGCTCTCTCGGCCGACTGGCAGTACGTCGGCTACCTGGGGGCGGGCAGCCTCGTTCAGACCGGCGGGACGAACACGATCGAGCGCGAACTCGTCGTGGGGCATTTCTCCGGCGGCAGCGGCACGTACGAGCTGCGCGAGGGGCAGCTTTCGGCCGACGTTGAGCACGTCGGCCGCGGCGGGGCGGGACGACTCGCGCAGGCCGGCGGGACGAACACGGTCGGCAGCCTTTACCTCGGCTACACGTTCAGCGGCGACGGCACGTACGAGTTGAGCGGCGCGGGGCGGCTCGAGGCCGACGAGGAACGCGTCGGCTGCGAAGGCACGGGGGCGTTCATACAGACCGGCGGGACGAACGCGGTCGGCGGCGTCCTTTCCATCGCCTGCGAGGCTGGCGCCGCGGGCACCTACGAGCTGAGCGGAGGGGAGCTCTCCGCCGGAGAGGTCCATATCGGGCCGCGGGGACGGCTCGACCTGACCGGCGGGGTGTTCAGGACCCGCCGCGTCGAAGGCGACCTGGTGAACGACGGCGCCACGTTCGTCCCCGACGCCTCGCTCGCTGCGACCGAGATCGACGGCAACTACACTCAGAACGCCGGGCGGCTGGCGATCGGGATCTCCGGCACGGGGCCCGGCGAGTATGACGTGCTCTCCGTCAGCGGGAACGTTGTCCCCGGCGGCGTGCTGGACCTCGAGACGATCGGCGGCTTCCAGCCGCAGTACGGCGACGAGTTCGAGATCGTCCAGGCCGGCGGCTCCATCGCCGGCGTATTCGACCTCATTGAGGGCGTCGAGCTTGCGCCGAACATGTCGCTGGCCGTCCTCTACGACGCCAACACGATCGTCGCCGTCGCAACGCTGCCCGGAGACGCCGACGTCGACGGCGACGTGGACCGCCTCGACTTCCTGGTGCTCGAAGACGGCTTCGCCCGCGAGCAGGCAGACTGGTCCCACGGCGACTTCAACGGCGACGGCGAGGTGAGCTTCCTCGACTACCTCACGTGGAAAAGGCACGCCGGCGGGTCCATCGACGCCTTCGCGTGGTCCCCCCCCGGCGGCGGCGCGCCCGAGCCGCTGTCGTCTCTGCTCCTGGCGGCCGGCAGTGTCATGCTGCTGGCACGCGGACGTCCCCGCCGGGTGCGGGCGCTGATCGCTCGTCGCGGGAAGCGGCTCAGGCCTTCCGTCGCCTCTGCCGGAGCGCCATGACTGCGCCGCCGAGGGCCAGGAGTCCCAGCGACGCCGGCTCGGGAATCGGCACGTCGCCAAAGGCCGTAAGGTACACGTCCACTTGGCAGAACAGATCCGCGTCCCTGCCCTCTCCCCACCCGAGCACGTCCAGTTTCGGCATCAGCGTCTGGCCGGCGGGGACCTCCAGGTCGTAGGTGCCGGGCTGCGACGTCTCGAACAGCGGCGGGCCCATCGGATCATCGAAGATCCCAAACCACAGGCTGCAATCCATCCAGTTGCCCTCGCCTTCCTCGGTGATCTCCCTCTCGATCGTGATCACGAGCGTGACGGTCTGCTCCTGGCCCATGGGTGGCTGCCCCCTTTTGAGCGGAAGGATCTCACCGATCACGAGCTCGGCCTGGTCGAGGAAGGCCTCGACACCGGCGTGACCGTGTCGCTCGATCGATGGATTGCCGCCGTCGTCGCCCTCCGTATGGAACTGGAGGACGGCCTGAAGGTGGGCGCTGCCGACGGTGAAACTTGTGTGCGAGGAGGAATCCACCGATTGCCAGGCATCGGTAATGCTCGCCAGCGCGTCGAGCTGTATATCGGCCGGGTCGTTCCACTCGGACGCGAAGTCGCAGTCACTGGCCCCGTCCTCCTCCATGGTGTCCATGTTGTACACCTCAGCACCCACCTCGACGCCCGCGTGGTTCATCGCGGACATCTCCATCGGCTGCGGGGCGATGGGGACGCTGGGATTGCCCGCCCCCACGAGGTTCATCTCCACCGGGACCATGCTGCGGTAATCGGTCGTCTGCCCGGTGGTGGTGTTGACCCTCATGACCTTGCCGGGGAAATTGCCCAGGGCGAACATCTGCTCGGTCGTGTGGTCGTACCACACGTCGGTCAGGCGCCTGTTGCCCGTGTCGGCGATGAAGGTGGCCGCCCCGGTGCCCGGGTCGACGTAGTACATGTCCGCCCCATAGGCCACTGGGTCGCAGGGATCGACGGGGCGGTGTCCCATGGCCACCAGCTTGTCGATCGACGGGTCGTAGTCCATGGCCCAGACGTTCTCGATGCCCGGCCCGTGCTGGCCGACGTACGTGGCGATGCCCGTGGTCGGGTTCAGCGTGTAGAGGTCGGTGTAGTTGGTGGCGTACAGGACGCCGGTGCCCTCATTGTACGCCAGCTCCTGGAGGTTGGTTTGGATGTCCGGCCCGACCTGCGTGCAGGTCCTGGCAAACACGTCAATCCAGTGCAGGCGGGACCAGTCGAGCTCCGGCCCGATGTACGGCTCGATGGCCCAGAAGCCGCGCTCATCGCCCGCGTCCGTGGCGCCGTGGAAGTTGATCCAGTCGGGCGCCTCGAACAGAAGGGGGGCCTCTCCATTGAGCGCGTTGACGAAGAACACCCCGACAGGTTCCTCGGGGATGCTCTGATCCCGCCCCACGGCGAACGTCCCCTGGCCCGGCGCCGGTGCCGCCAGCGCAAGGACAGCCACGACACATGGGAAGAAACTGGCCTTCATGGTTTCGTCCTCCATTCAGTCCTGCCCTGGCTCTACAGGCTGGCGCATAGCCCACTGCCAGCCGCCCTCGAGCATGGGCAAACGGCAAAACGAAATCAGGCTCGACCGCCCCAGTAGAACAAGTAAGATACCACAACGGCGGCCTCGTGTCAATGACCATTTGGCTTTTCCACACGGAACACGGAATCTTCCGCCAGAAAGCTATTTGACATTGCTGGGCGGCAGCATTGTTTTGCCGGTCTGTCTCTACCGATCAGGGCACGTACAACCGGTGCCCGGGGGCGGCTCGTGGCGATCGCGCGCGAACCGGGGATATCTCGCGAGCAGACGTGAGGGCATCGATGCGACGAGGATGGACCGTGATGCTGGCTGCGGCCGGGGTGCTCGGCGCCGACGCCCTTGCCGCCGCGCAGGAGTTCGGCGCGAGCTCCCGCGTGGACTTCCGCGACTACCTCACGTGGAAGAGGCACGCCGGCGAGTCCGTCGAGGGCTTCCCCTGCCCGCGCGGCGGCGAGAACGTCCCCGAGCCGATCGCCTGGGCTCTGCTGGCAGCCGGGAGTCTGTCTCTCCTGAGGTCAAGGCGCCCCCGCAGGCCTCGCCGGCGGTAAGGCCACGTCCGCCCTCCAAGTTGTCAGCGGTCGGCTTGCCGCGGCCGCGAGCTCCCGGTTGCGGGGGCCGCGCTGCGATCTGCCGTCCCACGGTCCCACCGTCTCACGGTCCCACGGAATTCTTCCGGCAGAAAGGTATTTGACATTTCGCGGGGGGGGCATTATTTTGCCGGCCTGTATCTACCGATCAGGGCACGTACAACCGGTACCCGCGGGCGGCTCGTGGCGATCGCGCGCGGACCGGGGATATCTGGGGAGCGAACGTGAGCGCATCGATGCAACGAGGATGGACCGGGATGCTGGCTGCGGCCGCGGTGCTGGGCGCCGGCGCCTTTGCCGCCGCGCAGGGGCCCGGCGCGAGGTCCCGCGTGGTGGAGGTACGCGTTCAGGGCAACAAGCAGATGTCGGCCAACGCCATCCTCATCCACGTGAAGACGCGTCCCGGCCAGCCGTTCAGCGAGGAGGTCGTCAAGGCCGACGAGCGCCGGCTGCTCGAGAGCGGGCGATTCGACAGCGTCGTGGCCACACGGAGGCAGACGGACCAGGGCATCCTGGTCGTATTCACCGTGGTCGAGAGGCCGCTGGTGGCGAGGCTCGTCTTCCAGGGCAACAAGGCGTTCAAGAGCTCCGATCTGGCGAAGGAGCTGACGTTCCGCGTGAGGGCCCCGCTGAGCGCTTTCAGCGTGGAGTCCGGGCGCCAGGCGCTGCTGAGCAAGTACAAGTCCAGCGGGTACCACTTCGCGAGCGTCACGGTGGACAAGGCCGCACTGGACACCAAGCGCGAGGTGATCTACCGCATCGTCGAGGGGCCGAAGGTTCGCGTCCGGAAGATCCGCTTCGATGGCAACAAGTACTTCCGCGACTTCACGCTGAAGCAGAAGATCGGCACGTCGGCGAGGCTTTGGCCGCTGGTCGAGGGCTATCTCGACACCGAGCAGGTCGCCCAGGACGTGCTGGTCCTCCGCAATCTCTACCTGGCCGACGGGTACCTCGACGTGGAGGTGGGCCGGCTGCTGAAGTTCTCCGAGGACCGCGAGGACGTCACGGTGACGTTCCTGATCAAGGAGGGGCAGCGGTATCGCATCAACGAGGTGATCTTCGAGGGCAACCGCGTCTTCGCGTCCGGGGAGCTTGCCAGGCGGGTCAGGCTCCGCCAAGGCGCGTTCTTCACGCAACTGACGCTCCAGCGCGACCTGAAGGCGCTTCGGGACACGTACGGCGAGCTGGGCTATATCGAGGCGTCGGTCGAGTCTCGCAGGCAGTTCCTGGACCCGACGGCCGAACCGCCGAAATGGGCCAAGCACCTGGACAAGCCGGCCCTGCTCAACATGGTCTTCGAGATCAAGGAGTCCGACCAGTTCCGCGTGGGACGGATCGACATTCGGGGCAACACGGTCACCCAGAGCCGCGTTATCCGCCGGACGTTGCGGATCTTCCCGGAGCAGATGTTCAACGCCGTCGCGCTGGACGAATCGCGAAGGCGGCTGGTGGAGTCGCGCCTCTTCGAGGACGTCTCCATCACACCGACCGGGAAAGCCCCCAACGTCCGCGACGTCATGGTCCAGGTCACGGAAGGGCGAACCGCGCAGTTCCTCATCGGCGCCGGCATCAGCACCAACAGCGGCGTGCTGGGAACCGTGTCGTTCACCCAGCGGAACTTCGACATCCTGAAGTGGCCGACGAGCTGGAAGCAGTTCATCAAGGCCCAGGCCTTCAAGGGCGCCGGGCAGACGCTGCACATCGTAGCCGAGCCGGGCACGGAACTGATGCGGTTCCGCATTGACTGGCTGGAGCCGGCCCTGTTCGACCGGCCGTACTCGCTGGGCACGCGGGTGTTCCTGTTCAACCGCGGCCGCGAGAGCTACGACGAGACCCGCTACGGCGGGCTGGTCAGCTTCGGCCACCGCTTCAAGAACCGCTGGTACGGCGAGCTGGCCACGCGGGCCGAAGGCGTGAGGATCGACGAGCTCGACGACGACGCCCCGCCGGAAGTGGTGGAGGACGAGGGCTCGCACTTCCTGCTGGGCCTCAAGGGCACGCTGGTCCGCGACCGGACGGACAGCCGGTGGATGCCGTCGTCCGGGGACCGGATCAGCCTCAGCGCCGAGCAGGTGGTCGGCAGCCACGACTTCGTCAACACGAACGCGGAGTACCGGATCTACCGGACGGTGTACGTCGATGCGCTGGACCGCAAGCACATCCTTGCCGGGCGCGTGGCGGTGGGGCACATCTTCGGGGATGCGCCCGTCTTCGAGCGATACTACGGCGGCGGCATCGGCTCGATCCGCGGCTTCAAGTACCGGGGCATCAGCCCGCGAAGCAAGGGCACCGACGAGCAGATCGGCGGTGAGTTCATGATCTTCGCCGGGACGGAGTACTCCTTCCCCATCATCGGAACGGAGGGCCAGCAGCTCCGCGGCGTCGTCTTCCTGGACACCGGAACGGTCGAGGAGGACTTCGGCCTCCAGACGTACCGCGCCTCGGTGGGCGTGGGCGTCCGCTGGGTGATTCCGCTCTTCGGGCCCGTGCCGATGGCCTTCGACTTCGGCTTCCCCATCAGCAAGGATGAAGATGACGACGATCAGGTCTTCAGCTTCTCAGTGGGCTGGTCGTTCTAGTGGCGTAAGACTAAGGAAGGAAAACATGAGCTCTTCCCGGATCTGCACGTTGGTGGCCGCCGCGCTGGTCGGCTGCGCCGTGCTCCTGACGAATTCCGCCGCCCAGCCGGCCCGGCCGGCCTCGAACCGCATCGCCGTTTGCGACTTCGTGGACGTCTTCAACAACTACGCCCGGGCCAAGGAGGAGACCGCAAAGCTCAACGAGCGCCGCCAGCAGATCAAGGCGGAGATGGACAAGCGGGAAAAGGCCATCGAGGCGCTCAAGCTGGAGCGAGACAGCTACAAGCAGGGCTCCAAGAAGTACGAGGAGATGGCCGGCCAGATCACTTGGCAGACCCTCATGAACGAGGCGTGGCTCCGGTTCCAGGAAAACCTCACCCTGAACGATCATCGCAACCTCACCCGGGAGATGTACAGGGAGATCAAGGCGAAAATCGCTGAGGTGGCCAAGCAGCGAGGCGTCATTCTGGTCCTCCAGCGCGAGCCGGAAACGCTGGAGACCAAGAACACCGCCGAGCTGCTCCGCCAGATCTACGGCCGCAAGGTGCTCTACTCCGCCGATGAGCTGGACATCACCGAGACGGTGCTGCTGAGCCTCAACCAGGCGTACAAGGCGAAGAAGCCCGCCGCCAGCACGAAGCCCGCGGCCGGCAAGAACCTGTAGCGAGGGCAGGGGGGTCTCACGGAGGGCGCCGCGAAGCGAGCGCGCCGCCGGCGTGCCCGCGCGCCCCCGGCCGATCGGAAATTGGCGATTGGCAAGCCAAGGCGCCGGAGCTATCATAGCTTTCCGGTGATCCGGGAACCATGACGAGCGAACCGCTGACATTGCGCCGCGTCGCGGAGATCGTCGAAGGCACGGTGGAAGGCGACGAATCGGTCGTTGTCGAGGCCATCGCGGCCCTCGATCAGGCCGGGCCGAGCGATCTGACGTTCGCCGACGCCAAGCACGCCGCCGGCCTGGCCGGGAGCGAGGCCGGCGCGGCCATCGTGGAAGGGGCCCACGGCGAGTCAGCCGGCATGCCGCTGATCCGCGTGGACGACGTGCAGGCGGCGGTCTTCAAGCTGCTGAGGGGCCTCGCCGAGCCGGAAGACCTGCCCCCGATCGGCACGGACGCGTCGGCCGCGATTGCCGCCGGGGCCGAGATCGGCCGCGACGTCGCCGTCGGCCCGGGCGTCGTCGTCCGCGACGGGGCGAAGATCGGCGACCGCTGCGTCCTCTGCGCCAACGTCTTCGTCGGCCGGGACGTCACCGTCGGCACCGACACGGTCCTCGCCGAAGGCGTGGTCGTCCGCGCCGCCAGCCGGGTCGGCAGCCGCGTCCGCATCGGCCCCAACAGCGTGATCGGATACGACGGGTTCGGCTACCAGACGATCGACGGCGTCCACCATCACATCCCGCATATCGGCAACGTCGTGATCGAGGATGACGTCGAGATCGGCGCGTGCACGTGCGTGGACCGCGCCAAGTTCGGCTCCACGCGGATCGGCGCCGGCGCGAAGATCGACAACCTGGTGATGATCGCCCATAATTGCCAAGTGGGCGCGGGAAGCATCCTGGCCGGGCAGGCCGGCATCGCCGGCAGCACGAAGCTCGGCCGCTACGTCGTGCTGGGCGGGCACGCGGGACTGCGCGACAACATCACGGTGGGCGACGGCGCGCAGGTGGCGGCGTACTGCGGCGTCAGCGGCGACGTCCCGGCGGGCGAGAAGGTTGCCGGCATACCCGCGCGGCCGGCGAGGGAGGCCCTTCGGATCTTCCAGTCCTGGCCGCGCCTGCCGGACCTGCTGAAGCGCGTCCGGAAGCTGGAATCGAGGATCGAGGCCCTTGAGTCTTCAGAAGACCATTGAGAAGCTCGTCGAGATGAACGGGCGCGGGCTCTTCAGCGGCGAGAGCTGCCGCCTGCGGTTCCTGCCCGCCCCGCCGGACTCGGGCGTCGTCTTCATCCGCACCGACCTGCCCGCGCCGGTCCGCATCCCCGCCAGCATCGCCAACGTCTCCAAGCGCGCGCGGCGGACCTCGCTGCTCAACGGCTCGGTGGCCGTCGAGACCGTCGAGCACGTCCTCGCCGCCGTCGCCGGGCTGGGAATCGACAACCTCGCCATCGAAGCCACCTCCTCCGAGGCGCCTGCCTTTGACGGCTCGGCCAAGCCCTTCGTCGAGGCCCTCCAGGATGCCGGCCTCAGCGAGCAGGACGCGCCCCAGCTCGCCTTCGTGATCGAAGAGCCCATAACGGTCGGCCGGGACGACGCCACGCTCGCCGCGCTGCCCGGGCCCGAAGACTGCCTCGACATCCTCTACGACCTTGACTACTCCGAGGCGCCCGCCATCGGCCGCCAGGTGGCGGCGTTCCGGCTGGGCGCCGACGACTTCGCCGCCCGGATCGCCCCGGCCAGGACGTTCTCCCTCGAGGCCGAGGCCGCCGAAATGCAGGCCCGCGGCATCGGCGCCCACCTGACCGCCAGGGACGTGCTCGTCGTCGGCCCCGACGGGCCAATCGACAACGAGTTCCGCTTCCCGGACGAGTGCGCCCGCCACAAGATCAGCGACCTGATCGGGGACCTGTCGTTGTTCGGCCGCCGGCTCCGGGGGCGGATCATCGCCCACAAGAGCGGGCACGAGCACAACCACGCGCTGGTCCGCAAGCTCGCCAGGGCCCTCGCCGAGCAGACGCGGTCCCAGGCCGTCAGCGGCGAGCCCCTCATGGACATCCGCAGGATCATGCGACTCCTGCCCCACCGCTATCCGTTCCTCATGGTGGACCGCATCGTCGAGCTCGACGGCGACCGGAAGGCCGTCGGCATCAAGAACGTCTCCATCAACGAGCCGTACTTCCAGGGCCACTATCCCGGCCAGCCCATCATGCCCGGCGTGATGATCCTCGAGGCGATGGCCCAGCTCTCGGGGATCCTTCTCAGCCGGCGCCTGGAGCACACCGGCAAGGTGGCGGTCCTCCTGAGCATGGACCGCGTGAAGATGCGCCGCCCCGTCCGCCCGGGCGACCAGCTCATCCTCCAGGCCGAACGGCTCCACGTCCGGTCGCGAACCGGGCACTGCAAGTGCAAGGCGTTCATCGGGGAGAAGGTGGCCGCCGAGGCCGAGATCAAGTTCATGCTCGTGGACGCCGAGCCGATCTGAGGAGCCCGCAGCCAGAGGACCCCGATGCCCGAGATATCCCCCAAAGCCGCGGTGGCCGAGACGGCCGAACTGGCCGACGACGTCGTCGTCGGGCCCTTCTGCCACATCGGGCCGGAGGTCCGAATCGCGTCCGGCTGCGTCATCCAGAACAACGTCACCATCGTCGGCAGGACGACACTCGGCCAGGGCTGCCGGGTGTTCCCGCTGGCCGTCATCGGCGCGCCGGCGGCGGACCGGACCGACGGCGGCGAATGCATTCTCGGCGAGGCGAACGCCGTCCGCGAGCACGTGACGATCTGCGCCGGCTCAGAGACGCCGACGCGAATCGGCAACCACAACCTCATCATGATCGCCAGCCAGGTCGGCGCGGGGGCCGTCGTGGGCGACCACGGCATCTTCGACAATTGCAGCAGGATCGGCACCGGGGCCGTCGTCGGGGACTACGTCCGCACCAGCGGCTTTGCGGTCGTCGGCGACGGCGCCCGGCTGGGCTCGTATTCGTTCGTAGCCGCCTTCGGCGGCGTGGTGCGCGACGCCCCCCCGTATGCGATGCTCCAGGGCTTCCCCGTTCGCATTCGCGGGGTCAACTCCCGGAACCTGAAGGCCTGCGGCTTCGGCGGCGACGACATCCAGGCCCTCAAGAGCGCCTTCCGCGAGCTGTTCAACGGGCCGGAGGGCCGGGTCAATCCCGACGCCCTGCGGCGCCTCTCCGCCGACAGGGACCTCAACCCCTGCGTCCGCAGGCTCGTCGAGGCCGTCCAGGGCGCGGGCGCGAAGGAGGCCGGTGATGACTGACGTGTCGGTGCTGCGAGAGATCGACCCGGCCGCGCGAATCGCGCCCGACGCCGTCGTCGGACCGTACTGCGTGATCGGGCCCAACGTGATGATCGGGCCGGGCTCGGTCCTCAGCCGGCGGGTCACCATCGTCGGGCACACGTCCGTGGGGTCGGGCAATTTCATCGGAGAAGGCTGCGTGCTCGGCGCCGTGCCCCAGGACCTCAAGTACGCCGGCGGGCCGACGCTGCTGATTATCGGGCATCGCAACCGCTTCGGGCGCGAGGTCACCGCCCACATCGGAACCGAGGCCGGCGGCTACGTCACCCACATCGGCAACGACATCCTGATCCTGGACGGCTCCCACGTGGCCCACGATTGCTATGTGGACGACCGTGTTCGCCTTGGCCGGCGTGTCCCCCTGGCCGGGCATACCCACGTGCAGACCGGCGCGGTCCTCGAAGACCTCTGCGGGCTGCACCACTTTGTCACGGTCGGGCGGTTCGCCAGGGTCGGCCCGAACACGGTCGTGCGCCGCGACGTCCCGCCGTTCACCAACTTCACCGGCCTCGACCAGGACCGCCCCGCCCCGCCGGCCGTGCGGGGAACCCACGAAGCCGGCATCGCCGCCGCCGACCTCAAGCCCGACGAGGAGAAGGAGCTTCGCTTCGCGCTGCGGGAGCTGTTCGACGACGAGTCGGCCCTCCAGACCAAGATCGAACAGCTCACCAACATGGGCGTCGAGGGCGAGGCCGCCCGGCTGTGCGAGTTCTGCAACCGCAGCCTGATGGGCCCGTACGGGCGATACCGCGAGCTGTTCAGAGGGAAGGTCCCGCCCGAGGCGAAGGAGTACCTTCCCCCCGGCAGCGGGATGGACCCCCGGAGGCCGGTGGCATGAGCTTCCGCGTGGCCGTCGTCGGGGCCGGGCGAATGGGCAGGCTCCACGCCCGCGTCCTGAGCGAGATGGACCAGGCCGAGCTGGTCTGCGTCGTGGACGCCGACCCCGCCGCCGCGCGGGCCGTCGCTAAACAGCGCTCCTGCCGGGCCCTCACGGATGCGTCCGAGGCCGTCGGGAAGGTCGACGCCGCCATCATCGCCGTGCCGACCGTCGATCACGTCGCCGCGGCCCGGCCGTTCATCGCCGCCGGGAAGCCCGTCCTCATCGAGAAGCCCTTCACCGACAACGTCGCCGCCGGCGAGGAACTGCTCGCCCTCGCCCGCCGGACGAGCACCAGCGTCCAGGTCGGCCACACCGAGCGGTTCAACCCCGCCGTGGTGGCCATGCAGAAGTACGCCATCCGCCCCAAGTTCATCGAGGCTCACCGCATCAGCCCGTTCACCTTCCGCTCGGCCGACGTCGGCGTCGTGCTGGACATGATGATCCACGACATCGACCTCGTGCTCATGATGGCCGCCGGGAATGTGGAGAGCATCCACGCCGTCGGCGTCAACGTGCTCGGCGAGCCGGAGGACATCTGCAACGCCCGGCTGATCTTCGATACCGGCTGCGTCGCCAACATCACCGCCAGCCGGCTCGCCATCAAGACGGAGCGCAAGATGCGGATCTTCTCCGAGGAGGCCTACCTGTCGGTCGATTACGGCCGAAAGGTCGGTGTCGTCATCCAGAAGAGCGAGAACCTCGATCTGATCCAGATGGCCCGCGAGGCGGACGTCGAGGACCTCGCCGAGCTGGCGGGGTCCGTCGATTACACGCAACTGCTGAAGGTGGAGCAGCTCGTCGTGGACGACTCGACCGAGCCGCTCCGCCGCCAGGCGGAGGCCTTTGGCGAGACCGTCACCCGCGGCGCGCCGCCGGTGGTCTCCGCGGCCGACGGCCTGGCGGCCGTCCGCGTCGCCGAGAGAATCGCCCAGGAGATCCGCCGCCATCGCTGGGACGGCCAGGCCTCCGAGCGCGAGGGCCTGGACGTGATCCGGAAAGAACCGTGAGACCGGAAGACCGTGGGACCGTGGGACCGTGAGGCCTGCCTACCGGCCCGGGCCTTCTACGAGGCCGTCGGCTTCAAGGAGTACTCCCTGGAGCTGGAGGTCCCCGCTTCCGAAAGGGGCGCCGCACAAGGCGAACGGACCCACCCACAGCAGGGATAGCCGCCACGAGCAAGTTGCTGTTCTACTTCGGCGGCTTCGGCGCGATCGTCTTGGCCCATTTGGCCTCCATGCCCCGGCAGTAGGTTTCGTAGGCCTCCTTCAGGGCGGCCGGCTCGCCGGCCTTCTTGTGGATCCACAGGCGGTACTTCAGCCGGATGCACTTGCCGGGCGGGAACGTCTTGGCCTTCACACCGGGCCAGCCGACACACAATGGGCCGTAATACCGGGTCAGCCAGGTGGGGGGATAGTCGGGGTGATCGGGGCTGACGAAGATCGCCGCGCCGCTTTGGCCGCCGGCCCGGCCGAACGTCGACGTGAAGTCGGCCCACTTGAGGCGCGTGTTGGCCAGGTCGCCCTTCGTCCTGCCGCCGGGCACCGTGATGACGGTCTCCTTGCGCGAGGCGGGATGGAACCGGACCGTAAGTCCCCCGTAGCTCTTCCCGCCGGCGCCCCTCAGCGTGACCGGCTTGCCGAGGGGGATGAGCACCAGCTCGATGTCCACCGAGCGCGTCTCGCCGGCCGCCTTGTACGCCCGGAGCCAGACGCGCTCGATCATCATCTTCCTGCCCTGGTGGAACCAGCCGTTCTCCACGCCCAGCACGGCCGCGACCGGCCCCGACTCGCGGGCGAGCCAGCGGACGAACCGCTGCTTGATGTCGTCGCCCTCCCAGGAGTTGTAATGCCTGCCGTCGATCTCGATGTGAGGCCAGGTCCAGAAGACGCCGTGGTGATGGTAATGATCGCGGGGGAAATCGTCGGTGAGCACCTCGCCGCCGAGCCCGTAGAGCGGGTGCACGTAGCAGGCCCGGCTGCGGCGATGGTCCTTCCTGGGGACGTTCTCGTTGGTGATCAGCCCGTGGTTGTAGACCAGCACCGCCGCCCCAGCGTCCCAGACGCCGAGCGACTTGTCGCTGACGTCCTGGAAGCGGAAGCCGCCGCCGGCGTCCGCCGCGCCGGTCCCGGCCGGGCGGACCTGGAATCGACGCGGTCCGACGGCCCCCTTCCGCGCCGCGACGGCGGCGATCAGACACCGCCGCTTCCGGCTGGCCGTGCCGTCCTCGGCGACGGCCGCCACGACCTGGGCAGCGATGCCCGCCCCGGGCTGACCGACTTCCGCCAGCCTCACCAGCCCGGCCGCGGCGGGCTTCTCGTCCTCCGGCAGATCGACGGCGAGGTTCAGGGCCGCCCTGCCCGCCGGAACGACCAGAACTTTCGCGGCGCCGGCAGCCGATCCCGCCGAAGACCGGCCGAGGACGACGGCCGGAACGAGCAGAACGACGGGCCAGGGACATCGCCTCGGCCGCGGCGGGCAGTCAGGCAGGTGTTCGCTCTCAGGCATGGTAGGGCGTCCTTACTCTGTCGGGGCGGCCACACCTCGGAGAGACCACGGTTCAACAAGGCTTCCCGAACTCCCTCGTGTGGGCCCATCGCCCGGCCGGGGCCGAACCCGATCGGCTCAGCCGTTGAGGGTCCAGCCGGGGCGGTACTCCCGCTTCAGCAGGGCGTTGGCCTCGTCGACGTTGGTTACGCGGCCCTCTTTGCCGTCGTACTCGAGCTTCTTGCCGACACGGTAGGCCACGAGGCCCAGCAGCATC
>CAYRVX010000067.1:0-35925 GCA_964427875.1 uncultured Planctomycetaceae bacterium
GGCAGCACGCGTGCTGCCAGCAGCCGGCCTGGTCGCCCCAGACGAAGCCGCGCAGGATCCCCTCGTCGCCAACCTCGTCGTACGCCGCGGCGACGTTGTCTTTGTTCAGGCGGGCCACCGGCATGTACTTGGCGATCAGCTCGACGTCCTCATGCCTCTTGATGAGGTATTCGAGAATCCACGTGGTGGTGGGGTTGGCGCCCGTGCGATACGTCAGCGTGCCCTCCGGCGTGGTGATGGTGTGGTCCAGGATGCGGTCCCCGCCGCCCGATGGCACCTCCCTGATTTCCTCCCGCCACTGGGGCGTCTGCACGACGTATTTCTCGGCATCGGGGATCCAGAACTGCCCCATCGCCTCGAAGTACTGGATCGCGGCGTCCATTCCCGTCGCCCGGAAGGCCGGCAGCGCATCCATGCCGTCCATGTAGGTATCGAGGTGGTACTGCTGCCACTGGTGAATGGTGACCGGCAGGCGGTCGGGGACTTCACGGTTCAGGGCCGTCATCATACGTTCTTTGCTGGTCATGCCGCTTTGTTTTGTGGAATAATCTACGGCTCTGCAAGGGAAAAAAAGGTTTGCCTGGCAAGGGGCCGTCGGTCGCGACGTCCCGGGAGAGTCCATGGCGGAAACCGGCGCTGCGCTTCGCATGGAAGGCGTTTCCAAACGCTACCCCGGCACGCTGGCCGTGGATCACGTGGACTTCACCGTCCGCGCGGGAGAGGTGCACGCCCTCGTCGGCGAGAACGGGGCCGGCAAGAGCACGCTGATGAAGATCCTCGTCGGATCGTTCGACGACTACACCGGGAGGATCTTCCTGGGCGACAGGGAAGTCGCCCTTCACTCGCCGGGCATCGCCAAGTCCGTCGGCATCGAGATGATCCACCAGGAGTTGAGCCTTGCGGCGCCGTTGAGCATCGCCGAGAACGTCCTGGCCGGCCGACTGCCGAAACGCCGCGGCCTGCTCGACCGCAAGGCCATGCTCCGCGAGGCCCGGCGATGCCTGTCGCAGGTCGGGCTCGATCTGGACCCCCAGTTGCCCGTCGAGGAGATCTCCCAGCACGAGGCGCAGCTCGTCGAGATCGCCAAGGCGATGGGCTATCGCCCGTGCATCCTGGTCATGGACGAGCCCACGAGCTCGCTCAGCCGGCAGGAGGTGGATCGTCTGTTCGAGATCATCAGGCGCCTGCGTCGGCAGGGCCTGGCCATCGTGTACATCTCCCATCACCTTTCGGAGATCTTCGAGGTAGCCGACCGCGTCACGGTCCTGCGCGACGGGCGGAAGGTCGCCACGGAGCAGATCCGAAGCGTCACGTCCGCTCAGCTCGCAGAGATGATGGTCGGACGGTCCGTCTCGAATCTCTACGCCCAGCGGCGCGCCGAGCCCGGGCGGGTGAGACTTCGCGTGGAGGACCTCAGCCGCTACGGGTTCTTCCACGACGTTTCGTTCCACGTCCGCCAGGGGGAGATCGTCGGCCTCGCCGGCTTGAGCGGGGCCGGGCGGAGTGAGCTCGCAAGGAGCCTCTGCGGGATCGATCCCATCGACGCCGGGCGGATCCACCTCAACGGCCGGGCGATAAGGCCCGGCAGCTACCGGGCCGCCATCAAGGCCGGGCTGGCTTACCTGACGGAGGACAGGAAGCAGCAGGGATTGGCCGCCCGGCTCACCATGGGCGAGAACGCGCTGTCCGCGCTGATCCCGCGGCACTGCCGGTTCGGCGTGTACTTCGCGGGGCGCGCCAAGGGGCTCCTGAGAACGCTGATCGGCTCGCTGGAAATCCACCCGCCCGAGCCGAAACGAGTCATCGGCACGCTGTCCGGCGGGAACCAGCAGAAGGTCCTCCTGGCCAAGTGGCTGGCGACCAGCCCGCAGGTGCTGTTCCTCGACGAGCCGACCCGCGGGGTGGACGTGGGCGCGAAAGTGATCATACACAGGGCGATCGCGGAACTGGCCGACGCGGGCAAGAGCGTGGTGCTGATCTCCTGCGACCTGCCCGAGCTGGTCGCCCTGTCCGACCGGATCCTGGTGATGCGGAAAGGGCATCTCATCGGCGAGATGAGCGGCCGCGAGTGCACCGAGGCGTCCGTGCTCCTGGCCGCCAACGGGGAAGGAGAGCGGGTGTCGGCGTGAGCGAAGCGGCCCCCATCCAGGAACGGACCCGCCCCCCCGGTGGCAGCCGGTTCTACGAGGCCCTGAACGTGCTGGGCGTGTATGTGCTGGTGGTGGCCCTGTTCGCCCTGGGGTGCGCGATCTCGCGCGAGTTCCTCACGACGGACAACCTGATGAATGCCCTGCGGGCGGTTACGTTGATGGGCATCGTGTCGGTGGGCCTGGCCTTTGTGACGTACAGCAGGCACTACGTGGACCTCTCGATCCCCGGGATCATGGCGCTTTCCGGGACGGTCGCGGTCTGGGCGCTGGACTACGGGATCGTCGCGAGCCTGGTGATCGGCGTGGCCGCCGGCGTGCTGATCGGACTGATCAACGGCCTGGTGATCGGGTATCTCCGGCTGAATCCGATCATCTGGACGCTGGCGATGATGTCGGTGCTTTCCGGCCTGATCCGCTGGGCGTATGCCGGCAGGCAGATCTACCCGGACAGGACAACGCAGGCCGGACGCGCGTTCCTGGCGCTGTACCACTTCCAGGCGTTCGGCTTCCTGCCGCTGCCGGTGCTGATCCTCCTCATCGCGGCGGCGGCGGGTTACTTCATCATGCGGCGGACCGGCTACGGCGCCCAGCTCAAGTTGACCGGCTCGTCCTATGAGGTCGCGCGCCTGACCGGCGTCAACGTGCGGCGGGTAGTCGCCACGGCGTTCGTCATCTCCGCCGCGGCCTCGGCCATCGCCGGCATCCTCCTGACGAGCTTCAACAAGGTGGGCGCCGTGTACATCGGCCGGGGCTACGACTTCAAGACGATCACGGCCGTCGTGCTGGGCGGCATGACGCTGGCCGGCGGGCGGGGAAACATCGTCGGCGTGATCGGCGGGGTGACGGTCATCGGCCTGATGAACAACATCATGTCCCTGGTGAGGATCGGGGATTTCGTCATCGGGGAATTCCAGAAGAACATCGTTCAGGGCGCGGTCTTCATCCTGGTCGTGGGGATCAACTCCTACTCCCGCAGAAGGACGGGGATGGGCGATGCGTGACGGCGGCGCGGAAATGGAATCGGCCATCCGCGCGCCCCGCGGCGGGCCCGGCCTCGGCAAGGCGGCGGCGCTCGCCTACCGCTACCGCGTCTATCTGCTCTGCGCGATCATCTTCACCGTCATGGGGTCCACCGCCCCGAGATTCCTCACGCCGGGCAACTTCAGCAACATCCTCAAGGGCACGAGCACCAACCTGCCGGCGGCGGTGGGGTTCACCATCGTCCTGATCTCCGGCCAGCTCGACCTGTCGGTCGGCTCGGCCATGACCATGGGCGGCATCCTCGTCATGGGGCTCCAGCCGCAGTTGGGCTGGGCGGGAGGCTTCGCGGCGGCCGTCCTCTGCGGGCTGGCGCTCGGCCTGGCGAACGGACTGCTGGTCGCCAAGGCCAGGATCAACTCCTTCATCGTCACCCTCGGGGCGATGATCATCGTCTACAACGCGATGGCCATCTACTGCGGCGGCGGGACGATCCCCGCCGGCACGTTCGGGCTCTCCGACTGGCTCCAGCGCCCGCTGGTGAATCTCGATCCGGGCGTCCCGCTCCAGAGGCACCTGCTCTGGCTGACGCTGTGGCTGACACCGCGGAACCTCGCGCCGTTTGTCCTTATGGGCCTGACGGCCGTCTTCCTCCGCCGCACGCCCACGGGAAAGGGGTTCTACCTGATGGGCGGCAACCCGCAGACCGCGTGGTACTCCGGCCTGCGCGTCGACGGGTACCTCATCGGCGCGTTCGTTCTTTCCGCCGTCCTGTCCGCCCTGGGCGGCGCGCTCGTCGCCATGAGCGAGGCCGCCGGGAGCCTCAAGCTGGGCGAGAACTCCCTCATGGCCATCGTGGCGGCGGTGATCATCGGCGGCACGAGCATGGAGGGCGGCAAGGGGACCGTCGTCGGCACCACGGTTGCGCTGGTGGCGCTGACGGCCCTGATCAACGGCCTGAGTTGCCTGGGGGCCCAGCACGAGGTTAAACTGATGGCCAGCGGGTTGGTGCTGGCGTCGATCATCCTGTACGATGCCTACTGGCTGCATCTGCGAGGACGCAGGCGGGGGCAGCGCAAGGACCTGCTCAAGGAACTCCGGGAAGGTGCCGCTTCGAGCCGGACCCTTGCCCCGAGGAAACAAGACACCCGTTGAGAACACGGCCGCCGACCGCGGACGAAGGAGCGTGCCATGAGACCACGATGGATAGCCGCAATGGCCCCGGCGATCATCCTGGGCGCGATTTGCGGCTGCCAGGACCAGGAGAAGCGACGCAGCACCGCCGCGGACAGGGCCCAGGCGCTGATGGAGTCCCTGGCGGTCGACGTCTCGCAGTTGAGATCCAAGGACGGCCAACCCCTGATCATCATGGACGACTCGCCCCTGAACCCGCCGCCGCGCCCGCCGGACCCCAAGGCCCTGCCCAAGGACAATCCCCTGCACTGGTACGACATGGAGTACGCCGGCTGGCGGTGCAAGAAGATCAATCTGCCCAAATCGCCGCGATCGGGGACCCGGGGCAAGAGGGTCGTCTGCCTGCGGCACATGGATCACCCCTACACGACCGCCTACACGCGGGGGATGCAGGTGGTCGCCGACGCCTACGGGATCCGGCTCAAGACGCTCACCGCCGGCAATGCCGACGTCAACATCCAGTCCCAGCAGGTGGACCAGGTCATCAACGAAAGGCCGGACCTCGTCATCCTCTTCCCCGTGGACGCCACGGCCGTCGTGCCGATGCTGCGGAAGCTCAACCGGGCGGGTGTCCCCGTGATCGCCAGCAACCTGATTCCCGTCGACCAGGGCATGCCCTACGTGCTGACCTGGTCGGGCCCGGACGACTGGGGGCAGTTCCGCATGCTGGCGCGCGAGTTCGCCAGGCGCACGAACTACGAGGGCGGCTACTGCGTCGTGCGGCACATGCCAGGGGGCTCGCCGTTCTTCTCCCGGACCTATTCCGTCGTCACGGAGCTCAAGAAGATCGCGCCCAAGATGAAGTGCCTGGACATGCAGACGACGATGCTCGAGGCGGAGAAGACCGCCCAGGTCGTCTCCGACTGGATCACGAAATACGGCCGGGAGCTCAAGGGCATCGTCAGCGCGGACGACTCCGGGGCGCAGATCGGCATCAACGAGGCCTGCAAGAACGCCAACCGCGAGGACATCATCCGCGTCGCCGCGGGCAACAGCAAGGTGGGCATGGACTTCATCAAGGCGGGCAAGCTGCACGCCATCACGTATCAGTCCGCCGAGGCCGACGGCGCGCTGCCGATGAAACTCGCCGCCGACTGGTTCATGGGCAAGGAGGACCTCAAGGGCGTCTACTATCTGCCCAAGCACGTGATCACCGCCAAGGACGTCGACCAGTACATGCCCGCCCAGTGGTGAGCCGCCTTCTGATATGGGAAAGGGAAACACATGACCACGATGAGAGTATCTTTGATTATCCGCGTGTTCGTCTTGCTCGTTATGTTCTCGCCGCTGGCCGCCGCCGAGGGCGACCGGAACGAGCCCGACAGAACGCCGGCCAAGCCGGGGCCCGTCGAGAAATGGCGGGAAATGCGGTTCGGGATGTTCGTCCACTGGGGCCCCGTGAGCCTCAAGGGCACGGAGATCGGCTGGTCGCGGGCCGGCGAGCGCCGGGGCCACCGTTCGGGCCGCGCCCGCAAGGGCATCCCCGTGGAGGTCTACGACAACCTCTACAAGCAGTTCAACCCCGTCCGGTTCGACGCCGACGAATGGGTGCGAATCGCCAAGGACGCGGGCATGAAGTACCTGGTGTTCACCACGAAGCACCACGACGGGTTCGTGAACTTCGACTCGAAGCTGACCGACTACAAGATCACCTCGCCGCAGTCGCCGTACGGCAAGGACGTCGTCAAGCAGCTCGCCGACGCCTGTCACCGCGGCCACCTGGCGCTGGGGTTCTACTACTCCCCGCCGGACTGGCATCACCCGGACTACCGCAACGGACAGCGCCACCGGAAGTACATCGAGTACCTCCACGGACAGATCCGCGAACTGTGCGGCAACTACGGCAAGGTGGACATCCTGTGGTTCGACGGGCTGGGCGGCAAGGCGGCGGATTGGGACGCCGCAAAGCTGCTCAAGACGATCCGCACGCTCCAGCCCGAGATCGTCATCAATAACCGCTGCGGGCTGCCGGGCGACTTCTCCACACCCGAGCAGCGCATCGGCGGCTTCGACCATCGGCGGCCCTGGGAAACGTGCATGACGATCTGCCGCCAGTGGGCGTGGAAACCCAACGACAAGATGAAATCCCTGACGCAGTGCCTCCAGACGCTCATCCGCGTCGGCGGCGGCGATGGGAATCTCCTGTTCAACGTCGGGCCCATGCCCGACGGGCGAATCGAGCCTCGCCAAGCCGCACGCCTCCGCGAAATGGGCGTCTGGTTGAGCAAGTACGGCCGGAGCATCTACGCGACGCGCGGAGGGCCGTTCAAGCCCGGTAATTGGGGCGCGGCGACCTGCAAAGGCAAGGAGATCTATCTGCACGTCCTCCGCTGGCCCAAAGAGGGAAAACTCCTGCTGCCGCCGATCGGAGCGAAGATCCTGGGAAGCGCCCTGCTGACCGGCGGCACCGCTGCGGTGACGCAGACCGCGGGGGGGATAGAAGTGGCCGTCCCCGAGAAAGACCGCCAGGAAATCGACACCATCGTCGTCCTGGCCCTGGACAGCCCGGCGTTTGACATCGCCCCGGTTGATGTCGAACCGGGCAAGTCCCGGGAAAGGAAAGGACGCAAGCCATGAAACGATACGGGATGGTCATCAAGGTCCGATCGGAGAAGCTCCAGGAGTACAGGAAGCTGCACGCGGGCGTCTGGCCGGACGTGCTCAAGACGATCGCCGAATGCAACATCCGCAACTACTCCATCTATCACAAGGACGGGTGGCTCTTCAGCTACTTCGAGTACCACGGCGAGGACTTCCAGGCCGACATGGCGAAGATGGCCGCCGATGAGACCACGCAGAAGTGGTGGGACGTCTGCAAGCCCTGTCAGGAGCCGCTGGAGACCCGGGCTGAAGGCGAATGGTGGGCCAACATGGAAGAAGTGTTCCATTGCGAATGACTTCGCGCGAGCGAGTGCTGTGCGCCTTCGCCCACGAGCAGCCGGACCGCGTTCCGTGCTGGTGCGGGGCGTCGGTGGAGTTCTGGGACAAGGCCAAGCGCGAGCTTCAGCTCGACGACGAGGGGCTCAGTGCCCGGTTCGGAGATGATTTCCGCCGCGTGTTCGCCGAATACGCCGGCCCGCATTCCCCGCTGAGACATCCGGACGCCACGTACCGCACCGTCTTCGGCGTGGAGCGTCACGGCATGGGCTACGGCCAGCCGCTGCACCACCCGCTGGCGCGAGCCGGCCTCGCCGACGTGCACGATTACCCCTGGCCGGACCCGAGCTGGATGGACGTCTCGAAGATCCGGCCCGCCGCCCAAGCGTGGGGCGGGCGGTATGCCATTCTCGGCGGCGATTGGTCGCCGTTCTGGCACGACGCGATCGACCTGCTGGGCATGGAGACGCTGTACCTGGAGATGCACGATGAGCCCGAGCTCGTCGACGCACTGATGCGGCACGTGGTGGATTACTACGCCGCCGTAAGCCGGCGGATCTTCGACGCCGCAGCCGACGCGATCGACGTCTTCTTCATCGGCAACGATTTCGGCAGCCAGACCGGCCCGCTGCTCGGCCCGGGGCTGTTCGATCGCTTCCTCCTGCCGCATGTCGGGCGCCTGATCGACCTCGGCCACGCCTACGGGCTGAAGACACAGCTCCACTGCTGCGGCGCGATCGCCCCGCTGATCCCCGCGTTGATCGACGCGGGCCTGGACGCCCTGCACGCCGTCCAGCCGGACTGCCGCGGAATGGACCTCCGGACGCTCAAGGAGCGGTTCGGCGACAGGATCGTCTTCAACGGCGCGATCGACTCGCGTCACGTTCTGATCGAAGGCACGCCCGAGACGGTCCGGGCCGAAGTGAGAGATGTCCTCCGGATCATGATGCCCGGCGGCGGGTACGTTGCCGGAGCCAGCCACGATACCATCCTCGAGGAAACGCCCACGGAAAACGTCCTGGCGATGTTCGACGCCATTCGCGAGCTCGGCGCGTACTGACAGATCGGGAGAACGATGAGCAGCAAGAGAAAGAGAACGAGAGGTTTGTGCGACCAGCCGGCCGGCCTGAGCCGCCGGCGGGTCCTTCAGGCCGGAGGGCTCGGCCTGGCGGCGGCCGCGCGAACCGCGCCGAGCGCCGCACGACCGAAGCCAAAGCCGCCGGGGAAGCGGCCGAACTTCCTGCTGATCATCTCCGACCAGTTGGGCCTCGACGCCATCGGCGCGCACGGCTTCCGCGATGCACGCACGCCGAACCTGGACCGCCTGATCCGTCGAGGCACGACGTTCCTGGAGTCGCACACCACCAACCCCCTCTGTTCGCCGGCCCGAAGCTCGCTGATGACCGGCTGCATGCCCGTCGAGACTGGCGTGATTACCAACGGCCGGCCGATCCACGCCAGCCGGCCCAATCTGGGCCAGTGGCTCGGCGCCAAGGGCTACGAAACGGTCTACTGCGGCAAGTGGCACCTCCCCGGCGGCTACCAGGCGAAGATCGACGGCTTCACGGTCCTGCCGGCCGGCATGGGCCAGGGAGACCTGACCGACACCGTCGTCTCGAACGCCTGCGCCGCGTGGACCAAGAACCGCCGATCGGACCGGCCGTACCTGATGGTCGCGTCGTTCATGCAGCCGCACGACATCTGCTATTGGGGAAACGCCCGGGCAAACCGCATGCCCAAGGGCCTGGGGCTGCCCTTCGAGCAGCTCCGGGGGCATCTGCCCAAGCTGCCACCCAACCACACCTCGCGCCCCAAGGCACCCGCCAAGCTCGACCGGCGAGTGTGCCGCGAGTACTCCCAGGACATGTGGAGGTACTATCTCTACATCTACGCCCGCCAGGTGGAGATGCTCGACGCCGACGTCGGGCGCGTGCTCGATGCCGTCGAGGCGGCTGGCCAGGCCGATAACACGGTGATCCTCCTCACCGCCGACCACGGGGACGGGCGGGCACGTCACATGCACGTCTCCAAGTGGTATCCCTACGACGAGGCCGTCAAGGTGCCGATGATCGTCTCCTGCCCGCCCCGGATCGCCGAGGGCCGGAAGGACACGACGCACCTGGTGACGGGCCTGGACGTGATGGCGACCGTGTGCGATTACGCCGGCGTCGCGCAGCCGGAGGCGAGCGGCGGCCTGAGCCTCCGGCCGCTGCTCGAAGACCGCGCCGCCGAGTGGCGCCGGTCCGTCGTTTCGGAGTTCATGGTCGACGGCCGGATGCTCCGAACACCCCGGTACAAGTACGTCGCGTTCCAGGGCGACCCCGTCGAGATGCTCTTCGACATGAAGGCCGACCCGTGGGAGACGAAGAACCTCTACGAGGACCCCAAGTACGCGACGGTCCTGGCCGAGCACCGCAAGATGCTGACCGAGTTCCAGGCGCAGCTTCGCGCCGTCGAGCCCACGCCAACGATTCAGAGGCCCCGCCCGCCCAAACCGCGGAAGAGACGAGAGCAATGAGCAGCGATCCCAACGAAGCCATCGAGAGATACCCCCTTTGCTCCCTCGCGCCGGTGCTGAGGAAGTTGCAGCCGCCCGTTGGGCCGTTCGACCCGGCCGGATCGTGGCGGCAGACCTACGGCGTCTATACGCTCGCGGGAAGGACGCCGGCGGCACGACGCGTGGGCGTCCTGCGGCTGCGGCGCAGCATCGGTGACAACCAGGACGTGACACTGAAGGTGGAATACAGCAAGAAGCTCACAGGCGGCTCCCAGCAGGTCACGGGGGAGCTGCACAGCCGCATTGGCAGCACGCTCTCAGCGCCCGGCCAATGGACGTTCGAGACGAAGTCGCTGGACGCCGCCGGCAAGGTCATCCCGCGGACGCACATGAGCAGGTCCGCCGTCTTCAGGGACGGCGCCGTCACGATCAAGGACGCCAAAGAGACGAAAACCATTCCCATCGCAGGGGCCTATACGGTCAACTGGTCGCTCTTCGATGCGATTCAGCGGCTGGGCGGCGAGAAGACCAGGCCGCTGGAGTTCACTCTGATCGATCACTTCGACCAGCCCAAATGCAGCCAGAGGCTCTCCTTCCGGGGGAAGATGAGCGTAACTGTCGCCGGCGGCGGGACGATCCGTACGCTTGCCTGGGACCATCTCGGCGACGCCAACGTGCCCTGGGTGTACTGGCTGGACGAGCGAGGCCGGCTGCTGTTCATCGTGGCCGGCCTGGAGGCGTACGTGCTCGAGTCATCGAAGCAGGCGTAGCGACGCGCATTCAGGGAGATGCCGATGCATCGCAGAGAGATTCCGGCGTTTGTGGCCTTGATGTTGGCAAGCGGTTCGCCTTCGGCCGCCGCGGAGCGAGGGACGTTCACCAACTCGGTCGGGATGAAGCTGCTGAAGATCCCCGCGGGCGGCTTCATGATGGGACAGAAGGAAGGCGGCAACTGGGACGAGCGGCCGGTGCACAGGGTCCACATCAGCCGCCCCTTCCACGTGTCCGTCACCGAGGTCACCAACGCCCAGTACGAGCAGTTCGACCCGTCGCACGGGAAGCTCCGCGGCAAGCTGGGCTTCTCGAAGGCCGACGACGAGGCGGTCGTCTTCGTCAGTTGGCGCGAGGCCGCGGCCTTCTGCCGGTGGCTGGCGAAGAAGGAAGGCAAACCCTACCGCCTTCCCACGGAGGCGGAGTGGGAATACGCCTGCCGGGCCGGGACCACCACGGCGTACTCCACCGGCGAGACGCTGCCCAAGGCATATCAGAAGAACGCCCGCATGAGCTGGTATCCCAGCGCCCGCAGCCGCGGGGACGAGGTCGTCCCCCTGACGTGCGGCAAGACCCCGCCAAACCCCTGGGGCCTCTGCGACATGCACGGCAACGTCGAGGAGTGGTGCCTGGACTGGTACGGCCCGTATGTCAAGGGCGAGCAGACGGACCCGGTCGGGCGGGGCGACGGCGACTTCCGCGTCACCCGAGGAGGCAGCCACTCGACCACGCCGGAGTTCCTCCGTTCGGCCAACCGCTCGGGCACGCTGCCGGAGGACAAGAGCTGGCTGATCGGCTTTCGCGTGGTCCAGGCCCCGACGCCCCGGACGGAGCCGCTGCCGATTACTGCGCCGCCGCTGAACCGGCGGAACGTCAGGCAGCAGGTCCCGCCCGATCTGGCCGGCGGGCCCGATGCGGGCAAGCCGTACTTCCAGGGCCCGCGGCAGTACGTGAAGGTCCCACCCGCCGAGGACTGCCCCGTGTATGCGCGGCACAACCACTGTCCGGCCATCGTCAACTGCCCCAACGGCGACCTGCTGGCGATCTGGTATACCTGCCGCCGCGAGCCGGGGCGCGAGCTGGGCATCGTCGCCAGCCGTCTGCCCCGCGGCCGGAAGGAATGGCAGGTGGCGTCGGATTTCTGGGACGCCCCGGATCGCAACGATCACGCCTCGGCACTGTGGGTGGACGAGAAGGGCACGATCCATCACTTCAACGGTCTCTCGGCCGCGGCGACGTGGGGGTCGCTGGCCACGATCATGCGGACGAGCACCGACAACGGGGCGACCTGGTCGAAGGCCCGGCTGATCATGCCCGAGCACGGCCCGCGCCACATGCCCGTCGAGACCGTCTTCCGCACGCGGGAGGGGACGATCCTTCTGCCATGTGACGCGGCCCCCGGAGGCAGCGGCGGCACGGCCGTTCTGCTCAGCGCCGATAACGGCAGGACCTGGACGGACCCCGGCGAGGGCAAGCCCGCCCCGAAGTTCGCCGACGGCGCCAAGGGCGCGTGGATTGCCGGCATTCACGCCGGGGTGGTCCAGCTCAAGGACGGCCGGCTGCTGGCCTTCGGCCGCGGCAACGCCGTCAACGGGCGCATGCCCATGAGCATCTCCGACGACCTGGGCAAGACGTGGACGTACGGCGCCAGCCCGTTTCCGCCCGTCGGCGGCGGGCAGCGCCTCATCGTCACGCGCCTGGCGGAAGGGCCGATCCTCTTCTGTTCCTTCGCCCGGAAGATGACCATCTCCGACGCCGGCGGCGAGCGAACGATCTCCGGCCTCTTCGCAGCCCTGTCGCTCGACGAGGGCAAGACCTGGCCGGTCCGAAAGCTCATCTCGGACTACAAGCCCGCCCACCGCGTGGACGGCGGCGGGAACACCGGCTGGTACACGATGTCCGAGCGCACCGGCGAGCCCAAAGGCTACCTGTCCGTCTGCCAGACGCCGGACCGCGTGATCCACCTGATCACCAGCAAGCAGCACTACCGGTTCAACCTGGCGTGGCTCAAGGCGCCGATGCCGAGGGCGGCCCCGGGCAGGTAAGCCGCGGGCGGGAGACCCGATCTTGCAGCAACTGCCCGCTTTCGACATCGCCGTGCTGGTCGCCTACGTGCTGGGCGTGGTGGTCTTCGGGTGCTGGTTCGTCCGCAGGAGCCGGACCACCGAGGGCTTCGTGGCGGCCGGGAGATCGCTGCCGGGGTGGGCCGTTGGACTGAGCATCTTCGGGACCTACCTCAGCAGCAATACGTTCATCGGCGTGCCGGGCAAGGCCTACGGGGCCAACTGGGGCTTCTTCACCTTCAGCCTGTCCCTGCCGATTGCCGCCGTCATCGCGGTGACGTTCTTCGTGCCGTTCTACCGCCGCTCGGGCGAGATCTCGGCGTACCATCACCTGGAGAAGCGGTTCGGGCCGTGGGCGCGCACGTACTCCATGGTCTGCTACGTCCTGTGGGAGATCGGCCGCATCGCAACGATCCTGTACGGCGTCTCGAAGGGCGTCAGTTGGCTGACGGGCCTGGACATCGAGGCCGTCATCCTCGTCGCGGGCGTGCTCATCACGCTCTACACGCTGCTGGGCGGAATCGAGGCCGTCATATGGACCGACGTGGTGCAGAGCATCGTGCTGGTCGCCGGTGCGGGCGTGGTCGCCCTGATGCTGGTGTTCGGGACGCCCGACGGGCCCGGCCAAGTCGTGTCGATCGCGGCCGACGCCGACAAGTTCTCCCTGGGCTCCTTCGACGCGGACGCCACGAAGGAGACGTTCTGGGCGGTGCTGCTGTTCGGGATCTTCGCGAACCTCAACAACTTCGGCATCCGCCAAGGCTACGTCCAGCGGTACCATACCGCCCGCAGCGACAGGGACGCCCGCCGGGCCGTCTGGTCGGGGGCGCTGCTGTACATCCCCGTCTCGCTGCTGTTCTTCTTCATCGGTTCGTCCCTGTTCTCGTACTACAACGCGCCCGGCAACGAGGCGCTGCTTGCGGACCTGAAGGCCCAGGCCGCCGTCAAGGCACTCAAGGGCGAGCTGCCCGCCGGCGCAAAGACCCCCGAGCAGGTGAGGCAGGCGGGCCTCGGTGAGAAACTCGACAGCAAGATCGCGGAACTGAAGGCGAAGGACTTCGGCGACGACGCCCTGCCGCACTTCATTCGAAACAAGCTGCGCTACGGACTGGCCGGCCTGCTGATCGCGGCCCTGTTCGCCGCGGCAATGAGCAGCATCGACACGTCCCTGAACAGCTCCGCGACGGTCATCCTCTCGGACATCTACAGGCGGTACGTCAACCCGGGCGCCGGCGACAGGGCGTCCATGCGGGTGCTGTACGCCACGACCTTTGCGCTGGGCGCGCTCGGGACCGTCTCGGCGCTGGGCATGATCGGCGCCGAGAGCGTGCTGGAGATCTGGTGGAAGATCTCAGGCACGCTGGCCGGCGCGCTGCTGGGGCTGTTCCTGCTGGGCCTGATCGCCCGCAAGGCGGGGAACGTCGCGGCCGCCACCGGCGTGGTCATCGGGCTGATCGTGATATTCTGGCTGTCGTTCTCGACAAAGCTGACGTTCCTGCCGAAGTTTCTGCACAGCCCGCTGACGTGGCACCTGACCAGCGTGATCGGCACGCTGAGCATCTTCCTGGTCGGCGTGCTGGTCGGCCGGCTTGCGGGCAGATCGAGGCGCGGCACGTGACCGCGAAGCGCGGGCGAGCCCGCAGCCGTTTTTCCCCCGGATCCGACGACTTGGCATGGACCGACCCCCGTTAAACCAATGGAACGCATTCTCCGCCGTCCCAAGCAGCCAAGCTTGGGCGACGCAGGGACCGGGCAGCCGATGAAGACCAGCCGCTGGTACATTCGACCTCTTGGCGCAATCCTGCTGACGGCAGCGACCGCCTTTGCGGGCGACTGGCGGCAGTGGCGCGGGCCGCATTTCAACGGATCGAGCGACGAGACGAACCTGCCGGCGAGCTTCTCCTGGACGAAGAACGTCGCCTGGACCGCGCGGCTGCCGGGCACCAGCGGGGCGACGCCGATCGTGCTCGGCGATCGGGTCTTCGTCAGCTCGACGGTCAAGGGCAGCCGCGACCTCGTGGGCCTGTGCTACCGCGCGAAAGACGGCGAGTTTCTCTGGCGAAGGACGCTCGGCCGGGGGGCGCCCATCCCGCGAACGGACCTGGCCTCGCCGTCGCCCGTCACCGACGGCGAGCGGGTATACTTCACCTACGGCAGCGGCGAGATGGCCGGGCTGGACCTCGACGGAAAGGTCCTCTGGACGCGGAACCTGACGAAGGAGTACGGCTGCCTGGCGATCATGTTCGGCTTCGCCTCCAGCCCGCTGCTGTACGAGGGCAAGCTCCTGCTGCCGGTCCTGCGGCGGGAGAAGCCCTATCGCTACAACCTCGGGGCGAACCTGCCGCGGAAGGGCGCGTTCGATTCGTTCCTGCTGGCCGTCGATCCGAAGACCGGCAAGACCCTCTACCGCCACGTGCGCGAGACCGACGCGGTGGACGAGTCGCGCGAGGCCTACACCACGCCGTCGCCCTGCGAGGCGGCCGGCCGAAAGCAGGTCATCATCAACGGCGGTACGTACGTCACCAGTCATGACCCGGCCACCGGCAGGGAGCTTTGGCGCTGGCCGTACAAGACCAAGAGCCGACCGACACAGCAGCGCGTGATCTCCAGCGTGGTCGTCGGGGAAGGCCTCATCTTCGCGCCGCATGCCCGGGACGACACCGGCGTGATCGCCCTGGATCCGGACCAGAGCGGCCGCGTGCCGCACGAGAGGTTCCTCTGGCGATTCAACCGCCCCACGCCCGACGCCTCCACGCCGCTGGTCTATCGCGGGCTGCTGTACATCCTGGCCGGCGACTCGAAGGTCATGACGTGCCTCGACCCCAAGACGGGCAAGGTGAAGTGGCAGAAGACGCTCGGCGGGGCCGGGCCGTATCGGTCCTCGCCCACCGGCGCCGACGGCAAGATCCACTGCCTCAGCGAGGGCGGCGACGTCGTCATCCTCGCCGCGGGCGAGACGTTCCGGGAGCTCTTCCGGTTCTCGCTGGCCTCGGCCCCCAGCCGAAGCAGCATCGTCGCGGCCAGCGCCAGCCTTTTCATCCGCACGGCCGACAGGCTCATTTGCCTGCGGAAGCGGGAAGGGGCGTAGCAGTTCTCGGCAGGCAGGTGCAGGGGATGGACGGGATGGGAAACGTGCTTCTTCCCGTTGTATAATGGAGCCGGTCGCAAGGAAGCGGGAGCAGGCGTGCCACGCGAGGAGGCAGAGCTCATGAGATGGGACGGACGGACGGCATTGTCGCTCGGCCTGATCGTGCTGGCCACGGCGGCTGCCCGGGCGGGAGACTGGCCCCAATGGCGCGGGCCGAACCTCAACGGGTCCACCGACGAGACGAACCTGCCCGCTCGCTGGAGCAAGACGGAGAACCTGGCCTGGGTGGCGCGCATGCCGGGGGCCAGCGGGGCCACGCCAATCGTCCTCGGCGATCGGGTCTTCGTCAGCTCCGCATCGCGCCGCACCGACGACCTGGTGGCCCTGTGCCTGAGCACGAAGGACGGGCAGGTGCTCTGGCAGAAGGCGCTGGCCCGGGGCAAGGCCGGCACGGTCCGGGGCGAGAGCGCGGCGTCTTCGCCGGCCAGCGACGGCAAGACGGTGTACTTCACGTTCGGCACCGGCGACATCGCCGCGCTCGACCAGGACGGCAAGGTCCTCTGGTCGCGGAACCTCGCGAAGGACTACGGCTGCCTTGCGATCAAGTTCGGCTTCACTTGCACGCCGCTGGTTCGCAAGGGGCGTCTGTACCTGCCCGTGCTGCGCCGGAGGAAGCCCTACTCGTATTCCCCGGGCGCGAACCTGCCGCAGACCGGCCCGCTGGAGTCCTACATCCTCTGCATGGACGCCGGGACGGGCAAGACGATCTGGCGGCAGGTCAGGCACACCGACGCGACCGACGAGTCGCGAGAGGCGTACATGACGCCCATGGCCATCGAGGCCGGCGGCAGGACCGAGATCATCATCCCCGGCGGGGAGCACGTCACCGCCCACGACGCCGGGACCGGCAAGGAGCTGTGGCGCTGGGAGTACACCAGGAAGCGGGAGATCTGGCAGCGGATCGTCGTCAGCCCGGTGATCGGCGAGGGGCTCATCTACGTCTGCCAGGCCCAGGCGCAGGGCGTCTACGCGCTGAAGCCCGGCGGCAGCGGGCGCGTCCCGCACGCTTCCTACGCCTGGAAGTTCACCGGCGGGGCGCCCGACGTGTGCACGCCGCTGCTGTACCGCGGCAGGCTGTACGTGCTGGCCGGCGACAGCAAGGT
Source organism: uncultured Planctomycetaceae bacterium (assembly GCA_964427875.1). GTDB lineage: Bacteria > Planctomycetota > Phycisphaerae > SM23-33 > SM23-33 > CAYRVX01. Next base: position 16,782 of record CAYRVX010000067.1, read on the forward strand.
CATGAGCTGCCTCGATCCGAAGACCGGCAAGGCGATATGGTCGGAAAGGATCGGCGGCACGGGCGTCTGGCGGGCCTCGCCGACCGGGGCCGACGGGAAGATCTACTGCATCAGCGAGGGAGGCGACTTCCTCGTCCTCGCCGCGGGCGACAAGTTCGAGGAGCTCTACCGTTTCCCGACGAAGGCCAACCCCTGCCGCAGCAGCATCGTCGCCGCCAACGGCAGCCTCTTCCTGCGCCTCTCCCTCCACCTGATCTGCGTGCGAGGCGCGCCCGCCAAGCTGCCGGCGGGGAACACACAGTAGGCACGCCGCATCAGGCCGCGACGCCCAGGGGCCGGATGCCCGATCCCGCCGCGGGCCTTCACACCTCCAGCACGCCGGTAGCCCCGTAGCGGCCGGCGACGTGAAGCGGAAGGCCGTTGCCGAGGATCCTGCGATGGGTCTCAAGCGCCAGGTCCGGGTCGTTGTTCTGCTCGGAGAGGTGCGCCAGGCAGGCCCATCGCAGGCGCCCCCCCGCGGCGGCGAGCAGCTCGGCCGACTCGATGTTCGAGATGTGCCCGCCGGGCCCGCGAATGCGGCGCTTCAGAAAGGCCGGATAAGGCCCGCAGGCAAGCATGTCCGGATCGTGGTTGCTCTCGATCAGCACGGCGTCGAGGGATTCCACCACGCCGAAGAGCGCGTCGAAGACGTAGCCGAGGTCCGTCAGGACCCCGAGCCGCCGCCGGCCGTCACCCACGACGAACGCGACCCCGTCGGCGCCGTCGTGCGGGGTGGGGATCGTCTCAACCGTTACCGGTCCGAAATGCAGCGTCTCGCCGGCGCGGAAGCGGCGGACGTCTCGCATCCTCCCGAGGCCGCATGCCGCTTCGGCGGCGCGCAGCGTACCGGGCGTCACGTGGACCGGCAGGCGGAACTTCCGCTGGTATACTCCCATGCAGCGGACGTGGTCGGTGTGGTCGTGGGAGATGATGACCGCCTTCACGTCGTTGATGCTCCGGCCGCGGGCGGCGAGGCGAAGCTGGGCCTGCTTGCCGCTGATGCCCGCGTCGAGGAGCAGGCGAACGTCACCCGATTCCACGTAAACGCAGTTCCCGTTGCTGCCGGATTGGAGCGATATCACGTGCACCGGCGCATTCTACCCTCGTTGCCCGGCGATCGCAAAAAGACCGACCCACCAGAAGAGCCCGCTTGCCTCCCGCCCATGACGCCGCTCGCCGTATAATACCGGTTACCGTTTCCGAACAAGTGAGTTTAAGAAAGGAAGCACCGTTCAGGATGGAGGCCGCATATTGCACTGGGTTCGAAGCTCCATAAAAGCGTCGCCCGCCGAGGTCCTGTTCGCCGTGACCGCGGTGTCGGTCTGGGTCTTCTGCGCCGGCCCGGCCAGAGGTCAGTCCGAGGCCGAAGCCCCAAAGGCCCGACCTCAGGAACCCGTCTATAAGTCGCCGACCTGCGTCGCCTTTTCGCCCGACGGCCGGTTCGTGTTTGTGACGAACCACACCGCCAACACGCTCGCGGTCGTCGAGGCGGCGGCGGGCAAGGTCGTTGCGGAGATCTCCGTCGGCCGGGCGCCGACGGGCGTGGCCGTCAGCCCCGACGGCGCCCTGGCGTTCGTCGCCAATACGCTCGACCATTCGATCGGGTTCGTGGACATCAGGAAGCGGAAGGTCGTCGCGACGGTTGCCTGCGGTTACGAGCCGACGGGGCTGGCCATCTCGCCGGACGGCAAACGGCTGTGGTCGGCCAACCACATCTCGGACGACGTTTCGGTGATCGACGTGGCCGGGCGGAAGGAAGCAGCGCGGATCCCGGTCGGGCGGGCCCCCACGTACCTGGCCGTCACGCCCGACGGCAAGAAGCTGCTGGTGAACAACTCCAAGGGCCGCCAGCCGGCCACCGACCCGAACCTGACGGGCTTCGTGTCGGTGATCGACACGGCCAGCGGGAAGGTCCTCGCCGAGAGACGCTCGCCCGGCACGATGCTGCTGAACATGGGCATCGTGGTGGGCCCCGACGGCAAGTACGCCTTCAGCGTGCACTCGCGGCCGAACTTCAACATCACCCCGTCGCAGCTCAACCAGGGCTGGGTGCACACCAACGCCGTGTCGGTCATCCCGCTGGCGGACGAGGCGGCGGGTGGGGGCAAGGTCGTCACGGTCCTGCTGGACAACATCAGCAGCGGGGTGGCGAACCCGCACGGCCTGGCCGTATCGAAGGACGGGCGGCGGCTGTTCGTCAGTCATCGCGGCGCCCACGTGGTTTCCGTGGTGGACGTGCCCCGGCTGCGGGCGCACATCCAGCGGAGCAAGCCCGAGGTGCTGGCGACGGCGCACGTGAACCTGGGCTTCCTGTGGGACCGGGGGGACATCGTGCGGCGCGTGCCTTCCGGCGGACGGTGTCCCAACGGCGTGGCGGTCTCGCCGGCCGACGGCAGCGTATACGTGGCGAACTACTTCTCCGACCAGCTCGCCGTGCTGGACGGCGTGACGGGCAAGCTCCTTCGGCGGATCGACCTCGGCGGGCCGAAGCAGATGACGTTCCTCCGGCGCGGGGCGTTCCTCTTCCACGACGGGACCCAGTGCTTCCAGCACTGGCTCAGTTGCACGAGCTGCCATCCGAACGTGCGGTCCGACGGCGTCAACTGGGACCTGCTCAACGACGGGCAGACGAACCCCAAGAATGCCAAGAGCCTGGTCGGCTCGTGGCAGACCCCGCCGGCCATGGCCATGGGCGTGCGGGCCAGCATGGAAGTCGCCGTGGAGAAGGGCTTCCTGTTCATACAGTTCGTCCAGCCGGGAGAGGAGGTGTTCGAGGCCGTGCAGGCCTTTCTCCGGTCGGTCGAGCACATTCCCAGCCCCTTCCATCGCAGGCCCGACGGGTCACCGGACGACGCGGCCCGGCGGGGGAAGAAGGTCTTCCAGAAGGCCGGCTGCGGCATGTGCCACCCCGCGCCGCTCTACACCGACCTGAAGAGCTACGACGTGGGCACCCGTACGAGGCGAGAGCTGGCCCGCAACCACGAGCGGGAGTTCGACACGCCCGCGTTGCGGGAGCTGTACCGGACGGCGCCGTACCTGCACGACGGACGGGCCGCGACCATCGAAGACGTGCTCACCAAGCACAACCCCAAGGACCAACACGGCAGGACCAGCAAGCTCACCAGGCAGGAGCTGGCCGACCTGGTGGCCTTCCTGAAGTCGCTCTGATGCGGCCGGACCTCACGAGGTGACACGTTGAAGCGAAAGCAATGGACCATCACACACGTGCTGGCCGCGGCGTGCGCGATCGCCGCTGCCGCGGGCGGGCAGTCCAAGGACGACACCGGCAAGAAGACCACCGGCGGCGCCAAGAACACGACCGCCAGAACCTCGGCAAAGGCAAAAGCGGCGCATAGACCGACGGGGAAGCGGCGTGCCGCGCCGCAGCCGGCGCGCGGCAGGGGGCCGGGGCTGTTGGTCAGCGCCGAGGGCCTGCGGCCGGACTCCAACCGCCTCTACGCCGTCTACAAGGGCAACGTCTGCGTCCGCCCCACGGTTCCCATGGGCCAGCGCTTCGGGCTCCCGCCGGGCGAATACGACGTGCGGATCGGCTTCCCGTCGGGATGGGTTTCGCGGAAGCAAACGGTCCCGCCGGGCCAGACCGTGACCGTGCAGACCGGCCTGCTTCGCTTCCGGCACGTGACGCCCGCGTCGCTTGCCTGCACCGTCCCGCAGAAGCTCTATCACGGCCAGACGTACCTCGCCACGGGCTATCAGGGCCAGACGGCCAGGCTGTACGCGGGGACCTATACCGTGCGGTACCACCTGCCGGGCGACGGCAAGGCCGCCCAACGGATCGGCCCCTGGCGCGTCATCGGGCCGTTCCCCCTGCGATGGAAGAACCGCCAGCCCGTCGATACGGTCTGGCCACCGGAGAAGACGCCCGGCGACACCTCCAAGCCGTGCGTGGTCAACAAGAAGAAGCTCACCTGGCACACGATGGCCGGCGGGCGGGCAATGAAGCTCGACCCCGCACCGTACGGCATGGGCGTGTTCTACCTGGCCGCGGAACTCGCCGGCGAAGGCGCCCGGAACGTCGAGCTCGCCATCACGTGCCGCGGGTCGCTGAAGGCCTGGCTCAACGGCCAGCTCATCCAGCACGTGCCCTACGACCGCCGGATGTACCAGGCCCGGCGGATCGGCGCGTTCGCCGAACTCGGAAAGGGCAGGAACGTCCTCATGGTCAAGGTGATGGCCAGCACGCGCGCCGGCTGGCCGGTTGGCGTCCTCATGGAACGCTGGCGGCGCTACGACGTGGCCGTCGGCGACGGCCGCACACCCGCGGGAACCACCGGGCCGGCGGGCATAGAGGCGCCGCAGAAGGTCACGCTGCCGCCTCCGATCCCGGGCATCGAGGGAGTCGTCTTCGTTCAGGTGCCGAACCTGCCAAACGGGCGCAGCGGGCTGCACGGGGAGCAGTTCCGCATCGTCCGCCGCCCGCAGAGGAGCCGCGTCTGCACCCTCATCCCCGCCGCGCCCGACGGGCGCCTCACCGACCTGACCGGCAAGCACTTCGCCGCGGCCATCAACCCCGACCTGTCCTACGACGCCAGGAAGGTCATCTTCTCCGCCCGGAGGACCAACAAGCCAGGCGACCCCTGGAACATCTACGAGATGAACGTCGACGGCACCGGCCTGCGGCAGGTCACGCGCGGCATCCGGGACTGCTTCGACCCCTACTACCTGCCGAACGGGAAGATCGTCTTCAGTTGCACCAAGGACGGCTTCCGCGACGAATACGACCGCGACTACCCGCCGCTGCTGCACACGTGCAATCCCGACGGGTCCGACCTCGAGAAGATCAGCTTCAACCTCTCCAGCGACACGCACTCGATCGTCCTGCGCGACGGGCGGGTGCTGTTCACGAGCTGGCAGCATCACGGCGACCACGAGAGCGAGGCAGGCAACTTCTCGCTGTGCACGATCCTGCCCGACGGGACGAGCTTCAACCTCTTCGCCGGCAACGAGCTTCGGCGCGACCGCATGAGCCGCACGATGGGCTACGCCCAGCAGCTCGCGGACGGGCGCGTGGTCTTCGTGGAGACGGGCGGCCACCGCCTGTACAACACCGGCTCCCTCACCGCCGTCCATCCGCGAAAGCCGCTCAGCACCCGGGAGATCCTGACGCCGGGCATCCTCTACAACGGGCATAACCTGGCCGGGCGATACGCCTCGCCATACCCCTTGCCCGATGGCGGGATGCTGGTATCGTATTCGCCCGGACGGTGTACGGCCTTGCTTCCGGGCGACCCGGCCGAGGATCCCCGCCTGGGCATCTATCTGTTCGACTTCGACGCCGGCCGCCCGGGCCGGCTCGTCTTCGACGACCCCACCTGCCAGGACTACGACGCCCTGGCGATCCACCCGCGCCCGCTGCCGCCGATCGTCCCGCGGATGGTCGTGCCCGGAAAGAAGACCGGTATCATGTTCTGCGTCAACGCGTACTTGAGCGATCGGCCCAGGCAGAATAATCGGGTCGTTGTCGGCCAGCTCCCGCCGGCCGAGCCGGACGAGATCAAGGGCGTCCGCGTCGTCGAGGGCTTCGGCGTGGAGGACACCGACCCCAGCAGGCACCGCTTCACCGTCATCGACATGCTCCAGATGACCTTCGGCTCCAACAGCAACAGCGGGAACAACTTCGAGCAGAAGCGGATCGTCGGCTACGCTCCGGCCGAGCCGGACGGGTCCTTCAACGTCGAGGTCCCCGCTGACACCGTGCTGAGCCTCCAGACGCTGGACGCCCGGGGCATGGCCATCGAGACACAGCTTACGTGGACCTGGGTCCGCCCCGGCGAGACGCGGATGTGCGTCGGCTGCCACGAGGACCGCGAGATGGCCCTGCCGAACCACGACTGCCTGGCGATGCACCGTCCGGCGCACCTGGTGGCCCCGGCACCGGAGGAACGCCGCACCGTGGACTTCCGCCGCGACATCATGCCGATCATCGAGCAGAACTGCTCCGGCTGCCACAAGGCCAAGGACCCCGCCGGCGGACTCGACCTGCGAAAGGGCTTCGAGCTCGTCTTCCACCGCGCCGGCCACCGCGGACGCAAGATCAACGCCGCCCTGTTCAACCACGCCTATGAGAGCCTGCTGCAAGCCCCGCCCAGCCGCGTCGGTACGCTGGTGGTCTCCGGGGCCGCCAAGTACAGCCCGCTCGTCTGGCGGCTGTACGGCAGGAAGCTCGCCTTCTCCGACAGCCGGAATCCCTACAAGAAACAGTGCAAACAGATGCCGCCCGGCAAGCCGCTGTCCGACGCCGAGAAGAAGCTCTTCGTCGAATGGATCGACATCGGCGCGCAGTGGGACAACCTCCGGGGCGATGACGACCTCCCGGGCTACGACGCCGCGCACAGCCGCAAACTCGCCGTCGAGGCCAACAAGCTCGTCGCCCGGCCGATCCTCGAACCCGAAAAGGCCTTCACCGCCCGCTGCCTGGAATGCCACGACACGCGCAAGCTGAGCAGCATGCAGACCATGCCCCACAGCAAGATGCCGGCCCTCCTGCGGCGCATGGCCGCCAAGCGCAAAGGCTGGATCAAGGACCAGGAGATCCCCCTGATCCTCCGGCACATCTACGAGATCTGCCCGAAAGGCAAGGGGAAGTAGGCGGCGGGGCCTGAGGTCTTCGGGAGGTAGGGGAGTCCCGGCTACATCTCCCCGAGGGCTTCCGAGGCCCATTTCAGGGACGACCTGAAGACCTCGGGCACTCTCTCTTCGTCGAGCTCAAGCGTCGCAGCGGCCGCCGAGAGGTGGTCCCAGTCGCCCCGCTCGTAATAGAGGACCGTCTCGTAGACGTCCCGGTAGGTCCCCGCGCCGCCCAGCAGGGCCGTCTTGATATCCTCCGACAGCGGGAGCTTCTCCAGGACCTCCACCATGGGCTTGTCCGTAAGCGCGTCCATGACGGAGAACATGCCCATCAGGAAGAGCTCCGAGGCGTGTTTCTCCATGCTGGCCAGCATGCCGACCTGCTCGGCCGCCTTGGCCCTCGTCAGCGAGCGAATGAGCAGTTCCTCCGGCTTGTCGTCTCCCGTGCTCCTGACGGCGACGAGGGAGACCCACCGCTTGATCTCTTTGGGACCCAGCAGGACCAGGGCGTGCTGGACGGACTTGACCTCGAACTTGAGCCCAAACCAGGCCGAGTTCATGAAACGCAGCAGCTTGTACGTCAGGGCCACGTCCTGCTCCACCAGAGAAGCGATCTCGTCGTAGGACAGCACCGCGCGGTTGACCTCGCGCAGCAGTTGCAGGTAGGTCAGCTTGTTGGCGGCGATTTCCTGGTCCGGGCGGACGACGGGCTTCGCGAAGAACTCGCCCTGGAAGTACGAATAGCCCCAGGAGACCGCCTGCTCGAAATCCTCCGCCGTTTCCACTTTCCCCGCGACGGACTTTCTTTCCCTGTCGGCGAGCTTCTCGCAGATGACCCGCCTCTCCTCGACGGGCGTCTTGGCGAAGTCCACGACTGCCATGTCGGCGAGATCGAGAAACGGGCTGGCCAGAAGCTCCGGTCGGAAATCGTTGATCGCCAGCGTATAGCCGTAATCCCTAAGGTCCCTGCACCGGGCAAGCGCATCCTCGTCGCCGTCCATTTCGCCGGGGATCAGCGCGACCGTGGCGTCGTTGGGGAAAAGGATCGGAAACTCCATCAGGAGAAGGTCGCGGGAAAAGCTCACGAACCCCTTCTTGCCGATGGTCAGTTCGCCGAAGTTGACGAAGGCCATCAGGTCCGCGTCTGACGTGTCGGATTCCAGCGCCTGATAGTAGGCCTCGAACTTCGACCGAAAAGACAGTCGGTAGCCGTAAACTCCCTTCTCTTTGTCAAAGACCGGCTGCCTCGCCACGAAAACTTCCATCACTCACTTCCTTCCGCGGGATCTCCGAGGCAGATCCCTCGAACCACACATGGCCCTCCCCGGCGATACGGCTGACTCCAGGTAATCGCATTATTCTGCGCACCCGGCGAAAAAGTCAAGCGTCTCGCGTCGCCCTGGCAGCAAGCCGCAGGCGGCGGCGCTCCTGGCCCCTGCGCGGGCCCACCGGCAGGCACACGGGAATCGCAATACAGGATACCATCGAGTTCCCGACGGATGTTATGATCAGGCGTCGCGGCCGGCGACAATTGCGGCCGCCATCCTGCTGTATCGGAAAGGTACGGACCATGAAGACAGCGAATCGGCGGGCGTTCCTCAAGGGCGCCGCGAGCACGCTCGGCGCGGCGGCGGCGTTCACCATCGTTCCCGGACACGTGCTGGGCGGCCCGGGCCGCAAGGCGCCAAGCGACAAGCTCCATGTCGCGGGCATCGGCGTGGGCGGCATGGGCGGCCACAATCTCAGAAACCTCGGCGGCGAGAACATCGTCGCGCTGTGCGACGTGGACCACGCCTACGCGGCGGGAACGTTCAAACGTTATCCGAAGGCAAAGCGGTATCGCGACTTCCGGAAGATGCTGGACAGGCAGAGGGACATCGACGCCGTGGTCGTCGCCACGCCCGACCACACGCACGCGGTCATCTCCCTGGCCGCCATCCGGGCCGGAAAGCACGTCTACTGCCAGAAGCCGCTGACGCACGACGTCTATGAGGCACGCATGCTCGCCAGGGCCGCAAAGGAGGCCCGGGTCGCCACACAAATGGGCATCCAGGGCCATTCCGGAGAGGCCGCCCGCCTGATCTGCGAGTGGATCTGGGACGGGGCCATCGGCGAGATCCGGGAAGTGGACGCCTGGTGCAGCCTGTCTTACTACCCCTGGGGCCACGCCAGTTGGAGCACCAAGTGGAGCCGCCGGCCAAAAGATACCCCACCCGTGCCGCCCACGCTGGATTGGGACCTGTGGCTGGGCCCGGCGCCCCAGCGGCCGTACCACCTGGCCTACCATCCAAGGGTCTGGCGGGCCTGGTGGGACTTCGGCAACGGCATGATGGGAGACCGCGGCGCCCATACGCTGGATCCGGTCTTCTGGGCCCTCAAGCTCACCCAGCCGACAAGCGTGGAGGCCACGTCTCTTGGGCTGAATCCCGACACGCACCCATTGTCCTCGATCGTGACGTACGAGTTCCCCGCGCGCGGCGAGCTGCCGCCCGTGAAGCTGACGTGGTACGACGGCCTGCGTCCGCCCCGGCCGGCGGAGCTCGAGGACGGCCGCGCCATGGGCGACCGCGAAGGCGGGGTGATCTTCAAGGGCACCAAGGGAAAACTGATGTGCGGCACCTACGGCAACGGCGTGCGGCTGATCCCCGAGAGCGCGATGAAGGACTACAAGCGGCCGGCCAAGACGCTGCCGAGGGCGAAGGGCTCCCACGAGCAGGACTGGGCGCGGGCGTGCAAGAGCGGCCGGCCCGCGGGCGCCGACTTCGGCTACTCCGGGCCGCTGACCGAGATCTGCGCGCTGGGCAACGTCGCCAAGCGCGTGGACGCCCGCATCGAATGGGACGCCGCGAACATGAAAGTCACCAACCTGCCCGAGGCGAACAAGTACGTTCGCGTCCCGTATCGCCGCGGGTGGGCGCTGTAGCAGCCGTGCGTTACCTGCCGCGGCGGCAGGCCGCCCCGCCCGTCGGGGCATGACCGTTCATCTCGGGGCCCCGTCCCAGTTCCCCGCGCTGAGGCCCTCCATGCGCTCGTGGAGCGTCATGTCTATGTGGAGGGGGGTGATGGTGACGTAGCCCTCCGCCAGGCAGGCCACGTCCGTGTCCTTGTGATGGCCGGCGAAGGAATAGCTCTCGCTGAGGCGGTAGGCCTCCCGCCCCAGAGGGTCAACGATCTCGTGATACACGTCGTCCAGCTCGGCGGTGGACTGCGGCACCACGCGAACGCCGACCGGGCGGCCGGGCGCGGGCGGCGGAAAGTTAACGTTGATCAGCTCGCCCCTGCCCAGGCCGACCTCGAGCAGCCGATCCAGCACCCATCGGCACAGCCGCCCGGCGTGCTCGTAGTCGATCCCCTCGGGGTCGCGATCGTAGCCGGCCGAGAACGCGACGGAGGGTATGCCCAGCATGGCGGCCTCCGCGGCCGCGGCGACCGTGCCCGAATAGAAGACGTTGATCCCGACGTTGGCGCCGGCGTTGATGCCGCAGAGGACCACGTCCGGCCATTCCGCCAGCAGCTTGCGGACGGCGAGGCGGACGCAGTCGGCCGGCCGCCCGTCCACGCTGTTGCCCCAGAACGGCTCGGGCGCGTCGTTCACCTGGATCCGGTGGACGGCCAGCGGCTCCTTGAGCGTGATGGAGTGTCCCGCCGCCGACTGCGGCGAGCTGGGCGCAACCACCGTGGTCTCTCCCATGTCGCTGACGGCCGCGTGCAGCGCCCCCAGCCCCGGCGCCAGGATCCCGTCATCATTGCTCAGCAGAATCCGCATGGCCGCACCAGTCTACCGCCCGGCCCGCGAGAACGGAAGACCCCCGATCGCAGATCGGCCTTCGGGTGAGCGGCGTCGGGCCCCGCGGCCATCACTGCGCGAGCTTCTTCGGCAGGTATTGGACCATGCGGGCTACGTACTGGGCGACGTGGGCGCGGCCCTTGATTCGGGCCTGCCGGATTTGCGGCAGGGCGGGGCGGGCCTTCTCGCCGATGCGGTCGAGGACGTTCATCGCGCGCAAGCGGATGAAGGCGGTGGGGTGCTGCAAGCCTTCGATGAGCACCGGCAGGGCCTCGTCGTGGCGGCCGAGGCCGCACAGCGCGTCGGCCGCGGCGATCCGAACGTTCGGGGCCGGATCCTTCAGGGCCCTCCGCAGCGCCTCGGCGGCGCCGGCGGCTTTGTTGCCCAGGGCCGCCAAGCCGACGGCCCCCCACCACCGCACGGCCGGATCGTCGGCCCGGAGGAGCTCCGCCAGCTTTGACACCTTCGCGGGGTCCCTGGCGTTGGCGAGGTCGGCTGCGGCCAGGAGGCGGGCCAGGGGGTTCTTCTTGGCGTCCAGGCGGATCTCCCACGGCGTGCCGCCGGCGGCGCGGCGGTGCATCTCGTACTCCGGCAGGAGGCCCAGGTCGCCTGTGCGTTTCATCCAGGCGGCGCATTCGGCCCGGAATCGCTCGAGGACGGGCTTGTACTTCGCCTCGCCGGCGAGGTTGCGGACCTGGTGCGGGTCGGCCGCGGTGTCGTAGAACTCCTCGACCGGCTTGACGGGCTGGAAGTACCTCGCCGGCGGCCCGGTGAGCTTGCCCTCCTCGGCCAGGCGCCGCCAGGCCTTCATGGTCGGCATCTGCTCGGTGTAGCTGACGTACTGGCTCCATCTCAGGTGGGGCATGAAGTTGCGGATGTACTGGTACTGCCGGTCGCGGACGACCCGGACGGTGTCGTAGCGCTCGGCCATGCGGTCGCGGATGGCATGGACGTACTCCCGCGGCCGGCCAGCCTGGCCGCCCAGGAAGGCGCTGCCCTGCATGTGCGGGGGCACCTCCACGCCGGCGAGGCTCAGCACGGTCGCCGCGAAGTCCACAAAGCTCACGAGGCGCTCGCACGTCTTCCCCGCGGCGGCCGGGGCCCACTTGCGGCACTTCTCCGGGAAGTACACGATCAGCGGCACGTGGAGGCCGGACTGCCAGACCCACTTCTTGCAGCCGGGCATGCCGGCGCCGTGGTCGGAGAAGAAGAAGACGATGGTGTCCTCGGCCAGGCCGTCGGCCTGAAGCTCCTTCAGGCGATCGGCGACGTGATAGTCCAGCGCGGTGATCAGGTCGTGGTAGCGGGCCCAGTCCCTGCGGACCTCCGGCGTGTCGGGGTGGAAGGGCGGGACCGCCACCTTTGCGGGATCGTGGCGCTGCTGGGCCGTTAGCCGCGCGGTGACGCGGGAGAAGCTCTTATCCGGCTGGCGGATCCGGCTCTCGTGCGTGAGGGTGTAGTTGAAGACGCTGAAGAACGGCTGGCCCTGCTTGCGGCCGCGCCAGTGGCCCTTGCGGCTGCACTCGTCCCAGGCCGTCTTCGGCGTCGGGAAGTTGTAGTCGGTCTTGGAGTTGTTCGTGCAGTAGTACCCGGCCGCGCGGAGGTACTCGGGAAAGCACTTGATGTTGTCGGGCAGGCGGGTGGTGGAGCGCATATCGTGGCTGCCGAGCGAGGACGGGTACACGCCGGTGATCAGGCACGAGCGGTTGGGCGCGCAGACGCCCGTGATGCCGAAGGCGTTGGTATAGCGCACGGACCGCCCGGCAAAGGCGTCGAGGTTCGGCGTGCGGGCGTAGGCGTCGCCGTAGCAGCCGAGGTTCGGGCTGATGTCCTCACAGGTGATCCACAGGATGTTCGGTTTGTCCCCAGCCCTGCCCAGGGGGCGCCTCGGGCGCGCTTCGGCCGAGAGGGCGCGGGGAAAGCGTTGCGACGCCGCAGCAGCCGCTCCCGAAGCCGCCAGCCGCAGGAAGTTCCTTCTGTCCACGCCGCCCTGCCCGATCAGAACCACCAGGCCGCGCCGGCCTTCTCGCGGAGGATGATGGGCTTGAGGTACTCGACGGCCTTCTCGAAGCCCTCGTTCGTGCTCATGAGCGAGTCCTCGTGCTCGATGCTCAGGACGCCGTTATAGCCGTAGAGGCTCAGCATGGAGATGAACGGCTTCCAGAACTCGTCCCCGTGGCCGTAGCCGCAGGTGCGGAAGACCCACGCGCGGTTCTTGACGTCGCCGTAGCTCTTGATGTCGAGGTTGCCGGTGACGCCGGAGTTCTTCGGGTCGATCGCGCAGTCCTTGGCGTGGACGTGGAAGATGCACTTGTTCTCGCCGAGGAAGCGGGCGGCCTCTACGGGATCGATCCCCTGCCAGAAGAAGTGGCTGGGGTCGAGGTTGGCCCCGAGGTTCTTGCCGGCGGCCTTGCGCAGGCGGACGATGTCCTCGGGGTTGTGCACCGTCATGCCCGGATGGGCCTCGAAGGCGATCTTCACGCCGTGCCTGGCGGCGAAGTCGTTCTCCCTGCCCCAGAAGGGGATCATCACGTCGTTCCACTGGTAGTTGGCCGCCTCCGTGTATTCGTCGGGCCAGGGGCAGGTCACAAAGTTGGGCGTCTTGTCGCCCTTGCAGCCCGCCGGGCAGCCGGAGAAGTTGACGACCACCGTGTTGAGCTCCGCCGCCAGCAGGACGCCGTTGCGCTGGGCGGCCAGGTGGTCCTTGGCGATCCGCTTGTCGGGGTGGACCGGGTTGCCGTGAACGGCGACGCCCTGCACCACCAGCCCGCGGGCGGCCACCTTCGCCTTGAGCTCCTTGACCTTCCGCTTGCTCTTGTGGATGCCGATCAGGCCCCACGGGTCGCCGGGATACGCCCCGGCCGGCAGCTCGATGGCATCCAGGCCGACCTTCTGGCAGTAGTCCAGCGCGTCATCGAGCGACATGCCGCCGAACAATGCTCCCATAACTCCTAGCTTCATGATCTTCTCCTTCCGCCTTGTGTCCTCAGCCACGCTTTCCTTGAGGGACTCGCCCACAGGATGCGTCCGCCCTACCGAAGCTTCCTTGACAGAGGCCCCATTATCCCCGCCGCGCGGCTGGATGCAAGGTGGTTGCCAAAGAACGGCCCAAGAAATCATGGGCAGCCCCTCGGCTTTTTCCTATCTTCACGGCATGCGGCGCGGATCTCCCAAGAGGCTCTCACATGGGCGAAGCGGCCGGTGGGACACCGGCGGGGTCCTGCTGGATGAGTCGGCCGCGTTCGCGCCGGTTGAGCTGTCGGCGATCTTTGGCAACGGCCGGCCGGTGGAGGTGGAGATCGGCACGGGCAAGGGGACGTTCCTGCTGGCGCGGGCGGCTGCCAGGTGCGAGCTGAACTTCCTCGGCATCGAATCGGCCAGGGCGTATTGCCACTACGCGGCCGACCGTTTCCGCCGGGCCGGCCTGGCCAACGTGCGGATGCTCCGCGCCGACGCGGCGCACTTCTTCAGGGCCTGCCTGCCGGACGCCTCGATCTGGCGGCTGCACGTGTACTTCCCCGACCCCTGGCCGAAGCGCAGGCACCGGCGCCGCCGGCTGATCCAGCCGAGCTTTCTCAAGGACGTGCGGCGCACGCTGCGGCCCGGCGGGCAGCTCATCGTGGTGACCGACCACCAGGGGTACTTCGTCCACATCCAGCGCATCCTGCGGGCAGCTGGTGGGTTCGCTCGGATCGGCTTCCCGAAGATGACCGGCGATCCCGCCGAGCTCGTGGGCACGAATTTCGAGCGGAAGTACATCGCGCGCGGTCGGGCCTTCTACTGGGCCGCGCGTATGCGGTATGCACGGCTCCCCGAGCCGGCCTAGCCGGCCGACCCGCGGGCCCCGTTCGGCCTGGCGGCTTCCGCGGCGATGGTCTCAACGAGGTCTGCCGCACCGATCTGCCCGATGAGGATGAGCGTGTCGCCTGCCGCCAGCTCCATGTCGGCGGTGGGTTGAACGACCGCCGCCGTTCCGGCGCGCTGCATTGCGATGACGTAGATCCCCGCCCGACTCGGCAGCTCCAGCTCGCGGATTCTCCGGCCGACAACCGGCGAATCCTCCTTCAGTTGAAGCTGCTCCACCTCCAGACCTTCGCCCGTCTGGGCCATCTCGACGAAGTCCACGACGGCCGGCCGCAGGACGACGCGGGCCATGCGGTCCGCCCCGATCGTCTGCGGGCAGACCACCCGGGTGGCCCCCGCCTTGCGGAGCTTGTCCTCGGAGGCGGCCTCCTGTGCCCGGCTGACAAGCCGCAGCTCGCTGCTGGTTTGGCGGGCCGAGAGCGTGACAAAGACGTTCGCCGCATCCGTCGGCAACGTGCTGATGAGGACCTCGGCACGCTGGATCCCGGCGGCTTGAAGCGTTTCCTCCTCCTGGGCGTCGCCGAGGACGTACAGCAGCCCTGCCTCCTCTGCGAGGGCGGTGCGCTCCGCGCTGAGATCGATCACGACAACCTGCCGGCCGGCCGCGGCGAGCTTCGCCGCAACCGCTTTTCCCATCGCCCCATAGCCGCACACGACAACGTGCCCCTTTAAGTGGCCGATCCTTCGCTGCAATTGGCGTCTCCCGAAAATGCCGCGCACGCGGCCTTCCACGACAAGGGCAACGATGCCGCTCAGCGCCACCGCCACGACAACCATCCCGGCAACGATGACGAAGATGCTCCAAAGCCGCCCGCGGTTTGACAGGCCCCCACCTACTTCCTCATAACCGACCGTGCCCACGGTGATCACGGTCATATAGATCGAATCCAGCAGCGTGTACCGGCCCTCGATCATCCAGTAGCCAATGCTGGAAACAACCATGAAGCCAGCAAGGATCGTAAGGGGCAGGAGCACCCGGACACGCCACAATGACTTGGCCCCGGACGATGCACCCGGCGGCGTCCTGTGATAGAACAGATACCTTGGCATGGCTCTGCTGATTATACCGGTTGAGCAGACTCTCGTAGTAGTACTTCTAGGGTGTGTGGCTTGTGTGCTCTGTTGGGCGGGTCGCGCGAAACGGCCGTGAAGTCGGCGAGATATGAAGTGACGGGGCTGGGCGCGCGTGTGCAAAACGTGTTGAGCGGGCTGTGATGGCGCGTTCGCTGGGGGAGCGGGGCAGGGCAGGTAGAGTCTGGAAGCAGGGCTCGGAGGCAAGGGGCAAGCACGGGAGACGGCTCAGTAGGCAACAGGCTTCCAGCGGGTGCCGACAGGAAGGTGTTGGCAACCTCGCGGGGTGCGAGGAGCCCGGGCCGGGGCCTAGGCAGTGGACTGGATCTGCTGCGTGAGGTTCTCCAGCGTGGCGCTGAGTTGGGCGTCTCCCTCGCGCAGGGCCCGAATGGTGCGGTCGGCGTGCAGGACTGTCGTGTGGTCGCGGCCGCCGAAGTAGCCGCCGATCTCCTCGAGGCTGTGGCGGGTAAGCGTCCGGGCGAGGAACATGCACACCTGGCGCGGGAAGGCGATCGAGCGGTTTCGCTTCTTCGATTGGAGATCGGCAAGGCGGACGTTAAACCGGGCGGTGACGGCCCTGAGGATGTCCTCGATTGTGACCTCACGGCGCTTCGGGTCCGGGTCGCTGCCCACCGCCTCCTGGGCGAGGGCCAGGTTGATGGGGCGATCGGTCACTTGCGCGAGCATCTGGACCTTCGCGATGGCTCCCTCGAGCTCACGGGCGTTGGAGTCGATCGTTCCGGCTAGGTAGCACAGGACATTCTCGGGGAAATCGACGCCCCGCGCGCCGGCCTTCCTGCGGAGGATAGCCACGCGGGTCTCGTAGCAGGGGCGATCGATCCGGGCGACCAGGCCCCAGTTGAAGCGGCTGATGAGGCGTTCCTCGAGGCCGGGGATTTCCGCCGGGCTGCGGTCCGAGGAAATGACGATCTGCTTGTGCGCCTGGTAGAGGGTGTTAAAGGTATGAAAGAACTCCTCTTGCGTCTGCTCGTGGTTCGCGAGGAACTGGATGTCGTCGATCGCCAGCACGTCTGCGTAGCGATAGCGATATCGGAACTGATGCGACAGGCCCTGGGCGACGGCGTCGATGAAGTCGTTCACGAACGTCTCACACGTGAGGATCGAGATCTTGGCGGCGGACTTGTTCTCGGAGATGCGCCGGCACGTCGCGTGCAGCAGGTGCGTCTTGCCAAGCCCGACGCTGCCGTATAGGAACAGCGGGTTGTACGTGTGTCCCGGGGCGTCGCTGATTGCCTGACAGGCCGCGTAAGCCAGGCGGTTGCCGGGACCGGTAACGAAGGCGTCAAAGCGGTAGTCCTCGGAAAGGCAGAGGTCCTCTTCCCCGTCGGCGGGGAACTCGCCGGGTGGCTCGTCGAGCCCGGAGGCGCTGTCGGCCTGAGCCCTCGTCAGGAAACACACGCCGACGAGCCGCCCGGTGGCGCCCTGGGCGGCCTCCGTGAAGAGCTGCTGGGCGTGACGGCGGCAATAGGCCAGCTCACGAGGTCCGGGGACCTGAATCTCCAGCAGCCCGTGCTCCAGGGAGATGGGCTCCAGCTCGGTGAACCAGGGACGGATAATATTGCCCCCTTCAGAGATCACCTCCTGGATGATTCGCTGCCACAATGAGCGATCGACCACCGCCATCGATGCTATTCCGCCCAACGCAAGAACTGCACGACCATCAGGCTGGCTAGAAACCCTGGAACTCCCGGGACACCGCCCGGACTCGGTCACCTTCCCTGGCGACGACTTGAGACCTCCTTGGCGAGGCTGCATCTGGCACGACGCCTGGTGACTGTAGCGGCCGCCGGGCGCGATGTCAAAACGAAAAAAGAAGAAACCGTCAGTTGAATCGCGTGACGGCGGCGGACGCCGGCGCGATCGGGGCGGCGTTGAACATCCGGCCCTGGCGAGCCGCCTGTCTTTTCCGGAAGAACCTGTGCGCCCCTCCGTTGGCGTTGGTCGGTTTTGGGCGGAGGACGAGGTTCTCCTCACCGATCAGCTCGACCAGCTCGGTGAGCAGATCGCGGCTGGGCGCGACGTACCACTGCTTGTCGGGACGGACGGTCACCCGGACCTCGGCCCGCGAGATGGGCGTCAGCTCGACGAAGACGGGGCAGTTGCCCCGGTGGCGCCCCAGCAGGTCGCGAAGGCGCCCGAGCAGGTCACCGGGGTCGGGGGACGCCGGCAGGCGGAAAAGCATCGCACCCGTGAGCTCCTCCACCGCGCGGTCCACGGCGACCACCTCGTCCACGAGGATGCTCGGTCGCTGGCGCCGCCGGTCGACGGTGCCGCGGAGGAAGACGATCGCCTCCGGGCGAACGAGGCCGCCGTACCGCTGGAAGGCCTCCGGGAAGAGCACGGCACCGCACTTGCCGGTGACGTCCTCGACGGTGAGCAGGGCCATTTTCTTCCCGGCGGACCGGCCGCTCTTCGTGACCGTCGGGCGGAGTTGGGCAATCAGGCAGCCGATCGTCACCTGCGCGCCTTCAGGGAGAGCGTTCAGGGCGGCGAGGTTCACGCCCTGGGGCGCCGAGAGGCTGGTCAGCTCCCGGCCGTGGCGGACCAGCGGATGCGAGCTGACGAAGAAGCCCAGCGTTTCCTTCTCCGCCTGCAGGAGTTGCATTTCCGACCAGGGCTCGATGTCGGGGAACTGAGGCGGGGGGGCGTCTTGGCCGTCGACGCCGCTGGAGCCGAAGAAGCTCAGTTGTCCGCTCTTTCGGTCGGCGGCGGCGGCCTGGCCGAACTGCATCGCCTGGTCCAGCGCCGCGGCCATCGCCGCCCGGCTCGCGCCGAGCGCGTCGAACGCGCCGCACTTCACCAGCGCCTCGACCGTCGCACGATTCACCACACGCAGGTCCACGTGCTCACAGAAGTGATACAGGTCGCGGAACGCCCCGGCGCCCCCGCGGGCATCGAGGATGGCCTCGACCGCCTTGCCGCCGACGCCCTTGACGGCCGCCAGGCCGAACCGCACGCGGTCGGCGTCCACGGTGAAGTCCGCGTCGCACGTGTTGATGTCCGGCGGCGCGACCTTCACGCCCATCCGGGCGGCCTCGTGCATGTACTGCACGATCTTGTCCGTGTCACCGCTCTCGAAGGTCAGCAGCGCCGCCAGGAACTCCTTCGGATAGTGCGCCTTGAAGTACGCCGTCTGGTACGCCACGACCGCGTAGCGCGTGGAGTGGGCCTTGTTGAAGCCGTAGCCGGCGAACCGGAGGATCAGCTCGAAGAGCTGCTCGCCCTCGGCCTGGCCGATGCCGTTTTCCCTCGCGCCGGCGAGGAAGCTCGATCGCTCGGCCGCGATGATCCTTTTCTTCTTCTTGCTGATCGCCTTGATCAGCGTCAGGGCGCGGTTCAGCGGCAGCTTGCCCAGGCGGTTGAGGACCTGCATGACCTGCTCCTGGTAGGCCATGATGCCGTACGTCTCGGCGAGGATGTCGTCCACCAGCTCGTGGACCTTTTCGACCCTCTGGGTGCCGTTCTTCCGGGCGATGTAGGAGGGGATCAGCTCCATGGGCCCCGGGCGATACATCGCGTTGGCGGCGATGAGCTGCTCGATGCGGTCCGGCTGCATCTTCACGAGGATGTCCTTCATCCCGCCGGACTCGAACTGGAAGACGCCGTCCGTCTCTCCCCTGCGGAAGACGTCGAAGACCTTCTGGTCGTCCAGCGGGAGCTTCTCGGGGTCGATGTCCTTGCCCGTGCGGGCCCGAACCAGCTCCCGCGCGCGCTGGATCGTCGTCAGCGTCCGCAGGCCGAGAAAGTCCATCTTCATCAGCCCGATCTTGTCGC
>CAYRVX010000068.1:0-35893 GCA_964427875.1 uncultured Planctomycetaceae bacterium
GTGCAACCGCCACATCATGGGCAACCTGTTCCGCATGGACGCCGACGGGGCGAACCTCGAGCAGATCGGCAAGAGCACGCTCCACGAGGGTCACGGCTGCC
The DNA here is from genome assembly GCA_964427875.1 of uncultured Planctomycetaceae bacterium. Lineage (GTDB taxonomy): Bacteria > Planctomycetota > Phycisphaerae > SM23-33 > SM23-33 > CAYRVX01. The sequence continues at coordinate 102 of CAYRVX010000068.1, forward strand.
TGATGCCCGACGGGCGGATCCTCTACGACCGCTGGGAATACGTGGACCGCAACTTCGGCGACGCGCAGGGCGTCTGGACGTGCAACCCCGACGGCACGAACCACGCCGTCTGGTACGGCAACAACACGGCCTCGCCCGGCGCCGTCCTCGACGCGCGGGTCATCCCCGACACGGGGGGCGAGAGGTTCATCGCCACCTATTCCTCGTGTCACGATCGGCCGTGGGGGGCGCTGGCCATCGTGGACCGCAGCCGCGGCATCGACACTCCCGCCGGGTCGGGGCCGGCACGGTCCGGGCCGGAGGTCCACATGTGGCCCGCCGGCGCGTGGGGGCTCGTCGGACGCGGCAACTACGACATGTTCAAGCGCACGCACCCGAAGTACGAGGACCCCTGGCCCCTCGGCGACCCCTCGGGCGGGCTGGGTGGCGGCAGGTACTTCCTCTGCTCGCGGATGACCGGTGCGGGCGAGCAGATGGGGATCTACCTGCTGGACGTCTTCGGCAACGAGATCCTGCTGCACCACGAGGAGCCCGGCTGCTTCGACCCGATGCCGCTGGGCGCCCGCCGGCGCCCGCCCGTCATTCCCGACCGCACCGATCTCGCCGAACGCGCCGGGCGGTTCTACGTCTACGACGTCTACATCGGCACGGGCATGGAGAAGGTCGCCCGCGGGGCCGTCAAGCACCTCCGCGTCGTCGAGTCGCCCGAGAAGCGCTTCTGGACGCGGACCGCCTGGAGCGGCAGCGGCACGCAGGCGCCGGGCATGGCCTGGGACGACTTCAACAACAAGCGGATCCTCGGGACCGTGCCCGTCGAGCCGGACGGCTCGGCGCACTTCACCATCCCGGCCGACCGGTTCGTCTACTTCCAACTGCTCGACGCCGACGGCATGATGATCCAGTCCATGCGGAGCGGCACGATCGTCCGCCCCGGCGAGACGACCGGCTGCATCGGCTGCCACGAGGGCCGCCAGACGGCCGCGCCCAGCCGTCCCATCGCGGCCATGCGACGCCCGCCGCGGGAGCTCGAGGGCTTCTACGGCCCGCCCCGCCTGTACAACTACGTCGAGGAGGCCCAACCCGTCTTCGACAAGAACTGCCTCAAGTGCCACGACTACGGAGGCAAAGGCGCAAAGAAGGTCGTCCTCGCCGGCGACCTCGGGCTGATCTTCAACGCCTCCTATCACCATCTCCGCAGCAAGCGCCTGGTCAAGGTGCCCGGAGCTGGCCCGGCCAGGACCCTCATGCCCTACTCCTGGGGCAGCCACGCCAGCAGGATTGTCCAGGTCATCCGCAACGGCCACAACAACGTCAAGCTCGACAAGGAGAGCTTCGACCGCCTCGTCACGTGGATCGACATCAACGCGCCCTACTACCCCAGCTACGCCAGCGCGTACCCGAGCAACCGATACGGGCGAAGCCCGCTGGACAATCGGCAACTGGCCAGGCTCGGCAAGCTGGTCGGCGTCAATCTGGGCAGCCAGGCGAACGCCGCGCAGGTCAGCTTCGAGAGGCCCGAAATGAGCCCGTGCCTGGCGAAGCTCAAGGACAAGGGCGATCCGAAGTACGCCGAGGCGCTCGCGATCATCCGGGCCGGGGGGAAGATGCTCGCCTCCCGGCCTCGTGCGGAGATGCCGGGCTTTCAGCTCCTCGGCATCGAGGCCCGGCGCCAGGGGAAGTACGAGACCTGCGCCGACGTGCTTGCCCGGATGCGGCGGGCGATCGTCGCCGGCGGAAAGAGCTACCCGCCCGCCTCCGGCCCCGACGGCGGCGGCGAGACTCCGACTGAAGGGCCCGGGACGAAGTGACCGGCTTCCAGATCATCCTCGAAGCTCGCCTGCCGGCGGAGGCAAGGGCATGAAGAGGCGTGCGGCATTCCTTGCGGTCCTCGCGGCGGTGCAGGTGGCCGCGGTCGGCGCTACGAAGCCCGCCGAACCGCAGGGCGCCCCGCAGCCGCTGGAGGGCTCCCTGGAACCGATCCGCAAGAAACACGACCTGCCGGCGCTTGCCGCGGCGGTGATCGTCGACGGGCGCCTCTTGGCCCTGGGCGCTACGGGCGTCCGCAAGGCCGGCACGAACGTCGCCGTGACCCGGAACGACTGCTTCCACGTCGGCTCGTGCACGAAGGCCATGACCGGCACGCTGCTGGCCATCCTCGTCGAGCGAGGCAAGCTCCGCTGGGAGACAAGCCTCGCCGAAGCCCTGCCCGACCTCGCCGAGCGGATGGACCCGGGCTATCGAGAGGTCACGGTCAGGCACCTGCTCTGCCACCGCGCAGGCGTCGTGGCGAACACGCCGCCCGGCAAGTCGTTCGGCGAGTTCCTCCACCTCTCCGGCACGGACATCCAGCAGCGCCTGGCGTACGTGCGCAGCGTGCTCGAGGTGCCCCCGCAGGCCAGGTGCGGCGAGAAGTACATCTACTCCAACGCCGGGTACGCCGTCGCCGGGGCCATCGCCGAACGCGTCACCAGGACGGCGTGGCAGAAACTCATGAGGCAGATGATCTTCGAGCCGCTGGGCATGAAGACGGCCGGCTTCGGCGCGATGGGCACGCCGGGAAAGGTCGACCAGCCCTGGCAGCACGTCCTGAAGGACGGCGAGCACCACCCGATCGGCCCGGGGCGGATGAGCGACAACCCGATGGTGATCGGGCCGGCCGGGCGGGTGCACTGCTCGCTCGGCGACTGGGCCAAGTTCGTCGCGGCCCATCTCAACGGGCCGAAGGGGCGAACCTGCCCGCTGCGGCTGAAGGGCGAGACGTGGCGCATCCTCCACGAACCGCCCTTCGGCGGGGCGTACGCGATGGGGTGGGCGGTGGCCGGTCGAATCTGGGGCGGCGGCGACGTGCTGACACACGCCGGAAGCAACACCATGAGCTACGCGGTGGTGTGGATGGCGCCGAAGCGCGACTTCGCCGTGCTCGTGGCCACGAACCAGGGCACCAAGCCGGCCCCCAAGGCGTGCGACGAGGCCGCCGCGGCGCTCATTCGCCGGTTCCTCAAGAGCGAAAGCCAGCCCACGCCCGAAAAATGGGGACGCTAACCATTTTTCATGCATTAAAACGGTTAACGTCCCCATTTTACGGGACCGTTTCGCCTCTTGCTGAAAGCTGCTGACGAAGCGCCCGTCCAGGCGTAAGTTGGGCTGTAGTGTAGTACTACCGCGGCAGCAGTTGCAGGCAGCGCAGCTCGCGCTCGTCTCGCAGGAAGAGCCTGCCGTCGGCATAGGCCGGGCTGCACCAGTTCCGGCCGCAGACCTTGACCTTGCCGATCAGGCGGCACTGCTTCGGGTCGGCGGCGATGAGAAGCAACTGGCCGCCCTCGGTGAGCACGAGGATGTTGTCCTTCATCACCACGAACGAGGCGTAGCCCCTCCTGACCATGCCGGAGAAGAACCCGCGTCGGGCCCAGGCGTTCTCGCCGGTCCGCACGTCGGCGCAGAACAGCGTGTTCGACCGCCCGATCCCGTAGAGGAAGTTGCCGACCGCCACGGGGCTGGAGAAGTTGATGGCCGATGCCTTCGCGACCCACGCGCGCTCGGCGCGGAGGGCGGCGCCCTGCCTGGAGAGGCGGATGCCGATGAGCCCGGCCTGGTGCGAAGCCACCAGCACCATGTCGCCCGCGACGACGGGCGTCGTCACGTGCCGGCCGAACGCCGTCCTCACGGGCAGGCGCCACAGCAGCCCGCCGTCGCCGGCGTCGAGGCCGATCACCGCCTCGGACGTGAAGGAGACGACCTGCTTGACGCCCGCGATGGTGGCGATGACGGGCCCGCTGTAACCCGGCACGTCGTTCTGGGACTTCCAGATCACGCGGCCGTTGAGTTTGTCGAAGCAGACCACGCTCGCGCCGTCGCGGCCGCCGACGCCGACGATGATGCGCTGGCCGTCCACGACCGCCGGACCGGTGTATCCGTGTCGGCTGGCGCCCGTCGCCGAGCCCTTCTCGCCGATGAACAGGGCGGCGAAGTCCTTCACGAAGTTGACGCGCCAGATCGGCTTGCCGCCGGCGGCGCGGAGGCAGCGGAACTCGCCGCGACACGACTGCACGTAGACGCGATCGCCGTCGGCCACCGGCGTGGTGCGCGGCCCCGGCGGGGACTGGTGGTCCTTGAACACCTCGTCGAGCGGCGCGCTCCAGAGCTCCTTGCCCGTACCGGCGTCGGCGGCGTGGACGACTTCCTTGCCCTGCTGATGGTCGAGGTAGAAGACCTTCTGGCGGCTCACGACGGGCGAGCCGAAGCCGATGCCGATCCTTACTTGCCAGATGACCTCGCACTCGGCGGGCAGTGTCTGCGGCACGGCGACGCCGGCGGGTACGTGGCCGGTCCCTTCGGGACCGCCCCAGCGAGGCCAGTCCGCCGCCCGGCACGAGCCGCCGAGCACGAGCACGACACCGATCAGAACATGACGTTTTCTCTTGTCAGGCATTTCCCGGATGACCTCCCGTTCGTCCCGGCGAGCCGGGATCGTGAGCCGTCTGGGACAGTTTACCATGAAGCCGCGCCGGCACTCGCCGTGCCTCGAACACGACCTCGTGAGTCGTGTCGCCCTTGAACGGCCCGGAGCTCATCAGCAGGATGAAGTTGTCGGTGATCAGCGGCTCGAGCTCCCTTCCGGCCAGGAGCTTGACGTCTCTGACGCGGTGCGGAAGGAACATCGCCAAGGGCTTGGCCGGCTTGCACGCGCGCCGAACGCGGACCGTCAGCTTGTACGTCCCGCCGTCGTGCGACAAGTCGGTCGACAGCGGCGGCTCACGCGGCTTCAGCCGGGCCTCCCACGCGGGGTCGCCGTAGAACGCCACCGTGTCGCGGTCCCACAGCAGCCCCAGGTGGTCCTTGACGGCCTTGTCCCACTTGCGATGCCCCAGCCGGGCCGCGTAACTCCCCAACAGCCGGCGGTCGCTCTCCATGTCGAACCGATCGAATTCGACGGAGGCGCTCTCGGGGTGGCGCTTGATCAGCCGATAGACGATGCACTGGTTCGTGAAGAAGAACGCCTCGGCCAGCGTGTAGCGGCCAGGCATATCCAGAAGGCGGTCCTTCGTGCCCCACCCCATCGCTCCGTACCACGTCGAGACGGTGTAGCCGACCATCTGGTTCGCCCCGCCGCTGCCGAGCCACCCGAGGGCCATCGACTGCCGCCCGCGGATGCGGCCGATCAGGCAGTTGCCCGCCCCGAGGAACACCTTGGGATTCGGCGAGTGGATGGGGTGCACCTTGCCCTTCAGGTCCACGCCGAAGAGCTTGCCGTCGCGGCAGCGGAACTGCCCGTTCCTGTAGGAGTAGCCGATCTGCCAGTCTCGGTCGGTGGCGTGGCCGGACGTCACGAACAGGTCCGGGCGCCCCTTGTTGAGGAAGTCCACGATCCCCTTCGTGCTGTCGGCCGGACCGGTCTTCTTCTCCGGCTCGCCGCCCGGCTTCTTCTCCCAGTACACGCCCGCCTTGGCCTCGCTGAACCACTTGCCCTCGTCGAAGACGCGGAGGTCGAGTGCCGTTCCGGCCCCGCCCTTTCGGATGATCAAGGGCGCCTTGGCGGACGCGATCCGCAGTGCGTCCTCCGCCCGGTAGCCGGTGAGGATGCCCCACATCACGTCGGTGTACGGGTCGTCATCGAGCTTTCGCGTGAGGCGGTGGACGTCCACGACGAACCTGCGCGTGGCTTCTTGCGGCCGGGCGAGGAAGCAGGCGTGCCTTGGGAAGACCCGTTTCAGGCGAGGGAGGCACTCTTCGACGCTGTCCGTGTAGGCGATCGTCTCGGCCTTGTACTTGCGAACGAGGACGCCGGCGACCTTCCGCCATTCGGGGTCCCTCTGCGTCTGTCGAGAGACGACCACAACGTAGCGTACAGGCCCCTGCCGCGTGGTCTGCGCGGCGGCCCGATCCGCCGTCAGCACGAGCAGCGCGACGCATACGAACCGTCCGAAGTGAGTTGTCACGTCCGGGCTCCTGCCATTCGCGTTGGATCGACCCGTGTGCGGAATCACTCGTTCTCCACCATACACCAATGCCGACAAGGCGTCTTCTTTGTATACTCCACGAGACGCGGAAAGCCAATGGCGCGCGTCGAGGAGCCCCGTTCGGTCTCGAGCGGAGATCGGAAGTCACCCAAGGGAGCACCGCTTCGATGCCCGGGACGTACCGCAGCGACGACTGGGACCGCTACCGGATGGACTACGGCAGCCCGCACCGCGAGCTGGAGCCGCTGGAGCGCGAGATCGCCGTCGTGGACGAGGCGCTGGAGGTCCTTCGGGCGGCCGGCGTGCTGGAGCACACCCAATACGACCGCGACAGGATGCTGGCCCACCGCCGGTCCGTCCGCGAGCGGTTCGAGATCCCCTGGACGGCCATCACGCCGCGGATGCAGCGGCTGCTCTACGCGATCAACGCGATCGTCCAGCCGGCGAACCTGATCGCGGCGGGCGTCTTCTGCGGCAACACGTTCATTTCCAACGCCGCCGCCGCGGTCGGGCCCGGGGCGTGCTACCAGGCCGAGCAGCTCATCGGCGTGGAGATCGATCCGGCCAAGGCCGCCCTGGCCGAGCGGAACGTGCGGCCAATCGACCCGACCGGCGTCGCGCGGATCGTGGCCGAGGACGCGGTGGACACCGCCGCGAACTTCCCAGGACCCATCGACCTGCTGTACCTCGACGCCGACGGAACGCCCGAGAAGGGCAAGGGCGTCTACCTGGACATCCTCCAGGCGGCGATGGACCGCATCCCCCCCGGCGGCGTCGTGCTGGCGCACAACTCGGTCAACGCGGCCGGGCGGCTGAAGCACTACCTGGATTTCGTCCGCGACCCGGCGCAGATGGCCGCCAGCGTCAACGTCATCTTCGACATCGAGGGCCTGGAGGTGTCCATCAGGTGAATTGCCGAACGCCGCGAGAAGTCGAGCACTCGCCCGGAGGCAGGGAGCGGGATACATGAGAAATCACGTGCTGTTCTATGCGTTGGGCTGCTGGCTGCTGGCGGGCGCGGCTCCGGCGGGCGAATCGAGGCCCGGCCCGCCGGGCACGGGCGCGCTGCCGGACGGGCTGGGCACGAACATCCACTTCACCGACCCAAAGGGCGGCGAGATGAAGATGCTCGCCGAGGGCGGCTTCCGCTGGCTCCGCATGGACTTCGTCTGGAGCCGCATCGAGCGGAAGAAGGGGCAGTACGACTGGTCCCCGTACGATCGCCTCCTGGCCGCGGGCGAGCCGTACGGCATGCGCTTCCTGTTCATCCTGGACTACAGCAACAAGCTCTATGAGACCGAGCGGTCCGTCCGCACGGCCGAGGGACGGGCGGCCATGGCCCGTTGGGCCGCGGCGGCCGTCAAGCGGTACAAGGGCAGGGGCATCCTCTGGGAGATGTGGAACGAGCCGAACATCGCCGGCTTCTGGAAACCCCGGCCCGACGCGAAGGACTACATCCTGCTGGCCAGGGCCGTCGGCGAGGCCATCCGCAAGGCCGCGCCCGGCGAGATGTACATCGGCCCGGCCACCTCGACCGTGGACTTCGGCTTTCTCGAAGCGTGCTTCCGAGGCGGGCTGCTGGAGTGCTGGTCCGCCGTCTCGGTGCACCCCTACCGTCAGCAGATGCCCGAGACCGTCGAGGCCGACTACGCCCGCCTGCGCCGCCTGATCCGCAAGTGCGCGCCCAAGGGAAAGCAGGTCCCCATCCTCTCCGGCGAGTGGGGCTACTCGTCCGTCTGGCGAAGCATGGACGCCGAGAAGCAGGGGAAGTACCTCGCCCGCCAGTGGCTCTTCAACCTCGCCAACGACGTGCCGCTGAGCATCTGGTACGACTGGCACGACGACGGGAAGGACCCCAAAGAGGCCGAGCACCACTTCGGCACGGTCAAGCACCCGGCCCACGCCGGGCGCGATCCGGTCTACGACCCCAAGGACGCCTACCTGGCGGCGAAGACGCTTACCAGCATTCTGAAGGGCTTCCGCTTCAACAAGCGCCTGGCGGTCGGCGGGGGGGAAAACTACGTCCTGCTGTTCGCCCGCGGCGACGACGTTCGCCTGGCCGCCTGGACGACGGCGCGCCAGCCGCGGACCGTCACGATCCCCGCCAGCCCGGGCCGGTTCTCCGCCACCGGCCACACCGGCAAACGGCTGCCGTCCCTCTCGGCCGGCAAGAAGGGCCCGACGGTCACGCTGACCGACGCCCCGCAGTACCTCGTCCCGGCCAAGCCCAACGACCTGCTCCGCATCGCCGCGGCCTGGCAGCGGGCGCCGCTGGACTGGCGGGTTCCCATTGGGCGGAGAGTGATTCCCCTTGGTCTGAGCCTGCGGAACCCGCTGTCGCGGCCGCTGCGGGTCGCACAGACTTGGGGTCGGTTGCGGTCGCTTCAGCCGGGCGGCACGACAACGTTTCGTCACATCCTGGCCCCCAACCTGTGCGCCGAGCCCCTCCCGGCGGACCTGAAACTGACCATTGAGGGCATGGGATCCGTTGTGCAGACGACCACGGTGCAGACCCCCAACCGGTTGCTCCTGGAACTGCTCATGCCGACGCCCAAGATGCTGCTCGTGCGAGTGTGCAATCCCGGCGGCCAGGCCGTGTCGGGCCAACTGGTCTTCTCGAATGGGAAAGGTCTTCGTCTGTCCCGCAAATCGGTCCCCGTGGTCCTCGAAGCCGGGGAGACTGAGAAGCGCTTCCGGTTGGATCTGGGCGAACCGCTTCGCGGGTCGTGCAGCTTCGAAGCTGCAGTCCGGGATGACGAGGGTATTCTCCGAGGGGTGACGCTGGCCGGCTTGGCCGTGGTCGACGACTTCGCGCGGTACGCGCCCGAGACGCTGGGGAGGGCGTACCGGCTCGTGGCCGACGGCGAGGCGAAGGTGGCCTCGACGCAATCGATGTCGCTGGGCGAGCCGGCGGGCGGCCCGCCCCTGCCGGGCGTGAAGTGCCTGCGCATCACCTACGAGATGGCCGCGGGGTGGAAGTTCATCCGCCTGGCGCCGCAGAGGGAGGAGGCCCGGAAGATCGACGGCAAGCCCAAGGCGCTGGCCCTTTGGCTGCACGGCGACTCAAGCGGGCACAGCCCGCGCGTGCGCTTCGGCGACGCCACGGGCCAGACCTTCCAGCCGACCGGCGAGCGCATCCAATGGAAGGGCTGGAAGTACGTCTCCTTCCCGATGGACGGCCGAGGGGCCGGGCACTGGGGCGGCGCGGGCGACGGCGCCGTGCACTACCCCATCCGGCTGGACACGCTCCTGCTGATCGACAAGGACCGCAGCCGCGGCGGCAAGGGCGTTGTTTACATCGCCTCGCCGACTCTCCTATACTGAGCCCGCCCTGGTGCTGGGAGGTCCCGTCCATGGCAGAGAGAGAGCGAGAGATCCTCTACCGCTGCCCGCACTGCCGCGAGCAGATCACCCGCCTGCCGGACAGCCACACGCACTACACATGCCCGCGATGCCGCGCCCGGTACCTGGCGATGATCGACGAGCAGACGGGCACGGCGGCGTTTGTGGACCAGTCCACGAGTCCCTCCGTGCAGCCGCTGGGCCTGCCCAAGGGCAGCATCCGGGCGATGGTGGCGCTGTCGATGACGGCTGCGTGCGCCGTGCTGGTGGTCCGCGGCCACGACGTGCCCGGCTCCCTGGCCTCGCTGCTGCTGACGATCACCGGCTTCTATTTCGGCTTTCGGACCAAGGCGGCGACGTTGAGCGACCGCGTGTACGACCCCTCGGCCCGGCGAGAGCTGCCCCTGTACCTGCCCTCCGGCGCCATCCGCACGCTGCTGATCCTCGCCTGTCTGTGCTCGGCGATCGTGCTGCGGCACGGCGGGCGGATGGTGAACGTGCCGGTACACCTGGAGCTGTTCGTCATCCTGGCCGGGCTGATCGCGGGCCATTACTTCGGCAAGGTCTCCCGCGGCGGCGGCGCGGTGCTGGCCCACGCCAAGGCCGCCTTGGCGGTCCTCATGGCGGCCGGGCTTACGTGGCTGTTCGTGACCGAAACGTACCTCTCGCTGCCGCCTTACGTGGTCATCCTGCTTTGCGCGACGATCAGCTTCTACTACGGGTCGAGAACGTAGCGGCGGATGCTCGGCGCTTGCAGACCGCCGGCCTCGATGCGAGAATGGCATTCCGCCCCGGGCCCCGGGGCCCGGGCAAAAGGTTGTGGAAAGGAGTAATCCATGCGAACGGCTCGACCTGGGTTGGTGGGGATACTGGCAGGACTGGCACTTGCCGGGTGCGAAACTCCGCGCGAGCGGATGATGCGGCGCCTCGGACCCGCGGCGGATATCGCTTCGGCCTCGATCGACAACCTCGGCTGGTCCCGGGCCGGAAAGCGAATCGACTCCGCCCGGTTCACCGCCATCGTGACGACGTACGACGAAGAGGACAAGAGCCACACCGACCGCCAGGAGATGTTCGTGAACTTCAAGGCCGACACGATCACGGCCGTCGGGGGCACGCCCCAGGGCTCGTGGAAGGCCGTCGCCGACGACGACGGCAAGTTCAAGCTGAAGGCGGGCAAGGCGGTGGACAAGGCCGAGGTGACGCGGCGCATGGCGGCGACCCTGGCAACGCTGCTGCACCGGCTCCGCGGGCCGTACAACCTGCTCGGCCGCAGGGAACGTGTCCGGACCGCCGACGCCACGCGCGTGGACGGTCAGGACGTCGTCCGCGTCAGCGTGGACGGCGACAACCGAAAGGCCATCGCCTACTACTTCGACGCCGCCAGCGGGATCCTGAAATTCGTCACCGCCGGGGCCGACCGCGCGGGAAGGGAAGGAACCGTCACGCTGTATCAGTACGACTCGCTGCCCAACGGCGCGGCCTTCCCGAACCGGATCAGGGTCGCGCGGATCGGCAGGCACGTCCTCGTCGGCCGCCAGAGCGTCTTCGAGGTCGAGATCTCCGACGTGAGCTTCTGACGCCGCCAACCCGCGACGCCGATGAGCTGATGACTGCGGACATATCCCATATCCTGAACGACTGGCCGTACAAGCCAGGGCAGGTCACCGCCCGGCGGACCGTGGGCCGCGACGGGAGGGAGAAGATCCAGCTCCGGCTGGACATGGGTCTGCTCCAGATGGACGCGTCCGGCCGGCCCGACGGCCAGCGGCCCCACGGCTGCGACAGCCTCCTGGCCCACCACGAATCCCGGCTCCAGCGGCACCGCGAGGAGAACGGCGACGAGGAGGGCTTCAGCCTGGGCGAGGCCGACTGCGAACTGCTCCGCAGCGAGGCCGTCATGTATTACCACCGCTACCTCGCCGAGTTCGTGCTCGGCGACTTCGAGGGCGTCCAGCGCGACACGCTGCGGAACCTCCGGCTCATGGACTTCTGCCGCAAGTACGCCCGGGAGGAGTCGGACCGCTACGTCCTCGAGCAGTATCGCCCCTACGTTCTCATGATGTGCACGCGGGCGCGGGCGCACATTGCCCTGCGGGACAATCGCCCCAAGGCCGCCCTGGCAGCCGTTCGAAAGGGCATCGGGAAGATCGAGAGCTTCTACGAGACGTTCGGCGAGAGGGACATGCTCGGCCGCTCCAGCGAGATCGCCGTCCTGCGCGCGACGGAGAAGGAGATCGAGTCGAAGATTCCCGTGGACCCGGTCCAGAAGCTCCGCGAGCAGCTCGCGCACGCCGTCGAGAACGAGCAATACGAACGCGCCGCCGAGCTCCGCGACCGGCTCCGCCACGCCACCGGCAAGGGCTGACCGGCGCCCGGCCCCGCCCCCAAGCCCAGCCGCCGCGCCGGCTGGGTTCCCCTCCCCGCAGATCTCTGATAGCGTAAAGAATCCTCGTGCTTGACCCGCCCGGCGATCCCGCTATCATACAGGTGAGTTCACTAGGGGCGCCTCGCTCGGCGGCAGACAACGCCCGCGGGGCTGAGAAGACCCTTGGAACCTGATCAGCGAATTCCGCCGCGGCGGGGTAAGTTGCGTAGGGAAGTGGACGGACATGGAGATGATCGCGTCGTGAGTCCGGCCGCCGCCCACGCGGCCGCTTTCGCGCGCGGCCCGGCAGCCGAGCAGACAGGAAGTGCCGATGACCCAGTATGAACAGGCCGTCGCGGGACGCCTCACGCCGCAGATGAAGCGGGTGGCGCAGCGCGAGCGAATCGACGCGGAGACGGTCCGGCGCGAGGTCGCCGCCGGGCGCCTGGTGATCCCCGCCAACACGCTGCACCTCGCCGGCGGGGGCGACGGGACCGCCGCGAAGCTCGATCCGTGCGGCATCGGGCGGGCCGTCAGAACCAAGATCAACGCCAACATCGGCGCCTCGCCGATCAGCAGTTGCAAGGAGCAGGAGCTGATCAAGCTCCAACTGGCCGTGCGCTACGGGGCCGATGCCGTGATGGACCTGTCCACCGGCGGCGACCTCGACGAGACGCGCCGGCACCTGCTCGCCCACGCCACCGTTCCGGTCGGCACGGTGCCGATCTACTCCATGATCGTCGAGCGGCCCGTCGAGGACCTGACGAGAGACGACATCCTCGAAACCGTCCGGAAGCAGGCCGCCCAGGGCGTGGACTTCTTCACCATCCACGCGGGCATCCGCCGCAGGCACCTGCCGCTGGTGGAGAAACGCAAGCTGGGCATCGTCTCGCGGGGCGGGAGCCTGCTGGCCAAGTGGATGGTCCGCCACGGCCGCGAAAACCCCATGTACGAGGCCTTCGACGAGATCAGCGCGATCCTTCGCGAGTACGACGTGACGTACTCGCTGGGGGACGGCCTGCGCCCGGGCTGCCTGGCCGACGCCTCCGACGAAGCCCAGTTCGCCGAGCTGGACACGCTCGGTGAGCTGGTGCAGCGGGCCCGCGCCTCGGGGGTGCAGGTCATGGTCGAGGGCCCCGGGCACGTCCCGTTCGACCAGATCGAGATGAACGTGAAACGCCAGCAGGAGGTCTGCGACGGCGCGCCGTTCTACGTGCTCGGGCCCGTGGTCACCGACGTGTTCCCCGGCTACGATCACATCACTTCGGCGATCGGCGCGACGGCCGCGGCCGTCCACGGCGCCAGCTTCCTCTGCTACGTCACCCCGGCCGAGCACCTCGCCCTGCCCGGCAGCGAGGACGTCCGCGCCGGATGCGTCGCCTACAAGATCGCCGCCCACGCCGCCGACGTCGCCCGGGGCCTGAGCGGCGCACGCGACTGGGACGACCGCATCGCCGAGGCCCGCGCGAACTTCGACTGGCAGAAGCAGTTCGACCTCGCCTTCGACGGCGACGCCGCCCGCGCCTTCCGCGAGAAGGGCGACGTTGACGCCGAGGCCGACTACTGCTCCATGTGCGGGCGCGAGTGGTGCGCCATGCGCATCAGCAGGGAAGTCATCGGGAAAACCGACACGCCCGGGGAAACGTCGCCTTGAGCCGGCGGGCCCATGCCGGTATTCTGATGAAGGCCCATGGCCCGTTTCCAAGGAGCGCGAGCATGCGATCTACACTGTTCTTGTGCGGCGTGTTGTCAGCGATGGCGCTGGCGGCAGGGTGCGGCGGTCCGGCCGGCTCGGCCATGCTCGAGGCAACCCACGCCTACCGGGCGTCTCTGTCCGAGCCGATGGCGGCTGCGGGAGGCGCCGAAGCCCTCGGCGGCCCCGACGTTCGCACCGACGCCCGGGACCACGGCGCGGGCTGGCTGGCCATGGGCGAGCAACTGGCCCGCCAGGCCGGCGAGAGAACGAGCTACGCGCCCCGCGCCGAGCGCCGCGGACCGGCGCACCCGGGCGACTTCTGGCGCAGCTTCGGGCGCGACGGCAAGGAGTTCCTCTGGATGCTCTGGGACGACACGAAGGCGACGGCGACGAACCCGTTCAGCCTGGTGTGCCTGGGCCTGGCCGGGGCGACCGGCATCGCGCTCAGCGGCGACAACGGAAACGACCAGGTCCAGCGCCACTTCGAGAGGCACGACGGCATCAACCACTTCTGGGACAACGTCGGCGACGCCGGCGGCAATCCGGGCACGCACTTCGCCATCGCCGGGGCCATGTACTTCACGTCCATGATCCGCGGGGACACCAGGACGTACGAGGTCTCCAAGACCATGCTCAGCGCGCTGGCCCTCAACGGCATCAGCACGATGGTCCTGAAGGTCGCCGCCCGCACGGAGAGCCCCAACGGCGACGAGCTCGGCTGGCCCAGCGGGCACACGTCCAGCAGCTTCTGCATGGCCACGGTCCTGCACGAAGCGTACGGTCCGTGGGCGGGCGTTCCGGCGTTTGCGTTCGCCGCCTTCGTCGGCTACGAACGCCTCGCCGCCAGGAACCACGACTTCTCCGACGTCATCTCCGGCGCGCTGATCGGCATCGCCATCGGCCACGCCGTCTCCAAGAACCACGAGATGAAGGTCCTGGGCATGGACGTGATCCCCTACACCGACCCGCGCCGGGGGGGAGTAGGGCTGGCGCTGGCGCGGGAGTGGTGACCAGACGCGACCGGACGTTCTGCCGGGGAGTGGGTAGAGGACGCCTGGGGTGATTGGACCCTACCCAACGTTTCGCCCGCCTTCGGCGGACTCAACATTGGGCGTTGGGAGGGTATCGGGGGTGAAGGTTCGGAAGTCGGATATCACTGGAGGGATGGGAGCCCGCTTATGTTCCATCCCGCACCCAGACCCATGCCTGCGGCGCGTGGTCGCGGATGTACTTGAGCACGTTCCTCCAGTGCTGCTCGTTCCCGACAACCACCGGCTTGCAGCCGCCCGACCAGACCTTGCCCGGAATCTGATCGCGGATCCTGTGGGAGGAGACCTTCTTGGCGCGTCCCACCATCTGCTTGAGTCCCTCGGGCGAGCAGTCCACCGCTGCGTGAACGTGCTCCCCACCGACAGACAGCGCGTAGGCACAGACGCCTTCCTTCTCGAACTGCTCCAGGCAGGCGCACCCCACGACAGGACGCAGCTCAACCGGCAACGCAACTGGGGGCCTTCGCAGGTTCGCCTTCACGTGCTCGTGCAGGCCTTCGTAGACGCCGACGGGAGGAGGGTTCCTGTAGTTGCCCTCGACGTGCATTCGGTGCCTTCGCGTCCGGAATCCACGAGGATCACCCGGCAGCCAAGACCCATACGTTCCCCAGTTGATGTGATACCGCATCGACCTTCCCCTTCCCGACACGCGCAGCTCATCCTCTTCTCAGCACATCATACCTCGATCTCCTCTACCCCCCCAACGCCCAATGTTGAGTCCCAAAGGGACGAAACGTTGGGTAGGGTACAACTACCCGAGAGTCCCTTTGCGCGTTTTCCCTCACGCGATCCCGTCCGGCGCGGGCGGCTCGCCCTTGGGGCGATGCTTCCAGCGGCGGTGCGTCCAGAGATACTGCTCCGGCGCGGTGCGGATGACCTGCTCCAAGGCGGTGGTGTACTCCTGCGTGATCCATTGCATGGGATCGTCCCTGGAGGCCCATTCGTGCGGGTAGATGATCCGCTGGATGCCGATCGCGAAATGATACTCCTCGTCGAGCCGCCGGCCATAGCCCACCAGGACCGGCGCCCCGTACGACATCGCCAGCAGCGCGATGGACTTGTACGTGCTGGCCTTGCGGCCGAAGAAGTCCACGAAACACCCCTTCCGCCCGGCGTCCTGATCGGCGACGAAGCTCAGCAGGCCCTTGCGTTCCAGCAGGTCGCGGGCCCGCTGCGCGACGCCCTTCTTGTCCAGGATGGTCAGCCCCCTCTTCTGGCGGATGCCGTAGACGTAGCGGCTGATGTACGGGTTGTCGAGCGGCCGGGCCACGGCGGTCGTCCAAAACCCCAGCGCCCCCATCGTATAGGCCACCACCTCCCAGTTCCCGAAGTGGCCCGTCACGTAGATCAGGGGCGTCCGGCGCTCGAGCATTAGGCGGATGTTCTCGGCCTGGTTCTCCAGCGTGACGTGCCGCCGCCAGCGGGGCGGCGTGATCAGCCGTGTTGTGAAGAACATCTCCACCCCCAGATAGAGGAAGTTCCGCAGGCTCGCCTTGGCGACGCGCCGGATCTTCTCGTCCGGCCAGTCGGGGAAGCTCAGACGCAGGTGCGCCGAGGCGCGCCGCTCGAAGCGGCCGAGCTTTCGCCAGCGCCGTCCGGCCCACCAGAGCGCGCTGCAAATCCACCTCGCCGTGCGGTAGTTCGCCTCCCAGCCGAACATGTGCACGAACATCACGAACAGGCGAAGGCCCAGGTAGGCGAGGCAATCCAGAGCTTTGTTTCGCGGCTTTGCCACGGGTCTCCGCGCCGCTGCTATGCCTTCATCTCTTGGAGGATCCTGGTGACCTCGCCCACCGCGTCGGCCGCGGCGACCAGCGAGGGCTCGGCGTCGGTGCGGCGTTTCACCTCCACGCTGCCCGCCGCCAGGCCGCGCTCCCCGACCACCACGCGAAGGGGGATGCCGATCAGGTCGGCGTCCTTGAACTTCACGCCCGGGCGGACGTCGCGGTCGTCCAGCAGCACCTCGACGCCGGCCGCCGTCAGCTCGTCGTGAATCCGCCGCGCCTCGGAGACGACGGCCTCCTTGTCGTTGTTCAGCGGGAGGACCTCGACCTCGAACGGCGCTATGTTGATCGGCAGGACGCAGCCGCCGTCGTCGTGGTACAGCTCGATGGCCGAGGCGAGGATGCGGTTGACGCCGATGCCGTAGCAGCCCATCAGGCAGGGCCTCTCGGCGTCGCCGGCGTCGAGGAACATCGCGCCGAGCGCCCTGCTGTACTTCGTGCCGAGCTTGAAGATGTGCCCGACCTCGATGCCGCGGCGGAAGAGGAGCTTCCTGCCCCGATACGCGTCGCCCTCGACCGCGCAGCGGACGTCGGCCACCACGACGTTCTCGCCGGCCAGCGGGAAGTCGCGCCCGGGCACGACGTTCTTCGCGTGGTAGTCCGTCCTGTTCGCGCCCGTCACGCCGACGGCCATCGCCGCCACGGCGTGATCGATCACGAGCTTGGCGACCTTTTCGGCCAGGCCCATGGGGCCGGCGAAGCCCACGGCGGCCGCGGTCAGCTCCTCGATCACGTTCTCCGGCGCCAGCTCGATGCCCCTTTCCGTGGCGTCTTTCAGCTTGCCCTCGTTGACCTCGTGGTCGCCGCGAACCAGCGCCACGTGGACGCGGTCCTCGGCGGTGTAGATCAGCGTCTTGATCATCTCGTCGGGCCTCGTGCCCAGGAAGCTGCAGACGGCCTCGATGCTGCCGGTGCCGGGCGTGTGGACCTCCTGGATCTCAGGCGGGTCGGCGAGCGGCTCGGCCTTGCCCGGCGGGTCCACCTCGGCCTTGTCGAGGTTCGCCGCGTAGGAGCCGTCTTCCGTCTGGACGATCACGTCCTCGCCCGTCTCGCAGGGCACCATGAACTCCTGCGAGCCGGTGCCGCCGATCTCGCCGGTCTCCGCCTGGACGATGACGTACTTCAGCCCGCAGCGGTCGAAGATGCGGCAGTACGCGTCGTACATCGCCTGGTAGGAGGCGTCCAGCCCGGCCTCGTCGGCGTCGAAGCTGTAGGCGTCCTTCATGATGAACTCCCGGCTGCGGATCACGCCGAACCGCGGGCGGAACTCGTCGCGGAACTTCGGGCCGATCTGGTAGAGGTTGAACGGCAGTTGCCTGTAGCTGGAGACCTCGGCGGCCACCAGGCTGGTGACCACCTCCTCGGCCGTCGGGCTCAGGGCGTTGAGGCGCCCGTGGCGGTCGGTCAGCGTGCAGAGGTTCTCGCCGTAGTCCGTCCTGCGCCCGGTCTGCTCCCACAGCTCGATCGGCTGGAGGATCGGCGCGGAGATCTCCTGCGCGCCGGCGGCGTCCATCTCCCGGCGGACGATCTCCATGATCTTCCGCAGCGTGCGCCAGCCCAGCGGCAGATACGTGTACGTGCCGCTGGCCACCTTGCGGATGAAGCCCGCCCGGATCATCAGGCGATGCGAGGCCACCTCCGCCTCGGCGGGGACCTCCTTGACCGTCGGAATCAACAACTGGCTGTATCGCATGTCGCTCTCTTTCCGTGACCGGCTCGATCGACCGTTTCCCGGGTGCGTCGCTTATAGCGGCGAAGAGCCCTGTTTGCAAGGCCGCCGCCGCGCGGTACACTCTCGGGCCATGGAAACGCAGCGCCGGTTCATCAACGAGATCAAGGCGGGCGAGACGCTCGATCAGGTCTTCCTCGTCACCGACAAGGAGCTCCGCACCACGCGGAAGGGCGACCTGTACGTCACGTGCACGCTGCGCGACAAGACCGGGCACCTGCCCGCGCGGATGTGGCAGGCCACCGAGACCATCTTCGGCGCCATCCCCACCGACGGCTTCCTCCACGTCAAGGGACGCGCCGAGGACTACCGCGGCAGCCTCCAGTTCATCATCGACGCCTGCCGGCCGTACCCCAAAGACAAGCTCGATCTCGGCGACTTCCTGGCCGTCACGCAGCGCGACGTGGAACAGATGTGGACCGAGCTGCTGGAGATCCTCCGGGGCATCAAGGACAAGCCCATCCGGCGGCTGATCAAGAAGTTCGTGGAGGACCAGGACTTCGTCGCGGCCTACAAGCGCGCCCCCGCCGCGATGCAGATGCACCACCCGTTCATCGGCGGGCTGCTGGAGCACACGCTCAACGTGGCGCGGGCCGCGGTGAAGCTCCTGCCGATGTACCCGAAGATCAACGCCGACCTCGTCCTGGCGGGCGTGTTCTTCCACGACATGGGCAAGGCGGCCGAGCTGGCCACCGGCACCGGCATCACCTACACCGATCGCGGCCAACTCGTCGGGCACATCACCATCGCCGCGATCTGGCTGGCCGAGCGGGCCGCCGCGCTGGTCGAGGAGAACTCCGAGCCCTTCCCCCAGCAGACGCTCGACCTGCTCCAGCACATCGTCCTGAGCCACCACGGCGTTTACGAATACGGCTCGCCGAAGCTGCCGATGATCCCCGAGGCCTTCATGATCCACTACCTCGACAACCTCGACGCCAAGATGTTCATGACCGTCCGGGACATCGAGAACGACCCCGACGCCGGCAGCAGCTTCACCCCCTACAACCGCGAGCTCCAGGTCCGCCTCTACAAGCGAAGCGCCAAGCTCCCCAGGCCCGAGGACAAGGCCCCCGGCCTGTTCGAGTAGCATGCCCCAAGCTCGATCCCGCCAGCCAGGTTCCGCCCGGGCAAAATCCGGGACATGTCGCCATAAATACCTTTATAACAAGTGTTTATAGCAGAAATTCGAAAAAATGGCTTTGTTTCGTAAAAACAGTTACGGCGTTTCCCCCGGCCCTGGCCCGACCAAGTGAGACCTCAACATAGCCCTTCGTTAGTATTATATACATGAAATCTCGCCACGCCACTGTTTATTTGAGAATTTCTTGAAAAATCCCTGTCGTGACCGCCAGCATCGACAGAGGGGCGTGCACGCGCACGATGGGCACACGGGCACCCCCGCCGCGATGGATTGCGGCGGGGACCCCGGGCCGGGGCGCCGTCGTCGCCGGCAGCTTGCGTCGGGAAAGTGTGGCGCCTGCTGCGTAAGGCATTCAGATAGCCCCCGGCGGCTTGATCCGCGCGAACCACAAGCCCATCGACTTCGTGTTGCGGGCGACTGCCTCCGCGGCCTTGGCGTAGCGGTCCGCTTCGACCTGCCCGCCGAAGGCTCGGCGCAGGCAGGTCTGCTCGCCCAGGCGGTGTTGCCGCATGCGCACGCCGTCGGGCTGCGCCTCGGCTGGGCCCTGGGACTTCGCAGCGATGTTGTCCTTGAGGTCCGTCGCGATGCCTCGGTCCCTCGGGGCCCCCCTGTGCCCCGTACTGTGGCGGAAGACCGCACGGATGCACGGCCCCGTGCGGCCTTCCGCTCATTGCTTGGAAAGCTGCCCCCCCCGGACTTGCCTGCCGGCAGGCAGGTCGGCTTTCCGGCCTTCGACAGGCTCCTTCGGGTCTGAGCCTCAGGGTCGAAGACAGGCCGCCCTGAGCCGCGTCGAAGGTCGCACGTGTATTATCGCACGACATTGCGGCCCGGCGCGTCGCAAACCGACCCGATTCCTATCCGTAGGGGATCATGCCCCACCGGTAGGGGTATCTCTCGCCGTTTTTCCCTTGCTAGGCTCTGGTCGAGGGCCGCTCTTTGCAGCGTCCGCCGGAAGGTCCGCCGCGCGCTGGTGGGCTCGAAGGGAATTGGGGCCACGAGCGGGCGCAAGCCCACGGTCGGCTACCGACCGATGCGAGGGTGTGACACCGCGAGCCCACGAGTCAGCAGCAGCAGAGGATTTCTGAAGATTGTGGTGGACGCAAGTCGGAGGAGGACGGTAAAATACATGGTGCTTCACCGCGCCTTGTTGGAGCGGCGGAGGTGTCCCATTCCGAGGGCAGGAGCGAACATCGTTGACTCGTCTCTATCCTGCCCCGTGACAGAAGATCCTCCCTTCGTCGAAGTCTGGAGGTCGAATGGACGGGCCGCGAAGATGAAAGGTCATCGGATCTTATTCCTGACCGCGTGCCAGCCAACATTGGTGGAGCTTTGTGACAGCGGGAGAGCCCTGAATCGGTATAGGGCTTTCGCGTTGGTGGGGCTTTGGGCCCTGACGTTTGGGGTCGCTCAGGCTGGTTTCGAACCGAATGCCGCCGACGAATGGCTAGTCTTGCCCGGCTCGCACTCATATTTCGCGGTGGATCGCATGACCTTCACAAGCGAGGCCACCATTGGAACTGTCGGTGTTGCCACTTCACGTGTACAAGCCAAGATTACGCTCACCGGGCCAGGCTATGTGTATTACTGGTATGAGTACGCTGCAATGGCACAACATGATCGCCCTTGGCACTTGGGGCCCTTCGACGCGAGGGAAAACGAGAGCAATGGTGCCTTCAGTGTTGCTCTGGGCGTTATCGGCCCCTGGGGCCGTATGACGAGCCAGAGCGTCGCAATGGTCCACAGGACGAGCCCCAACCCTCGTTCCGAGACCGCCACCTTCATCTCGGAGCCAATCACCATTGCTGATGGTTCCTGGGAATGCGGGGGGGGAGCGGCGGCTCACGCCCGGGTATGTAGCGAGATTCCCTGGTTGCCAGCCGGCGGGATGGCCAAAATGAAAGTAACCGGAGGCGGATACTTCTCCCTGGGCATCCTGGCCGATCCTAACGTCGCGATCTGGCCACTGCATCGCCCACGCCCGTACGATCAGTTTGCTTGTTGGCCTTCGCCTTACGAATGGAAAGCCGTTCAGGACCAGGATAGAAATGGGGATAGGGATGTTCTGCTTGATGAGATTGCCGACCAAAGAGGAGACAAGGTGCAACTATGGGGCCTAAACTACGAGGGCCGGGAAGCTTACCCCAAGTTCGCAGTCAGATATGTCCCGATAGCCGGAACGGCGAGGTGGATAGGTGCGTGCAACTACGACGCAGGGTCTAATAGTCTATTGACCCGTGGAACGGACACGGACCACGATGGCAAGAAGGACAGGTTCACAGAGGTCCTCTGGGCGAACTGGGTGGATCGTGGGTCTGTGGGAACAGACGGGGACTTCTATGCGTTCGACACATTTAGCGAAGTTCTCACGAGGACGCCAGTGGGCCATTCCACCTTCCCCGCCCAAACATGGGATCCCGCTCCGTCGGCTTACGGACCTCTGGATCCGCCTACCCCCAACCCAGAGATGGTATTCTACAATGCCTTCCAGATAGAACTGAGCTCACATCAAGGAGACGACTGGACCTACGGTGCAAAGTCTGAAGCGCCTGGAGGAACGGTTGTCGATGTCGGCGATACATGGACGATTGCCGGGAGGGATGTATCAGGAGCATATGTTGAAGGAGACGCGCTACGGGGTGACTTTGGAGCGTGGCAAGTCGCCGAGTGGAACTCGGACTACGTTGTATTTGAAGCGACTTCTCGGGGATGCCTGACAGAGGAAGCTGTCAAAGGTTTCCACCTCGTCTCGGCTGAGCCGGTTGGGGAAGTCGCATGGTGCTCGATCGGACACGACATAGACTACGCCGGATCCGTTCTCGGTCCCGTCCCCGAGCCCACTACGCTCTCGTTGCTGGCCTTGGGCGGGTTGGCGTTGCTATGTCGGCGGCGACGGTAGCTCAACCGCGCTTCACGGGGTTCTGTGGCCGCGGTTTGTCTGCGTGTACCGACCGGTCGCGGAAGAACTCCCGGACCAGCTCCCCCTGGTTTCGGCGAATTCCGTACATCTCGACTGCGTAGTGCCCGAAATCATCGTCCCCGTGTCCAACGGAGAGCCCGCCTAGTGCCGAGTCGATCTCTTCGAGGGCCCGACGCACCCGGCCGCGGGCCACAGGATCGCCTGCGTCGAGAAGGCCATCGGCCAACTCGTGGATGGAGAGGCCGACCGGCTCGGTCGGTAGGTGCTCAAGGACCTCCAGCGGAAAGGCTTGAAGCTTCTCAAGCAACATCAAGGTAAGCGAGTCATCCTTCATCCGGGGCCTCCCGTTCGAACGTCGTGATACGACGGCCGCAGTGCGGGCACTCGCGCCGGCGCAGGATCCGTCCCATCGCCTTGCGGGTTTCCAGCACGCGGAAGTGCCTGCAGCCGCACTTGCGACAGCGGATGCCCGGTGGGCTCTGTTGGCCTGTCTGTTTCCGTTCCATCGTCATCACCGAGCCCTCCGGGCCCGCTCAAGGTCGGCCTGGGTGTAGCGTTTGCGCTTCGGCTGGGCCCGCTCCTGCGCTTCGTGCCCCGGCGCGTTGGCGCCTTCCATCGACGCCGCGGCGGCGCAGCCGACCAGGCAGTCGAACCAGTGATGCCCGTGGCTCTCCCCCGGATGCCGCCGGTACGCGATCATGGGCTTGTGGGCGGCCCGGATGCCGACGCGCTTGGCGAGCATAACGAACGGGCCGACGGGCGGGGTCGCGGGCTACTCGATGAGCATGGCGTCGCCGTAGGAGTAGAAGCGGTATCGCAGGCGGGCGGCCTGGGCGTAGGCGTCGAGGATGATCCCGAGGCCGCCGGTGCCGCCGGGGGAGCAGAAGGCGGCCACCAGCATCAGCAGCGTGCTCCGCGGCAGATGGAAGTTGGTGACCAGGGCGTCGACGACGCGAAACTCCGCCGGGGGATAGATGAACAGGTCCGTCCACCCGCTCGCGGCCCGGAAGGCCCCCGCCTCGTCGGCGGCCGTCTCCAGGACTCGGACCGACGTGCTTCCCGCGGCCACGATCCGCCTTCCGGCGGCGCGGGCGGCGTTCAGGGCGGCCGCGGCGGCCTCGGAAAGCTCGTACCACTCGCGATGCATGACGTGGGCGGCGAGGTCCTCGCCCTTGACCGGCGCGAAGGTGCCGAGGCCGACGTGCAGCGTGACGCGAGCGACGTCGATCCGGCGCTCGGCGAGGTCGGCAAAGACCTGCCGCGTGAAGTGCAGCCCGGCGGTCGGGGCGGCCACCGCGCCGTCCCGGGCGGCGTAGATCGTCTGGTATCGGCTGCGGTCGGCCGGCTCGCCGTCCGGCGGCCGATCCGCCCCGCGCGGGCGGCGGATGTACGGCGGCAGGGGCGTTCGCCCGGCCCGGGCGAGCAGGTCCCTCGCCGGCCGGGCCGGCCGCACCGCTACCAGCCAGTTCCCCTCTTCGCGCCGCTCCGTGAGAATCAGCTCGACCTTCTCCCCCGCCCCGGCGAGCTCGAGCACCTCGGCTTCCCTGCACCGCCCGGCGCTCTTGAGAAGCACTTCCCAGCGCCCGACGTCGGGCTCCCGGAGGAAGAGCCCTTCGATCTTCCCGCCGGTCTTGCGCGTGCAAAAGAACCTCGCCGGAATGACCCGCGTGTCGTTGAGGACCAGCAGATCGCCGCCGCGAAGCAGGCCGGGCAGTTCGGCGAAGACGTGATGGGCCCGCCGGCCGTCGGGACGTCTCAGGACCATCAGCCTGGACGCGTCGCGCCGCGGGGCCGGCTGCTGGGCGATCAGCCCGGCGTCCAGTTGGTAATCGAAGTCACTGGCAGTCAACGTCATACGGTGCTCCGGGAAGCCGCCCTGGGAAAACAAGTATAAACGGCGGAACATACTCACAACGGAAGGCGTCCGGCACTCAGGCGCAAATCGCTTTTTTTATCAATGTTAAGCGCATGCCGGACGGGTTATCCACTGTTTGTCAACAGATGGAGCCGTGTGCAATTCCCTTGCCAGAAACCCGACACCGGGCAGAAAATCGCGGAGTTACTCCAAAAACTCGGAAACCCGTCAATTGTCCGGAGTTCGGTGAAGGCCCGCCTCGGGAGAGACCGCCAATCGCAGGAATGACGGTGCCGAGGCCGCCTACGGGTCGGCCGAATCGCCCGGGCCCTCGCCGCCGGGGCGCTTGCCCAGAACGGCGATGCCCAGCTTGTCCGCCAGGGCCAGCGTGGCGGCCTTGTCGACGATCATCGTCCTGGCGGCCTCGACCACCAGGCAGCAGCAGTTGGCGTTCTTCAGGTTTCGAAGGGTGTTCGGGCCGACGGCGGGCACGTCGAATCGCATGTCCTGCTTGGGGCGGGCCACCTTCACGAGCGTCCAGCCGCCGACGCGGCACAGCTCCCCGGCGCGGCGGATCATGGCGTCGGTGCCTTCCATGGCCTCGACGGCGATGATGTCGCGCTCCTTGACCGCGACGGACTGGCCGATGTCCAGCTCCGCGCTGGCGCGAGCGATCCGCCAGCCGAACTCCACGTCCCTTGCGGCCGCGCGGGGCACGGGCGTCTGCGTCATCAGCCCTTCGACGGCAAGATGCTCCTTGCAGTACTTCACGGAGGAGACCAGCTCGATGCCTTCCTTCTGGAGCTCGTCGGCCACGGCGAGCAGAACGGCGTTGTCCCGCTTGTCCTTGCGGAGGCGCACGTACCACAGGCGGGCGGTTCGGGCATCGGGAATATACCGCAAAAGGCGCAGCGGCGAGTAGATTTCGCGCTTTTTGACCCCGCCGATCATGACGGCCTCTCTGACGCCGCGGGAGCGAAGGGCCTTGAGCCATCGGCCGATACGCGTCATGCCCGCCCAGACGAACTCATCGGCGAGGTCTTTCAGCCGCACCGAGGCCCCGCCGCGCAGGGCGACGATGACCAGCTTGCGTCCGGCCGCCCTGATCCCCTGTGCGGCGAGGAAGGGCGGCCGTCCGTACCCGGCGATCAGCCCCACGGGCTCGCGCTCGACCGGCATCAGGTGCCCTCCGGCTCTTGGCCGGCGCCGTCGGCGCGGTCGCTGAGCCCCAGTCGGCGCTTCAGCTCGGCGACCTCCTTGGTGAGCTTGCGCAGGGCGGATCGCATCTGCGGCAGGTGCGAGGTGATCACCATCGACCGCCTGGCGTCGGCCAGCGGCGTCGCGGGGCTGCCCAGGACCTCCTGCCCGGCCCGGACGTCGTTGGTCACGCCGGACTGGCCGGCCACCCGCGCGCCGTCGCCGATGCGGATGTGCCCCACCACCCCGGACTGGGCCGCGAAGACGCAGTAGTCGCCCACGTGCGTCGAGCCGGCGATGCCCGACTGCGAGACCATCAGGCAGTGCCTGCCCAATCTCGTGCCGTGGCCGATGGCGATCAGGTCGGCGAACTTCGTGCCGGCCCCGATGACGGTCGCGCCGAACGTGGCCCGCTCGATCGCGCAGCAGGCGCCGATCTCGACGTCGTCCTCCAGCTCGACCCACCCGGCCTCGGGGATCTTGTGGTGGGCGCCGTCGTGCGTGGCGTAGCCGAAGCCGTCCTGCCCGATCGACGTGCCCGCGTGGATCCGGACCCTGTCGCCGACGACCGTGCCGTCGTAAAGCGTCACGTTGGGATGGACCGTGCAGTCCCTGCCGATCCGCACGTCCGCGCCGACGTAAGCGCCCGGGTAGATCGTCGTGCCGGGCCCGACCTTCGCGTTGGGGCCGACGACGGCAAACGCGCCGACCCGCACGTCCTCGGCCACCTCCGCCGACGCCTCGATATGCGCCCGCGAGTCGATGCCCTCGAAACGCGGCTCGCGGAAGCCGTAGAAGGCCACCATCGCCTGCCGAAAGGCGAAGTACGGATCCTCACAGCGGATCAGCCGCTCGCCGGGGCCGCGATAGTCCCTGCCCACGATGACCGCGGCGGCACGGGTGTCCTTCATGTGCTTCTCGTAGCGGACGTTGGCCAGGAACGTCACTTCGTCGGGCCCGGCGGACTCGATGCTCGCCATCCCCCCAACGGTGACCTCTCCGGCGACGGTCAGCTCGCCGCCGATGGTGTCGGCCAGCTCTGCCAGTGTCATTTCTTTCATGGTAATGTTAATGATATACAAGATGGCGTCGATGGGAACATGCCAATCGAGATGGACGAAGGGCCGTTTTCGCCGGGGGCGGCGCGCGGGGCGGCGGGATCGAGGCATTCATGACCGATCTCCAGAGAGTTCAGGGCTGGTTTGAGGCCGGCCGGCTGGTCAGGCCGTCCGCCGATCAGCTCAACTTCACCGATCTCGTTCGTGCGATGCTCATCCTCTGCGGCGCCGAGGATGTGGAGGACTCACCCGGCGCCCGCGAGCTGCGCCGCGCGATCGGCCCGGCCGAGCATTACGTCTTCGTCCTCGTGGACGGGCTGGGGGACAACCTGCTTCGCCGCCTGCTGCCGGAGGGCGCCCTTCTCCGCAGCCACGTGGTGGGGCGGCTCCAGGCGGTGTGCCTTTCGACGACGGCCGCCGCGCTGACGACGCTGGCGACCGGCCGCTGGCCCTGCGCCCACGGCGTGCCCGGCTGGTGGACCTACCTCGACGGCCTCGACCTCACCGCGGTGACGCTGCCGTTCGAGGAGCGGACCAGCGGCCGGTCGCTCCGGCGGCTCGGGGTCTCCGCGGGGGACCTGTTCCCCACGCCGAGCGTCTGGCCGGCCCTGAACCACCGGCCGTTGAGCGTCCTGCCGGCCAAGATCGCCGGCACGACGTATTCGCGATACGCCCGCGGCGGCTCCGCGGCGGTCGGCTACAAGGAGCTTCCCGAGGCCGTGGAGCGCGTCTGCACGGCCGTGCGGCGGGCCGGAAGTGCGAGCTTCACCTATCTCTACCTGCCCCAACTGGACGCGCGACAGCACCGCAAGGGCACCGGCCACGCCGAGGTCGGCTCGCTGCTGGCCGCCCTGGAGAAGCACCTGGCGAGGCTCTGCGAGGCGCTGGCCGGCGAGGCGCGGATCGTGATCAGCGCCGACCACGGCCTGGTCAACGCGCCGAGGCGGCGATGGTTCTTCCTGCCCGCCGGCGACCCGCTCGGTGAGCTCCTTCGCTGCCGGCCCACGGGCGAGCCTTCCGTGCCGATCTTCCACGTCCGTCCCGGCCGGACTGACGCGTTCGCCGCGGAGTTCGCCGGCCGGTTCGGCGAGCACTTCGCCCTCCTTACGCCGGACGACGTAGAGCACCTGCGGCTGCTGGGGCCCGGGAAGCTCTCTGAGATCACGCGGCGCCGCCTCGGCACGTTTGTGGGGATCTCACCGGAACCGGCGAAGTTCTACATCCAGCCGGCCGATCCCGGCGCCGGGAACGTCGCCGTCCACGGAGGGCTCAGCAGAGACGAGATGTACGTGCCCCTGATCGTGGTGTAGGCGGGGGCAGGGGACGGGGACGCGGCCCTTCGATCGCTCCGCCGTCGCGGAGGCGGGCATTCCGCCCGTCGCCTCGCGATGGGCAGTTGCAAACCGGCGGGCGAAGCGCTAGAATCCCAAGGAAGCGTGACCGGGCGATCCGGCCGTCAGGGATGATGGGGAAGCAGGTGGAGGCCTGCGAGATGCTGCCGGCAGGAAGCCGGCCGACCCGGCACAGTGCTCCCGCGCGGCGCTCAGCAACGAGGTGCAGGTACGATGGGATCGGTTGACCAAAGCTATCAGCTCCTGGGGGCCCGATACGTCCGCAAGCAGCTCCGCGCCTTGAGCCGGGAGATCGAGGGTGCCCGCAAGGCCGAGGACCTCGAGTGCGTCCACCAGGCGCGGGTCGCCTCCCGCCGGCTG
The DNA here is from genome assembly GCA_964427875.1 of uncultured Planctomycetaceae bacterium. Taxonomy (GTDB): domain Bacteria; phylum Planctomycetota; class Phycisphaerae; order SM23-33; family SM23-33; genus CAYRVX01. The sequence continues at coordinate 27,907 of CAYRVX010000068.1, forward strand.
CGGTCGGCCATGAGGGTGTTCGGCGACGGCTTCCCCGCCAAGAAGGTCAAGACGTGGCGCAGGGAGATACGGCGGGTCACCGAGGGGCTCGGCAGCGCCCGGGACAAGGACGTTCAGATCGAGCTCGTCGCCGCCTTCCTCTCCGAGGTGACCGATGCGGAAAAGAGGCCGGGAATCGAGCGACTGCTCCTGCGGCTTCGCCAGCAGCGCGAGCGGATCCAGCCGAAGGTCGTCAAGGCCCTGAAGCGCCTCCGGGACCGCGGCGTCCTGAAGGACATGCGGGCCACCACCAAGGCCATGCTGTCGGAACTGAACGGCAGGGACGTGACGATCCAAAGCCCGTTCGTTTTCGTCCGCGCCGAACGGCTCATCATCCGCAGGCTGGAGAAGCTCCTGGCGTACCAGGACTGCCTCTCGGACCCGGCGGACAAGCCGCGCCACCACGCGATGCGAATCGCGACCAAGCGCCTGCGGTACACCATGGAGATATGCCGCCCGGTCTACGACGGCGAGCTGGACGAGGCGGTCACAGCCGCCAAGCACCTCCAGGAGCTCCTGGGCGACATCCACGACTGCGACGTCTGGATCGATGCGCTCCCGGAGTTCATGGAACAGGAGCGCGAAAGGACGCTGGAGTACTGCGGCAGCGCCGAGCCGCTGGCCCAGCTCGCCGCGGGCATCGAGCACCTTCGCCAGCAGCGCCAGAAGCACCGCGAGGAGACCTTCATCGAGCTGGGGAGGTACTGGCGGCAGCTCAGTGACCGGGGCCTCTGGGACGGCCTGGTCGCGACGATCCTCTCGCGCGTCAGCGAGCCCGCTCGGCCGGCGGCGCCGGCGGCCCAGCAGGCCGACGTGCCTTCCGAGCCGGGGGCCTCGGCGGAGCAGGCACCCGCCGACGAAGCGCCGGCGGAACCGCAGGCGCCCCAATCGCCTCCGGGCGCGGAGGCCCCCGCCGATCTCGGCGAAGAGGCACCTGCCGCCGACGCGCAGCCGGCCGAGAGGCCCGCGGAAGGGCCGCCGGCATCCGCATACGAGCCGGTGGTATCGACCGACGGTCCCGCCGACCGGACGCAGCCGGATGCGCCCGTGGCGTCCGGCCCCGGCGGCGAGGCCGGCGGTTCGCAGCAGCCCGTCCAGTGAGCCTGCCGGTTCGCCGCCAAACCGCAGCCTTCGCGGAGACCCGCCGGCGGGCTTGATGTTCCCCGGGCCCGGGCCTACCCTTGCGCCGGCTTGAGAGAGGAGAGAGACGATGCGCATATCCGGCCTGCTGTCCGGGCGCCGAGTGCTGGGCGCCTGCGTGGCGATGGTGGTGCTGGGCGGCTGCCGGCCGCTCGCCCAGCCGCCCGTGATCGAGACCGTGACGGAGGCCGAGCCGGCCAAGGTCCAAGAGACGAACCTGAAGGACGAGATGCGGACCCTCTGGTCGCGCTCCGTCGGCGGGTTCGTGCGCGAATGGCTCGTCTGCGGCGTGTTCCCCAATCCTCCGCGAGCGGGCGGCGAGCGCGCCGGCGCGACCACCGACCACCCGGTCGGCGCGGGCTACGACGTCGATTACCTCAAGGCGATGGGCGGCGAGGCGGCCGCCCGGCCCGCCGCGGGCCAGGCCGTTAAGCGACCCGACGGCTCCGACGCAGCCTGGAGGCAGTACGTCTGCGACCGCGACGAGGTCGATCTCAAGGCCGTCTTCCCCGGCCAGAAGGGAGATAACGTCGTCGCGTACGCCTTTGCCACGATTCGCCGCGAGGAGGTCGGCAAGGCCGTGCTCTCCCTCGGCAGCGACGACAGCGTGAAGGTCTACCTCAACGGCGAGCTCGTGCACGACCACCGCGTCACCCGGGCCGTCAGCAAGGACCAAGACGCCGTGCCGGTCACGCTCGACGAGGGCGACAACGCGCTGCTGGTGAAGGTGGAGACCGTTCGGGGCGGGTGGGGGCTGGTCCTGCGCGTGTTGAGCGAATCGCAGGCGTCGGCCCTGGCGGGCGGGGAGATCCGGCCGCAGATAGACCCTCCGCCGCCCGGCAAGCCGCACCTGCTGGCGGTCCGCACGGACGCCGGGCCGGCCAGGGGCTTTCTCGGCGACCAGACCGTTCGCGTGCAGATCGTGCCCCCGGGCGCCACGGCGACCGGCGGCCCGGAGGCCAAACGCGGAGAGGGCGTCCGGTTCGACACGGCGAACCTGCCCGACGGCCCGTACGAGGTCCGCGTCGCCCGAGACCCGCCGGAAGGACACACCGTCTTTCGCCACCTGCCGTGGTACAAGGGCGACTGGCGAAAGCAGGCCGGCGAGCTGCTGGACTCCTGCGACAAGCTGCCCGCCAGGGCGACCGAGGCGGCCGACCTGCGGCTCCGCGTGCTCGGGAAGCTCGTGCTGGACCGGCTCGGCGGCGACCCGCGGAAGTCAACGGACCTGGCCGAGGACGCGTGGAGGGACGTCCACGGCCCGTTGATGGAGCACCGGGAGGTCCAGCTCGGCGAGGCGGCGGCCGTCCGCCCGCACGGGTTCCTGCGCCTCGCCTGGCGCGACGAGGTGGACGACTCGCCCCAGTTCGCCCGCGCCTACCTGCCGCCGGACTACGACCCCGAGGCCGCCGGCAGGACCTGGCCGATGGTCGTCGTGCTTCACGGCTACAACCCGCCCAACCCCCAGTACGTCCGCTGGTGGGGCGTGACGAGGCGGCACAACAGCATCGCCGAGCGGCACAACGTGATCGTCCTGGAGCCGCACGGCCGGGGGAACACGTCGTACAACGGCATCGGCGACGCCGACGTGCTGCGGGCGATCAGCCTGGCCAAGGAGACCTTCCGGGTGGACGCCGGCCGCGTCTACCTGACCGGCTACTCGATGGGCGGGGGAGGTACGTGGCACGTCGGCTCGCGGCACCCGGAGCTCTTCGCCGCCATCGCACCCATCTACGGCGGCTGGGACTACCATCAGCGGATGGAGGAGGACGAGCTGGCCAGGCTGACAGCGCGGCAGCGGTACGAGATGGAGAGCTGGTCCAGCTTCGCCCAGGCCGAGTCGCTCCTGACCACCCCCGTGTTCGTCAACCACGGCGACGCCGACAGCCTGGTGGACGTGAATTTCTCCCGCTACGCCGCCCGGATGCTCCAGCGATGGGGCTACAACCTGCGGTACTGGGAGCACCCCGGCGGCGGTCACGGCCGGCTGGGCTGCGAGGACGAGCTCCTGCGATGGTTCCTCTCGCACCGGCTGAACCGCGACCCGCGGCGTGTCCGCATCCGCTCGGCCAGGCTCGAGAGCGCCGCCGCCCACTGGGTGCGAGTCGAGCAGCGCGAGGACCCCTGCGCCTTCATCCACGTGGACGCCCGCGTGGTTGATCCGGGCACGATCCGGCTGGACACGTCCAACGCCCTGGAGGTCCGCCTGTCGCCGGGAGAGAAGCTCGTTGACCACGGCAAGCCGGTTCGCGTGATATGGAACGGGCGGGACGCCGGTTCGCACGAATCCGCCGACGGGGCGATCACGCTGCGCGCCAAGGGCTACAAGGCGGCGCCCGGCATGTTCCACAAGACCCCGCGGCTCGCCGGGCCGATCGACGACGCGACGACGACCCCGTTCGCCATCGTCGTGGGCACCGTCTCGGAAGACGCGGAAATGCGCCGGTTCTGCCGCCTCCGCGCCGAGGCCGCCCGCGACGACTGGCGGCGCTGGCAGAAGGTCACGCCCCGCTACTTCCTCGACACCGAGGTCACCGACGAGCAGATCCGAACGTACTCCCTGCTGCTCTTCGGCGGCCCGGCGGACAACCTCGTCACGCGGAAGCTCGCCCAGTACATCGCGCTGGAGATCAAGCCGCACTGGATCACGCTCGGCGGGCGGGTCTTCGCCGCCAGCAACGCGAGCCTGGCGATGATCTGCCCGAACCCCTTCCGGGCACAGAGGTACGTGACCATCACGGCGGGCAACTCGCCGGCGGGCATGTACTTCGCCAATCGTCTGCCCGGGCACGTCGATTTCGCCATCGCCGACGGCCGCATGGCCGAGGAGGCCCACTTCGAGGACCTCTGCGTCGTCGCCGGGCGATTCGATCACAACTGGCGGTACAACGAGAAGTACATCACCCGGGGCGACGAGGTCGTGCGGGCGGCGGCCGCCGTCCGCAAGGCGCCCAGCCGGCTCACCGCGGCCGTCCAGGACGAGCGGCTCCTGCTCAGCGAACTGCTGGAGGCCAGGGCCTCGGGCAGCTTCGCCTACATGGTCCGCGACAGGAACTGGCAGGGCCGGGCCATCAGGCTCGGCCGGATGACCTACCCCGGCGGGATCGGCGTCAGCGTCTGGCACGAGCCGTGCACGGTCACGTACGACCTGACGGGCGGCGACTGGAAGCGCCTCCGCGCGGTCATCGGCATCGAGATCGACAGGAAGCCCGAGGAGCTCCAGCAGAAGCAGAAGGACGGCACGCGGGTCTGTTTCGTCGTCCGCGGCGACGGGAAGGAGCTGTACCGCTCGCCGACGTTCCGGTGGGATTCCGGCCCCGTCGAGATGGACGTCGACGTCGCGGGCGTCGAGATGCTCGAGCTGGAGGTGGCCAACGAGACCACGTGGCACAACGCGGCGTCGAGCGTGAACTGGGCGGGGATTCGGTTGGAGAAGTGAACGCGGCCGGCAACTCGTGCTCCGCAGCCAAGCGCCGCTTCGCAGAGCAGGGGCCGGCCCGCTAACCCGGATTCTTCACCGCAGAGCCTGCCTGCCGGCAGGCAGGACGCACAGATCGCAGAGCTTCTTAAGACACACGACGTTATGGCCGATTATGCACGTTTGCACCGAGACACTCCGTTTATTCCGATTCCCAGGCCCCCTGCGGTCCAGGGCGGACGTCTACACATAAATGCTTCCGCTTGCCAATCTTAAGGCAGGAAATCCTTCTGTCGCCTCTGGCGTGAAGAATCCGGGCTGATTCCGGATGAGCCCTCTTTCTTGATTCCGGCCCTTGTCAGCGGGCGGGGCCGGCAGTTTTTCTGCAATCTGCCGATTTTCGTTGTGCAAAAGGGCCCGCGAGATGTATATGCCTGCTACGGGGGGACCATGATCACAAGGACAAGGTAGGGCGCAGGAGGCAAAGGCCCGGCGAGAACGCCGTAGGTCTTTTTACGAAACAAACCCATTTTGCCGAGAAAACTGCCATAAACCATTGATTATATGGAGGTTATGGCGATGCTCCGCCGAACTTTGCCGCGCCGGGCTCCGGCGGTCAGCTCGGGTCGTGGCGGACGGCATGGAGGCGGCGGGTCGCGGCGAGCTCTCAGCCGTCAGCCGTCAGCTCTCAGCTACCAGCTACCAGCTATCAGCAAGAGGAGGATGGTCCGGAGATGTGTAGCTGACAACTGATCGCTGAACGCCGAGAAGCCCGCCGTCGATCAAATCCGCGACCACGGTCACCATTCAGTGCGCGGCCCGCCCGATGAGGCGCAGCACGGCAACACGGCCCCTGGGTACGACGGCTCCGCACCCTCCGGCCTCCGGCTCGCGCCGGGGATTGTGCTTGAGAATTGCCTTTCCCGGTATATAATTGGACCGGTTTGCGCTCGCTGGAGGAACGGGCTGACGAGCCGGCAGGGCCGGGTGGGGGCCTGGCTGGGTGCTGCCGCCGAAGCTGACATTGTCAGCCCTTGCGTTTCGGGGCCCGGATGGATAGCCGTTGCGTGCCGCAGACGGGTTGTGTTTGCGCCTCGGTCCGGCAGGGAGCATAAGGGTGTTTCTCGGGCGGGCGCGGCGTGCAATGGCCGCACAGAAGGAGGCCGTATCATGCAAGCTGGGGCACTTCACTGGCTTCTCGTGGCGATCCTCTTGGGCACTCCCCTGGCGAATGCCGGCGCCCAGACGATCACCTGGGACGGCGAGGTCGACAGCAACTGGTACAATCCCGCCAACTGGGACCCCGACGCCTACCCGGCCGACGACGCGAATCGCATCGTCTCTTCCGGCACGCCGAACGCGCCGATCGCCTCGACGGACGTCCGCGCCGACAACGGCGGGGCGATCGCCGTGGACGGCTTGCTGACATCCGCCTCGTTCCTGGGGGACCTTGAGATCGGCCACACCGGCGCCGGCACGCTGGCCATCACGGGCGGCGGGAACGTCTCGGACGGCAACGCCTGCATCGCGGATGGGTCCGCCTCGACGGGGACGGTCACGGTAGCGGGGGCCGGCTCGACGTGGACAACCAGCCGGTGGTTCGCGGTAGGCAGCAAGGGCAACGGGACGCTGAACATCGCCGACGGCGGGTACGTTTCGACCGGCCCGGCCGCCATGATCGGGTCCGTGAGCGGCTCGACGGGGACGGTGACGGTGGACGGCGCCGACTCCATGTTGGAAATCAGCTGGTTGCTCTGCGTGGGCCAGTGCGGCAATGGCACGCTGACCATCACGGGCGGGGGGGCCGTCTCGAACACGGATGCCTCCATCGCGGATAGGTCCGCCTCGACGGGGACGGTCACGGTAGCGGGGGCCGGCTCGACGTGGACGAACAGCGGAGACCTCTGGGTTGGCGGCTGGGAAGCGGAAGCCGGCGGCAACGGCACGGTGGGAATCGCCAGCGGCGGGCTGCTGGAGGTCCACGAGACGCTCTGCCTCTGGCCCGGCGGCACACTGAACCTCGAAGCGGGGCAGGCAAGCGTCGGCGTCTTCGACAACTCCAGGGGCGGGAGGTTCGCCTGGACGAGCGGGACGCTGGCCTTCTGGGGTGTGCTGTGGATCGACTCGAACGCCCCGTTCGGCGCCGTGGGAGGCGACGGAATCACGGCGGGGCGGGCCCTTCGGGCCGAGCAGCTCTCCGTCGGCGGGGCCAGCGACGGCACGCTGGACATCGCCGGCGGGGGGACGGTCGACAGCAGCCTAGGCTACATCGGCCGTTCGGCCGGCTCCCACGGCACGGTGACGGTGGACGGCAACGGCTCCACGTGGGCGAACGACTCGGGCCTCTACGTCGGCTGGGAGGGCACCGGCACGCTGGACATCACGAATGGCGGGGCCGTCTCGAACGAGCGTGGCTACATCGCGTACTACGCTGACTCCGACGGCACGGTGACGGTGGACGGCAACGGCCCCGACGGGACAAGCTCGACGTGGACGAACAGCGGGAAACTCATGGTCGGCGACTCCGGCAGCGGCACGCTGACGATCGCCGGCGGGGGGGCCGTCTCGAACGGCCTTGGCCACATCGGCCGTTACGGCGGGTCCAACGGCACGGTGACGGTCTGCGACCCGTGCTCGACATGGACGAACACGGTGGGCCTGTACGTCGGGGGCTCGGAAACGGGCGGCGGGGGCACCGGACAGGTCACCGCGCGGGACGGCGGGCTGGTGGATGTGGCAGGGACGCTGAAGCTCTGGGCGCAGGGCACGCTCGAGATCGACGGCGGGCAGGTGACCTGCGGCTCGTTGGACAACTCCGCCGGCGGGACGCTGGACTTCCCCGGCGGGACGCTCACCGTCAGCGGCGGGGCGTTCGCGCCGGGCGCCGGCGATTTTGTGCTGGATGGGCCGGGCGATCCCGCCCTGACGCTGACCGGCGCCGGCGCCACAATGGCCGTCACGGGCACGCTGACAGTCGGCGCCGGCAATGGCGGGGCCGGAACGCTGAGCATCGAGCATGGCGGGCTGGTCTCGAGCGCCTCGGGCGAAATGGGCGTATCGCCGAGCTCTGAGGGCACGGTGACCGTGCACGGCCCGGGGGCGACGTGGACGAACAGCGGGTCCCTCTGGGTCGGCGGCGAGGGCAACGGCACGCTGGAGATCGCCGGCGGCGGCGTCGTCTCGAACACGTATGGCGACATCGGCACTTGGGCCGGCTCCAGCGGCACGGTCACCGTGGCGGACCCCTGCTCGACGTGGACGAGCAGCAGGGATCTCTACGTCGGCCGCGAGGGCAGCGGCAGGCTCGATATCGCCGGGGGGGGGACCGTCTCCAACACGGGACGGTGACCGTCCGCGACCCCTGCTCGACGTGGACGAACAGCGGGCATC
>CAYRVX010000069.1:0-35825 GCA_964427875.1 uncultured Planctomycetaceae bacterium
TCGGCCGATTCGCCCCAGGTTGTTCTTCCCATGCGCCGGTGCGTCTGGTAGGCATTCGCGTGTGGACGGCGGTGCCTGGCGAGACTTGCGGGAGGCAAGAACACGTTGCACCCCCGCCCTTTCGGTGGCATCATGCCGTATCATGGAGTTCGATGTAGTCAGCGACATTACCGAGGTCGAGTATGAGGCCCACGGGATAGGCAAGCGGGAGATGAAACGAAAGCGATACCTGGACTGACTATGGCGGCATCGAGGGAAGACAAACCCGGCTTCGTCGTCTGCATGGACAACTCTGGCTATCCGGCGTCTCTGGAGCTCCACAAGATCTACCGGATCCTGCCCGACGAGGACGCTGCGGCTGACGGGGATCTCAGAGTTGTCGACGAAAGTGGCGAGGACTATCTCTACTCGGCGGATCGCTTCATCGCGATCGAGGTCCCCGCGGCACTGGAGCAATCCCTGACAGGCGCCCAGTGATTCAGGCGCAAGCCGAACAGCACGCTGCACTGGCATGTGGTGTTGGCGGCCGGATGGGTGATGGCGACGTGGGAACACCGGGACGGGAACCGCGTTTGCTGCGCTTCCACGACCGCTGCTCCTTGCGATACTTGCCGGAGGCAGGAAGATGAGCCGGAAAACCAACCCCGACTGGCCGGTGCTCAGGACGTACGATCAGGACCACCTTGCGCGGATCGCCCTGCCGCTGGGCGGGATCGGCACGGGGACGGTCTCTCTCGGCGGGCGGGGCGACCTGCGCGACTGGGAGGTCGTCAACCAGCCGGCGAAGGGCTTCACGCCGAGCAACTGCTTCTTCGCGCTGTGGGCCAGGCCGGCGGGCAGACCGGCCGTGGCCAGGGCGATCGAGGGCATCATCCCCGAGCAGGAATATGAAGGCCACGCCGGCTCCCGGACGCCCAACCACGGGCTGCCGCGGCTGCGCCGCTGCTCCTTCGCTGCGGCGTACCCGTTCGGGCAGGTGCTGCTCAGCGACCCGGACGTGCCGCTGGACGTGCGGATCGAGGCGTTCAACCCGCTGGTCCCCGGCGACGGCGACGCCAGCGGCATCCCGGTGGCGGTGCTGCGTTTCGTGCTGAGAAACCGCACGTCGCGGCGAGTGGCCACCGGCGTCTGCGGGAGCATGGTGAACTTCATCGGCGCCGACGGATCGGGCGCCCCGCCCGGCTGGGGCGGCATGCCGGACCATGGCGCGCTGATGAAGCGCAACCGCAACAAATACCGCACCGCCCGCCGCCTGCGCGGGATCTACATGTACACCGAGAGGCCCGAGCCGCTGGCGGAGTGTTTCGGCACGATGGCGCTGGCGACGACGGCTCCGGGCGTGACGTACAGGACGGCGTGGGCGAACCGCAGTTGGGGCGGGCCGCTGCTGGACTTCTGGGACGACTTCAGCGAGGACGGCCGCCTGAAGCGGCGCCCGCTCGAGGGCGCCGACGCGCCGATCGCCTCGCTGGCCGCCCGCGTGAACGTGCCCCCGCGCGGCGAGAGGGCGGTGACGTTCCTGCTGGCGTGGCATTTCCCCAACCGCTACACGTGGACCCGCCGCAAGACGCCCAAGGGCCACGGCGACGATACGGGCCTCCACGCCGAAGACCGCGTCGGCAACTACTACGCCACGCAGTACGCCGACGCGTGGGACGTTGTCAAGCGAACCGCCCCGCGGCTGGCGAAGCTCGAAGAGCAGACCCTCCGCTTCGTCAGGAGCTTCTGCGAAAGCGACCTGCCCGCGGAGGTCCGCGAGGCCGCCCTGTTCAACCTCTCCACGCTGCGGACGCAGACGTGCTTCCGAACGGAGGACGGCAGGTTCTACGGCTGGGAGGGCTGCTGCGACCACCGCGGCTGCTGCCACGGATCCTGCACGCACGTGTGGAACTACGAGCAGGCGACGGCGTTCCTGTTCGGCGACCTGGCCGCGTGCATGCGCGAGATCGAGTTCCTCCACGCCACCGCTCGGCAGGGCTCGCCGCGGGCGGCGGCGGGGCACATGGCCTTTCGCGTGAACCTGCCGCTGGACCGCGCGAGGGAGTGGCAGGTCGCCGCCGCCGACGGGCAGATGGGCTGCCTGATGAAGCTCCACCGCGACTGGCGGCTCAGCGGCGATGACGAGATGCTCCGGAGCCTCTGGCCCCAGGCCAGAAAGGCGATGGCGTTCTGCTGGGTCCCAGGCGGCTGGGACGCCGACCGCGACGGCGTCATGGAAGGCTGCCAGCACAACACGATGGACGTGGAGTACTACGGGCCGAACGGGCAGATGGGCACGTGGTATCTCGGCGCCCTGCGGGCGTGCGAGGAGATGGCCCGCTACCTCGGCGAGGGCGACTTCGCCGCCGTCTGCCGCGAGCTGTTTCAGCAAGGCAGCCGCTGGCTCGATGAGAACCTCTTCAACGGCGAGTACTACGAGCATCACGTCCGCCCGCCGGGCAGCGAGTCCGACATCGCGGGGGGGCTGAGGCACGGCGGCATGGGCGCCCGGGACCTGCGGCAGCCGGAGCTTCAGCTCGGCCCGGCGTGCCTGGTGGACCAGCTCGTCGGGCAGTACATGGCCCACATATGCGGCCTGGGATATCTGCTGGAGCCCGCCAACGTCCGCAAGACGCTGCGGAGCATCTTCAAGTACAACTTCCGGCGGGGCTACTTCGGCCACTTCAACCACATGCGCAGCTTCGTCCTGAACGACGAGCACGCGATCCTGATGGCGACGTACCCGCGCGGCGGCCGGCCGAAGCAGCCCTTCCCCTACTGCACCGAGGTGATGACGGGCTTCGAGTACACCGCCGCCGTCGGCATGCTCCAGGAAGGCATGACCCGGCCCGCCCTGGAATGCATCCGGGCCATCCGCAGCCGCTACGACGGCCGCAAGCGCAGCCCGTTCGACGAGGCCGAGTGCGGCCACCACTACGCCCGCGCCATGGCCAGTTGGGCCGCCGTGCTCGCGATGACGGGCTTTAGGTACGATGGCGTGGAGGCCTCGATGGAGTTCGCGGCGACGGAGGAGCCGTCTCGCTTCTTCTGGTCCAACGGCCGCGCGTGGGGCACGTTCGCCCAGAAGCCCACCGCCCGCGGCGTCCGCTGCGAGCTACGCGTCCTGCACGGCCGCCTGCCCCTCCGCCGCCTGACGCTCGGCGGCGTCGGCTCGGTGGAGCTCGGCCGGGCCCGAAGCATCTCCGCCGGCAAGACCGTCACGTTTTTGGTAGAGGCGCCTTGACGGTCGTTGGGATAGGATACCGCCGGCGTGATGGACGAGCGGAAGGCGCGAGAGATTCTGAGCGGTGAGCGGCGGGGCGTTCTGTGGTCGGGCGTCCGGGCGGGGCTGTGGGCCGCGTCGAAGCCCTACTGCGGCGCGATGCGCCTGCGCCGGTGGGCGTATCGGCGCGGGATTCTCCCATCGCACGCGGCGGGCCTGCCCGTCATCTGCGTGGGGAACCTCACCACCGGCGGGACGGGCAAGACGCCAATGGTGGCCTGGGTCGTCGAGCGGCTCAAGGAGGCCGGGCGGGCGCCGGCCATCCTTACCCGCGGGTATAAGGCCGTGATCGATGAGGTCCGGGCGGGCGCCGGCGGGAGCGACGAGGCACGCCTGCTGGAGCATCTCACCGCCGTGCCCGTGGTCGCGGATGGCGACCGTGTAGCCGGCGCCGCACGGGCCATCGCCGGCGGGGCCGACGTGCTCGTCATGGACGACGGCTACCAGCACCTTCGCCTTCGCCGCGACCTGGACATCGTGCTGATCGACGCGGCCGAGCCGTTCGGCTTCGGCCACTGCCTGCCGCGAGGCCTGCTGCGAGAGCCGCCGGGCGCCCTGGCCGACGCCGACGCCGTCGTGATCACACACGCCGACGAGGTGCCCCCGGAGACGCTTCAGCAGCTCGGCGAGCGGTTGAGGCAACTGGCCGGGCGGGCGAGCCATCACGTGGCCGTCCACAAGCCGACGGCCCTGATCGACGAGACCGGCTCGCCGCGGCCGCTCGATGGCCTGACCGGGCGAAGGGTCTACGCCTTCTGCGGCCTGGCCGCCCCGGACCACTTCTTCACGGCGCTCGGCCGGCTCGGCGCCCGGCTGACCGGCCGGCGTCCGTTGGCCGACCACGTCGCCTACACGCCGCGAATCCTGGCCGAGCTCGCCGAGGAGGCCGACCGCGCCGAGGCGAGCGTCCTCGTCACCACGCAAAAGGACCACGTCAAGCTCGCCGGCCTCGCCCTGCCCCGCGGCGTCTGGCAGCTCGCCGTGGCCATCGAAGTCACGCAGGGCGCTGACGAGCTGACCGAGCGGATCCGGGATGCCGCGTCATCGGCGGCGTGAGTCGCGACGAACGCCTTGGCGGGGTCCTTGGAGACGGCCTCCCTGCCGGCCAGGTACTTGCTGGCGGCGACGTGCCTGCCGTAGCCTTGCGGCGTAGGCGAGTGTCCCGCCCGCAGCCGGGGGCAACCAGGCGTGCGACCCAACAGAAAAGGCCACGCGAGTACGCGGCCCCGCGTGGCCTTGGCCTATTGGCTTCGCCCCGGCGATCAGCCGGCGCGTCGCACGTCCTGGTTGTCTGGCCTCAATCTACATCGCGACCCGGTGACGACAAAGGAATACCTCCAGGCTGCACGAGATTGTTCCGTATCTAGACATGCTGTGGCAGCAATCGTGAACGACCAACGTCCACGGAACGAACTGCGGGCTGGGCAGCATCCCCTCCTTGCACTGCCCCCTGACGGGCAGCAGTCGCGAGTCCCGTCAGCTCGAGCGCTTCTCCTCCAGCCCGCGAGAATGCCCCCCTGGCTGCACCTCTACCACAACCCCTTCGGCTTGCGCTGCAAACGGCTCTTTGGAGGTACCGAAGAAAAAACGGTCCGGCAGGTCGCCCGAGAAGACTGCGTACGCCGAGGTTGAGGGCGACAGTTGATTGCCCGCGCCCACGAATCTCATCGAAACGCCCTGGATATCCTGGTACTCCCCCGTCATGGTCGACAACATCACCGCTGCAGTCGCGCCACCATCTGCAGGACCGGCTCCCCAACGGACGGGCTGTGGTCCATCGCTTGGGAACGCGAGACGCCAGTACGCGAGTTCGCCAAACCGTGGGCGGACTTCGATAGCGTTCTGGTTCTTTCGGCCAAGGTAGTCCCGATGCACTTTAACGATGTACGGAAGCTGGGGGATCGCCGTCCGTCGCGGCGGAACCCCCTCGACACCGGCACGAATCTCCTCGATCCAGTCAGGATTCCCGAGGTTGACACACAGCCGGACTCGCAGTGCTGTAGGCACATCCCGAATGGATACCTTGTGCAACAACCCTATCACAGGGAACTCGTCGCCTTTGACGTCCAGGGCGCGCTGGAGTGCGTACGCCAGTTCCTCCTGGCAGGCAGAACTCCTGAGGCTCTGCGGGGTGACCAGATAGGCCCAAGCAGATAGAGGCTCGTCGGTGATCTTGCCCGCGATCTGCGCCCACAGCTTTCGGCCTGGCACAAGTGCGATCTTGTCGTAAAGCGACGGTATGCCGGCGCGGCCGAGTTCCTGGACCAGGAAGTCAAAGTCTCCTTCGTCGTTGTCAGCCCATGAGTATGTGATCCAAAGGGGGTCCGTCACAGCTTCTCCTATCGGCGCCTTCGGAGGTGATGCGAGCCGCTTGGTCCGGATGACCCAAGAGCTCCGAGCCGCGGTTCCTTGATAGTACCCATCGATGAGTTCCTAGCCAGATGACACGCAGCCGAGTAGTCACACCAAAAGGTGTTGGCCGAATTCCATCAGCCCCCGACGGGCCGTTCCCACGTTGTCATGCGCTTGCCGCAATGCCGACACTCCCGCCGGCGGATGAGTTTCCCGCCCGATCCCCGGCGCGTGTAGATTACCCGGAAGTGCTTGCAGCCGCAATGGCGACATTGGAGACCTCGCTTGTCCTCGCCGGGTGACCAGCTCTTGCGTTCGGGCGATGGACCTTCCATGGTCATGGCCTCCTCAGGTCTGCCTGCGTGTACCGCTTCCGCGCAAGCTTGGCGTTCTGGCCCCGCACGGGCTGTGGCGGCGGGGTCAATTTACGGCGAACTTGAGGATGCGCGTGGCGCAGCCGGTGCTGTCGGGGTGGTGGGCGTTCGTCGTGCGGAGCAGGAGGGTGTGGCTGGCGGGCTTGAGGTCGGCGGCGAACATGACGGTGCGGGGGTAGTGCAGGCCGCGGCTGAATCGGTGGTAAAGATTGACCTTCACGGGCTGGCCGCCGTCGATGGTGACCTCGACGGTTCCCGCGTCGGGGCCGGCGAGCACGTAGGCGCCGACGGCGGTGCCGGTGAACTCCAATGTCAACTCGGCACCGCCCTTCTCGGCGCTGAGCATCGTCGTATCGAGAAAGCGCCGCCGGCAACTGCCCTTGAGCTTCTTCCACTGGGGCACGGCGAGCTTCCAGCCGGCCTTGACCTTGGCCCGGGCGGGGTCGATGAAGCGCCCGTTGAAGTAGCTGAGGGCGTCCAGGGGCTTGGCGGGCATCGGGTAGGGCTTCCTGGCGGCGTCGGCGGGAAGGGGGGCCTTCCAGGCGGCGGACATCAGGCCGTCGATCATCCCCGCGCAGATGGCGTTGCCGAACGGGGCCGGGTGCGTGCCGCCGAACTGCTTCCACGTGAGCTTGCCGGCCGCGATGCGCTCGGCCACCTCCCGGGCGAGGTCGATCGTCGAGACGCCGTAGTGCCCGGCCACCTCCTCGTGGCTGCCGGCGGTCAGGGGCGTCTTGCCTTCCTGGAGCGTCTCGAGCATCCCCGGGTTGACGAAGTAGGTGATGACGATGTCCACGCACGGGTTGTGCCGGCGGGTGTGGCGGACGATGCCCTCCATGCCGCGGATGCACTGGCGGCGGGCGTGGGCGGCGTCCTGGTCGTCGTTGACGGCGAACTCGATGAAGAACAGGTCGACCGGCCCTTTGCCGAGGACGTCCTCGGCCAGGCGAAACGCGCCGGTCGTCGAGCACGTGGAGGAGATGCCCGCGTCGGTGAAGGTGAACTTCGTGTCGGGGAACCGCTTCCGGAGGATGTCGCAGACCATCGGCCGGTAGCCGTTCATCTCGGTGATGGACCCGCCGATGAAGGCGACGTGGCCGGTCTTGTCCCTCGCGAATCGCGCGCGGGCGTTGGCGAGTCCGCTGCGGCGGTGGATGTTCCGGCTGAGGGCCCCGGCCGGCCTCGTCTCGGCGGCCTGAAGGCAAGCGGCACCGAGGACCGCCGCCAGTCCGATCGCTGCGTATCCCATGGTTCGCGGGCTCCTTTCCGGCGGCAATTCTGGAGCCATCCGCGTGCGATGGCAAGTGCTTACTGGCCTTCTCGCGGCCCGGCCGGTAGAATACCGGCGCCTATGCGTCATCTCGTGGACAGCCTCGAGAGCTTCGGGTCGCCCCGCCTTGCGCTGCTGGGCGACTTCATGCTGGACCGCTACGTGTACGGCGACGTGGAGCGGATCAGCCCGGAGGCGCCGGTGCCGGTCCTGAAGGGCCTCCGCACCGACCTGCGTGCCGGCGGGGCGGGCAACGTGGCGACGGCCATCCTCGCCCTCGGCGGGAAGGTCGCGTGCGCGGGGGTCCGCGGCGACGATGCGGACGGCGAGGACCTCGTGAAGCTGCTCGCGGCGGCCGGCGGCCAGACGCACGCGCTGCTTCCCCTGGCGGACCAGCGGACGATCATCAAGACCCGCTACGTCGGCCTGGCGCAGCATCGCAACGAGCAGCAGATCCTCCGCGTGGACCACGACCCGACGCAGGCGATCCCCGCGGAGGCGCACGATTCGCTGCTGGCCGCCGTGCGCGACGAGGCCCGCGGCGCGGCGGTGCTGGCCGTTCAGGACCACGACAAGGGCGTGATCACGGACGAGACGGGCCCGAAGCTGATCGCCGCGGGCAGGGAGGCGTCCGCGGCCGTGGTGGTGGACCCCGCCCGCATCCGGAGCTACGAGCGCTATCGCGGCGCGACGCTGCTGACGCCCAACCGCTACGAGGCGCAGATGGCCACGGGCGTCGAGATCACCGACGACGCCTCGCTGGCCGCGGCGGCCAGGCGCGTCCTCGACGTCACCGGCGCCGAGGCCGTCATCGTCACGCTCGACCGGGAAGGCTCGCTCCTGCTGAGACGCGACGGGGCGAGCAAGCGCCTCGCGACGCGCCCGCGGACGGTCTGCGACGGCACCGGCGCGGGCGACGAGACGCTGGCGATGATCTCGGTCGCCCTGGCGGCCGGGTGCGATTACGAGCAGGCCGCCGCACTGGCCAACGTCGCCGGCGGGCTCGAGGTCGAACGCTTCGGCGTCGTGCCCATCACGCGCCGGGAGGTGCTCGAGGAGCTTGAGCGCATGACCGGCCTCCGCGGGGCCAAGGTCGTCTCGAGGGAGCAACTGGCGCGGGAGATCGCCCGGCGCCGCCGCCTGGGCCAGACCGTCGCCTTCACCAACGGCTGCTTCGACCTGCTTCACATGGGTCACGTGCGGTACCTTCAGCAGGCCAGGCGCCTCGCCTCGTGCCTGATCGTCGCGATCAACTCCGACGAAAGCGTCCGGCGTCTGAAGGGCCCGCGCCGGCCGATCATCGGCGCCGACGAGCGGGCCGAAATGCTCGGCTCGCTGGAGTGCGTGGACTACGTGACGGTCTTCGAGGAGGACACGCCGATCCCCCTGCTGGAGCTGCTTCGCCCGGACATCCTCGCCAAGGGCGGCACCACGCCGGAGGTCGTCGGGCGCCGGCTCGTCGAGGACTACGGGGGGCGCGTGCTGACGCTGGACCTGGTGGACGGCCTGAGCACGACGGAGATCATCGAGCGCATCGTCGAATCGCACGGCGAGCAGGAAAGGGGCCAGGAGACAGGCTGATGGCAAACAAGGCTGTCTTTCTCGACCGCGACAACACGGTGATGGAAGACCCCGGCTACGTAACCGACCCAAATGCCGTCAAGCTGCTCCCGGGAGTGGAGCTGGCGATGAAGTCGATGGCACAGGCCGGCTACAGGCTCGTGATCGTCACGAACCAGTCGGGCGTCGCTCGCGGGCTGCTGACCGAGGAGGCGTTGGAGAAGATCCACGCCGAGCTTCGCCGCCAGCTCGCCGAGCACGACGCGCGGTACGAAGCGCTGTACTACTGCCCGTATCATCCCGAGGGCACGGTCGAGGAGTACGCCAGGGACTCCGACCTGCGCAAGCCCAAGCCCGGCATGCTTCTCAAGGCCGCCAGGGAGCTGGACATCGACCTCTCGCAGAGCTGGATGGTCGGCGACAGCGCCCGGGACATCGAGGCCGGCCAGCGGGCAGGGTGCCGCACCGTCCGGGTCCGCACGCGCCCCAGCCATCACGCCGTGCCGGGCGAGCTGAACGACGAGGACGTCCAGGCCGACTACACCGTCCGGAACCTCGTCGACGCCGCCCGGGTCATCCTGCGAACTCCGCGGCAGGCGCCCGAGGCCCGCCCGGCGGACGCCGCCGGCTCGGCCGAGCCCATGGGCGCGAAGATGACGGCCACAAGACAGGCCGTTACCGGCGCCGTCTCCGCCCCGGCCGAGCTTTCCGGCGCAGCCGAAGCGGCCGAGGAGGCCCAGGAGCCCGAGCCCGCCGACGAGGCGGGCGTTCGCCTGGAAATCCTCCGCGAGCTGCGCCAACTGACGCGGGCCCAACACGTCGAGGAGTTCAGTCTCATCAAGCTCTTCGCCGCCATCGTGCAGGTGCTGGTCCTGCTGGTGCTGGTGATCGTCTTCGTGAAGATGCTCTCCGACCGGATCCAGGAAGGAATTCTCTGGGCGCTGATCGCCATTGCGGGGCAGTTGATCTCCCTGACGCTGTTCTTCGGCGTCAAGCGTCGGTGACGCCGCGGCGGGCGCGGCCTCGGGGAGGCCCGGGGCGTCTACGACCGCCTGCGTCCCCCCCCACCGGCACGGCCGCGCGCTGCTGCGGTGGGGGCTGAAGGCCTGGGAAAACAGGAGCCGAAGGAAAATGACATCGGTGCGAGGATTCGCAGCGGTGGGCGTTTCGATCTGCCTGGCTGCGGCGCCGGCGGGGCTGGTCGGCTGCGGCGAGGGCGGCGACGAATCGGCGAGCAAGCAGCCGCTGCTCTGCTGCGTGGGCGGGACGATGCGCCCGGTCATGGAGAAGCTCGCGAAGGACTACGAGCAGCAGGCGGGCGTGAAGGTGCAGATCGACTCGGCCGGCAGCGGCGAGCTGCTCGACCGCATCGCGGCGCAGAAGCGCGGCGACCTGTACGTCTGCCACGACCCGTTCCAGGAACGCCTCAGGCGAAGGGGCCTCAGCGTCCGTGGACGGACCCTCGCGGTCGTCACCCCGACGATCATCGTGCGGAAGGGCAACCCGAAGAAGATCCGGTCGGTGAAGGACCTGGCCGGGACGGGGCTGAAGCTGGCCATGACCCATCCGACGCACTCGACCATCGGGTGGATCGTCCCGCGGGTCTTCGACAAGGCCGGCCTGCGGAAGCAGATCGAGGCAAACATCGTCAAACGGACGCGCGGGAGCGGCTCGGCCGCCGACCTCGTGGCGATGGGCGACGTGGACGCCGCGATCGTCTGGAACGCCGTGGCGCATCTCAGGCGGGACAAGCTGGACGCCGTGCCTATCGAGCCGCGGTACCGGCCCATCCCCGGCATCGACACCGTCACCAGCCCCACCGCCCGATCGTACGACATCGGGCTAATCAAGGTCACGATGGACGTGCTGACCTGCTCGAAGCAGCCGGAGGCGGCGACGAAGTTCGCCGAGTTCGTCGTCAGGAAGCAGAACGTCTTCGTGCGGCAGTTCGGCTTCACGCCGGCGCCGGCGGACGCAGCCGGCCAGTCGCTCTACATTCACTGCGGCGCGGGCATTCGCCACGCGATGGAGGACGCAGCCGCGGCGTTCGAGAGGAAGACCGGCGCGAAGCTGACGGTCAGCTACGCCGGCAGCGGCACGTTGATCGCCACCATCAAGCTCAAGGAGCAGGGCGACCTTTACATGCCGGGCGACGTGTTCTACGTCGAGCAGCTCGAGAAGGAGGGGGCGGTCGTATCGAAGAAGCTCATCACCTACCTCGTCCCGGTGATCATCGTGCCCAAGGGCAACCCGAGGAAGGTCAAGACGCTGGCGGACCTCGTCCGTCCGGGCATGAAGCTGGGCGTGGGCAATCCCAAGGCCTGCCAGATCGGGCGAATGACCGAGCAGATCTTCGTCAAGAACAAGATCGACCTCGCCGCCGTGCGAGAGCGGACGGTCTTCTCCTCCGCGACGGTGAACGATCTCGGGGTGAAGGTCCGGACCGGCGCGATCGACGCGGCCATCGTCTGGGACGCCGTCGCCGCCAACTTCGCCAGGGACGTCGAGGTGGTGAAGATCCCGCTCCGGCAGAACCTGGTCTCGCGGGTGGCCGTCGGCATACTGAAGTTCTCCCGGGACCGCCCGCTCGCCGAGCGGTTCGTGAGCTTTCTGGCCGGCAAGGAGGGCAAGGCGATCTTCGCCGGTCACGGCTACAGGGTCGAGGAGCCGAAGTAGCCGCGGCGAAGGAGCGTGCCGGTGGCGAGTTCCCCGGTCGCCTCAGCCGTCGCGGAGGCGTCCGGCTTCCAGTCGGACGATCCTGTGGGCGTATCCTGCGGCGCGCTCGTCGTGGGTGACCAGCAGGACCGCCCCGCCGTCGGCGGCGAACTCGGCGAGATACGCCAGCACCGCGCGGGCGCTGTCGCCGTCGAGGTTGCCGGTGGGCTCGTCGGCCAGCAGCAGCCCCGGGCGATGGAGCAGGGCCCTGGCCAGGGCCGTCCGCTGGCGCTCCCCCGTGCTCAGCTCCTCCGGCGTGTGGTGCATGCGATGCGAGAGGCCGAAGTGCTCGATGAGCTCATCGGCCCGCCGCCGCGCGTCGGCCGAGGCCATCGCCAGCGTCGGCGCCAGGACGTTGTCCAGCGCGGAGAGGTACGGCACGAGGTGAAACTGCTGGAAGACGAAGCCCACCTTCCGGGCGCGGTAGCGCGCGCGGTCGTTGGGCGACATCGCGTAGGGGTCCTGGCCGTCGATGAGCACGCGCCCTTCGTCGCAGGCGAGCAGCCCGCCGCCGGCCAGCAGCAGCGTGCTCTTCCCGCACCCGCTGGGGCCCTGGACGCTGACGAACTCGCCCGCCCGGACGGCCAGCGAAACGCCCTCCAGCGCCCGAACGGCACCGTTGGGGCCGCGGTAGAGCTTCGTGATGTTCTCCATCTCCAGCACCGCCGCAGCTACTCCTTCGAGAGGATGACGGCCGGGTCCTGTCGGGCGGCCATCGTGGCCGGGGCCCAACTGGCCAGCAAGGCCACCACCGGCGCCGCCGTCACCACGGCCGCCAGCAGCCCCGGGGCGAACAGCTCCCACGGGGTCTGGACCCGCAGCGACGGGGCGATCCGCGCGGCGGTGATGCTCACGGCCAGGCCCGTGCCATAGCCCACGAGCGAGCCGATCAGCCCGATCACGAACGCCTTGGCCAGGAAGACGGTGAAGATGTGCCCCGAGTGGACGCCGATGGCCCGCAGGATGCCGATCTCCCCCATTCGCTCGCGGACGTTGCTCAGGGCCAGGAAGCCGATCCAGACGGCCGACCCGGCGAGCACGAGGGGCACGACGACGCCCGCAAAGGACTCGCGCGTCTTTCGCAGCTTGGCCCGCGCGGCCCGTTCGGCGGCCATGGCCTCGACGTGCTCGCTCTTGGCTCGCAGCCGCGCCTTCGCGCGGAGCGTCACCTTGTTCTCCCGCATGATGATCTTCACCGTGTTGTCCAGGAGCCCGGCCACCTCGCCCGGCAGCGCCTTCAAGTCCGCGCCGCGGCAAAGGCACTGGAGTGCCTCGATGGCGTTGAGGCGGCCGGGCATTCCCAGCAGTTCCTGCCCGACCTTCAGGTCCAGCCAGATGGTGGCGTCCTCGGGCGTGCCGCGGTAGGCGCGGCACTTGTGGATCACGAACTCCCTGCCCAGGAGGGCGATCTTCTCGCCGGGCTTGAGGGACAGGTCGCTGGCGAGCTGATAGCCGATGACGGCCTTGCCCTCGGGGACGGCCAGGAGCATCGGCTCCTTGGGGCTGCGGTGGGCCAGGGGCACCTCCCCGCGCGTGCCGATCAGGATGACCCGGCGCTTCTGCTCCTTCCAGAAGACGTTCTGCTGGACGATCGGCAGGAGGTGGCGAATCAGCATCGTGCCGGATTGCGAGAGCTTCCTGACGTTCTCCTCGGGCATCGTCGTCGTGGCGTAGCCCTTCTCCCAGAACTCCGCGAGGTCCTGCTCGGCCGGGAGGATCAGCAGGTTGAACCCCAGTTCCTTCATGTACTTTCGGTAATCGTCCTCCAGGACGGCGAGCCGGGCGTCGGCCTCGGCCTGCTTGGCGTGAAGGAGCTCCTCCGTCCGGATGTCGTACGCGCGGAGCAGCGTGAACTGGGCCACGACGACGCCGACGGCCACCAGGACCGAAACGACGCCGAGCGCGAAGTTCAGCTTCCTGTGGGAGATTTCCTTGCGGATAAGTCGCCAGACGCTCATGTCAGTTCCGGGCCGGCCGCCTGCTCACCCAGACGACGAGTGCGGCGGCCGCCAGCACCATGCACCCGAAGGCGATGAGGATGTTGCGGAGGAGGGTCCCGCCGCCGGCATCGACGTTGCGGGCCAGTGATCTCTCGATGTTCGCCCGGACGGCCGGGGCCGGGGCGGTCGCCGCCGCGGGCGGGACAATCACATTCGGAAGCACCGCCGTCGCGGGCTCCCTGCCTTCCAGGCCGGCATACCAGTCGGCCGTGAACAGCATGTCCACGCCCGGGTTCATGTCCTTGACCTGGCAACTGCACCGGCCCACCAGGAACGCGCAGACGTCCGTGACGTTTTCCTCGTTGATCCCTTTGCCCACCAGGGCCCACATCGCCCTTCCCTGCCCGAAGACCGCAAACGCCATCGGCTCGGAGGCGTATTCGCTGGCCAGGTCGTCCTCCGTGTTCAGCAGCATCTGAACGAAGGCCTTCTCGGCGGGGCCCTTCCGCGAGAGGCGGACCAGCGAGAAGGCCACCTTCAGCGGCAGCCCCTGGTCCGCGGCGTCCTCGGGCTCTCCGGGGTACAGCGGCGGCTGCGGGGGCAGCTCGATCAGCTTTTCCAGTTCGGCGAACCGGTCTTCCATGAGCTTTGCGGCCGCGTCGTCCTTGGCCTTGTTTCCGCTTTCCAGGAGGACCCAAACGGCCGTCTCGCCCTTGATGATGGCCTGGGCCACTTTCCGCCGCATGGGCGAGTCCACGACGGCCCTGGCCGCCTCGGCGGTCAGCGGGCCCGACCAGGCAATTACCGGCGGCCCGAACCGCCGCGGATAGCAGACCACCAGCCGCGGCAGGGCCTTGCCCGCCTGCGTCTTGTTGACCGCCGCGGCGTACTTGTCCATCTTCGCGGCGACGTTCACGGAGCGAACGTCGATGTTGCAGGGCACTTCCTGGCTGGCCGCGTGTTTCGTCAGCCAGTCCACCACCTCCCGGTCGGCCGCCGAGAGCTCCTCCTTGTGGAAGACGAACGCCTCGTAGATGTGCGGCTGCCAGCGCTCCAGGGCGTATCGGAACACGGGGACGTTGCAGGCCTCGGCCGGGACCGCGGCGAGCCAGATACAGGACGCCGCCGCCGCGCCCAGCCACGCCTTGTATCTCCTCGAACGCATCGTATCTCTCTCTGTCGCCGCCCCGGGTACGGGAAGCCACTTCATCTATTCTGCATTATACGCTCCTGATCCTCAACATAGTAATAAACCCCGTTTCGGCGGACAGGTAACACAACGCGGCGGCAATCTGATAAGATTCACACGGCTCCCAGTCGAGCACGCGCAATACGTTGTCCCTGCCTGGAGAAACGAGAATGAGCAAGACCCTTCTCATGATGCTGGCTGCGGCCCTGGCCGCGCCCGCCGAGCCCGCCGCCGAGCCCGCCAGCAAGAGCGTCCAGACCGAGCACAAGCTCGAGGCGAAGATCACCACCACCAATCCCCGGACCAAGAAGCCGGTCACCAAGACGGTGCGGATCGGCTACCTGCTGTACCTGCCCGAAGGCTATGAGAAGCCCAAGGGCAAGAGCCCGAAGCGCTGGCCGCTGATGCTCTTCCTCCACGGGGCCGGCGAACGCGGCACGGACCTCGCGCTCGTAAAGAAGCACGGGCCGCCCAAGCTCGTCGAGAGAGGCAAGAGATTCCCGTTCGTCATCGTCTCGCCGCAGTGCCCCCGCGGCCAGTGGTGGGACGCCGACGTCCTGACCGCCCTGCTGGACGAGGTCGTCGCCGGGCACGCGGTGGACGAGGAGCGCGTCTACGTGACCGGCCTGAGCATGGGCGGCTTCGGCACGTGGAGCCTCGGCGCCAGGACGCCGCGTCGCTTCGCCGCCCTCGTGCCCATCTGCGGGGGCGGCGACCCGAAGGCCGCCGGGAAGCTCAAGGGCATCGCCGTCCGGGTCTTCCACGGCGAAAAGGACCGCGTCGTTCGGCCGAGCAAGTCCCGCCAGATGGTCGACGCCATCCGGGCCGCCGGCGGGAAGAACGTCAAGCTCACCGTCTACCCCGAGGCCGGGCACAACTCCTGGACCAAGGCCTACGCCGACCCCGAGCTGTACGAATGGCTGCTCAAGCAGAAGCGAACCAGCAAGGCCGGGCCCGCAAAGCAGCTCGATGTATTGAAGACCAGAACGTGAAAGGCACGCCGATCCGATGAAGCGCCGCCAGACGTCCCACAGGCTCAGAAGGCAGATCGTCAAGACGGTCAGCGTGCGATACCTCCTGCACCTGCCCGAAGGCTACGGCCTCACGAGGAAGCGCTGGCCGATGATCCTCTTCCTGCACGGCGCGGGCGAGCGGGGCGGTCGCCTGTCGCTGGTCTCCAAGCACGGGCCGCCGGGGGGAGGAAGGCCAAACTCACCATCTATCCCGAGGCCGAGCACGACTCCTGGACCGAGACGTACGAGGACCCCGAGCTGTACAGGTGGCTGCTGAGGCACAGGCGCAAGGCCGCCACGAAGCTCGCGAGCAAGCCCGCCCGGTCCCGCAGATAGGGCGGGGCCTGTCTGCCCTGTTGTCTCCCGCAGCGCTCGCCGCCTGCTACAGGTCCCGGTCCCGCGGGTGATGTTCCTTCTTCTCGACGTCCTTGTCGCGGTGCGGCCGCTCCGGCTTGCCCTTGCGATGCTCCGGCGGATGCGGGCCCTTCCCCGGCGGCGGGCCCAGGAGCTTCTTCACCATCTCGCGCTGCTCGGGGCTCAGGACCCGGCCGATCCGCTCGTGGACGTCCCCTATCAGCTCGCGGACCTGGTCGGCGACGCGCCCCTGGATCTTCCTGGCGACCTCGGGGCGGTGCTTCGGTTCGGCGCCCTGGACCTCGCGCTTGGCGCGCTCGAAGAGCTCCCTCAACTCGCGCTCGAGCCCTTCGGCTATCTCACGAATCCGCGCGACCTGCGGCCTCTCCAGTCGGAGCTTCTCGATCATCGGCGGGGCGAGCAGCCGTCCGATGGTCTTGGCGATGATGTCCCTGGGGATGGGGCCTTTCTGCGGGGCCTTGCCTTTCTCGGGGGGGCGGCCCTTCTTAGCGGGCCGGTCCTCGGCGGGCCGCTTGGGGCGAGGCTTGCGCGGCTCCGGCGGCGGAGGCTCCTTCCTCGGCGGACGGGGGCGGTACCGGTCCTCGGGGCCCCGGCGTGGGCGCAGGCCCGGCCGCTCCGGCTCACCCCGTCGCTCCGGGGACGGGCCGCCCTCGCCGGGGCGGGCGCCCAGCAGCCGGGCCGCCTTCTCCCGCTGCTCCGGACGGAGGACCTGGAAGACCTCTCTGCGGAGATCGCCGATCATTCGGGCGATCTCGCCGCGGACGTTCCGCATGACCTCCGGCGCCCGCTTGTCGCGGTCCTGCGGGGGCAGGTCGCGCATCGCACCGGCGACGCGCCGGCGGATGTGCCCGGCCTTTTCGCCGAAGTGGCGGGCCAGGTCGCGGATCCTGGCGATCTGGTCATCGTCCAGCCCCAGCGCGCGACTCACCGGCGCAGACAGCAGCCGCGCGAGAACCTGCCGGAGAGGATCGCCCCGACGCGGTTCGCCCGGCCGGGGCCCCTCGGGCCGCGGGCCGGCGGGCGGGCGGGCCATCCGAGCCTTC
Source organism: uncultured Planctomycetaceae bacterium (assembly GCA_964427875.1). Taxonomy (GTDB): domain Bacteria; phylum Planctomycetota; class Phycisphaerae; order SM23-33; family SM23-33; genus CAYRVX01. The sequence goes on from CAYRVX010000069.1 coordinate 17,094, forward strand.
CTCTCCTCCATCTCCCGGCGCTGCATCTGCATCTTCCGCATCATCTGCTCTCTGGCCTCCGGCGCAGGGCCGCCCGGATGACCGCGATGCATCTGCATCATGCGTGCCCTCTCCTCCATCTCGCGGGCGCGCATCCGCTCGTGGTACTCGCTGGGCTGGTCCAGCCCGTCGACGAGCCTCTCGAAGAACTCGGCCACCTCCGGCGGGCCGACGATCACGATGGCGTTGGCCTCCCTGTTCATGGCCGTGGGAATCGAGCGGAGGATCCGCCCGGCGTCCTCGTTCCTGCCGAGCTGCTCGATCACCTCCATGAAGCTCTCGGCGGAGATGTGCTTCAGGCGGAGGATGATCGGCTTGGGCGCCCCGGAGGGCTGCGGGGCCCGAGGCGCCTCGCGTCGGGGCCTCTCCTGCGGCGCCTCGCGCACGATCTCCACGCGGCGGCGCCGCGGATCGCCCCGCTCCTCGGCGCCGCGTGCCGGCGGCCGCTCGATGAGCCGACGCGGCTCCCGCGCGGGCTCCGCGAGAACCGCCGCCGCCATCATCACAACGGTACATGCCCCCACGATCGTCCATCGCTTGCCTTGTCGAATCATCACTCGTCTCCCTTTGCCATGCACCAAGAAACCAAGTGCAACCTGAAGTCCGATGCCAGCCACTCTTGAGGCATGGTATCCCGCGGTTCAGCACGAAGGTAAGGTTTTCTTCGCCGCCGCGCCGGCCCTGTCGCGGCGGCCTTGTGGCGCCCGGACGCCCGGCGTATCATCTTGGCCTATGATGCGCGTCCTCCACATCGTCGAGGAGAAGACGCCGCCCGACATGCTCGAGCAGTTGGCGCTGCTGGCCGGCGAGCACGACACGGTGCTGTCGGCCGGCCGGCCTCCCCGCGCCAGGCCGCCCCTGCCGATCAGGGCGGTCCATCGGCCGATGGGCTCGGCGCGGCTGGCCGCCGCGCGGATGCGCCCCGCGGCCGAGTCCGCCGACGTCCTCCACGCCTGGTCGCCGGGCGCCATGTGGGCCGGCAGAGAGCTCTCGCTGGCGGCCGGCAAGGGGCTGCTGGCGTCCCTTCCGTGCGCGGGCACCGCCGGGGAGGTCCGGGCGGTCCGCGAGGCCATCGGGCCCGGGCTGCTGGCCGTCACCGCACCCACGCAGCACGCCCAGGGCGCACTGATTCGCCGCGGGCTGCCGGAGCGGTTCGTGCACGTCCTGCCGCCGGCCGCGGGCCGGGTCGCCGACCGCCTGGCCGCACGCAATCGAGTTCGCCGGGCGCTGGGCATCGGCGACGCCGTCCGCGTCGTCGTCGCGCCCGATACCATGGTCGCCGGCGCCGGCCACGACATCGCCTGCTGGGCACACGCGATCGTCTGCAAGGTGATCGACGGGCTCTGCCTGCTCCTGCCCGGCGCCGGCGAGAGGGCTCGCTACGTTCGATTCTTCGCGGGCACGACCGGCCACGACGACGAGATGTTCTTCACGGGCGAGCGGTTCACCCGCGCCGAGGTCCTGGCGGCGTCGGACCTGGCGGCGTTTTTCCGAAAGCGTGACGTGGGCCTCTGTGCCGTTGCGGCGGCGGCGGCGGCGGGTCTGGGCATCGCGGCCTCGCGCACGGGCGACATTGCCGAGCTTGCCCCGGACGGCGAGGCAGCCCTGCTCGTGGAGCCGAACGATCCGCGCGCCGCGGCCGCCGCGCTGCTGAAGCTCACCCACCGGAGCGACCTCGCCGAGCGGCTCGGCGCCGCCGCGAGCCGGCGTGCGGCCGAACTGCTGGCGCCCGCCGCGTGCAGGCGGCGCCTCGAGGAGATCTACGCCGCCGTCATCGAGGCGAAGGCCTTCTGAGCGTGTGTGACAAGGTTTCGTGGCACGGGCGTCCCGCCCGTGCGTCGCAGGGCCGTCCCGGCCCTGCGCTTCCGGTCGACTCCACGACCGAGACGGTCGTGGGACCCACGGGCAAGATGCCCGTGCCACCATGGGTGCCGCCAGGATCGACAGTCACACACTTCTGAGCGACCTTCGCCGCGCCCGGTTGAGGCGAAGACCGCCGGAGCGATATAATCGCGGTGACGCGCGGCGGTCATGGCGGCCGCAGCGGCCCCGTCAGAGGGACAGGCCCTTGGATCAGGCTGGACAAGCGACTCGCTCCCGCCGGATTGGCAACGTCGTCTTTGCCGACGACGACGCCGCCGCGCTGCTCGCCGAGGGTCTCGAGCGTCTCTTCGACCCCGAGGGCGGCGACTGGCGCCGGGTAAAGCACAACACGTCGCGAACGGTCTATCGCGGGCGCATTGCCGGGCGGGACGTCTACCTCAAGCACTTCCACAACCCCTCGCCCGTCCACCGTCTGATGCGCCGGCTGGGCAGCTCCGACGCGATGCGCGAGATGCGGTTTTCGCGGTATCTGGCCGCACACGGGGTGCCGACGGCGCCGGCGCTGGCGGCGGCCTGCCACGACGGCGTGGAGTGGCTGGCAACGCAGGCCGTCGCTCCGGCCCAGCCGGCCGACGTGTGGCACGACGAGCAGCTTCAACGAGGCGAGGCGGGAATGCGCCTCATCCAGTCGGCCATCGTCCAACTGGCCCGACTCGTCGGGCGAATGCACACCGCGGGCGTCATCCACAGAGACCTTCACTGCGGCAACATCCTCGTGCGAGCGGCCGAAGGCGCCGAGGGGAGCGTCGAGCTCGTGCTGACGGACCTCCACCGCGCCCACCGGCGAGGGAAGCTCTCGCGCCGCGCGATGGCGGCCAACCTCGCCCAGCTCTTCCACGACCGCTATTACTTCACCACGCGAACCGAGAGGCTGCGGTTCCTGAAGCACTATCTCCTCGCCGTCGAGGCGGTCGGATCGCTGAGAGGCTGGCAGCTCCTGGTGGAGCACTTCGCCGGGATGCACACCCGCCGCCAGCACAACCAGCGAGACCGGCGGGTCTTCAAGCGGAGTCGGTACTTCACGCCGCTGAGGCTTCCGGGCGGCTGGCGGGGACATGCCGTGCAGGCCTCCAAGCGTCACATGGCCGGCTCGCAGGCCGCCGAATGCACCTTCCTCGCCAGCGACTGGCAGAAGCTGCTCCAGGCACCCGGCGAGCTGCTGACGGCCGAGGGGGCCGAAGTCGTCAAGGATTCGCCCTCCAGCCTGATCGTCCGTCGGGTCCTCCAGATCGGTCCGCACCGCATCGAAGTCTACATCAAGCGAGCGCGGCGGAAGCGCAAGTGGAAGCTGCTGCCGGATTGCTTCCGTCCGGCGCGGTCGATTCGGGCCTTCTTCCTCGGGCACGCGCTCCTGACGCGGCGGATCGCCACGGCCCTGCCCCTCGCCGCCCTCCAGCGGCGGATCGGGCCCATCCTGCTGGACAGCCTCCTGATCACCGAGGTCGTCGACGCCCCGCGGCTGCACGAGTTCCTCAACACCTGGCTGGCCATTCCCCCCAAGGGCGACACGCCGCTGAGCGTGCCCCAGCAGCGCCAACTCGGCCAGGAGGTGCTGTGGCAGTTGGGCCGCCTGCTGCGGCGCCTGCACGACAACCGGTTTGCCCATCGCGACCTGAAGGCCACCAACCTGCTGGTCCGCTGGTCGCGGGGGGCCAGCCCGGAGGTCGTCCTGGTGGACCTCGACGGGCTGACGCACCGGAGAGTCCTGACCACCCGAAGGCGCTTCCAGGGCCTGATGCGGCTGAACGTCTCCCTGCTGAAGTGCCCCATCGTCAACCGGGCGGGACGCCTGCGAATGCTGCTTGGCTACCTGCGGAGACTGGGCACCGGGAGAATCCACTTCAAGCCCTACTGGCGCATGCTGGAGGAGTGGTCGGCCAGGAAGATCCGCCAGCAGATCCGCTCCCGCCGAAGGCGCCAGAAGGCGGTTCGGAGGCCCGGGGCATGATTTCCGACCGGCCGCGAGAGCTCGCGCCGCCCCGGAAGGTGCTGATCATCAAACCCAGCGCGCTGGGGGACGTGGTGACGGCCCTGCCCGTCCTTCGCGGCCTGCGGCGGACGTTCGGCGGCGCGCGGGTCAGTTGGCTTCTGAGCACCACGTGCGCCCCGCTGCTGGAAGACGACGGCGACCTGGACGAGGTCGTCCCCTTCGACCGCCGCCGCCTGGGCGCAGCGTGGCGGTCGCCGGCGGCGGCGAAGCTGCTGGCCGGCTTCCTCAGGAGACTCTCCCGCGGCGGCTTCGACTGGGTGATCGACCTTCAGGGGCTGTTTCGCAGCGGCTTCTTCGCCTTCACGACCGGCGCCGCGGTGCGGGCGGGCTTCGCCGACGCGCGGGAGGGCGCCTGGGTGTTCTACACGCACCGGCACCGCCCGGCCGAGCGGCACACCGTGGACCGCAACATCGCACTGGCCAGGCGCCTGGGCATCGACGCGCGGCGGGAGGACATGACGCTCCCGCTTGCCGGCGCGGGGCGCGAGTTCGCCGAGCGGTTCCGCCGCCGCAGCGGCGCCGGCGGCGGGGGGTTCCTCGTCTTCGTGCCGCCGACCCGCTGGGCGACCAAGCGCTACCCGGTGCGGCACTGGCGGGCCGTGGCGGCCGGCCTCGCCCGGCGGATGCCGCTGGCGCTGCTGGGCACGCAGTCCGACCGCGCGCTCTGCGCGCGGATCGCCGACGCCGCCGGCCGCGACGCCTTCAACCTCGCCGGCGAGACGACGCTGCCGCAGATGGTGGGGCTGATCGCCTCTTCGGCGTGCGTGGTGTGCAGCGACTCGGCCGCCCAGCACATCGCCCAGGCCGTGGGCGTGGACGTGGTGACGCTGATCGGCCCGACGCGGCCGGAGCGGACCGGCCCGCTCATTCGAGGACGCAGCATCGTCGCCGACGTGCCATGCCGCGGCTGCCTCAAGCGGAAGTGCCGCCATGTCACCTGTATGCAGTCCATCGCCCCCGAAACGGTGGTCTCGGTCGTTGAGCGCCTCCTGGAGGAACAGGGCTGAGCCATGCCGGTACGATACGTGTTGAATCGGCTGAAGCGCTTCTTCATCTACCGCGTGCTTCACGTGGACGACACGCCGCACCGCATCGCGCTGGGGCTGGCGATCGGCATCTTCGTCACCTGGACGCCGACGATCGGACTCCAGATGGTCCTCGCGCTGGCCCTGGCCCTGCTGCTGCGGGCCAACAAGGCCGTCGGCGTGCCGTTCGTGTGGCTCTCCAACCCCTTTACGCTCCTGCCCATCTACTGGCCGAGCTACTGGCTCGGCTGCCGGCTGCTCGGCGGCAACTACGACAGCGGGCTCTTCTTTGACTTCCTCGCCGCCGCCGCCACCCGCGGCAGCATCCCCGAGCGGTTGGGTGCCTTCTGGAAGGGCGTGTCGCTGATATTCTGGCCGCTGTGGCTCGGCAGTGTCATCGTGGCCCTCGTGCTGGGCGTGCTGGCGTACTTCGCGACCCTCTTCGCCGTGGTCAAGTACCGCGAGCACTGGCACCGCAAGCATCCCGACCCGCCCTGGAAGCACCACGTGCCCCCCTCGGCAAGACCCAAGGGCGACACCAAGTAGGCCCGACGCCGATTGATTTGAATTGCGCCATTTGTGAAAACGCCATGCCGTGTTATAATTGATGCATAGAGGCCTTTAGGAATTGCCGTCATGAGCATCGGCCAGAAGCAGAGCGTTTCGTCCTTGCGTTTCTACCTGTACGATCGGCCGCTCCACCCGGAGCTGTTCGAGATCTACCACGATCACCACATCGTCAAGGACGGCTACGAGGCGCAGATCTGGGTCACCGGCTGCACGCACGTCATCGGCTTCTTCCGCGGCCGCTGCTCGATCGTGGAGGTCACCGCCGACGCCGACAACATCCTGCCCCAGCGGGGGCAACTGCTGGAGCTGCCCTTCCGCGGCGAGCGCGACCACGAGCGGAAGCGGGCCGAGGAAATCAACTACATGATGAGCTTCCAGGTCGAGTCCATGAGCGCGGCGGTCTATTCCGGGACGCACCACGACCTCGCCCGGCTCGGCGCCCAGCGCGGGCTCTTCGTGCCGTTCCCCATGTGGATGAGCCGCTCGCTGACGCCCTTTACCTACATCGACTATGAGGCCAAGGCCAACGGCCTGCACGTCTTCGCGTTCCACGCGTTCCCCGACGAACTGACCATCGTCAAGACGCAGTCCATCTTCGAGCTGGCGTGATCGCCGGCGCCTCCCGCCAACGGGTTTGCCAAATGCCTTCCGCGCGCGCATAATCACGGGCCGAGTGACCCGTGTGACCTCTGGCGGCGCAATGCCCCGCCGGAAAGGAGATGAACCATGCTGCCGAAGAGAATGGGCCTCGGCCGCCTCGCGGCGGTCGCTGCCGCGTGTCTGGTCGTCCTGTCGGTGGCCGAAACCGCGCCGGCCGCCGCCGCGCAGGAGGCCGCGAGCATCCTTCAGGCCGCCGGCGTCCGCGGCGGGCTGGTGGTTCACGTCGGCTGCGGCGACGGGAAGCTGACGGCCGCACTCCGCGCGAATGACCGCTACCTCGTCCACGGCCTCGACGCCGACGCAGCCAACGTGGAAAAGGCCCGCGAGCACGTCCGCTCGGTCGGGCTGTGCGGCAAGGTGTTCGCCGAGCGATGGACGCCGCCGCGCCTGCCTTACGTCGACAACCTCGTCAACCTCGTCGTGGCCGAAGACCTCAGCGCAGCCGACATGAAGGAGGTGCTTCGGGTCCTGGCCCCGGAGGGCGTGGCGTATGTCCGGCGCGGCGAGAAGTGGACCAGGACCGTCAAGCCGCGCCCCGGCGAGATCGACGACTGGACGCACTACCTGCACGACGCGGGCGGCAACGCCGTGGCCCGCGACACGGTCGTCGGCCCGCCGCAGCACATGCAATGGCTGGCCGCGCCGCTCTGGTGCCGACACCACCACACGCTGGCCAGCATCAGCTCGGTCGTCTCGACGCGGGGACGCATCTTCTACATCCTGGATGAAGGGCCCGCCTACTCGATGCTCGTGCCCGGCAGATGGTCCGTCGTCGCGCGCGACGCCTTCAACGGCGTGCTCCTCTGGAAGCGGCCGATGGCGTCGTGGGCCTGGCACCGCAAGGGCTTCCGCTCCGGCCCGGTCCAGCTTCCCCGCACGCTCGTCGCCGCCGGCGGCCGCGTGTACGTGCCGCTCGGGATGAGCCGGCCGGTCAGCGCCCTCGACGCCGCCACCGGCGAGATCGTCAGGACCTACCAGCAGACCGGCGGCGCAGAGGAGCTCATCGTCAGCGGCGGCGTCCTGCTCGTCGTGACGGGCTCGCCGATGGCCGAGCAGGCGGGCGTCGACCCGGCACTGCGGGGCAAGGCGACGTACCCGAACACCAAGGCGATCGTCGCGCTGCGGGCCGAGACGGGCCAAGAGCTCTGGAGACGGTCGAAGCAGGACGCCGATCCCGTTCCCCTGACGCTCGCCTCCGAGGGCCCGCGGGTGTTCTTCCAGGTCCAGGCCAACAAGGCCCTCGTGTGCCTCGACCGCGAGACGGGCAGGGAGCTCTGGACCTCCCCCGCCGCGGGAGCCAAGCCCAAGGGCCGCGAGGCGCCGAAGGCCGCCAAGGCCGCCAAGGGAAAGCCCAAACGCAGGCGCAGGCCCAGAGCGGCCCGGAGCGTCGGCTGGTCCGTCACCACGCTGGTCGTCCATGACGGCGTCGTCCTGCTCGCCGACGCGGGCAGGCTCACGGCACTCTCGGGCAGGGACGGCAAGGGCCTGTGGAGCTGCCCCGGCAAGCCGGGCTTCCGCTCCCCGTCGGACGTCTTCGTCACGGCCGGGCCGGAAGGCAAGCTCGTGTGGATCAACCCCGGCTTCTCCGAAGGGCGCGACCTGCGCACCGGCCAGGTCAGGAAGACCAACCCCGTGCTGGCCGACCTTCAGACCGTCGGCCACCACCACCGCTGCTACCGCGAGAAGGCCACGGACCGATACATCATGACCGGGCATCGGGGAATCGATTTCCTCGACCTGGCCGCCGACAACCACTCGCGCAACAACTGGGTCCGCGGCGCCTGCCAGTACGGCATCATGCCCTGCAACGGCCTCATCTACGCCCCCTCCCACTCTTGCGGCTGCTACATGGAGGCCAAGCTGATCGGCTTCTGGGCCCTGGCGACGAAGCGCGACGCGAGGAAACGAAGTGACCGCGGCGACCCCCCGCGTCTCGAGCGCGGGGAGGCCTATGGACAAATCCGCAATCCGCAATCCGCAATCCGCAATCAGAACGCCTGGCCGACACACCGCGGCGACGCGGCGCGAAGCGGCCTCGCGAAGTGCGCCGTTGGCGCCAAGCTCAGCCGGCGGTGGCAGGCGAACATCGGCGGGAGGATCACCCAGCCGGTGATCGCGGGCGGCCGGCTCCTGGTCGCCTCCGTCGACACGAACACCGTCCACGCGATCGATGCCGGCAGCGGCAAGAGGCTCTGGAGCTACCTCGCCGGCGGACGCGTCGATTCGTCTCCCACGATCCACGGCGGGCTCGTGCTGTTCGGCTGCGCGGACGGCTCGGTGTACTGCCTGAGGCTCGCCGACGGCAAGCTCGCCTGGCGCTTCCGGGCCGCGCCGGCGGGCCTCAAGACCGTCGCGATGGACCAGGTCGAGTCCGTCTGGCCGGTGCACGGAAACGTGCTGATTCACAACGGAATCGCCTACTTCGCCGCGGGCAGGTGCTCTTGGCTCGATGGCGGCATCGCCCTGTACGGCCTGGAGCCCGCCACGGGCAAGGTGATCCACCAGTCGCGGCTGCGCAGCAGGCACCCCCGGGCCGGCGAAGGCAAGGACGCCACCGCCGGGCAGTACGCCCGCAAGTTCGCCCAGAACGCCACCGACTACAAGACGTTCAAGGCCCCCGACCGCAGCGACGCCTTCTCCATGGCCGAGGGCGCCACCACCGACGTGATGGTCAGCGACGGGCGGAGCGTCTTCCTGCGCCACCTGAGGTTCGACCCCGCCCTCGCCCGCCAGGACAGGATGGACCTGCACCTCTTCTCGACCTCCACCCTCCTCGACGGCCACGAGAACCACCGGTCGCACTGGGTGCTGGGCACGGGCGACTTCAGCCGCATGCCCGTCGCCTATTCGTGGATCACCTACAGGCCGAGCAACTGGGGCTCGTCGCTTGCCGTGCCGTACGGCCTGATCCTGACGTTCGACGAGAAAACCGTCTGGGGCGTCCGGCGGGCGCACCTCATGAAGTGGGGCATCAGGCTGAACACGCCCTACATGCTCTTCGCCGAGGCAAGGCCCAAGCCGCCGGCGGGCGAGAAGCACCTGCCGGACTTCCGGAAGGCGGCGAAGGCCGCCGGCAAGAGCGCCCCGCAGTTCCGCTGGACCGCGCCGCTGGCGATGCGCCCCCGGGCGATGATCAAGGCCGGAGAGCTGCTCTTGGTCGGCGGAACGCCCACCATGGACCCCGACGACCCGTTCGCCGCCCACGAGGGCCGCGCCGGCGGCCTGCTCTGGGGCATGTCCGCCGACGACGGCAGCAAGCTAGCCGAGCACAAGCTGGATTCCCCCCCCATCTGGGACGGCCTGGCCGCCGCGAACGGGCGGCTGTACCTGGCCACCATCGACGGCAAGGTCCTCTGCCTCGCCAGCCGACCATGACGCGTCAGCCGGCGGGCCGGTGGCCCCCTGCCCGTCGCGCAACGGATGCCCCTCTCGCGACCGCAGCGCGGCGCTCCCGTTTCCATCGCTGAGCGCCTGCCCCATCCCGCAAGCAACAAAGGTTCCTGACACCTTTTCTCGTGCAAACGTCACGTGGACCCACCGGTTGGGCGCTGCTCCCGCGCCTCAAGCGGCCTGACTACGAAGTACTCGCCACCCTCCTGGTCGCTGATCTCTGCGAGAGCGAAGCCGCATTTCCTGTACAACGCTATGCCAGCCGCACTGTCCCATTGGACGTTGCACCGCATGTGGAGACAACCCGCGTCCCGCGCGACCGATATGGCCTTCTGCATGGTCCGTGTGCCCACTCCGCGCCGACGGTACTCGGGGCGCACAAAGACCCCCTCGACGAACGCCAGCTTCTCCCTCGCCAGTGGGCCGAAGTTGATGGGGCCGATGTCGAGATGGACGCCTCCCAGTACATGGCCCTCCGCGGCGATCGCGCAGACGCAAGCGAACCGCCATTGGCCGCGATCCGGACGATCCTGTGGAAGCGGAGTGCGGGAGTCAGCCAGCTCCTCGCGGAACAAGTCCTCGGCCTCCTCCGGCAACCGATCGTCATTGCCGTAACACCTGACAGTGAAGTCTGGAAGCATTGTCATTTCTCTGCGCCTAACGCCGCGGTTTACCGACCCCCCGAAGGGGCGCCCGAGTGCAACCGTTTGTTAGCGATTGTGTGATCCCATTATCGTCTCTCGCTATTTCGGGGACCACCGTTTCTCATGCACATCATGCGGTCCTTGCACATGTGAGAGGGACGTACAAGGCTTATATACTTGACTAAGCTCTTGCACCCTTTCAACGAGTTTCTCTTTGTCAGTTACGGGCATGGCCACTCCCTTTGCCGACCCATTGCCTTCGGGAATCTGGCGTGCTAACTCAAGGGCGCGATCATATTGCAGTCGGGCACACAATAAGCAGACCGCCCAATTCCAGTAGTCTATGTAACGGTCCTTCTCCACATCGGTCGGCTTCACATTGAAGCACGTCCAAAGAGCATCTGCCAGCATGTAGGAGGCATCGCCGCTACTGGATAGCTCGAACTGCTCTCGCTCGTAACTCCAGAGAAACCGATACGGTACATGATGCTGAATACCACCTCCGCCTTCCCAATGAGCATATGACCCGTACGAATAGCCGCAAGGAACGAGTAAACGCAATACAGCCCGTTCGCTGTCGAAATCCAGTGCTCCTTTTCCATCTACAATCATCGTAATGCCGTTGTTGGTTGTACGCGCGACTCGAACCCTCCAGGCCTTTCCTCCTTGCCACACGAAATCGATGGTACCATTCTTGTCAAAGTCGAGCATCTTGGGAATACCAACATAGTACCCCCAGAGTTGCATCAAGAATTTCGTCTCCTTTCCGGAATGCTTTATCACACCAAAAAAGAACCTGTTATCGGTCCGAAGGATAAGCTCATCTCTTCCATCCTTGTCGATGTCCAGTAGTGCCATTTCTGTGTTGTCTGCAGTAATCGAGGAGTGAATCTGCAACGGAGCGCGATGACGATCAAGGAACTCTGCTATTTCATTCTTCGGTAGCCAACGATCCAGCAGAAGAGAACCGCTTCCACATGGAGGGCTGGATTGAACGGGTCGCTGCAGAAGGGCGACGTCCTGTTGCTTCTGCGTGACACACCCACATAGCAGAACTGCAAACACGATGATAGTGGCTACGGTTCTCATCAGTAACCTACCTTTGCGAGCGATCGCTAACAATGATTATACAGTCTGTATAAAACGGCAAACGCAGATTGCTCCCTTCTGCATAAGAAGTTGCCGTGCGTTCTTGCATATTGACTCAAATACTTTCATGTCAACGATAGACATCCTTTTCCGCTTCTTGCGGCTCCCGGTTGATGCAGCCTGCATAAGACCCCGTCAGCTCCCGATTAGGCGCTCCAACGTTGTCATGCGCCCCGCAGGCACGTTCTGTGAACGTTGCCGGGATGCCGACACCCACCTTCGCCGAGGCTTCGGCGGACAAGCTCCCGTCGGCGGATGTGCTCACCGCCCCATCCCCGGCGCGTATAGTCTACACGGAAGCGCCGGGGACTGCAACAGCGACATCCCCCTTCGCCGAGGCTTCGGTGGACAAGCGTGCCGTAGGGGCTGATGCAGGCCCCTCAGACGTCTTTCAGCCCTCGGCGCCCCGTATCGGGAGGTGCAGCATCTCTGCGCGGACGTATTGCGTCGGGGGGGAGCCGAAGGACAGGAGCGTGTCGTGGTACTTCTTGAGGTCGAAGTTATCGCCCCGGGCCTGCTCGACCTCGCGGCGCAGCGCGACGTGCTCGAGGTAGCCGACGAAGTACGTGGAGAGCTGCGTGCTGGTGAGCTGGGCACGGACCCACTTGGCGGCGGCCTCGCGCTCCTCCTGGAACGTCCGCTCGATCATCAGGCTCATCGCCTCCTCCTCGCTCATGCCGTCGACGTGGATGGCCTGATCTACAATCGCGTTGGCGATGGCCCGCAGCAGCCACTTCAGGACGATCAGGTGCATCAGCGGGTCGCCGTCGTAGGCCCCGCGCTCGACCATCACGTGCTCGCCGTAGACGGCCCAGCCCTCGATGAAGACGCCCGACGAGAGGACCGCCCGCAGCGTCGATGGGTAGCGATTCGAGTGTGTCAACTGGAGGAAGTGGCCGGGCATGGCCTCGTGGGCGGTCAGGTTGGTCAGCGACCGGAGGTTGTACTCGCGCAGGAAGGAGCGGAGCTGCTCGGCCGTCCAGTTGGCCGGGGGCGGGGCGATGGCGTAGAAGGTCCGCTGCCCCACGTCGAGCGGGCCCGGCGAGTCGCAGTAGGCCAGCGACGTGCCCCGGCGAAACTCCGGCATGACGATGACCTCGACGGGGTCCGGCGGCATCGTCAGCAGGTCGGCCTCGCCAACGAAGGCCGTGAGCTTGTTCAGCGATTCCGTGGCGATCTCGACGATCCGCTCGGGGTCGGGCGTCCGGCGATACGCCATCTCCAGGCAGGCGCGGATGACGGCCTGCTTGTACTCCTCCGACGCCCGGCCGGGCAGCTTCGTGTAGGGGTACTCGCGGAGGTAGATCTCGGCGGCGATTTGGTACATCTCCTCCCGCACGCGGCGCAGCTCCTCCTCGGCGCGGCGGCGGACCTCCTGCCTCGTCAGCGGGGTGCGCAGCGTGAAGGCGAGCTTCTCATCGAACCGCTCGGCGCCCAGGCGGAAGTCGCCGACCGCCCGGGGCAGCAGGTCGTTCTCGAGCCAGCGCTGGTGTTCCTCGACGGCCGGGCGGGCCGTCGCCATGGCCTGCTCGAGCCGCCGCCGCTCGGCCGGCGGCAGGGCGTCGAGGTGCGGGGCAACCATATCGTCCAGGATGCGGGCGATGCCCGGGTTCTGCTTGACGGCCGTCTCGGCGTGCACCTTCGGGACGCGCGGCGGGTCGAGGACCTGCCGCACCTGCTCCAGCAGGCGGGGGAACTGCTCCAGCCGGACGGCTGCGCTGCCGAGCCGCTCGGCGATCGGGGCGAAATCCCGCGCCATCAGGCTGTAGACGGCGTTGCCGGCCAGGGAGGTGTAGGCCATCGGGTTCCACGCCCACTCCTGGAGCTCCTCGAGGTGCCACAGCTCGGCGCGGAGCCGGTGCTCGAGCATCGCGGCGTCTATCTGGTTGGCCCGGGATAGCTGCCCTCCCGGGATGCGGCCGAGCTCCTCGAGGTAGCGCCGGCAGAACGCCGCCTTCTGCTGCTTCGCCTCGGGGCTGACCTCGTCCAGCTCGCCGTCGAATCGATGGTCTCCCAGCCAGGTCGCCGAGACCGGCGAGAGGGCGGTGACCTCGTCCAGGTATCGCTTGCCCAGTTGCTCGAACGTCGTGTCCATCGCATCCCTTTCCGCTCCCGCACAGGATACGCCGGGGCGGCGCGGAGCGACAGGTTCCAGCCGGCTGTTTCGGCGACGAGCAGCACGATCGCCCCATCCGGGGCTCCTGATTCGACGGATATCGCTCCCAGGGCTTGTCCGCCTTCGGCGGACGGCGCCCTGGGCTAAGACCGCGCCGCCCCTGACGGGGCGGACCCGAAGACGCCGACGGACCAACCCCGGCAGGGGTGATCATTCGTAGCTCCGGGTGCAGTCCGCCGGAGGCGGACAAACCCGGGGAAGCCTGTCGCGCGACCTTTGGCCGCTGGAGAGGGGAACTCGCTTGCATTCATCCGCGAGTCGGCTTACAAGGCACAGCCGCGATGGATCTGTCCATCCGCCTCGCCAGGGAAGGAACTCGACGAATGAACAAGACAATGAAGGCGCTCGTCAAGGCCAGCCCCGCGGAAGGCCTGTGGCTTCAGGATGTGCCGGTCCCCGAGGTCGGCGTGAACGACGTGCTGATCCGGATCCTCAAGACGAGCATCTGCGGGACGGACGTGCACATCTGGAACTGGGACGCCTGGGCGCAGAAGACCATCCCCGTCGGCATGCACGTGGGGCACGAGTTCGTCGGCGTCGTCGAGGCCTTCGGGGACAACGTGCACGACTACTCGCCGGGCGACCTGGTCAGCGGCGAAGGCCACCTTGTCTGCGGGCACTGCCGCAACTGCCTCGCCGGGCGCCGGCACCTCTGCCCCAACACCAACAGCGTCGGCGTGAATCGCCCCGGCGCGTTCGCCGAGTACCTCTGCATTCCGGTCACGAACGTCTGGGCGGCCGACCCGGGCGTCCCGCTGGAGCTGATAAGCTGTTTCGATCCGCTGGGCAACGCGACGCACACGGCCCTGAGCTTCGACGTGCTCGGCGAGGACGTCCTGATCACCGGCGCGGGGCCGATCGGGCTCATGGCGACGGCCATCGCCCGCCACTGCAAGGCCCGGCACATCGTGGTCACCGACATCAACCCGTACCGCCTGGAGCTGGCCAAGAGGATGGGCGCGACGCTGGCGGTGGACGTCCGCGGCGAGAAGGTGGACCAGGCGCTCCAGAAGCGCCTCGGCATGAAGGAAGGCTTCGACGTGGGCATGGAGATGTCCGGCAGCCCCGAGGCCTTCCGCACCTTGCTGGCCAACATGTGCCACGGCGGGAAGATCGCCATGCTGGGCATCCTGCCCAGGACGGAGATCGACTGGGACTTCTTCGTCTGGAACAGCCTCACCATCAAGGGCATCTACGGGCGCGAGATGTACGAGACGTGGTACAAGATGACCATGATGATCCAGTGCGGGCTGGACATCACCCCGGTCATCACGCACCGCTACCCCTACGCGCAGTTCGAGGAGGCCTTCGAGGTCATGCGGTCGGGCCAATCCGGCAAGGTCGTGCTGACCTGGGCCGAGCGATAGAGGAATACCATGTTCGGATCGATGAAGGAACACGTGACGGCGACGCTGGAGGACATCCGCGCCTCCGGCCTCTACAAGCACGAGCGCCTCATCACCACGCCGCAGGGCGTGCGGATCGGCACTTCGGACGGCCGGGAAGTGCTGAACTTCTGCGCGAACAACTACCTGGGCCTGGCCGACGACCCGCGGGTGATCGCGGCCGCCAGGGAAAGCTACGACGCGTGGGGCTACGGCCTGAGCAGCGTGCGGTTCATCTGCGGGACGCAGACGCTTCACAAACAGCTCGAGGCCGGGGTGAGCGAGTTTCTCGGCGCGGAGGACACGATCCTTTACAGCTCGTGCTTCGACGCCAACGGCGGGCTGTTCGAGACGCTGCTGGGGCCCGAGGACGCCGTCATCAGCGACGAGCTGAACCACGCGAGCATCATCGACGGCATCCGCCTGTGCAAGGCGAGGCGCCTTCGCTTCAGGAACTGCGACATGGCCGACCTCGAGGCCAGGCTCAAGGAGGCCGCCGACGCGAGGATGCGCCTGATCGCCACCGACGGGGTGTTCTCGATGGACGGGACCGTCGCGGACCTGGCGGGGATCTGCGACCTGGCGGACCGGTACGACGCGGCCGTGATGGTCGACGACTCGCACGCGACGGGCTTCTTCGGCCCGACGGGTCGCGGCACGCACGAGTATCGCGGCGTCATGGGGCGAATCGACATCATCACCAGCACGCTGGGCAAGGCGCTCGGCGGGGCCTCGGGCGGGTTCACCGCCGCTCGAAAGGAGATCGTCGAGCTGCTCCGCCAGCGGAGCCGCCCGTACCTGTTCTCCAACACGCTATCGCCGGCGATTGCGGCCACGTCGCTGGTGGTGCTGGACATCCTCTCGCAGTCCACGGAGCTGCGCGACAGGCTGGACGCCAACACGAGGCACTTCCGAGAGGGGCTCGCCGAGAGGGGCTTCGACATCCCCGCAGGCGACCACCCCATCGTGCCGATCATGCTGGGCGACGCGTCGCTGGCGACGAAGATGGCCGACATGATGCTGGAGGAAGGCGTCTACGTGATCGGCTTCAGCTACCCCGTCGTGCCGAAGGGCGCCGCCCGCATCCGCGTGCAGATCTCCGCCGCCCACAGCCGCGGCGACCTCGACTTCGCCATAAACGCCTTCGCCAAGGTCCGCGAGGCCTGCATGCAGTGAACCGAGGGCTCCAAAGGAGTGAGACACCGTAAGTCGGCTGTGACTTCCTGTCGCCCTGGCCCCGAGCAACAGGGGACAGTCAGAAAGAGCAAGAAAAGGCTCGGCCTGCCCAGTTGTGCCGAAGGCCCCGCTGTACCTCCCGTGCGGATTCGCTCGATGCCCCAGAACTTGCCAATCGAGCAAAGTATTCCTCGCCCTTTCGAGGCACTTTGCGGTTGACCTTCCGGAGAGAACCGAGTAGCGTATTCGGATGCGTGAGTCCCCTTGCGGCTTGCGCAGTGCCGTCAGGGGCGGTAGTCGTCCGAACCCGGATACTGGGTCTTCAGGGAGCTATGGAAATGGCCAAGAGAATCTTCATTAGTTTCGCGGTTGACGACAAGTTCTATCGCGACGGGCTCGTGCAGCAAGCCAAGGATGCGCGAAGTCCTTTCGAGCTCGTGGACATGTCGGTCAAGGAGCCCTGGTCTGACAGCTGGAAGACGCGCTGCCGCACCAGAATCAAGGGCTGCGATGGGCTCATCGCGATGCTCAGCAAGAACACCACCCGGGCGCAAGGCGCGCGGTGGGAGATCAGCTGCGCCAAGGAAGAAGCTCTTCCGGTTCTGGGCATCAAGATCCACAAAGACGAGCAACTCACCCCTCCCCCCGAACTGGGGAGTTCGCCGGTGAGATTGTGGACGTGGGACAACGTGAGCAAGTTCCTGGACTCGCTCTAACGCGGATCAGCAATGTCTTCACTAGCTCTCCTTGTCGGCATCGACGATTACCCCGATGCCCCCCTTACGGGTTGCGTCAATGACGCCAACCGTGTACGCCAGATTCTGGAGTCGCATTACGACGGGCAACCGAATTTCAGCTGCCGAACGTTGGCGTCCGATAAAGAGAAGGTCACGCGTGCGCGGCTTCGGGAGGGGGCTCAAGCATTGTTCTCTAAGCGGGCCGACATCGCGCTGTTCTACTTCGCAGGCCACGGTACTGCCAACAACCTAGGGGGCTATCTTGTGACAACAGACGCGCAAAGGTATGACGAAGGCGTACCGATGGGTGATGTTCTCAAGCTCGCCAATGAATCCACCGCACGAGAGAGGATAGTCGTCCTGGACTGCTGCCATGCGGGGGCCTTCGGGGAAGTTCCCGCCATCAACAACAGCGCCATTCTGGCGGAGGGTGTCACGATTCTGGCCGCATGCCGGGACACGGAAGTGGCGGTCGAAAGCGGAAGAGGGGGTGTCTTCACTATACTCGTGTGCCAGGCCCTTGAGGGCGGGGCCGCCGACGTCTGTGGGAAGGTAACGGTGGCAAGCGTCTATGCATTCGTTGATGAGGTCTTCGAAGACTGGGAGCAACGCCCGCTTTTCAAGTCACACGTGTCCAGGTTAGCTCCCATAAGGAAGTGTGAGCCCTCTGTGGAGCCGCACGTGCTGCGCAAGATCACCGAATACTTCCCTTCGCCGACTCACTCCCATAGCCTTGACAGATCATACGAACCCACGGCAAAGCCAAGCGATCAAGCGAAGGAAGAGATCTTCAGGCATCTGCAGATGATGAACCGAGCGAGGTTGGTCGTCTCCGTGGGCGCCCAGCACATGTATGACGCCGCGATGAGCTGCAAGGCCTGCAAGTTGACACCCCTGGGACGTTTCTACTGGCATCGGGTTAGAGGCAGGAAAGTATGAAGGTAGAGGTCACAGGTCACGAGGCAAACCACACAGCCGCAGCAACAGAATTTGCCCCCATTTGCCCTTGCGGCCACAAGGTCTGGCAGGCGGTGGGCTGAGATTCCAGCTCACTGCACACGTGTGACAAGGCCAATCTCCCTTCGGATCACCCTCACTTTGCCTGTCACCGGGGAACGCGGAGAAAGCACTCGATTCTCTCGGCAAGTGCCGGTCGGCGTGGAACGCTTGAGACGGGGGGCGAATGCGGTTGCCTGAGGGGGGTGCCCAACGGCATAATCGTTCGGTGAGAGCCCGGGCCGACTGCCGGATCCCGGGCGCGGCCGATCGCCGGGAAGGAGATGACTTGTGTCGCTGAAGAAACCCCTTGCCAGTCGGGTCCTTGTGGGCCTTGGATTCTGTCTGATCGCGCCGTGGACGGCCGGGGTCGCCTCGGGCGGGGAGGCTCAGGACATCCTCAGCGCCGCGGGCGTCCAAGGCGGGCTCGTCGTGCACGTCGGCTGCGGCGAAGGCCCCCGCCCCGCGTCGCGGCGGGCCAGCCAAGCCGCAGGCGAAGCAGCCGAAGAGGAGGGTCAGGCGGACGGCGAGAAGCTGGCCGAGTGCCGGCTCGACGCTCCCCCCGTCTTCGACGGGATGGCCTCCGCAGGCGGGCGGCTGTATCTTGCCCTCCAGAACGGCCGAGTCGTCTGCATGGCCCCCAAATGAGCAAGGCCGCGCTGGACGGCGTCACCAGCCGGTGGGCTCAGAGTTGTGCAATAATGCGCTCACCGCTGTGATCCAGGGCGTCCGATGGCCGCGTTCGCCGACACTGCCCTTCATGCGTAAATGCCCACTGAACAATACTGTATTCAGCCCCAAGGGGGCGAGAGGATCTGGCCGGGGGCGTCAGCCCCCGGAGGCCCGGCCCCCAAACTCGGAGCCCTGAAGATATGAAGAGAAGGCATCCTTTGGCCTGACGCGGTAAGCTG
>CAYRVX010000070.1:0-35654 GCA_964427875.1 uncultured Planctomycetaceae bacterium
TCCGGTTCCGAGAGGGCCTCGGAGCGGCAACGTGCTGAGGCTACTCGACAATGCCTAATGGCGAATGTCGAATGGTGCCAAAGAAGCCCCGAGGGGGCAGAAGGGTTTGGCCGGGGGGCGCGAGCCGGCGGAATGGGAGCAATGAGAAAACCAGCCCCGGCGGGGCGGAAGGAACGCTCAAAGATACACGCGTTTGCGTCAATGATTGAGCGTTTGTTGTACAGAGGACCCAGAGATTCCTTTTGAATAAGGACTGATAGGTATCCTGGCACAGGCACCCGAGGCTACTCTGCGCGCGCCCAGCCCATTGAGCACAGAAGTCGCACCGTAGGGTTCAGTAGGTTCAGTTTCACAACCTTTTATCTCTCTGTGCCTCGGTGCCTCTGTGGCGGGCGCATTCTCCCGGGTAGCCCGCCCGCGCGGCAGTGCGTGCCGCAAGGAACGCCCTTCTTACAGTTGACACTCCGCGGTTGGAGAGCTAGGTTAGGATATAGGGCAATACTCCGCGAAAGCGCCTCATCTGTCGGACTTCGGTCGAGGTGTTCCGGCAACGGCACGTTGCACCTAAAGTGTGGATTCGCCCAGGAGGCCAAACGGAATTAAGTATGGCGTCCCCCGAACCCGTAGCGTAGGAACCCGTAGGAGGCAGACGCCATGGGAAGAGGCGGACGATGGACGGTGCTTCTGGTGATGGGCGTGTTGCTCACGGTCGGGGCGTGTCTGCTTGCGTGGCATCTATCACGACCACCGAAGAACGAGGCGCCGGAGCTGTTCGAGGAGCTTTTGAGGTACTTCAAACAGGACCCGGAATGCAGCCCTGTGGAGGGGATCCTGGAGAGGATCTGGTTCAAAGCTCCCTCTGCGCGTCCGGTCGTAAACAGGCTTTGGCCGGAGAGGCGCGGTTTCCGAGAGATCATGCGGGATCTCAAGGAGACGGGCCCGAGTGGCGCCGCTTTGCTGCGGCAGCAACTCAGGCACAGCGACCCTTTGCGACGCATGCTGGCCACGATGGCCATCGCAGGCATCGGGGATCCGCACGGGGCGGCCGCGATCGCCCCCTTGATCGACGATCCGAACAGCAAGGTCAGGGAGGCGGCGATCATTGCGCTTGCTCGCCTTTGGGGTCCAGGCGCGCGCGATGCGCTGGTCGCCAAGCTGAAGGACACTACGGACCGGACGGAGATTCAGTACTTACTGACGCCTGATGACCCAGGGGGCCTTCCGGGCAAGATGCTCCCGCGGCGGACTTCGACCAGGGCATACGTCGCGGGGTGGCTCGGCCGTTGTGGAGACGATACCGCGATCCCCGCCCTGTCGGAGGCTGCGCGGGGCACGGAACCCGAGGTGGCTCGCACGGCGCAATGGGCCATCTCGCAGATCAAGCGGCGCGCCGGAGCTCGAGGCCGTTGGATAAGTAGGGATAAGTAGGGACATCCATGAGCAAGTCCTTGGCAAGCCGGTAGCGGAGTTTCTCGCGGGCTTTGCCAAACATCCGCCTTCGCCCCGGCTTCAGCGGACAGGTCCATTCGACGTCATCCCTCGGGGAGCATCCCCTCCTTCAGCCCCACCCGGTATGCCGCTCGCACCGCCGACTTCGGCTGGCCCTGACGAGTCCCTGCCATGATCCACATCTGCTGCATCGCTCCCGCCCCCACCGGCCTCGTGCCGGTGGAGCGATGATTGGCGAACTACCCCGCACGAGCTTTCCACCCTCTGGCCGCCGGCGAGGCACCTCGCGGGCTTTGTTCTTTCAATTGCGGCCGCGGACCGATCAAATGGGGCCTGCGGTTCCGGAGCATTCAGAGTGTTTGGCCTCTTGCGAGGCACAGAGAAAGGAGCGTTGCGATGGGCGAGCAATCCCTGGCCGAGCGGCTGGCGGTGTGCACGTGGTCGCTCCAGCCGGCCGATCCGGCCGACCTGATCGGGCAGATGAAGCAGTTGGAGATGGACAAGATCCAGTTGGGGCTCGACCCGCTGCGGGCCGACGCGAAATGGGCCGACGCGGGCAGGCAGCTCGCCGACGCCGGGCTGACGATCGTCTCGGGCATGTTCGGCTGCGAGGGCGAGGACTACAGCACGCTGGAGGCCATCAAGCGGACCGGCGGCATCGTGCCCGACGAGACGTGGGAGACCAACTGGGCGAACATCCAGCAGACCGTGCCGATCGCCGAGTCGCTGGGTCTGGACCTGATGACCTTCCACGCCGGCTTCCTGCCGGAGGAGCCCGAGGACCCGGCCTACGAGAAGCTGATCGGGCGCCTCACGCAGATCGCCGACGCCTTCGCGGCCGCGGGGATCGACCTGGCCTTCGAGACCGGCCAGGAGGACGCCGCCACGCTCAAGGGCTTCCTCGACCGCCTCGCCAAGCCCAACGTCGGCGTGAACTTCGACCCGGCCAACATGATCCTCTACGCCAAGGGCGACCCCGTCGAGGGCGTCAAGGTCCTCATGAGCTACCTCAAGGGCGTTCACGTCAAGGACGCCACGCAGACCGAGACGCCCGGCGAGTGGGGTACGGAGGTGGTCGTCGGCACCGGCGAGGTGGACTGGCCGGCCTTCTTCGCCGCGCTGAGCGAGGGCGACTTCGCCGGCTACCTGTGCATCGAGCGCGAGGCCGGCGACGACCGCGTCGGCGACATCAAGACGGCCGGGAGCTTCGTCCTCGAAACACTCGGAGAGGGAGACTGACCATGATCCGCGTGGGCATTATCGGGCTGGGCATGATGGGGCGGATGCACTATGCCAACTGGGAGAAGATCGACGGCGCGGAGGTCGTCGCGGTGGCCGACACCGACCCGAAGCGGGCCGCCGGCGACCTCTCGGGCGGCTGGGCCAACATCGAGGGCGGCGCCGAATCGCTCGACATGGACCGCATCACGGGCACGACCGATCCCCACGCCCTGGTGGCCATGGCGGATGTCGACCTCGTGGACGTCTGCGTGCCGACGCCGTTCCACAGCGAGCTGGCCGTCGCGGCGCTTCTGGCGGGCAAGCACTGCGTCTGCGAGAAGCCGATGGCCCGGACCGTCGAGCAGGCCAGGGAGATCGTCGAGGCCGCCGAGGAGGCCGCGGGCTTCCTCCTGCCGGCGATGTGCCTTCGTTTCTGGCCGCAGTGGGCGTGGCTCAAGAAGGCCGTCGCGGAGGGCACGTACGGGCCGGTCTCGGACGCGATGTTCCGCCGCGTGGGCTCCAGGCCCCCGGGGTGGTTCCAGGACGGCCAGATGTCCGGCGGGGCGATCCTCGACCTGCACCTGCACGACACCGACTTCGTCAAGCACGTCTTCGGGGCCCCCAAGGCGGTCAGCAGCTTCGGCTACGAGAAGTTCTCCGGCTGCATCGACTGTATCTTCACGCGGTACATCTACGACGACTTGCCGATCGTCTCGGCCGAGGGCAACTGGGGCATGGCCGACGGGTTCGGCTTCCGCATGGACTACTGCGTGAACTTCGAGAACGCCACGGCCGAGTACCTCATGCCCCGCGAGGAGCCGCTGGTCGTCTACCAGGACGGCGAGGCCAAACCGATCGCCTTCGACGAGCCGGACGGCTACTACGCCGAGCTGGCCTACATGGTCGAGTGCATCAACGCCTCCGCGGCCCCGACGATCGTGACGCCCGCCGACGCGCTGGAGTCGCTGACCATCATCGACGCCGAGCGCCGCAGCGTGGAGACCGGCCGGACCGTCAGCCTTTAGGCGGGCCCGCCGGCGGGCGCTTTGGGCCGATTGGAGGAGCCCAGGCCAAGCCAGTCCGGCTGCCTGGCCTGGCCTCGGCTCAGTGGAGCCAGCGCGAGGCGCCTTTGCGCGGCTACCGGGCGTGCCGCCTGCGGCGAAGCAGCACGATGACCGCCCCGACGGCCAGCAGGCCGACCGTAACCGGCTCGGGGATCTCGCTGACGATGCCGAGCTCCACGCCGCAGTTATAGTAGTGGCAGTCGGGGTCCAGGCCGAGGGCGAAGCGCCCGTCGGCGGCGTAGGCGTTGAGGCTATCGAGCTGATCGTCCGTGAGCTCGTAGCTCAGGTCCTGGCCGATGGGCGGCAGATCGTGGTAGACCGTCAGGACGATGCCCTGGCCCTGGAAGTAGTCGCCGCCGCCCTGGCCGTCCCAGCCGGAGCTGACGCCCAGCGGGGCGTTGTCCAGCAGGTGGATGTACAGCACGTTGGACTCCCATTGCCAGTCGCGGATGTTGTGGAACGACAGCGTCGCCGAGACCGCCACCTGCTCATCCGTCGGCCAGGGCGCCTCGATCCCCCACGTGTAGTACCTGTAGTGATCGAGATCGCCGAGGTCCGGGTCCGGGGGGGTGAGTGAGAAGACATCGGCCCGGGCGATCGGGCAGACCGCCATCAGGGCCGAGACCGACACGGCGAGAACGATATTCCTCATTGTGCTTCCTCCTGTGCCTCCAAGGGCGAAGGGCGCCTGGCCGGTCCCACTGGGCACCGGCCCCGAGTTCTGTCCCTGCCGGGGCCCCGGCCGAGCTCGTCGCGGGGGCCGCGACTCAAGGGAAGCCTACGATTCACTCATCCGCCCAGGCGAATCGGGAGAGAGGTTTTTTCATTCGAAAATGCGGATTCGGCGCCGAGCGTGCAGACAGCGCGCCGAGCCGTGATCCCGGGGGTAGAAGCCCGCCCGGAAGGTCTCTTCTCCAAACCCCTTTACATTCCTCCGAAGCGCGGTATACTGCGGGGCAGACCACGAGGAGGACACGGGGCTGCGGTGCGGCTGAGCAGCCCTGACCTCCCGACTGGAGCATTTCCTTCCACGACACGTCACCGGATGCAAAGGAGGCAACGATGGAGAGCGCACAGTCAACCGGCGCGGGAAGCTATCCGATCCTCGAGCCCCTTGAGATGCGGCTGCTGCTGTCGGGGACCATGGAGCAGAACGTACTCCTGGCCTTGTCGCAAAGCGAGGGGCAGGCCCTTCCGGCTGGCGTGGAGGCCATGATTCCGCTCGATGCAGCCGGCGACGACACCGACGGCTTCGCTTGGACCGGATGGCAGGAAGTGTATCCCGGCGGCGACGTGCGGGCAGCGGTCCTGACGTACTCGTTCCAGGGCCCCCCGGCCGTGGAGGGCCCGCCGGACGGCGTCACCGTGGGTCTGCCGGGCACGGACACCTGGCGCGTCGAGGGCGAGCCGGTGCTGCCTGTACGGCAATCATGGATCCTCCTTCCGCAGGGGGCCGAGATCGCCTCGGTGGATGTCGACCTCGGTCCCGGCGAGATGATCGCCGCCGACGTGGACCTTGCCAGGACGGGAAGCGGCGAAGTGCGCCCGGCGCCGGAGATCAGCTTCTCCACGCACGACATGTGCGGGTACCGGTTGGGACTGCTTTCGGTGTTCCCGGTGCAGCACGACGGGCCGTCGGGGGACCTCACGTACCACCAGAGCGTCTCAGTGACGCTCCAGACCCAGGGGGGCGAGGCGCGTGATGCCGTGGGCGTCCGCGCCGTCGTCGCCGACGTCGAGCGCGCCGTCGAGCGGGTGGACAACGCCTCGGAGCTCCGCAGCTACCGCATGATCGACGGCTTGTCGCAACTCGCCGGTGGGACGCTTCCGCCCGGCGGGCCGTTCGAGTACGTGATCATAACCAGCAGCGACCTGGCCGACGAGTTCCAGCCACTGGTGGACCAGAAGACCAGCCGCGGGCTGGCGGCCACGATCGTCACCACCGATTACATCTACGCCAACTTCACGGGCCTGGAGGCAGCCGGCGTCCGCGACAACGCCGACAGGATCCGCGACTTCATCTACACCGCGTATCACAACTGGAACACGGTGTGGGTCCTGCTGGGGGGTGACACCGACGGGTTCGACACGCCGGGCGGGACGGCCAATGCGGTTGTCCCCCACCGCGGCGCCAAGGGCGGCTGGGATTACGACCCGCCGTCCATCGACAACAACATCCCGACCGACCTGTACTTCTCCTGCCTGGGCGGTACGTGGAACGGCGACGGGGACTCGATCTGGGGCGAGAAGAACGACGGCAGCGGCGGGGGGGACGTGGACCTCGTGCCGGAAGTCTTCGTCGGCAGGGCCCCGGTCAGCAACGCCGCCGAGGCCACCAACTTCGTCAACAAGACCATCCTCTACGAACGGACGCCGCACCCGAACGCCAAGTGGGCCGTGTTCCTGGGCGAGGAGATGGACCGGGCCAACCAGGGCCCGGGCCACGCGGACGTCTGGGGCTCGGACACCAAGGACCTCGCCGAGACGCACTCAGGCATCAGCTCGGCGCCGCACAACTGGACGCTCACCAAGCGCTACGACCGGGACTATCCGGACGACCCGTCGAGTTGGTGGACGGGCGAGGATCTCATTGATTACCTCGACGCCAACGTCCACGTCGTCAATCACGCCGGGCACTCCAACTGGCCCTCCAATGCCAAGATCACCTCCAGCGACGTGGACGGCCTGGTCAACACGCATCCATATTTCTTCTACTCGTACGGCTGCCTGTCGGGCGCCTTCGACCGCAGCGACTCCATTGCGGAGCACCACGTCAAGGGCGCCCACGGCGCCGTCGGCGTGGTGATGAACTCCCGCGTGGGGCGCGACATCAATCCCAACAGCGCGAACGGGAAGCTGGATCAGGAGTTCTGGCACGGTGTCTTCCAGCTCGGCCGGCGGGAGTTCGGGCGAGCGTTCGACTACGCCCGATCGCAGGTCGTGCCCCCGGTTGAGAGTGTTGCGGGGCGCTGGCAGTACTTCTGTTGGACGCTCTTCGCCGATCCCGAGACCTCGCTGGCCTACGGCGGTTCGCCGGGGGCCATTGCCGGCACCGTGTACGAAGACCATAACGGCGACGGCGTGATGGGCCCCGACGACTCCGGCAGGTCGGGGCGGACCGTCTACGCCGACGTGGACAACGACGGCGTCCGCGACTCACAGTGGTCGGCGGTCTGGTCCGACGACATGAACGTGCCCCTGCCCGACCTTGCCACGACCACCTCGACGGCGACGGTGGGTGGGCTCAGCGGGCGCATCCTGGATCTGGACGTCCGCCTGTCCATCAACCATACCTACGACGCAGACCTGGACGTCTACCTCTACAACTCGGGCGGCACACGAGTGGAGCTGTTCACCGACGTCGGCGGCAGCGGTGACAACTTCGTGAACACGTTCCTGGACGACGAGGCAAGCACCGCGATCACGGCGGGAAGCGCGCCATTCTCCGGTTGGTACCGCCCCGAGGAGGCGCTCTCGGCCTTCGACGGCCTGGATCCCAACGGCCTGTGGACGCTGGAGATCACCGACGACGCCTCCGGCGACACGGGAACGCTGGTGAGCTGGTCGCTCCAGATCACCTACGGTGACCCGTCGGCCGAGACCAACGTCAACGGGGACTACACCATCAGCCACCTGGCCCCGGGCGACTACGTCGTCCGCGACGAGCTTCCCAGCGGGTGGGTCCACACGTCGCCCGAGAGCGGCGCGCAGAACGTCGTCGTCTCCAGCGGGCTGACAACCGGCGACGTTGACTTCGGCACCGCCCGGCCGGCCAGGATCATGGGCAGGCGGTTCCACGACTTCGACGGCGACGGGCACGAGAGCGCCGACGAGCCCGGCCTGCCCGGGGGGATGGTCTATCTCGACTACAACATTAACGGCCGGCACGATGTCGGCGAGCCCGACATGCTGACCGATTCCAACGGCTGGTACGACTTCCAGGACGTCTCGCCGGGCAGCTACGTCGTCCGCGAGGAGCCGTTCGCCGGCTGGATGCAGACGGCCCCCGGCTGCGGCGTGCTGTACGGCGTGGCGCCCTTCGTGGACAGCGAGCTCGTCGTCATCGACCTGGAGACGTTCGGGGGCATCGCCGTCGGGGCGACCGGGCAGACGAAGACGATCGGCCTGGCCTCCGACGGGGCCGGGACGCTCTACTCCATCCCCGCCGTGGGCTACTTCAATCGGTGGCTGTACAGCGTGAACCCGATCACCGGCCAGGCGACGGAGCTGTTCGACCTGGGCATCACGAGCCTGCTCGAGGGTGGCTTGGCCCTGGCGCCCGACGGCAAGACGATCTATGCTGCCAGGACCTACCCCAGCTTCGACGCCAACCTGCCGCCGGAGCTGGTCCGGATCGACCTGGACACGCAGGCGACGACCGTCCTGGGGCAACTGACCATCGCCGGCAGCCCATTCCCCAACGGCACGCACGTCGACGGGCTGGCCTTCCGGGGCAACACACTGTACGGGCTCGTGACCGAGGCGGGCGGGAACCTGGACGATCACCTGATCATCATCGACACGAGCACGCTGGCCGTCACCGACGTCCGCGCGACCGGCCGGGACTTCTCCCTGCTCGCCGGGCTGGCCTACGACCCCCGCCGCGACGTCTTCTACGCCAGCGGCAGGGGCCAGGGCGCCCTGCTCAACCTCTGCGAGATCTCTCCCCAGACCGCCCAGGCCTGGTCGACCCAGAGTACCGGCCTGCTGAATCTCTCGGGCCTGACGTACGGCACGTCGCGCGGCACGCCCCTGGCCGGGGCGCACGTGGTGTTCGCCGCCTCCGGCAGCACGGTCTACGCCGATTTTGGCGATGCGCTGCCCGTAGGGATCCACGGCAGCAAGTGGCACGACGAGAACGGCAACGGCCGGCAGGACCCGGGCGAGCCGGGCCTGGCCGGCTGGGACGTCTACCTGGACGAGAACAACAACGACCTGCTGGACGATGCCTCGGCGAGCGTCGGCAGCGCCGACGCGCCCAAGCCCTTGGCAGACTTGGCCACGACCATCTCCACCCTGTCGGTCAAGGACGTCGTTGGGCGCATCACCGACGTGAACGTGCACCTGGACATCACGCACACGTTTGACGGCGACCTGGAGGCCGTCCTGGTCAGCCCCGCCGGAACGCGCGTGCAGTTGTTCTTTCGCGTCGGCGGCGACGGCGACAACTTCACCGACACGACGCTGGACGACGAGGCGGCCACGCCGATCGGCTCGGGCAGTCCGCCGTTCAGCGGCTCGTTCGAGCCCGCCGAGGCGCTCTCGCTCCTGGACGGCGAGGACCCCAACGGCATCTGGTCGCTGGAGATCACCGATCACGCCCGCGGCGACGCCGGGACGCTGAACGAGTGGTCGCTGAGCCTCTGGTGCGCCGAGCGATCCGCGCGGACCAACGCGGACGGCGGATACGAGTTCGTCGGCCTGAATCCGGGCGGCTACGACGTCCGCGAGGTGCGCCAGGCCGGGTGGGTGCGGACGGCCCCCGGCGCCGTGCCTATCCTGATCGACGACTTCGAGGACGGCGACCTGCTGGAGTACACGCAGGCAAGCCCCGGCAGCCCCGGGTTCACCAACCCGTTCGCGGCCCACGACGGCGGCTACGGCGCGGTCGGCATGAACTGGATGTACCGGGACGATCCGGCCGCCCTCGTGGAGCGCGGCGACGTGATCTCCGCCTGGGTCCGTTTCGCCAACAACGCAACCGGGCGCGCCGCCCTGGGCTTCGGCATGTCCGCCACCCATTGGTACTCGCTCCAGCTCCAGCCGGAGTTTAACATCCTCGACCTCTACCAGTACCACGGGACCGGGTCCTACCTCTTCGGCGCAAGCGAGCAGGTCTACCTGCCCGACAAGTGGTACCGCGTGGAGGTCGTCTGGGGGACGAGCGGCGCCATCGAGGGGCGCCTCTACGACAGTGACGGCGTGACGCTGCTGAACACCGTCACCGGCTACGATACAACCATCACGTGGGGCGGGATCGGCTTCGTCGGCTGGGGCGAGGGCGGCGTCCGGCAGTTCGACACGATCACCCGCTGGCGCGACGGCGCGCATCACATTGTCGTCACGTCCGGCGGGGCCGCTGGCGACGTCAATTTCGGCAACGCCCAGCCGGGGAGCATCCAGGGCACCAAGTACCACGACCGCAACGGCAGCCGCACGCGCGACGGCGCCGAGGAAGGTCTGCCGGCCTGGCTTATGTACATCGACGCCGAGGACGACTTCCTCATCGATTCCGACTCCGACATCGTCGCCTCCGCCGACGTGCCCCGCCCGCTGCCGGACAAGTCCACGTCGGTCTCGGCGCTGCGCGTCCACCAGATGAGCGGATTGATCCTGGACGTCAACGTCGGGCTGAACATCTCCCACACCTACGACGCCGACCTGGAGGTCTACCTGATCGGCCCGCTGGGGACGCGCGTGGAGCTGTTCAGCAACGTCGGGGGCAGCGGCGACAACTTCACGAACACCATCCTGGACGACCAGGCGACCGACCCCATCACCTCGGGAAGCGCCCCGTTCACCGGCACGTTCCGCCCGGAGGGGCTGTTGTCTGCCTTCAACGGGCAGGACCCCAACGGCATCTGGCGGCTGGAGGTGATCGACGGCGCCGCCGGCGACACCGGCACGCTGAACAACTGGTGGCTCCAGATCTGGCACGGCGACCCGTTCGTCCTGACCGACGCCGATGGCGACTACTCCTTCGGCGGGCTGACGCCGGGCGAGTACGTGACGCGCGAGCTGGCGGGCTTCGCCTTCGGCTGGCTCCAGACGGCGCCGCTGATGGGCGCGGACTACACGCCCGTCACCAGCGGCCAGACCACCGGCGGCACGGACTTCGGCAACGCCCTTCCCGGCTCGATCAGCGGCTTCAAGTACGAGGACACCAACGGCAGCGGCGGCTACGACTCCGGCGAGCCCAAGCTGCCCAACTGGACCATCTTCCTCGATATGGACAACAACGGCGTCCTTGACGAGAACAGGCAGGCCTTCGTGTCGGAGCACGTCCCCAGGCCCATCCCCGACGAGGGCGCGGTCGCCTCAACCTTGCCCGTGACCGGCCTGGCCGGGCGCATCCTCGACGTTGACGTTCACCTCGACATCACGCATACGTTTGACGGCGACCTGGAGGTCTACCTCTACAGCCCGGCCGGCACGCAGGTGGAGCTCTTCACGGCCGTCGGCGGAAGCGGAGAGAACTTCACCGGCACCATCCTGGACGACGAGGCGGGCACGTCCATCGCCGCCGGCGCGGCGCCGTTCACCGGCAGATTCCGCCCGGAGGGGTCGCTGTCCGCCCTCGACGGCGAGAGGGTCAACGGCACGTGGGTCCTGGAGGTCCGGGACACCGTGGCGGGCGACGTGGGGACGCTCGATTCCTGGTCCATCGACCTGGCCTACGGCGACCCGTCCGCCGAGACCGACGCCGGCGGCAACTACACCCTCGGCCATCTGATGCCCGGCGAATTCATCCTGCGGGAGGTCCAGCAGGCCGGCTGGGTGCAGACCGACCCCGCCGCCGGGGCTCACGTCTTCGAGCTGGCCAGCGACGACGACCTCAGCAACGTCAACTTCGGCAACCAGCGGCAGCCGTCGCCGCCGCCGGATCGGCCCGACCTGCTGCCCGGCAGCGACACCGGCGTTCCCGATGACGACTTCACCAGACTGGACAACAGCACGCCGTCGGAGGTGCTCCAGTTCGCCGTCGGCGGGACGGTGCCCGGGGCCACGGTGACGATCCACGCCGACGGGGCGGCCATCGGAAGCGCCGTCGCGGCCGGGACCACGACGATCGTGACCACCAACGGCTCCCACGACCTGGCCGACGGCGAGCATGGGATCACCGCACGCCAGACCGTGCCCGGGGAAGTCGAATCGCTCCACTCACCCGCCCTGACGGTGTGGATCGACACACAGCCCCCGGCGGCAGCCGCGTGGCACAGTGCAGCCGAGCACGGGCACGGTGTCGGCGAGGCGCTGCTGGAGATCCCGGATGACGGCAGCTTCGGCGAGCCGAGAATGGCCGGCGTCGCCCGGCTGAAGATCGACTTCTCCGAGGCGATCGACCCGGCGAGCTGGACGCGCAGTTCCGTCCGGATGGCCGGCAACGACGCCGACGGGGATCCCGTGGACCTCTCGGGCATCGCCGTCGCCACGAGCGCGGCCGGCGGCGATACGGTCGGCA
Source organism: uncultured Planctomycetaceae bacterium (assembly GCA_964427875.1). Lineage (GTDB taxonomy): Bacteria > Planctomycetota > Phycisphaerae > SM23-33 > SM23-33 > CAYRVX01. Next base: position 11,917 of record CAYRVX010000070.1, read on the forward strand.
TCATCGACTTCACGCCGGCCCTGCCGGACGCGCTCAGGTGCCTGGTGCAGATCGAGGCCGTGACGGACGTGGCGGGCAACCCGCTGGCGGGGGACAACAACCGCGTCTTCACGGCGCTGGCCGGCGACGCCACGGGCGACCGCCGCGTGAACGCGATCGACCTGTCGTACATCTGGCCGCGGCGGACGACGCTGATCGACGGCGTCTCGGAGGACCAGACGCGCAGCGACGTGACCTGCGACGGGCGGATCAACGCGATCGACCTCTCGGCCGCCTGGCCGCGCCGCGGGGCGAACATGCGGGACGTTCCCGACCCCGTCCTGCCCCCGGCGCAGCGCACCGTTGGCCTGCCGCCGGCGGGCCCGGGCACCCTTGCCGAGGCCGCCGCCATGCACGCGGCTCTCGCAGGGCCGCATGCGCACGTGACGGGTGACTCGGCATCGTCCGGGACGGCCGAGCCGCACGCGCCGATGGCCATGCCGCCGGCAGCGGCCCCGCCGCCGGCCCGGCCGGCGACCGCGAGCGTCGTCACCGTGCCGATTGAGACCGAGGCCATCGAGGCGGCCCGTGAGCCCGGCGCGCCCGCCGCCGACCTGCTGGACGTCCTGGCCCTCTCGAAGCTCCTCCCGCCGGCCCTGTAGCCGCCGGGTGCAGGCTCCCGCAGGACAGGCCGGGCATTCGGCACTGCGCACCGAGCATTCCCCCTCGGCTCTTCAGTTCCCGGTTCCCGGTTCCGAGTTCCGAGTTCCGGGTTCCGAGTTCCCGGTTCCCGGTTGCGAGTTCCGGGTTCCCGGTTCCGGGTTCCCGGTTCCGGGTTCCCGGTTCCCGCCACCGGGCCTGCATATTTTCGTTGACGCGTATGGGCGACGGGCTTAGACTCTCTATAGGGCAGTAGAACGTCCGCTCCGGCGGTGCCGTGCGCCGAATTCGGGCGGCGGCGGCGTGCGGGGTCGAAAAGCGACCGGCGGCAGCCTTGCGGCCGGGTCGGGTCATAAGACGATGTGCGTGTCCGCTGGGGCCGCGTGTTCGTGCGGCCAAACGGGCCGAAGCCGTCTGGGAGCAAGAAATGCTCATTCTGGCCGATGTTGCCGACAACCTGTCGGCCGGGGCCCTTGCGTGGGCCGTCGGGTGGCAGGAGATCCTCATCATCGTGGTGATCGTCCTGATCCTCTTCGGCGGCAGGAAGATCCCCGAGCTCGCCAAGGGGCTGGGCAAGGGGCTCCGCGAGTTCAAGAAGGAGATGCGCGGGGTCAAGCAGGACTTCGCCGAGGCGATCGATCACGCCGAGGAAGAGGACGCCTACAGCCCGCCTCGCCGCAGGAAGAAGCGCAGGAAGAAGCGTCCGGAGCCGGCTGAGACGACCGAGGCCGCCGAGGAGGCCGAAGAGCTCTCCGAGGCCGAGGCCGGCTCGAGCGACGAGGGCGAAGCGGCAGCCGCCGACAGCGAGAGCTGAAGTCCGCGGCCTGACCGGGCCTCTCGGGAACCCGGCGGCGGCGGCGTGCTGTTCATCCGTCTCTGCGCCGAGGCAATCGGCGCGAAGATCAAGCTGATGCACGGATCGCCGCGCGCGATTCAGGAAGCTCCCCGTGGGGACAGGTAGCCGGCTCCGGGCTACCGGGCGCTGCGAGGCCGCCGATCGTTTGCCGAATCGCGCACGCCCGCTCAGTGCATCGGCTCGACGTCGTCGTATTCCTCGTCGTCAGGCGCTTCGGCTTGCCCGCCGGCTTCCTCCGGCTCCTCGTCGGCGTCGGCGTCATCCTCGTCCTGGTCCTCTTCTTCCTCTTCTTCTTCGTGTTCTTCCTCGTCTGCCTCGGCCTGCTCTTCTTCCCTGCGCTTCTTCTCCACGAAGAGGTAGACCAGCACGACGCCCAGTTCGTACAGCACCCACATGGGGATGGCCAGTGCGATCTGGTCCAACGGGCTGGGCGACGTGGAGAACGCGGCGATGATGAAGATCACCACGATCACGTACTTGCGGTAGCGGTTCAGCGTCCTCGTGCTCACGAGGCCCATCTTCCCCAGCAGGAACACGGCGATGGGCATCTGGAAGCACAGGCCGAAGACCAGCATCATGTTCGTCATGAACGTGATGTGGTTCTTCAGCGTGATCTGCGGCGTGACGCCTAGCTTCTCGTAGGAGAACCAGAAGAAGAAGCCGATGAGGAACTTGGAGATGACCAGCAGGAAGAAGGCCGCGCCCCCGACGAACAGGCCGGTGGAGAACGGCACGGCGATCTTGACGTATCGCCTCTCGTGCTTGTACAGCCCCGCCGCGACGAACATCCAGGCATGGTAGAACAGCCAGGGCGAGGCGATGATGATCCCGAGGTAAAGGGACATCTTCAGGTACGTCATGAAGCCGGCCGTCAGGTCGATCTCGATCACGCCCCCCACACCCCGGCCGGTCCTGGCTGCCAGCTCGGATGCCAACTCGTTGAGCGTACGATTCAAGTACCTGATGATGTCCGAGCTGAAGTACAGCGACACCCCCATCGCGACGGCCAGGCCGATCGCCGCCCGTATGATCCGCACGCGGAGCTCCTCCAGGTGCTCCACGAGCGTCATCTTCTTCTGGCCGTCCTCTTCTTCCTCCTCTTCCTCCTCCTCTTCCTCGTCCTCGTCTTCGTCGTATTCCTCGTAATCGTCTTCGCCGTAGTCGTAGTCCTGTTCGTAGTCGTAATCCTCGTCGTACTCGCCGTAGTCGTACTCTTCGGAGTCCGCGTCCGGGCCGTAGTATTCGCCGCTTTCCTCGTCGTAGTCCTCGGCCCGGTCGTGTGGTCCCTCCTCCCGGCCGGCGTCGGCATCGGCGGCGGTGTCGTCCGGTGGTCCGGGCTCGGCCTGTTCGAGCGGCTCCTGCTCGTCGCCCGGCTCGGACGTCCCGCCCGTCTCCGGGGTCTCGCCGTTGCGGGCCTCGGCGTCTTCGTCGGCGCTGCGATGGTCGTTTGTGGAGTCAGCCATGGGGCACAGCTTCCCGGCGCTTCAGCGCGTTGAGATGAAGTATACCACAAGCGCCGCCCCGACGGACAGCCCGCGCGGCGCCGCGGCGGCGTTTTTCGCCCGCCCGCAGGGAGCCCCACAATTGCTCCAGTTTCCCGCCGATTGGTCCGATAAACCAGTTGAGGGCCCGCCGGGGGCCCGCGCGGCGTACGTGCCAGCCGGTCCGTTGCGAAAACGCGGAGAACACCACATGACAACGCGAACCTTGAGTCTCGTCAAAGGCACCCACAAGTACGTCTTCCGCTATTCGCCGGGCTGCGAGGATGACATCATCGATGCCATCATGGAGCTCGCCGACAACGATCGGACACCCCTGAGCTGGCTCGACGCGGCCACGTTGAGCTTCCAGGTCACCCAGAACGCCGCCTCCGGCTGCGTCGAGGCGCTCAGCCCGAAGGACCCGCAGCTCTTCTGATCCCGCAGCGCCCGTCGAAGGAGCGCCGGATGACCGATCGCCAGGCAAGGCGCACGCTGACGCTGCCACTGATCAGCCGGTTCCTGGACTACCTCGAAGGCGAGCGGAACTTCTCGGCGCACACGATCCGCTGCTATGCGGCCGACCTGACGCAGTACTGCCGCTACCTCGCGGCCGCGGACGATCTGGCCGGCGGCGAGCTGACGGCCGAGGGCCTCCCGCCCGCCGACGAGCTCCAGCCGGGCGCGATCCGAAAGGCCGTCTTGGCCACCCAGCCGCTCGACGTCCGCGGCTTCCTGGCGATGATGCGAAACAGCGACTACTCCAAGAGCACCATCGCCCGCAAGCTCGCGACGCTCAGGAGCTTCTACAAGTTCCTCGTGCGGACCGGCGCCGTGGACGCCTCGCCGGTGAGCGTCATTCGCACGCCGCGGCAGGACAAGCGCCTGCCCCGGTGCCTCGACGTCGAGCAGGTCGAGGCCCTCCTGGCCGCCCCGGACACCACCACGCTGCTGGGCGCCCGCGACCGGGCCATCCTCGAGACGATCTACTCCGCCGGCCTGCGCGTCAGCGAGCTGACCGCCCTGAACGTCGAGGACCTCGACGAGTTCTCCGAGGCCCTCCGCATCCGAGGCAAGGGCAAGAAGGAGCGCCTCGTGCCCGTCGGCGGAAAGGCCATGGAGGCCGTCGAGTCATATCTGGATATACGAAGACGTTCATCCGGAGAGCGGGCCGGCGGGGCGCTGTTCGTCAACAAGTTCGGCCGGCGCATCACCACCCGGTCCATCCGCCGGAAGCTCGACAAGTACCTCCCGGCGGCGGGCATCGACGCAAACGTCAGCCCGCACGTCCTGAGGCACAGCTTCGCGACGCACATGCTCAACGCCGGGGCCGACCTGCGAAGCGTCCAGGAGATGCTCGGCCACGAGAACCTCTCCACGACGCAGATCTACACCCACCTGACGACCCGCCGCCTGAAGGAGGTCTACGACCGCGCCCACCCGCTGGCTTCCCGCGGGAGGTCGTGACCGACCTCGCCCGGCCGCACCTGCGCCGCGCCGCCGGCCAAACTCGGAATAGTCCGCGTTTGGGTTCGTTTCGCATTTTCTTGTTAATCCACCGCCGTACTTTTTCTTATGGTCCCCCCTTAGCAGGCATATACATCTCGAAGGCCCTTTTGCACAACGAAAACCGGCAGATTGCAGAAAAACTGCCGGCGCCGCCCGCCGACAAGCTCCGGGATCAGAGAAGAACCACGCCCCAGCTAGGCCTGCGACCTGCCGGGAGCTTTCGGCGATCAGCCGTCGGCCTTCAGCCGAGGGACCGGACGACCGGATACGGTGCGACCGTGTGTAAAAAGGGGACACATGCCAATGGCCCTAAGATAAGCGCTGGCAGCCTTAAGGGCTGCAAGCCGGAAGCCCAGGGCAACGCCCTGGGTTGTCTGTCTGCCCCCGCCGTTTTTGAGCCGGGCCGTTCACGGCGAGGCCCGCGGCGCCCATGTTATGCAAATCACTGGATTTAATGATTTACAGGCCCATGCCTCACGTGGTATAGTATTCCGAGCCACTCGGCAGCAATCCGGCCGCCTGGGATCGCGAAAGAGAGGGCCGAATCGGCGCCGGCCAAAGGGGTCCCCGCATGGCCGCCCGGAACGGAGTGAAAGGAGACGGACAATGAGGACCGAATTCCTGGGGGCTCTGGCGATTCTTCTGGTCCTGACGTGCCCGACCGCCGACGTGGCGGCAGCAAGCCGCGACTGGGACGGCGGAGGGGACGGGATCGAGTGGTTCGACGCGAACAACTGGGACCCGAACGGTTACCCCGAGGCCTACGATGACCTGACCGTCGCCTTCGGTGCGCCTCAGACCGCTTCGCTGGTGCAGGTCGCGAACGGGGGATCGATCCGACTGAGCGGCCTGGGCACGTCTGCCTCGTTCACCTACCGGGAGGAGTTCGTCCTCGGCATTTCCGGCACGGGCACGTTGGAGGTGCGCGACGGGGCCTTGCTATCGACCCGCGACAGCTACATGGGGGTCTACCCGCCGCAGACGGGTCTGGCCACGGTGGACGGGGCCTCGTGGGAGGCCGGGAACGCGGCGGGGGAGAGCCTGTCCGTCGGGTTCCGGGGGACAGGCACGCTGAGCATTCGGGGGGGCGGGGAAGTGTTGAGCTACGACGGTTTCGTTGCCTACCAGCCGGGCTCTTGGGGCCAGGTGGCCGTCGTGGATCCCTGTTCGGCCTGGCGGTGCACGGATTCCCTGTATGTCGGCGGCAGCGACACGGGCGTCGGGGGGACCGGCGAGATGACGGTGCAGGGCGGCGGGACCGCGGCCGTCGGCGGCACGCTGCGGATCTACTCCTCCGGCACGGTGTATCTCAATACCGCAGGGACGGTGATCGCGGATGAGGTGGACATCCAGGGCGGCGGGACGTTCGCGACATGGGTAGGGTCCCTGATGCGGGTCAACGCCCTGACGGGATTCGGCGGCAATCCGTCGTTCAACGGCAGCCTCGAGTTGGGCCACACCGGCGGCACCAGCCCCAGCAGCTTCACGTTCGGCGCCGGCCAGAGCCTGCGGGTCGACGAGAACCTGCTCGTCGGCTACGACAAGGCCGCTTCGCTGGCCGTCGAAGCCGGCGGAGGGGTCACCGTGCGCGGGACGCTGACCGTCGGCGCCCTGGGCGAGTTGGCCATCGACGGCGGCGAGGTCCGCACCGGCTCGTACGACAACACGGCCGGCGGGGCGGTCAGCTTCCCGGCCGGGACGCTGGGCGTCAGCGGCGGGCGGTTCGACCCGGCCCCGGGCGACTTCACGCTCGACGGAGCGGGCAACCCGACGCTGGAGCTGACGAGCGCGGCCACGGGCCTCGTCACCGGGCACCTGACCGTCGCCGACGCCAATTCGGGCACCTTGTCCATCGCCGGCGGCGCGCAGCTTGCCAGCGCGGGCGGCACCATCGCCGGGGCGGCCGGCTCCAGCGGCACCGTGACCGTCGACGGCTCCGGATCGACGTGGGACATGGGCCTCAGCGACGTGTTCGTCGGCTGCGAAGGGACCGGCACGCTGGCCATCTCGGGCGGCGCGGCCGTCTCCGCCCGGCTCGGGTACATCGGATATGAGACGGGCGCCGTCGGGCACGTGAGCGTGGACGCGGCCGAGTGGACCAACAGCTCCCACGTGCATGTCGGCTACCGGGGCACGGGGACGTTGGAAGTTCGCAACGGCGGCAGGCTCCAGACGCAGGAGACCGTCCTGGGGGACTTGGCGCTCTCATCCGGCACGGTGAGGGTCTCGGGGGCCGGCTCGAGTCTGAGCACCAACGGCGAGAACCTCTTCGTGGGCCATCGGGGCACCGGGAGGCTGGAGATCGCCGGCGGAGGGGAGGTGACCGACGGCAACGCCTTGGTCGGCTGGGAGACGGACTCCAACGGCACGGCGACGGTAACCGGCGCGGGCACGAGGTGGACGAGCACCGGCAACCTCTGCGTGGGGGGAGGGTACTACTACGACGGCACCGAGCACCATGGCGGCGCGGGCACCGGCACGCTGGTCATCTCCGATGGCGCGGTCGTTTCCAGCGGCGACGGGATCATCGGGGCCTCCGACGGGTCCACGGGGACCGTGACCGTCGAGGACGCCAACTGGAACAACACGTTGTACCTGCGTGTTGGCTGGTTCGGGGACGGGGCGCTGCACATTCGCAATGGCGCCGAAGTCACAAGCCTCCGCGGGTACATCGCCGAGCGCAGCGGGGGAATGGCCCAGGTCACCGTTGAAGACGCCAACTGGACCACCGGTTTCCACCTGTACGTTGGGTACGGGGGCACGGGTTCACTGGCGATCACCAGCGGAGGGCGGGTCTCCAGCGGCCTGGGCTACATCGGCAACGCCGGCCCTGCCTCCGGCGCGGTGACGGTCGAGGATGCCAACTCGACGTGGGACACCTATGGCCAGGGCCTGCACGTCGGGTACCAGGGGACCGGTGTGATGAGTGTGCTTTCCGCGGCGGCGGTCCGGAGCGGGCCTGCATACGTCGGGACGGAGACGGACGGCAACGGGACGGTAACGGTGGCGGGCCTCGGCTCAACATGGGACACCGGCGCCCAGGAACTGCACGTGGGGGACAAGGCCTCCGGGACGGCCAGCATCCTCTCGGGAGGGGTGATCTCTAGCGGCAAGGCGTACCTTGGTTACCAGGCCACCGGAAGTGGGACGGTGACGGTCGGGGGCGCAGGTTCCACGCTGGACGCGGGTGGCCAGGCCCTTCACGTCGGGCGCTCCGGCACAGGCGATCTAACGATACAGTCAGGAGGGCTGGTCTCCAGCGGCGTCGGGTACGTCGCCTGGTTAGCCGGGAGCACCGGCGCGGTGACGGTCCGGGACCCGAACTCCACCTGGCAAACCGGCGGGAACGATCTGCACGTCGGCCATGAGGGCACGGGCGAGCTCAGGATTCAGTCGGGCGGGTCCGTCTGGAGCGGCAAGGGCCACGTCGGTCACGACCCGGGCAGCAGCGGGACCGTGACGGTGGAAGATGCCAACTCCGTGTGGGAGGCGGGAGGGGCCGAGCTGCACGTCGGCAACGGAGGCAGGGGCGAGATGCATGTCCTCTCGGGGGGGACGGTCGCAAGCGGGGAGGGGTTCATCGGCGACCAGGCCGGTGCCAGCGGCGCGGTGACCGTCGAGGGCGCGGGCTCCACGTGGGACACCGGCGGAGGCAATCTGCACGTCGGCCACCACGGAACCGGCGTTCTTGCGATTCGATCGGGCGGGTCGGTCTCCAGCGGCAGGGGGAACGTGGCTCACCAGCCCGGCAGCAGCGGGACCGTGACGGTGGAGGGGGCCGGCTCGACGTGGGACGCCGGTGGGGACGACCTGTACATCGGCCAGAAGGGCCCCGGCTCGCTCGTCATTCAATCCGGCGGATCGGTTTCGTGCACTGGCGGCTACATCGGGCACGTCGACGCCGGCAGCGGCACGGTGACGGTTCGAGACCCCAATTCGACCTGGGACACCGGCGGAGCCAATCTGCACGTCGGGAACTACGCCGCCGGCGTGCTTGCGATCCAGTCCGGCGGATCGGTCCTGAGCGGCACGGGCCTCATCGGCTGCGAGGCCGTCGGCACCGGCACGGTGACGGTGGAGGGGTCCGGCTCGACTTGGGACACGGCTGAGGCCGAGCTGAACGTCGGCGAGAAGGGCAGCGGTACGGTGGAGATCCTCTCCGGCGGACTGGTTTTCACCGGCGCGGCGCATATCGCTCACCGAGCCGGCAGCAGCGGCGGCGTGACGCTCGACGGGGCCGGCTCGACGTGGGAGGTCGGCGGGGGGAACCTGAAGGTGGGCGTCGAAGCCGTCGGCACGCTCATGATCCGGGCCGGCGGATCGGTCCTGAGCGGTACGGCCCTTATCGGCTACGAGGCCGTCGGCACCGGCACGGTGACGGTGGAGGGGATCGGCTCGACTTGGGACGCCGGTGAGGCCGAGCTGAACGTCGGCGAGAAAGGCAGCGGCACGCTGGAGATCCTCTCCGGCGGACTGGTTTCCAGCGGCGCGGCACATATCGCTCACCGAGCCGGCAGTAGCGGCAGCGTGACGCTCGACGGGGCCGGCTCGACGTGGGAGACCGGCGGGGGGAACCTGAACGTGGGCGTCGAAGCCGTCGGCACGCTTATGGTCCGGGCCGGGGGATCGGTCCTGAGCGGTACGGGCCTTATCGGCTACGAGGCCACCGGCAGCGGCGCGGTGACGGTCCGGGATGCCAACTCTGCGTGGGATGCTGGCGGGGAGCACCTGCACGTTGGCTACGCCGGCATCGGCACGCTCGATATCCTCTCGGGGGGATCGGTCTCGAACGGGCAGGGCCATATCGGTCGCGAAGCGGACTCCAACGGGACGGTGACCGTGGACGGCGGGGGCTCGACGTGGGGCAGTTCGGGAGAGCTTATCGTCGCCGATCAGGGCAACGGGACGCTGACGATCACGAACGGCGGCGAGGTGACCAGCGCCGGAGGCTGCGTCGCCTGGGACACGCACGCAAACGGGCTTGTGACGGTCAGCGGGGCGGGCTCGACGTGGGACACCGGCGGAGGCAACCTGGACGTCGGCGAGTACGGCACGGGCACGCTGGAAATCCGCTCCGGCGGAGGCGTTTCCTGTGCGAAGGGCTACCTCGGCCACAAGTACTCCGGCGAGGGCGCCGTCTCGGTGGATGGCAGCGGCTCCGCGTGGAGCGTGGACGGCCTGCTGAGTCTGGGCGAGGACGGCAACGGCACGCTCGAGATCACGGAGGGCGGGGCGGTCTCGTGCGGCGTGGCCATCATCGGAGGCGTCCAGGGACGCGCGAGAGTAGACGGCCCCGGCTCGACGCTGGCGATCGCGGACAGCGTGATTGTCGCATACAGCGGAACGGGCGTGCTGGAGGTGGCCAACGGCGGGGTCGTCTCGAGCCGGAACGCCATGGTCGCGGACCGGCTCGGGAGCATCGGGACCGCTGCGGTGGACGGCCCGGGCTCGATGTGGGACCTGGGCGACCGGCTCCTGGTGGTCGGCGTCCAGGGGCGGGCCACCTTGGAGATCACGGGCGCCGCCGCCGTGACGAACGGCACGGGCGCCATCGGCGACTCTCCGGACGCCAACGGCACGGCCACGGTGGACGGGGCCGGGTCGATCTGGACGAACAGCGTCAACCTGCTCGTAGGCCTCGACGGCATCGCCACGCTGAACGTCCGAAACGACGGGTGTGTCTTCGTCGGCGACGAGCTGGAGATCGGCCCGCGCGGCACGATCAACCTGGACGGCGGGACGGTGACCACCGGCCAGCTCGACGGTTTCGGCGGATTGTTGAACTTCACCGGCGGGACGCTTCAGGTCACGGCGGGCGGCGTGCACCTGGCGGCCGGCGAGCCGCTGGGAACGTCGCTGACACTGACCGGCGAGCACGTGCTGGAAGTGGCCGACACCACGACGGTGGGCGCCGGCGCGAGCCTGACGATCGATGGCGGGCGCCTGACCACGGGCTACCTTGACGGCGGCGGCTCGGTGAGCTTCGTCGTCGGCACGCTTCAGATCACGCTCGGCGGCCTGAGCCTCGGGCCCGGCGAGCTGCTGGGCATGTCGATGACGTTGGGCGACGGGGACCTTCTGGACGTGGCCGGCACGACGACGGTGGGCGGCGGCGCCGCCCTGGCCGTCACCGGCGGCACGCTGATCAGCGGGTCGCTCCAGAACGACGGCAGCCTGTACGTCGGCGACGGCGGCAGCGTGACGACGACGGCCGGCCTGACCAACAGCGCCGATATGTACCTGTGGGCCGGGACGGTCGCCGGCGGCACAGTGACCAACGACTACGGCGGTCTGCTCCAGGCCGCGGGCACGATCGACGCGGCCCTGCACAACTACGGCACGCTGCGCACGACGGGCGTGCTGATCGTGACCGGCCCGGTCGTCAACTACGGGCTGGCCGACGTCGAGGCCGGCACGAGCATTCGACAGGATGCCGGGCTGAGCAACCACGGCGTGATCGATCTTCGCGGCGGGGCGATCACCGGCACGGGGCCGGTGACGAACTTCCCCGGCGGCGTGATCCGCGGGGGCAGCGCCCTGGCCGCCGGGGCGGTCCGCAACGACGGGCTCATTCACGCCACCGGAGCGGGCGTGCTGGTCGTGGTCGATCTGTCCGGCGGCAACACGCAGACCGGCGAGCTGCGGATCGCCGACGGGGCCCTGGACGTGCCCTCCGGCTTCACCAACGACGGCCTGGTCAGCCTCCAGGGCGACGCGGCGCTGTCCGGCGGGACGATCGAGAACCGCGGCACGATCAGCGGGCACGGCCGCATCGCCAACGCGATCACCAACGAAGGGGCCATCCAGGCTGCCGGCGGGCGGCTGACGCTGGCCGGCAGCGTCTGGCACTGGGACCCCAACGGCGTCATCGAGGCCCTCGACGGGGCCGTCGCGTTCGCGGCGATGGGCATGCCCTACAACGGCACCCGGATCGTCCTGCGCGGGGGCACGTTCGACAACAACGGCCAGCCCATCTGCAACACCGGCTCCCTGACCGGGCACGGGGCCTTCCGCAGCGGCGGGATGACCAACGACCAGCACGTCGCCGTCGGCGGGGGCGACCTGGAGGTGATCGGCCCGGTCGAGCACGCCGACGAGGCCACCTTCCGCGTCGAGGCCGACTGCGCCGCCATCTTCCACGGCGACGTGACCGGCCCGGGCAGCTTCACCGGCGAGGGCACGATCCTGTTCCTGGCCGGCTACAGCCCCGGCGGCAGCGCGGGCGTGATCGACTTCGGCGGGGACGTGGCGTTCGGCCCGGCCGCGTCCCTGAACATCGAGCTGGCCAACGACGACAACTCCGACCCGCTGGAGCCGCGATACGATTCGCTGGCGATCGCCGGTGACGTGGCCCTGGCCGGAACGCTGTCGGTCGAGTGGCTGCCGATCGAGGGCGATCCGAACAGCAAGTTCGGCGGCGTGTACGACATCCTGAGCTACGGCGGCACGCGCACGGGCGTCTTCGACGGCATCGACTGCCGGATGGCCGCGTATCTCGACACCAGCCTCTTCGACGACGGCATCGAGTACGACGACGCCAATGGCGAAGTGAAGGTCCACCTCTACGACCTGCTGGACGGCGACGCCGACCTCGACGGCCGGGTGGCGCGGGAGGACTTCGCCGCCCTTCAGGACGGCTTCGCCTCGCCCGATCCGGACTGGTTCACCGCCGACTTCAACTTCGACGGCTCGGTGAACTTCCTCGACTACCTCACCTGGAAGGCCAACGTCGGCGACGCCGTCCCCGGCGCCGGGAAGATCCCCGAGCCGGCCTCCGCGGTCCTCCTGCTGTTGGGCTTCGCGGCCGTGACGTGCCGGCGTTTGGGGAAGTGACGGACAGCCCTGCACAGGGCGTTTGGCGGTAGCCACGGGCGCGAGCCCGTGGAATGGGGGTCCGTATTGACGGAGCCCCCGCGGTGGGGCGAATGAACGCCTCAATCGCCCCCATGCGGGGGCTCGGGATTGGCGCAAACCAGTGTCCACGGGCTCGCGCCCGAGGCTACCGGCAGTCGGGCCTACGGCCCTCCAGAGGCGACGGTTTGGCCCAAACGCGGAGGCTCCCGATGTGGACATAGGCCTTGACGCGCCGAGCCAGGGCGGGGATAATACGGTTTCCCGCCCGATGGCGAAGAGGCGGCCCTGTGGGCCGTGAGAGGTCCGGACGCGGCGAGAGGGCGGGACCTGCCTACCGGCAGGCAGGTGCCGGCGAAGCGTCCGAACCTCCAACATCCACAACGGAGGCTGGGAGGCCGTGCGTGCCGTCGGCTGAAGTGGGCCCGCGGCAGGTCGAGTGTCGCGGCCGGGCGCTTGGGAGGCCGGGCCGCGGTGCGTCGTCGTCAACTCAGGCATGGAGATGGAAGTATGCATTCTCATTCTGCGCCGAGGCGTCTGGCGGGGACCTTGTGCGGGATCGCCGCGATGGCTGCGCTGCTGGCCTCCGCGGCGATGGCGGACGATCGCTACTGGTCGAACCCGTCCGGCGGCTGGTTCAACAACCCCGTCAACTGGTACGGGGATCCCCCGCCCGGTCCGGGGGACAACGCGGTCTTCGACCTGGACTCCGCCGGCTACACCCTGTCCTTCGCCGCCTCGCGGGTCTCCGAGCGGCTGTACGTCTTCAACGACGGCGTGACGCTCGACCTCAACGGCGGGACCTGGAGCCTCCAGGGCGCCTTCGAGTCGGTCGTGGTGGGCTACTTCGAGGATGACGTCGCCCTGCTGACCGTCACGAATGGCACGTTGGCCGGCACGGAGATGCGGATCGCCGAGGACTTCTGGGCGATCGGGACCGTCTCGGTCGAGGGCGGGGGCGCGGTGAACATGCTCGGTGCGGTCGAGGTGGGCAGCCTGGGCGACGGGCTGCTGAAGGTCATCGGCGGCGGCGTGGTTGCCTGCGGGCCGGTCAACGTCGCCGCGGACACCGGCTCCGTGGGGTACCTGACCGTCTCGGATGCGACCTCGCTGCTGGACTGCGGGGGCGAGCTGCGCGTCGGCGACTTCGGGGAAGCCTACCTGGAGGTCTCCAACGGCGGTCAGGTGAGCGTCGCCAACGACGTGATTATGGCCCGCCAGTGGGCCTCGGACGCCTACCTGGTGGTCAGCGACGCGAATTCCCACCTGGACGTCGGCTGGGCCGTGACGGTCGGTTACGACGGATGGGGCGCCATGAGCGTCCTTGACGGCGGGCTTCTCACGAGCGCCGGCGGCAGCGTCGCCTCGGGCGCCGCCGCCGAGGCCACCGTGGAGGTGGCCGGCGAGGGCGCCGAGTGGAGGCTGACCGGCCCGCTGACGCTGGGCGTCTCCGGCCGGGGAATGATGACCGTCTCCGACGGCGGGCGAGTCACCGGCGCAACCGAGGGCGTCGTCGGGTTCAACGCCGGCAGCGAGGGCCTGGTGAAGGTCTCGGGCGGCGGTTCGCTCTGGTCGGTGGACGGGTATCTGAGCATCGGCCGCAACGGCGACAGCACGGGCCGGATGCGGATAGAGAACGGCGCGGCGGTGCAGTGCGCCAATGCCTCGCTGGCGTACCTGGGCGGCTACGGCGAGGCCGTGGTCACCGGGATGGACTCGAACTGGGACTGCTCGGGCAACCTGTTCGTCGGCGACTGGGGCGAGGGAGAACTGAGCGTTCTCGACGGCGGCCGGGCCGTCACGGGCGGCTTCGCCATCCTGGGCAAGGAGAGCGGCGCATCCGGCGGCGCCACGATCCGCGGTGCCGACTCCTCCTGGGACGTGGCCGACGTTCTGTACGTGGCGAGCCTCGGGCAGGGCGCGCTGGGACTCTACGACCGGGCCGCCGCCTCCTGTGACAGCGCAATCATCGGAAGGCTGGCGGGCTCCGTCGGCACGGCTGAGATCTCCGGGGAGGACACGCTCCTGGAGGTGATGAACAACCTTCACGTCGGCGACATGGGAGACGGCAACATGACCGTCTCCGACGGCGCGCGGGTGAACTGCGGCGGCCTCGTCGTCGGCGCCTCGGGGACGGGGACGGGCCTGCTGACCGTGCGGGGCGTCGGCGCGCTGGTGGATGTCGGATACGCCCTGGAGGTCGGCAGAAGCGGGGGCGCCGGGACGCTTCGCGTCGAGGACGGCGGGCTCGTCGTCGTCAATGGCGCCGCGGGAGTGACGGTCCGTCCGGGCTCTGGGATCGAGCTGGACGGCGGGGCCGTCCTCGCCGCCGTGTGCGACCTGGGCGGAGGCGGGATCAGCGGCTGCGGCACGCTCGACGCCGACGTGACGGGCACGCCGGACATCACCGCCCGGGGCGGCACGCTGAGCATCGGCACGGGCGACGTGCCGCAGGCGTCCTTCACCGGCCCCGGGACGACGCTGGTGGAGCCGGACGCGACGCTGGAGCTGAACTGGGCGGACGTGGCCTCGCTGCCGGGTGCGACCACGCTGAACAACGGCGTGCTTCTCGCCCGCAGCGGCGTGGACCTCTCCGGCGGGGTCCTGGACGGCTGCGGCGTCGTCGTGGGCGACGTGTACAACGGCACGATGCTGATCGCCAGCCCGACCGGCACGGTGAGCCTGACGGCGCCCCTCGACGTCGGCGGCAGCGACGCCGCCGTCTACTCCGCCGGCACGGCCGACCTGGGCGTCGAGACGACGCTCGCCGGCGGCTGGCTGTCGTCGGGTCAGTGCCTCCGTTTCGCCGACGACGACGTGCTCAGCGGCTGGGGCGTGGTCGACGCCGACGTCCTCCTGGAGAATGGCGTCATCGACGCCGAGGACGGGAGCTGGATCTCGGTCACCGGCATGCTGGACGGCTACGGGGTGATCCTCGGCGACGTCGGGGTCGATCCGGCCGGCTTCTTCATCCGCGACCCCACCGGGACCGTCGCGCTGGACGGCGAGCTGCACGTCGGCGCTCGGGACGCGGCGGTCTACTCCACCGGCCCGGCCCGGCTGGGCTGGCTGACCACGCTCGACGGCGGCTGGATCGAGTCCCCCGGCGGGCTGACGCTGCCGAACGACGCGACGCTGATCGGCTCCGGCTGGGTGGTGGCCGAGTTCCGCGGCGAGCAGTGGTCCAGCATCGTCGCCACGGGCGACCTGGACCTCGGCGATGAGCTCGCCGTCGAGGGCTTCCAGACGGACGGCCTCCTGGACGTCGGCGAGCACACGGTAACGCTGTGGTCGTTCGGCCCGGCGCGGCTGGGCGGGGTGACCATCCTCGGCGGCGGGACGCTGGCGGCGCGGAACTGCATCACGATGAGCGACGGCGCCCAGTTGCGCGGCGCCGGCACCCTGGCCGGCAGCCTGGCCCTCGAGAACGCCCTCGTCCAGGCCGCCAACGGCGAGAGCATCGAGATCACACAGTCGCTGACCGGCTCCGGCATCGTCATCGGCGACGTGACGGCCAGGGACATGACCATCGCCTGGTTCCCCACGGGGACGGTCCAATGGGACCAGGAGCTGACCGTCGGCAGTCAGACGGCCTGGGTCTACTCCGCCGGGCCGGCGGAGCTGGGTTGGATCGACATCGCCGGCGGGACGCTCCACGCCGCCAACGGACTCGATTTCGCTGAATGGAGCGACATCGATGGGTTCGGGACGGTGGACGCCGCGCTCTCCGGCTGGCTGAACAACATCTACGTCGAGGGCGG
The DNA here is from genome assembly GCA_964427875.1 of uncultured Planctomycetaceae bacterium. Lineage (GTDB taxonomy): Bacteria > Planctomycetota > Phycisphaerae > SM23-33 > SM23-33 > CAYRVX01. The sequence goes on from CAYRVX010000070.1 coordinate 28,011, forward strand.
CACGCTCACCCTCGGCGACGCATCGAGCCGGCGGGGCGTAGAGATCAGCGGCGACTTCGTGGAGGTCTGCCCCGGCGCGACCATGGAGCTGCTGGACGCTGATGAGGCCTATCTCGACATGGATGAGATCGAGCTGGACGGCGGCGTCCTGATCGCCCGAAACGGCTTGCTGCTCGGGACGTGGACGGAGCTGTGCGGCTACGGCGTGGTGGTCGGCGAGGTCATCGGCGGGCTTCAGTCCATTCACAATCCCTACGGGCCGGTCCGCCTGGAAGCCCCGCTGGAGGTGGGCGCCGAGACGGCCGTCGTGCACTCAGCCGGCCAGGCGGTGCTCAGCGACACGCACCTCGCCGGCGGCGAGCTGAGGGCCGCCGACGGCGTTCGATTTGGAGATGAGACCGTCCTGAGCGGCTTCGGCACGGTCGAGGCCGACGTGACGCTCGAGAACGCCGTCATTGACGCCGACGAGGGACAAAGCATCGACATCCAGGGCGACCTTGCCGGCTGCGGCGTGGTCGTCGGGCAGGTCTCGGCGGACAACTGGTCCATTCAGAACCCGACCGGCGAGGTGGAGCTCGGGCCCTGCCTGGACGTCGGCGCCCGGACGGCGACCTTCTACTCCGCCGGACCCGTCGACATCGACTCGACCATCGCCCTGGGCGGCGGCGTGCTCAACTTCCCCGTTCCCGACAGCGGCCTCCTCCTGGACGACGGGCGGCTTGTCGGATTCGGCGAGGTGAACGCCCCCGTGTACGGCCGGCTGCCCTCGGCCATCCTCGCCGGCGGCGGCGACCTGTTCCTCGGCGACGGGGGCGGCGAAGCCTTCCACACCGACGGCCTGCTCCGCGTGACCGACGCGAACGTCGTCATTCGCTCGACCACGTTTGCCAACCTCGGCCACTGGACGGACCTTCACGGCACGTTGACCGCCCCGGGCGGCGTGGCGCTCGGACCGGCCGACTATCTCGACGGCTCCGGCGCGGTGGACGCGCGCGTTGCGGCCGCGGCCGGATCCACCATCGACGCCGACGGCCCGCTGACGCTCGGCGACGCCGACGCACTGGACGGCTTCCGCAGCGACGGGGTGATGCGCGTGGGCAGCCATCACGTCACGCTTCACGACCGCAACCAGGCCGTGCTCGCCGCCCTGACGACCCTCGGCGACGGCGGCGGCGGCACGCTCTCGGCCGCCAACGGGATGCTGCTGGAGAACGGGAAGGACCTCGCCGGCTACGGCGACATCAACGGCGACTTCGAGAACCAGGGCTACGTCCTCGGCGAGGGGCTGGGGCTGACGTTCCACGACGGCGTGACCGGCTCGGGCGAGTTCGACGGCAACGTGACCTTCGCCGGCAAGTACTCCCCCGGCGACAGCCCGGCCGTGGTGAGCTTCGGCGGCAACGTCACGTTTCTCGAGACGGCCGTGCTGGAGATCGAGCTGGCCGAGGCGGGCAGCCCCGACCCGCACGACCCGAGCTACGATTCTCTCAACGTCGCCGGCGGCGTGGACCTCGACGGGACGCTTTCTCTGAGCTGGCTGCCGGTGGGGGGCGATCCGAACTCGATGTTCGGCGGGACCTACACCATCCTGAGCTACGGCGACGCGCGGAGCGGAACGTTCGACGGCATCGACTGCGCGATGGCCGCCTATCTCGACACCAGGCTCTTCGCCGACGGCATCGAGTACGACGACGCCAACGGCCAGGTCAAGGTGCACCTCTACGACCTGCTGGACGGCGACGCCGACCTGGACGGCAAGGTCGGGCGGGACGACTTCCACGCCCTCCAGCTCGGCTTCGGCGCGCCCGATCCGGACTGGCTCGGCGGCGACTTCAACCTCGACGGCTCCGTGAACTTCCTCGATTACCTCACCTGGAAGGCCCACGTCGGCGACTCCGTCCCCGGCGGCGAGAAGATCCCCGAGCCGAGCTGCCTTGCGCTTCTGGCCGCCGGGGCGGCCGTGCTCCTGGCTCGGCGGCGAAGGCGGTGGGCGCGCGGGAGTCAACCGGCCGGCTCGCGGTGAGCGGGGTTTAATAAGTACTCAAAGTGACCGATTTCGTCCCTTACTGAGCGGTTCTCGTTGACTCGTAAACTGGTTGACTCGTTAATTCGAAAAGAGCTGCGCTCTGACGACACCCGCGCCTTGATCGCACGAACGACCGCGGCCAGCAGAGCCTCCCCACCGGGCAGCCAGGGAACGGAAAGCTCCGGTAATGTGGACAAGCTCTTTCCAGTTAACGAGTTAACGAATCAACGAGCCAACCGACACGCCGTAAGCCAATCCGCATCGGTCAGTTTGAGATAAGTACGTGCAGGGCGCTCCAGTGCCCGGAGCGGCAAACGGAGGTGGATCGTGAGCCCAGGAGGCATGCGCAACGTTGGGTTGATCGCGCTGGTGGCGGTCGGCGCGCTGGCCGTGGGCGCCCGGGGCGCCGGGCGCGTCTGGATCGGCGGGGTCGGCGGCGACTGGTACGAGCCGACCCACTGGAACCCCAACGGCCCTCCGGCGGCCGGGGACGACCTGCAAGTCCTCGCGAGCTCCCCCGAGACGGCGCTGGACGTGTTCACCCACGGCGGCGGGTCGATCCTGATCGACGGGGCGGCCAGCTCGGGGTCTTTCGGAAACCTCTACGTGGGGGGCGACGAGACGGCGGCGGCCGGGGCGGGCGAGCTGACCGTCGGCGGGGGCGCCGCGGCGAACGCGGACTCCGCGCTGAAGGTCTGGCCGACGGGCGCGGTGAGCGTGGTGGACGGCGGCTTTGCCGTGGCGGACGTCGTGGACCTCTCCGCCGGCGCGGCGCTGGTCGTGGATGGCGCATCGCGGATTCGGGTGAACTTCCTGGCCGGGCAGGTCGGCGCCCTCTCGCTCGGCGGCACGTTGGACCTGGGCCACGCCGGCGGCAGCGGCGCCGGATCGCACTGCGTCCAGGCGGGGCAGGGCCTCACCGTGGGCAAAAACCTCAACGTCGGCTACGATGCCGATGCCTCGCTGAGCATCTCGCAAGGCGGGAAGGTGGCAAACTACCTCGGTTACGTCGGCTGCCAGGCCGACGGCAACGGCGTGGTGGTCGTGGAAGGCGACGACTCGGCCTGGGAGAACGACTCGTGGCTGACGGTGGGCTGCTACGGGCGCGGGGGGATGACGGTCCGCGACGGCGGGGAGGTATCGAGCGTGGCCGGCTCGCTCGCCTGGCAGCCCGGCTCGCACGGGACGGTCCTCCTGGAAGGCCCCGGGGCCTCCTGGACGAACAGCCAGGACCTCTGCGTCGGGGAGCACGGCACCGCGTCCATGGTGATCCGGGACGCCGCGGAGAGCTCCAACAGCAAGGCCTACGTCGGCCGCTACGCCGACGCCAACGGCTCCGTGACGGTCCGCGGCAGCGGGGCGGCCTGGACGAACGGCAGCCACCTCTACGTCGCCTACGAAGGCCTCGGGACGATGACTATCGAGGACGGCGGGCTGTGCACGAACGTCAAGGGCTGCATCGCCTACGGCCCCGACGCCAACGGCTCCGTGACGGTCCGCGGCAGCGGGGCGGTCTGGGCCGGCAGCAGCCAGTTGTACGTCGCCCGCGAGGGCTGCGGCTCCCTGACGGTCGAAGAGGGCGGGAACGTGACGAGCGCCGGCGGCTACGTCGCCGGCCACATGACCGGCGGCGAGAACGCCGTCGGGATCGTCACCGTGGACGGCAACGCCTCGAAGTGGACGAGCACGCAGCCGCTGCACGTCGGTTACTCGGGACGCGGCTCCCTGACCATCCGCGGCGGCGGGGCCGTGGAGGGCACAATGGGCTACGTCGGCAGGTACGCCGGCGCCTGCGGGGCCGTCCTCGTGGACGGCAACGGACCCGGCGGGGCCGGCTCGGCGTGGAGCAGCTCATCGGACCTCTACGTCGGCTACTCCGGCGAGGGGACGGTGACGATCGCCAACGGCGGGGAGGTCTCCAGCACGACCGGCTGCCTCGGCAAGCTGGACGGCGGCGAGGGGGCGGCGATCGTGGACGGCCCGGGGTCGATCTGGCGGAGCTCCGCGAGCCTGTACGTGGGCGACTGCGGCCGGGCGGAGTTGACCGTGCGGCGCGGCGGGTGCGTCTCGTCGAGCGCCGGCGGCATCGGCTATTCCAGCGGCTCGGACGCCGCGGCGACCGTCGAGGACAGCGGCTCGCGGTGGTTCCTCGACGACGTCCTCTACGTCGGCTTCAGGGGCAGCGGCTCGCTGGTCGTGCGCAACGGCGGCGAGGTCCGCAACGCCACCTGCTGCGTGGCCCACACCTCCGGCTCGGTCAGCGGCGCGACCGTCGGCGGCGCGGGCGCCGACGGCAACGAAGCCACGTGGCGGTGTACGGAGTCGCTGTACGTCGGCGGGAGCGACACGCAGAGGGGCGGACGCGGCGAGGTGACCGTCGAGGCGGGCGGCAGGCTGCTGGTGGACGAGAAGGTGACGGTCTGGCCGTCCAGCAGGCTGAACCTGACCGGCGGGCTGATCGCCGTGGAGGAGCTCAAGCTCTACAACGGCGCGATGCTCGACTTCACCGGCGGGCGGCTGGCCGCGGGGACGTTCGACGGCGAGCTGCTCAACAGCGGCGGGCAGGTGGAGGTGCTCTCTTCGCCGGGCGTGCTGAACGTGACCGGCGGCTACGCCCAGGCCGCCGCCGGCTCGCTGCGGATCGGCCTCGAGGGCCCCGGCGACCTTGCCCCGCCCGACGGGCCGTACGATCAACTGGCCATCGACGGCAACGCTGCGCTGGGCGGGACGCTGCGCCTTCAGTGGCGGCCGGTTGCGGGCGATCCGAACTCGACGTTCGGCGGCGTCTACGAGGTGCTCACCTACTGGGGCGACTGGCTGGGCGAGAGCGAGTTCGCAGCCGTCGAGGCGAACTTCTCGCTCGATTACATCGAGGACGTCGAGTACCACGTGGACGTCTACGGCGACGACTCGCTTCACGCCGTCTGGGTCACGCTGCACGACCTGCTCGACGGCGACGCCGACCTGGACGGCGAGGTCGGGCGGGACGATTTCCACGCCCTCCAGGTGGGCTTCGGCTCGCCCGAGGCGGACTGGTTCACCGGCGATTTCAACCTCGACGGCTCGGTGAACTTCCTCGATTATCTCACCTGGAAGGCCAACGTCGGCGACGCCGTACCCGGCGCCGTTCCCGAGCCCGCAACGCTTCTTCTGTTCGCAGCGGCCGGGGCGTTCGCGCTGAAGCGGAGGCTCCGGGCCCGCCGGGCGAGCGGCGGACGCGGAGCTACTTCCTGAAGACCGTCTTGCCGGTCTTCTCGACGGGCAGGCTCATGGGCCCGAAGGGCGTCTCGACGCTCATGTCGCCGGTCAGCTTGTAGCCGGAGCCCTTGCCCGCGAGCATGCGGAAGACGGCCAGGCCGAGCTTCCTCGGCGAGAGCGATATCGGCACCTCGACCACGCCGGCCCCGCCGTCGGCGGCGAAGGCCAGCGGCCTGGCGATCGACGTGTTGGCGACCTCCACGTTGCCGAGCGTCAGCCCGTAGGCGAGCTTGGCCATCTCGAGGGGGAAGGCGTTGCGGTTGACCACGTTCAGCTTGACGGTCCCGCCGGCGGAGTCCAACGAGAGGTCGTCCCACTTGATCTCCTGGACCTGCACGTCCGGCGGGGCGGGGACGGGCAGCTCGCCCTCTTTGCTGAGTGGCAGCCGCATAGGCCCCACGGCCGGGGCGTCCACCGACAGGCCCAGGTCCGCCTTGTACGGGATCACCGAGCCCAGCTTGACGTCGGTCAGGACGCCCAGCAACTGCCCATAGCTGACCTTGGCGGGCAGGGAGACGGTCTTGCTGCCCCTGGCCGGCACCGTGCCCTGGAGCGGGGCCTCGCCGGAGAGGAACGGTTTGCCCCTGCTGGCTAGCCCGTAGTCCAGGTTCACCAGCGGCAGCGGGACGGAGTAGGGGTTCGTCAACTCGACGTCGAACAGCATCGTCACGGAGCTGAGGTCGATGTCCCGCAGGCGCGCGCCGACGACGCGGGCGGAGGGCTTCTGGAGATTCAGGGCGTCGATCACGCTGCACCCGGTCAGGCCGAGCAGCAGCGGGGCAAGCGCGAGAAGATGAATCCCTGTCCATCGACGTGTGTGGTTGCGCATGACGGAGACTCCTTTCCGGCAGGTGCTCTTCGAACGCCCTTTTCGCGAGTCAGGGCCCGGTCAATTGTAGGGCGCCCGGTTCGGTGATGGCGGGGCTATTCACCCGGCCGGCCCGTCGGCGACCTTGCCGGGGGGTTGCGGCGTCACGTCCAGCGGGTAGTGGACCAGCGCGGCGATCAGCTCGAGGCAGCCGAGGCGGTGCAGCTTGCCGGGCAGGAACCGGCGGTTGAGCTCCCATGCCAGGGCGGGCTTGATCTCCTCGGGCGCCATGCCCAGCGCCAGGCACAGGTGACGATCGGAGAGGCGCGGGGAGGAGATCAGGTGCGGCTGGGCGGCCAGCGGAAACGGCGTGTCCGGCAGCAGCGCCTCGCCGGTCCGCTCGTGCCTGCTCCCGGCCTCGCGCCAGCGGGCCATCCGCCAGTCGTGCCGCTGTGCGAGCGCCTTGATGAGGCGGCCGTTGACGCTCATCAGGTATGGGCTGACGGTCCGCCCGAGGGCCTCGACCATGACCCGGTGCAGGCCCGGCTGGAGGATTGCCGCGGCGCCCTCCTCGAGCCGCCGGCCGTTGCTTGAGCTTCAGACGGTCCGACGGGGCCCGGACAGGGGCAAGCCGCTGGCGAAGGTCAAGGAACGCACCGTCGCCAAGGCACGACGGAAGGGCCGCGAACGTCGGCTGGTCTACATGCTGGCCGTCTGGACGGGCCTGCGGCGCGGGGAGATCAAGCAGCTCACGTGGGGCGACGTCCACCTGCCTTCGCCAAGGCTACGGCAGGCAGGACTCGACACCGTCCCCGGCCACATCCACCTGCGGGCGCAGACCACCAAGAGCAAGAGGGCGGACTCGTTGCCGATCCATCCGCAGCTTGGCGGCGCGCTTCGGGCTTGGCGGCCGGAGAATGCCGAGCCGACCGACTACGTGGTCGCCACCGTCCCCGACATGAAGTGCCTGCGAGCCGACCTCTCCCTGGCCGGCATCCCGGACAAGGACGAGGCCGGGCGGTTCGTGGACTTCCACAGCCTGCGCGTTTCGCTCAGCACAATGCTTGCCGCCCACAAGGTCAGCCCGCGGGCAGCCCAGGCGCTGATGCGCCACACCGACCCGCGCCTGACCGCCAGCGTCTACACCGACGAGAAGCTCTTGCCGCTGGCAGCGGAGTTGGGCAGCGTGCCAGCCATTCCGGGCGACGATGGGAAGCAGGAAGCCATGCCCGAGCTTCAGGCTTTCCTCGGCAAGCTCTCTGCCGCCCAACGGAAAGCGCTTGTAGGTATGCTTAGCCATTTGCAGGCTGGCTGATGTCTCACCTCTCCATCCGTCTCGGCCCGGCAGCCTTGACAAGACGGTCTCCGCGCACTGATAGGAAATTTGATTCCGGCTGGGCGGGTGGGTGGACCCCGGGGGGGGGGTCCGCCTCGACAATGCCGAGTCGCTTGCTGTACTTGACAAAACCGGCGGGCGGTTACTTGCTCTGGACCGCGATCCGAGACCAGTAGCCTGCCTCGCAGCTCCAGCTGTTGGCACGGTTCTGCAACT
>CAYRVX010000071.1:0-35626 GCA_964427875.1 uncultured Planctomycetaceae bacterium
TTCTTTAAGCAGCTTACAGTGAAAGAGTGCCCAACTTCTGGTAAACTCACGCTAGTCTGTAGACTCGTGGGTTCCCGAGACTCGCATGCACTGTTAGGTGGGAACTATCGTTTCTGAACCAGGCCAGAAAATGGGGACGTTAACCGTTTTTGGCCAGCATAATAGGTTAGCGTCCCTAATTTAGTCAAACTGACCGTTCCTGTGCCCTCGTGGGAGGCGCCGTTGACTCGTGGAGTCGTTAACTCGTTGATTCGTCAAGAGCTGCACCCTGGCCACGCGGCGGCTACGTTGCAGGAAGGCCGGCAGGCCGCACGGCTTCGCCACCGTGGCCGCAGGGAAGCCAAGGAGAATCACAACGCACACAACATCTTCCTAGTTAACGAATTAACGAGTGAACGAATCAACGGACACGCTGCCGGCCATGCACAATCGGTCACCCTGAGTAATTTACGCTGCACAACACTTGGGCTGCCGGCAGGCAGGTTCGTCCCGATGTACATCGGGACTCATCAGCCGGCGTTGCGGGCGCAGAGGCGGCGGATCTACCCGGCGGGCTGGGCGTTGCGCTTGGGGACGGGTTTGCTCAGGGCCCAGAAGACGGCGTTTCTCAGCAGGCGGACGAGGGGGGGGTCGGTGCCCTTGAAGTCATCGACGTGGCCCAGCGAGGTGTAGAAGACACGCGACTTGCCATAGGTGTTCGTCCAGGCGAGAGGCTCGGGGTCCTTGTCGGGGATGGCCCCCATCAGAAGCAGCGTCGTCGACTCGGCCAGCGGGCTCGTCCTGTAGAGTGAGCCCTTTGCGGCGAAGGGCGCCTTGACGCCCGCGAGGATCGGGTGCCCCTCGGCGCCGCTGGCGATCGTGACGGCGGTCTTCGGACCGCGGCCGTAGTGGCCGTGATAATTGCCGCCCAGCACCTCCGGGTCGAACTTCCGCCACTCGGCGTGCCCGGCGGGGTGCTTGCCCTTCGTGTCGAACGCGTGGCTGGCCGTGCGGACGCCGACCAGCGGCTTGCCCGCGGCGAGGAACTCGCGCAGGGCCTTGATGTCCCCCTCCGGCAGGGCTCGTCGGCGCGCGCTCAGCAGGAGCAGGTCCGCCTGCTTGAGCGCCTCGGCGAAGCCGGGGATGAAGTTGCGGTCCTTGTCCGGCGCGCCGTGAACGACCGTCACGCTGCACCCGCATATGTCGGCGAGCACGTCTCGCGCGAAGGCCGGCAGCGTCTCCCACGTGCGGTACTCGCGTTCGGCTATGGCCAGCAGGATGCGCGGCCTCTCATCCGCCGGGAAGCGGAACGGCCGGCCGCCGAGGACGTCGGCGGACGTGACCGTCGGGCAGACGTACTTCTCGATGTGCTCGACTATCAGCTCGGTGCCGCGGAAGTGGCTGACGAACGGCGCCTTTCGCGGGTTGTACATGGTGTCCGTCATGTCGCGGACGAGCACGACGTTCTTCCCGCAGCGGGCCATGTTCCGCAGGCCGAACGGCCGGCCGATCACGCACATGTTCGTGTGCACTCCCATGATCATCACGTTCTCGATGCCGCGCCGGGCGAGCAGGTTCCACACTTCCACGCCCGAGTCGCTGATCGCGTCGCCCTGGTGGATCTCGATGGCCTCGACCTGCTTGCGCCAGGGCGAGCCGCTCTTGCAGCGGGGCTCACAGTCGCAGCCGCCGTCGGACTGGTCGATCGGCCACTTGACGCCCTTCTCCGAGTCGATCCCGCGGCACCACTTGCCGATGCCGTCGGGCAGGTCGGCGGCGCGCGGCGCGCCCCGGGCGCGTTTCCGGCCGGGATGGTCCTTGTAGTGACCCATCGTGCCGCTGGGGGCGTGGATGACCAGCACGCCCATTTCGCGAGCGGCCTTCAGCAGCTCGTTCATCCGCGGGGCCATCTGCCCCACGCGGCGCGTCGCCCCCTTGCACCAGTGCCGGTCCCACATGTCGCAGACGATCGCCGCCGTCTTTCTCGCGTCCCAGACGACCTCCTCCCGCCGGACGCCGAACGCGCCGGCGTCGTCGGCAGCGCGGCTGCGAAGCGTCAACGCCAGCCGATGCGCCGCGTCCGGCTCCGCCGCCCGGGTGAGCCCCGACACGGCCCCGCCCAACAACACCAATCCCGGTACTATCATCATGCGATTCATCTGTGACTCCTTCCCGGCAGCAGGGCCGTGATGCGGCATCGCGTCTCAGCCGCGGATCCGGATCAGCGCCTTGACGACTTCGCGTCGGCGCGTCGCGGCCAGGGCCTCGTTTATGCAGTCCAGCTCGAACGGGTGCTCCAGGTCCAGCCAGATCGACGGGTCCAGCCCGCCCGCCTCGAAGAGCCCGAGCACCTGCTCGTGCGTCTCCGCCTCGTCGTAGCCGCCCCTGTAGAAGGTGAAACTCCCTCGGGCGCTGTCGGGGTCGAGCGTAAGCCGGCCGAAATCGTCGATGCCGTAGATGCCGATCGTCCCGCCCGGCGCCAGGAGCGAGAGGCCCAGGTCGGCCGCGCTCCTTTTGCCCACGGCGTCGATGACGACGTCGAAGCCGTCGCCGCACGCGGCCGCTGCCGCGTCCCGCACGTCGGCGGACCTGTAGTCGAGGTAGTCGGTCGCGCCGGCCCCGCGTGCGCAAGCTTCCCGGCCGGCCGAGCCGATCATCGCCACCTGCTGGCACCCCGCGTTGGCCGCGTGAGCGACAAACGCCAGGCCGTTGCCGCCCGAGCCGACCACCAGCACGCGCCCGGCGTCGGGAATGCCGATGCGATTGGCATAGCTGCACGTCTCGCGCCAGGTGATGATCATGGTAGCCGCGGCGGGGTCCGTTCCCGCGGGCAGCACGCGCTGCACTCGCGCCGGTAGCCACTGCCCCGGCGGCAGGCCGTCGGCCCGGCAGGCCTGGTGGTCCGTGGCGATGCCGTACTCGGCGAAGCCGCCCCAGGTGACGCTGTACGCCCCCGTCGGCGTCGTGCCCACGCGGGTCAGAAGGTCGCCGGGCTTGAGGTTCCGCACCTTCCCGCCCGTCTCGACGACGCGGGCGATGCTCTCGTGGCCCAGCACGGTCGGCCGGGGCGAGAGCCACGGGAAGTTGCACTCCACGATGTGCGTGTCCGTCCCGGAGCACACCGCCCCGTAGAGGATCTCGCACAGCGCGTCGTACTCGCCCATCCGCGGCTCGGGGATGTCCCTGACGACGAGCCGGTTCGGCCCTTCGACGACGGCGGCCTTCATGAGGCTCTTTCCTTTCCCAACGGCGGTCGCCCGGGCCCTACGCGTGGCCCGGGCCGTGGTATTCCCTGCCCCAGGGCAGGCCGAAGGGCTCCTCGAACGGGCGGAACGGGACCATGGCGGCGATCTCGTCGAGGCGCTCGAGCACGTCGGCGGCGAGCGGGCCCTTCTCGACGTACGCGACGTTCTGCCGGACCTCGGCCATCGAGCGGGCGCCCATGAGCGCGCAGGCGACATCCTCATTGGAGATCACGAAGCGAAGGGCCAGCTCCACGATCGGCATGCCCAGCTCGTCGAGGAAGGCGTAGAGCACCTTGAACTGCTCTCGCCGCGGCGCCGACAGCCACGCCGCGCCGCCGGCGACCTGATCGTCGTGCCGCGCCGCCAGGGCCCCCTGCTGGAGCGGCGAGCCGATGATGACGCCCATGTTCTGCCGCCTCGCCGCCGGCAGGACCTCGATCTGGGCCTCGCGCCACAGCAGGCTGTAGTTGAACGCCGTCAGCACGACGTCGAACTTGCCCGTGCGGATCAGCCTGGCCAGCGTGTAGGCCGTCGTCCCGCCGAGGCCCGTATAGCGAACCACGCCCTCGGCCTTCAGCTCGCCCAGCAGCTCCAGCACGGGGCCTTCGTACGTTTCATGGTCGGTCCACCAGTCGTACTGCCCCGGTCGGTCCGGCTCGTGGATCATGAGGATGTCGATCTGCTCGCGGCCGAGCAGGCGAAGGCTCTCTTCCACGGATCGGCGCAGGGCGGCCTTGTCCCGCGGATCGAACGGCCTGGGCCAGCCGCCCAGCTTGGTCGAGAGGATGACCGGCTGATCCACGTCGGCGAGGATCTTCCCGATCACCTCCTCGCTGTCGGCGTACGTCGGCGCGGTGTCGATGTAGTTGACGCCGAGCTCCAGGGCCCGCAGCGTGGCCTCGCGGGCCTGGGCGAGCTCCGCGCCGAACGAGGAGATGAACAGCCCGCCGAGCGACAGCTCGCTCACTTCCAGGTCGGTCGAGCCCAGTTTCCTCATCTTCATGAATGGCTCCTGCACATGCTCACCGGTGGCGCGCGTCGGCGTCGACGACCTCGCGAGGCAGCAGCATCGCCCCCGGGGCCGCGGCGGCATACGGCGGCACGGTCATCAGGCGGATCGCCCCCGGCGATCGGCGGAAGCTCCAGGGCCTCCCGGCCTGACCCGGCTTGACGGGCGCGGCGAAGTGATCGCCGTTCGGCAGCTTGAGGACCTCGCGGCCGTCGGCGTCGTGCAGCGTGCCCCCGGCGGAGGCGGAATAGCCTGCGACGACCTTCGTCCCGCGCGGCACGTAGAAGTACGCCGACCGCCGCCCCCCGTGAGGCGGCGACGATTCGCAACTGAACTCGATCGTGCGATGGCGGCCCTTCGGCCAGACGACCTCCGTGGAGTCCATGCCGTCGTTGACGGTGAGCGTATGTAGGCCCGTCCGGGCGGCCCGCAGCGTCACGGTGCGGGCCGTGCCGTCCGGCGGCACCTCGGCGCGATCCGCCTCCGGCTCGTTGCCGTCGTCCACGGCCGCCAGGGCGAGCTTCGCCGCCCCGCGGTCGCGATAGTGCGCAATCAGCCCGGCCGTGACCCTCAGCTCGATCGCCGCCGGCGCGCGGCGGACCCACGTGTAGAGCACCTGCTCGCCCCGCCCGCGGTTGGAGTCGTCCAAACGGGGCAGCTTCGGCAGGGCCAGGCGGTCGGCGGGGACCAGCCGGCGGCCGAACGTGACGGGCTCGAAGCCGATCAGCGGGTTGCTCTCAATCCCCCGCAAGACGAAGCCGTCCAGCTCGGCCCGGCCCCACGGGGCGCTGCTCTTCCAGGGGTTCCTGCCTTCCGGGCGGTTCCACGCGGCCTCATCCGGAATCGTCACCCGCTTGTCGCGCCGGGCGACCTCGCGGTAGACCGCCTTGGCGTGGACCATCATGGTCTTCCGCATGCGATAGGCGTGGCGGACGAGCTGCTCCATCGCGGCCTGGCGCCCCTCGCCGGCCGCGCGGGCGTACGCCCGGTAGAGCTCGACGTAGCGGGTGTAGAGGACCAGGTGATCGAGCCGCTCGCGGATGGGCGCCTCGGTCGCGAGGCGGCCGGCGTCGCGCAGGCAGCGGTACATCCGCCCGATGAGGTCGCGCGACATCAACGGCGGCGTCTCGCCGTCGATCAGGTCGTAAAACACCTTCATGGGCTCCCGGGCCGGGCCGAACGCCTTGTCGAGGAAGTCGGCCTTGAGGGCATCGACGTTGGCGGCCTCGTCCACGTCCCAGAGCATCCGCGTGGCCAGGTAGTAGCCCAGCCCGTTCGGCCCCCAGTTGTCGCTGGACTCGGCCGACATGAAGCGGGCGCCCATTCCGTGGAAGTGCGGGATGGTTCGCCGCAGGTAGGCGATGTTGCCGCCGCGCGCCCGCCCGGGGAGGTCGTGGTCCCAGGGAAAGACGCCGTAATACTCGCGGATGCCGAACTGCCGCACGCCCTTCGCCGTCCAGCCGGCGATGTTCTCATCCACCGTCCGCCCGCCCTTGAGAAACGCGGTGGCCACGTTGATGATCACCCGCGGGCGGGCGCGAATGCTCGGCGGCGGCGAGTGATGCGAGTAGGCGTACATCGCGACGTACCTGCCGGGCAGCAGCCTCTCCAGCTCCTTCGAGACCTCGTTCGCCAGCGTCAGCGCCCGGTCGCTGGGCGTGCCCATGGCGGCGCAGTTGTCGCATTCGCACCAGCCCCCGCCGTCGCTGGGATCGACCGAGACCGAGTCCGCCTCGGGAGACCGGGCGAAGAAGTCCCTGGCGTACCGGACGACGAGCTTGCGGAGGCCGCCGTTGGAGATGCAGAGCTTCGTGCTCTTGCGCCTGCCGCCGAGCAGGCCGTAGTACTCCGGGTGTTTGTCGAACTCGCCCTTGTACCTGCTGATGATCCGCTCATACGCGTGGCCGGTGTTCAGCACGAACGCGCCCGGCGCCCGGTTTCGCGCCTGCCAGGCCGCCAGGGGGGCGGCGTTATGGTCCCACGTCCCGTAGCCGTACCAGATCCGCCGGTGGAGGTAGTCGGGCTTCTCGTTGACGTCGACGGCCAGGCGGAGGTCGCGGCGGTGCGGAACGACTTCCCACGTCCGTCCGGGAAAGAACTGGCGGCAGCCAAGCCGGTACAGCAGGTCCCACACGGCGTGCTCGACGGCAAGCTCGGTTGCCCCCACCGCGTACAGGCCCCGAACGTGCGATCGCAGCAGGTACTGCTCGCGTCGGGCAGGCCCGGCCGCGTCGAGCTCGCCGGCGAGGCTGAGTTTCCGGAAGTCGCTCGCCAGGCCCACCGCGACGCCGTCGGCGCCGTCGCCCGTGGCGGCGCCGAACCTCGCCGACGCGATGCGGCCGAGGTAATCGGCGAGCGTTCCCGCCGCGGCCCGCACGCGCTGCGAAGCGCCGTCGGCCACCACGATGCGCATCGGCGCCTTGCCATCCCGCGCAAGCACCGCGACGGCCGGCCGCACGCGCCGGGCCGCCGAGCTGCGGGCTACCATCGCGGCCAGAGACACCGCCGCGAGCCAGCATAATCGTCTTCGGGCGTCCATCCTGTCCTGACCTACCTGGTTTCCCGGTTTCCCGCCGCGGCGCCGACGGTGTCGGTCGCCCCGGTGAAGCCCGGCCCGCCGGCGGCGACGTAGCCGTGGCTGGCGCCCGACTTGTCGGGGCTGACCCAGAAGGCGTACAGCCGGCCCTTGCGGAGGTGGAAGCGGAAGCGCACCGGCTTTCCCGCCACATTCGCCAGGTCGCCGGCGCCCTTCCAGGCGACAGCCCGGAGCGTCCCGTCGGCGCGAATGGGAACGCACTTCTCGCGGGACAGTGCGGGAATCACCTTGCCGGCCTCATCGAGCACATCGACGCGCAGCTCGCCGCCCGGCGCGTCCACGTTGACGAAGAGATGCTTCCCGCGGAAGCGAACGGGGCGCGTCGTCAGCGTGCCGCCCTCCTCGCCCGCGCCCATGGAGGCGAAGCCGTCGCGCCGCAGGACGGCCAGCCCCGTGCTTCCCCGGCCGTCCCAGAACTCGTCGCTCCGGAACCGCCCGCTGACGTAGAAGTAGAGCTTCTCGCCGACGACGAGGCACCCGCCGCCGGCGGACTGCACGTTGCCCCAGTTCCAGTCGCCGTCTGTTTCCGTCACGCCGATGAACCTTCGCCGGTCCGGGCGGTGGAAGTGGAAGCCGTCGCGGCTGAAGCCCAGGAGCACCTCGTTGCGCTTCTGGATCTTCAGCCGCGCGCACTCGCGGTTCGGCGGGCCCTGGTGGATGGAGAACAGCCCGAGCATCAGGCTCTCGTACGCCACGGCGTCGAAGTTGTACAACTGCGGGGCCACCTGCGGGAACCTGGGGTGGTGCGGGTCGAGTGAGTCCGCGCAGAGCCACAGGACCGTGTCGGACTTCTCCCACTTCATGCCCTCGACGGCATCGACGTGCTCGCGGTACGCCCGCGACCGCCCCACGCCCGAGTAGCCGATACGCAGGCTCCACACCCACACCTTGCGGAACGGGTTGTAGAACACGGTCGTCCGGTCGCCGATCTTGGGCGAGACGGCGGCGGGCCCGGACCAGTGGACGCCGTCCGGCGAGCAGTGCAGCGCCAGCCGCCAGCCGTCCTTCGACGTGGTGGTGAACATCTTGTAGCGCCGCCTCGGGTCCGTCTCGGCGTGGTCCAGCCAGACCGTGCTGGAGTCCCGGTGGTGCCGCATGGCGATGTTCGTGCCCTTCTCGACGTCCAGCGCCGGCTTGTCCCAGCGGACGCCGTCCTTGCTCGTCGCGCGGCAGGTGCCCTTGAGATACCCGCCGAGGTACCACATCTTGAACAGCTTGTCCGCCGGGTCGTGCCACACGCCGTCGCTGAACACGGCCGCGAAGGGCGCCCGGCCTTGCTTCTCCCACGGCTTGTCGTAGGTGACGACTGGGTTGGTCGCGTGGTACTCGGCCAGGTGGAACGTCCGCTTGAGCGTCGTCGTCTCGATGAGGAAGTCGTCCACGAAGAGCTGGCGGCCGACGTCGATCGGGATGACCTTCGGCGGCGCCTTCAGGTACGGCACGGGCATGGGCTCGCGGGAGAGCTTGCTGCGTCTCGGCGGCCAGGCCTCCGGCAGGACGATGCCGTTGTGGAGCGTCCGGCCACCGGGCGCCGCCGAAGCAGCAAGGACGAGGCTGATCGCCGCGTACACGTGCGTCGTTGATCTCATCGCAATGCTCCTCCCGCCGGCCCGGTCAGCAACCGGGGGGCATTGGGGTGCATGTATCGCTCGCGCCGGGCCCACTCCCGCTGGAGGCCGAGGCTGCGGATCGTCTCCTGCCACGAGAGGCTGCGGTCGCCGGTCGCCGCCAGGCGCGCGTCAAGCTCCCGCTCCAGCTCGGTCCGCACGGAGGCGTGCTCCGGTGAATCGACGAGGTTGCTCATCTGATACGGATCGGCCTCGTTATCGTACAGCAGCCAGGGCCTCCCGTCATACCACCGGGCGTAGGTGTAGCGTTTGGTCCGCAGGCCGCGCCACTCGCGGACGCCCTGGGCGGCGCCCTGATCGACGATGACCGGCTCGAGCAGCAGGACGCTGTCCGGCCCGGCCACCTCCTCCCAGGGCTGCTCCTTCTTGACCACGTCCATGCCGCGCATCTGGTCGGCGAAGACGAACAGCAGGTTGGGACGGTCACTCATGGCCTCGCGGTCCCTCTCACCGCCCCCCTCGACGCACCGAACGCCGGGAGCGCGGCAAGCAGCGTGCCCATACCGCGCGGGGACTATACGCTTCTCGCTCCGGCCGGTCAACGGGGGCCGCGACGCCGGCGGGCGCGCTGCGGCTACTTGCCTTCGGACGTGATGACGACGAAGACCGAGGTGATCGCGCCCGCGGGGCCGACCATGGGGCACATGGCCAGGACCACCGCGTGCCCGGGTGGCGCGGTGATCGTGGTGTCGACCGTGGCGATCTCCACGTACTGGTCCTCGCCGGCCACGGCCCTCAGCTGGTCGGCGGTGATCGCGATCTTCAGGGCGACCGCCGAGGCGGATCGCTCGACGAACTGCCCCTGGACGCTGACCCGGCACGGGCCCTCGACCTCGCCGCTCGCGCGGAACTCCTCCGTGCCCACACAGCCGGCCAGGAACTGAGCGACGACCCGAAGGTCCTCGACGCCCGTCTTGGCGAGCTCGGCCTCGACCTCCTTCAGGTCCGGCGGCAGCTTGCGCGTGGCCTTCGCCTCGCCCTCCAGGCCCGACACCAGCCACACCACACGCACCCGCCGCGCCGTCAGGGCGCCCGCCGCCGCGGGAACGTCCAGGATCTGGATGAGCCTGGCGGCGGTTTGCTGGACGTCGCCGGCATCCTTGATGATGAGCAGGTTGCGCTCCGTATCCCGGGAGAGGGTCCCTCGGGGCCCCAGCAGCGGCAAGACCGCCGCGCCCAGCTTGTCCGCCTTGGCGTGCTTCAGCGAGTAGGCCTGTACGATCATCTCTTCCCCGGTGTCCCGCGGCTTCGTGTCGAGTTGCGCGATGACCTCTGCCACTGTATCATGGAGCTCGGCCGTCGCGCTGACGACCAGCGAGCGCGTGGCCGCGTCTGCCGTGACCTTGCCCACCGGCTCGATGAGGGGCGCGATCGCCTTGGCCACTCCGCCCGCCTCGGCGTAGCGCAGCGGGTACACACTGACGAGCATTTCCTTCCCGGCAACCGGCTTCCGCGGCCTGTCGATCGCCTTCAGGAGCTGCTCGATCTTCTGGTGGGTCGAGGCCGTGCCGCGCGCGATCAGGGAGTTGGTCCGCGTGTCCGGCACGAGCCAAATGCCCTTGCTTGTCCCCGCCAGGAGTGGGTTCAGAATGTCCATCGCCGCGCGGCTGTCGGTGTTTATCAGCGCGTAGATCCGCACGATGTCGGCTGCGTCGTCCGCGCCGGAACGCGGCTCGCGGTCATTCTTCTTTGCGGGAGCTTTGCCCCCCGCCGACGGCAGGGACAGGCCCAGCAGGCACGCCGCCAGGGAGGCAGCCAGCAAGGGTCGCTTGTTCGTCGTCGTTTCCCATCTCATGGTCTTCTCCTTCAATGGCATGCATACGGGCGATGGTCGAGATCATCTGCGCTCGGGCTGTCCGGGCCCGACCGTAGCGTACAGCCGGTAGATGGTTACCTTGGGATGCCCGCGGCGCACGGGCACGACAATGGTGTCCGGCCCCGCGCTGACCGTGACTTCCCCCGCAGGCGCCGAGGCCGCGCGCGCGACCATCGGCACCGGCCCGGGCGAGGGACCGCCGGTCGGCGTCGGGTTGATCGCTCGCGTGGCCAGCCAGCAGGCAGCGAGCAGCGCGACGGCCGCCGCCGCGCCCGCCAGCATCCTGCGACGCCGCCGCCGACATCGGCCGGCGACGAAGCGCTCGACGTCGTCGAGAAGCCCGGGCGGCAGCGGTTGGGGCTCTGCGGCGGCGGCACGCAGCAGCTCGTCCAGCAGCGCGTCTCTCGGGTCGCGCTCGATCCGCGGGTCGACGTCGCCCGGCTTCTCGCTCATCGACGTCTCTCCCTGGCGGGGTCGTATTCGCTCAGCTCCCGGCGCAGCGTCCGTCGCGCGGCGGCCAGGCTCGCCTTGGCGGCGTTCACGCTGATCGACAGCATGCCCGCGATCTCCTGTAGCGCCAGTTCCTCGAAGGCCCGCAGGTACAGGACCTGTCGCTGGCGCGGCGGCAGCCGGGCCATTCGCCGCGTGACCCACTCGACGGCCTCACCATGCATCAGGGCCCGGCCGGGCGGCGCCTCGTCCGCAGGCGGCTGGGGCGCTTCGGGCATCGCGCCGACGGGATGTGCTCTCCTGCGCCGCAGTTGGTCGCGCCAGATGTTGGCCGCGACGGTGAGCAGCCAGCGCTTCGCCGCCCGGGGCTCGCGCAGGCGATTCCGCCATCGCCAGGCGCGGAGCATCGTCTCCTGGGCGATGTCCTGGGCGGCGTCCGGGTCGCCCGCCAACTGGAGGGCGAACCGATAAACATGCGGAAGATGCGTTTCGAGGACATCTCGCACTGGCCCGATCCGCCTCGACGTTCGCTTTCACCCAGCCAAGGCTCTGCCGCCGAACACGCCGCGTCGTCCCAGGTCGCCAATCGTCATCACATATACCTGGACGCACAAGGGCCCGACAGGTCAAAGGCGAAATCGACGGCGCTCACATCTTCATCCCGCCGGTCTTGATGCCCTGATTGAACGTCTTCCGGGCGAAGAAGAACAGCACGATGATCGGAATCACCATCAGCGTCGCGATGGCCATCATCTGCCCGTACTCGCTGCCGTACTGCGTGCGGAACATGGCCAGGCCGATGCTGACGGTGTACTTGCTCTGGTCCGCCAGGTAGATCAGCGGGCGGAGGAGAAGTCTCGCATCCTTGGTTCAGCGCCGATCTCGCGTCTATGGTTTAGCGGCGAGCTCGCGTCTATGGTTTAGCGGCGGGCCGCAGGCCCGCCTCCGGGCGACTTCGCACCTCCGGGCGACGTGCCGTCGCCCGCTAAACGAGCGTCCGAGCAACCCTGAACCACGCACGGCCCGTTGATCGCCCTGACTCACCGACCCAGCTCAGATTGTAATCACGCGCCCTTCCCCGGGCCACTGACATCCGCATGGAAAGGCGACCCGCCCGCGCTTTCCCGCCGGACGACTACTTCTGCAACCCCGGGCCGTACAGCGCGCCGGCGACCGTGCAGCCGCCCGGCTGATCACGCGTACCGGATCTCGATGTCGTACTCGCCCGGTTGGAGGTCCGCGATCGCCACGACGACGAACGTCGAGCACCCGTCGCGGAAGGTGTAGTAGCCGTCCGTCTCGGACTTGCTCAGACGCCGGCCCCGAAGCCGGACGCTCCTGACCGCGAGCCTGCCCCTCGCGAAGGTCTGGACGCCCGCGCCCGCCGGAAGCGGCCGGCCGTCGTAGGCCAGGACGAGCCGCTTGACCTTGGCCTTCTCCGGAGTGCGCCGTTCGAGCCGGCGAAAGCCGGCGACGTTCCTCCAGGCCGCCACGCGGCTGGCCCGGCGGGCCGCCGCCGTCGGGCCCACCGCGACGATCCCCGACAGGAACATCCCCGCCACGACGCAGCACGGATAGCCGCTGTAGTACAGCTTCGGATGCCGCCGGTTGCCGTGGGCCAGCAGCGCCTTCATCTTGGCCAGCCCGCTGGCGACGCGGGCGGCGGCGGGGTACGACTGGCTGTTGTCCTCGCACGTCTCGGTCAGGAACACGAGCGACTTGAACCGCCGATACGCGTACCGCGTGGTGCTCGGGTGGTCGGGCTCGTCGCCGCCCCAGCCCGGCCAGGTCAGCGGGTGCGCGACCTGCGGGATTCCCCCCCTCTCGCCGGCGGCGGCCATCTCCGCGGCGATCGCGTGGAGCACGTTGTCATCCTCCGTGTAGACCTTCGTCCCCGGGTACAGGACCATGCCGTAGCTGCACCCGGCGTAGCCCCTGGCGTGCATGTCAACGAACAGCTCCGGCTCGATGGCCTCGGCGATTCGCTCGACGGCGGCGCCCTCGGGGCTCACCGCCCCGCCGGGGCCGTGGTCCAGGTTCGGCGCCGCGCCCGACGGCGTCAGGTGCGCGTCCGCCTCGGCGCCGTCGGGGTTCACGCAGGGCACGACGACGACCCGCTGCTTCCTCCGCGTCTCGCCGCCGGCGCGGGAGACCAGCCAGTCCAGCGTCGCCAGCGCGAGCAGCCGCCCGCTCTCCTCGTTGCCGTGCTGCCCGGCGACGATCAGCGCGTGCTGCTTGTCGTCGTCGCCCGCCGTCGGCGACGTGACCGTCACGGCGTATATGCCCCGCCCCTGCTGCGACCTGCCGGCCGCGTCCACACGCACGAGGCGCGGATGATCCTCCCGGAGCTTCAGGATGTGCCCCTCCACCTCGCCCGGCGTCGGGCTCACCGCCTTCGATCTCGCCATGGGTCCAGACTATAGGCCCCGCGCCCGACCGCTGCCAGTGCAAAGGTCCCCCGGCGGCTTCGCCCTGGCGGGCGCCCGAACAGACCTTTACAATGAGGCCGATCCGACCGATCCGACCGCGGGACGTACCTGCGTAAGGAGCAACGGGAAGGATGAGGCGCTTGACGGGGCCCCTGTCGAGAGGCGTTGGCGCGTGCCTGGCCGGCGCGGCCGACCTGCTTCTCCCGGACGTCTGCGCCGCGTGCGGCGCGGCCGAGGTCGCCGCCGAGGGGCTCTGCGTCCAGTGCAACCTCGAGCTGCTGTCCCTGGTGGCCCTGCCGTTCTGTCCCCGCTGCGGCCAGACGCTCGGCCCGAACGTGCCGGTCCGCGAGGACGGCTGCGGCGGCTGCTCGTCTGCACTCGGCCGCTTCGACCGCGTCTTCCGCCTCGGGCCCTACACCGGCTGCCTGCGCCGCGCCATCCGCGACCTGAAGTACCGCCGCCGCCAGCGGCTTCGCCGGCGCCTGGCGGGCCTGCTGGCCCGGCGCATCGCCACCGACTGGACGGGCGGCGACTTCGACGTCGTCCTGCCCGTGCCGATGCACTGGCTCCGCCGCCTTGGGCGGGGCTTCGACCACGCCCGGTCGATCGCCGCTTCCGTAGCCGCCGGGCTGAAGCTGCCCTTGGGCGGCGAGCTGATCCGCACCCGCAACACGCCTCCCCAGACCCACCTGCCGCGCAGCCGCCGGACCGAGAACGTCCGCGGCGCGTTCGCCGTCCGCTCGGCCGCCACCCTCCACGGCGCCAACGTCCTGCTCGTCGACGACGTCACCACCACCGGCGCGACCGTCAACGAGGCCACGCGAGCGCTCCTCGGCGCCGGCGCCCATCACGTCGCCGTAGCCGTCTTCGCCAAGGCCGAGCCCCCCACCGCCTACGCCCACCAATTACACGCCCCCGCCCCGTGACCGCCCGCCACGCGCGGCACCGGCGCCACAGTCGGTATAAAGACAACTTGCCCGGCGCGGCCGGGGGCGGCCCGCCCGCCGGGCACGGTCAAGCCGGCGGGGTTTCGCACCATATGGGCGTAGCCGCCCCGTGATGCAAGGCGACCGGGCGGATTATTCCATCTTGACACGGGGCCAGCATCTCCGGACAATGCCAAGTGGTTCGTTGTTAGGCAGACGCCATGTGGGTCAAAGCACTCCGATTGCTGAACATTCGTTCCTTTATTGACCAGGCCATCGAATTCTCCAAGACAGTGAACGTGCTTGTCGGCCCGAACAACTCTGGTAAGTCTACGATCCTCCTGCCCTTACTTGGTCTACAGGAGGAACTTCCTACTTTACGTCCCGATGATATCCGAATCAAGGCTGGACCGGTTAAGGTCGAGGTCGAGCTAGCTGATCGCATCCGGGCGTTTTTCCCAGGATTCAGCAAGCTGTGGTACGAAAAACCCGGGAACGAACCGCGAATCGTCTTGATGGGCAACCAAGGCGGTAAGGCAAAGATTTGCCCTAGGATTCCGGCCAGGGAGCGCAAGAACTTCATCTGTCCATTTCTCTCCTATCGCAGAGTTGCCACGCTGCAAGATGACGCGACCCCTATTGCAGCGACTACGGTGTATGCTGATCTTCGCAACCTCCATGCCAAGATCGACACGGCCGCCAGCTCGACTATTGAGCACGTTCAACGCTTCTATATGGACGCATGCCAGAGAATCCTAGGTTGCAGGATTGCCGCAGTCTATGCCGGCAAAGGCAGGCGTGCTGTCTACACAATAGACCAAGATACCAACATCCCGCTCACCGCGATGAGCGGCGGAACGATGAACATCCTGGCCCTCATCGCTCAACTCGCCACTACCTCGGGGAAGCTGTTCGTAATCGAAGAATTGGAAGACGACATACACCCCAAGGCGTTGAAACAGCTTCTTGAGCTCATCACCAGGAAGGCCGAGGATAATCAGTTCGTCGTTACCACGCATTCCCATATTGTGCTGAAGGCCTTGGGAGCGCTTGCTGATGCCAAGGTGTTTTGGGTGGACATGAAGTTCGATCATGCCATCCCCACATCCACCGTGGATGAGCTGGGGAAAGGCGTGGAGGAGCGGCTAGAGGTCCTTGGGAAACTGGGATATGAGTTTGGTGACTATGGGCTCTGGAAGGGATGGCTGATCTTGGAGGAATCGTCTGCCGAGAAGATCATCCGCGAGTATCTCATCCCTTGGTTTGTCCCAAGCCTTTGCGGTCGGCTTAGGACATATTCCGCCGTGTCCATGAGTCAAGCCAAGCAGCGGTTCGCGGACTACAACGGGCTGTTTGCGTTCCTGCATCTGGAGCAAGTCTACAAGAACCGGGCTTGGGTCATCTTGGACGCTGGAGATAAAGAACGCGAGATAATCGAGGCGATGCAGGACACGTATGCCGGCTCTGGGTGGAGAAAAGAACAGTTCGTCCAATGGTCGAAGCACGATTTCGAGGAGTACTACCCGCCGGACTTCCAAGAACGGTTTCTGAAGATCAAGGAGATGCCCAATCCGCGCGACAGGAGGGAACCGAAGGAGAAGTTGCTCCACGATGTTGAGGCCTGGATTGCAGAAGACAATAACGCAGCAGAGAAAGTCTTTGAGGAGTCGGCGGCGGACGTCATTCAAGTATTGAGCGACATTGAGAAGGCCCTGGGCCACGTGGCCCTCTGACGGCCGGACGCGGCTGTTGGAGAATGCTGGCCCCGCGCGAGAGGCGGAATGACCAAAGTTCACACAGATACATGGAACGGGGCCGGGTTCTTCCCCGATGTCCGGAACCTGCTCAAGCCACGGGTTCTTGCTGACGGGTACTCGCTTCAGTGTGAGGACGAGGGCAAGCAGGCATATGCTAGGCCGGGCATGAAGGAATCCGTTCTTGGCACAGGGAGGATGGTTGGGTCGATGGTCCTGACCGTTACGTATATCCTTCTGCCGCACAGAACGGAGGTGACGTTCTTCTGGGACAGCTCCGACTGCCCCCGCGCGTATCTTGACGAGATGACCCAATACGCCCGCGCCCTTGCCAAGGACCTCAAAGCATACCTGAACGAGTGGATCGGGGCCGTCGGCGAGCTTGAGGCCCCCAACGACGGAGTATCCGACTCCTGATCGAGACCGCCAATGGTGATATACACCAGCACGTGGGAGAAGGCGGGCTTCTTCCCGAAGCTGCCGGACATACTAAGGCCCCGCATTCTGGCGGCAGGGTACGACCTTCAGGCCGAGGATGAGGGCAAACAGGTCTATGCCTATCCGGGCAGGAATGCGCCGTCTCTGAGAGTGTCATACATCCTGACGCCAGGGAGGACAAGCGTCACGTTTAGGTGGGACAGCCGCTTCTCGAACAAGCGGCTTGCGGATGGCGCCTACGAACTCGCCAAGGGCTTCTTCGCATACCTCAACGAGTGGTTTGAGGCTGTTGGTGAGTTGGAAGCGTCTGACGATAGTTGAACCAGCCGTCGCCACCGGCCTACCACCACAAGACTGCCAGCCGTTCATCGCCCGGCTCGAACAGGGCCAGGCCGAGGGGCTGTTCGATTACGTGGACGCCAACATGCCGGAGTTGGAACGGCTGATCCGCAGGCTACAAGATCGAATCTACGAGCTGGCCCACTTGCAGTACCGGGTACGCGCGATACGGGACCGGCACGACCCGCCGGCGGAGAAGCGGAAGGAGCAGCGGTAACCTTGTGGCCGAGGGTCGAAGGATGGACCGTGCGGATCGTTCATGGAACAGAACGGCTTAGTGGCCTTCGGGTGTGCTCTGTCCCTGGAACTCGCTGGGGGCGGCCTCCAGTGGAATCCCCCTCACTTCCTCGACGATAAGCTGAGCAATACGCATCTCAGGGACTAGGGCGAAACTCGTCGGCCCGAGGTTGATGATCTCGAGCGTGAGAGGCCCTGCCCAGCCGGGATGGACCGTTGGAGCGGTGAAATGGATGAGTATCCCGAATCTGGCTCGACTGCTTTTGCCCTCAATACGTGCCGCTAAGCAGGTCTCACGCGTCTGGTCGATCGGCAGAGAGATTGCCTCAAGCGTCTTTCCCAACACGAATTTCCGCGGCTTCAAGATATAGGGCTGTTCGTCTGTGATGGTTACTGTCTTCGAGTGACGTGAAATCGTGTCAGCGATCTTGCCGGGCTGGGTTACATCGTACACCAACTGGCCCTCTTTTGGCACCACTATCTGGTCGGCCAAGCGGAGATCGACGGAATGGGTGTCGAACGGGGAGTCAGGATGGTCGAGGCTAGGTTCGCGAGGCGAAGGCTCCGGATCAATGACAAGTCGCCCGTCATCAAGAGCCTTAAAAAGCTCCACGTTAGACAGAATCATCTGCTACGCTTGTCCCCTCAGTCGGACTCTTGTGACTATTGATCCTTGATTTGCCTGCGGTCGACGGTGATCGTACGCCCGTTCTCAAAAGTCTGCTCTGGAAGCCGCACCAGCGCTCTACGCTCATCGGTCTTCAACACATCGACCCGGAGCCAAACCGCCGCAGCATCATCGGTCGGTGATGGGTTCTCGCGCTCGACACGCTCGTCGCGCTCGACACGCTCGTCGCGCGCGAACAAGGAGAACTCGGTCCCAGCGTGGGTCGTTCCACTAATGGCCCATTCGCCGGTGAACTGTCCCGCACGACCCTTGCATGATAGGTAGGCAGTCATGGTCATCGCTCCAATCCGTTGGAGACCTAGCGCTTCAGGCTGTCCAAACCCGATCATCCCTCTGCCTGACGTCATAAAACATTATACCACGGTAGGTTCTGTATGTCAAGCCCCAACCGCAAACCGCTCCTGAGACTGCCCTTAGATCGACCAATCAGGATTCGATGTCTAGGTATCCCGGAACGCCTCTGGCCGAGCGTAGGCAACCGTAGGATAGACAAGGCCTCTGTTGCGTCAAACCTTTTTTCCAAAAAAATGCGGTGGGGGCAAAGGGGGCCGGAGCGAACTCCCATCCTGCGCTTCACCGAGAGCCTCACCGTCGCAGGGACCCTCCAAGCTCTGCGTCCGCCAGTTGCAGGCCCCCGGCCCCTGACCGCCCGGCCTGACTCCGTGGCCCGGCGGGCTGGAAGGCCGGCCGGCTGGCATAGGTGGCGCCTCAGCGCTGAGATGGCTTTCCCAGCAGCAACTGGCGAAGGGAGGGCGGCGGTTGCAGGCGGAAGTCGCCGTCGAACTTGAGGTCGCGGCGGTTGAGGGCCGCCTCCGTTGCGGCCCTGGCGGCGCCGGCGAGGCCGATGCGGACGGGGACGATGACGTCCACCTTTTGGCCTTCCGGCAGCTCGGTCACGGAAGGCTGGTCCAGTTGGAGGATCGTCTCGCCGCCGAGAGTGAGGCGGCCGCTCAAGCCCTCCAGCACGAGGTCCAGGCCGCAGCGGTTCTCGATCTCGAACGTCAGGAGGATCGCCCGCCGGGGCGCCCTGCGCAGGGAGACGTCCTTGAGCCGCCACTTCGGCGGCTCAAGGCGGGGAAGCTGGCCGATGTGGTTCATGGTCACGCGGACGGGCAGGCCGGCCACGCTGAAGACCGGGCGGGCCGAGAGGCAGTAGGGAATCGGCCCGCCGCGGCGATAGGCCCGCACGACGCGGGCGACCTCGGCAAGCTCGATCGACGCGGCGACCGGGACGATCGCGCTTCCCAGGGCCGGGACCTTGGGGATCGGCTTGGGCGCCGCGCCGCGGGAGATCTCCTGGCCGGCGGCCGAGAGGGTGTAATCGAAATCGCTCAGCCGGGCGTCCCAGACGTTGGGGTTCAGGACCTTGAACGCGCAGATGAGGTCGATCTTCCGAAAGCTCATGCCGGAGATCCTGATGTCGCTGAGATGGACCTCCGGCTTGCGGATGCACCCGGCGAAGGCCGCGACGGCCAGGAGCGCGGCGGGCAGCGCCGCCCGCGCGGTTCGCCGCCGATGCGCCGCGCCGGCCGGGCCGGCTGCCTCATGCTGTTCCCTCTCCGACACAGAAGACCCCTTTCCGCCGCGCGCCCCGACCCGACTTCCCGCCCATGCCCGCGGGTATGCAAATCCGCAATCCGCAATCCGCAATTCGCAATGGTCTGCGGGCGAAGCCCGCGCCGTGCTCCACCGGAGGCCATCAGACCGCCCCTGCGGCCAGCCGTCAAGGACGAAAGATCGCCGCGGTGCGTCCGTGCGCGAGGACAAATCCCGGGAGGTTTCCTCTTCGCCCCGTATGGGGCGGTACGTCGGTAGCCCAGGGCGATCGGAGGGAGCCCTGGGTAGGCGTCACCCTTTGTGCGGAGCCTCGTATGGGGCGACCGTGAGGTACGGCCACCCCTGCCGGCCTTCCGGGAAACACACGCCCTGCAAACCCAGGGCTTGCGGCAAACAGCGCCGCGGCGCCCTGGGCTATCAGCGTCCGCTCCTCCGGAGCTAAAAGATCACAGAAACAATCGTTACGGAACGCCAGGGAACATTCTCGCACACATCGCGGCCATTTGGACGGAAAACCGCACAACGCCATCCCGACGCGGCGCAAGGCCGCTTGTGGCCCACGCGGCTGACCGGACCTTGCCCGGGGCCACGAACGTCCCGACAGGCCGTGGAGGCTGTTGGTCATCATGGAGATTTTTAATATAATTTTGAAATAATAAGTTGCATCGCCGCGTTTAGTGTATATAATGGTAGCGGCAGGCACACTTGGGGCGAGACTCGATCAGAGCAGGCAAATACCCGGGAAAGTTGCGATAAGTGTTTTTACGAAACAAACCCATTTTTTGAACTTTTCGCTATAACTAGCGGCTATATAGGTACTTATAGCGGCAGCTTCGGTTTTTTGCCTCCAGCGAAACGCCGCCGGCCTTCGATGAGACCAAACAGGCGGCGAGGCGGGGCCGCTTCACGAATCCAGCACTTCCGTGAGACTGCGGATGGCGCCGGCATCGCCGGCCGCGCCGTCGCGGTCGATGAGGACGGCGTCCATGCCGACCGCGCGGGGGCCGGCGATGTCCCACCGGGGATCGTCGCCGACGAAGAGGCACTCGCCCGCCGTGACGCGCAGCTTGTCCATGATGAAGGCGAAGCCCTGCGGCGCGGGCTTTCGCCAGCCGACGTCGCGGCAGAAGACGGCCGCGCCCACGGCCGTGTCCAGTTCGTGCCGCGCGAGCTCCTCCCGCCACAGCTCCGCCGGGCTGCCCCAGGGGGAGTTCGAGAGGATGCCCGTCAGCACGCCGCGGCGGCGAAGCTCCGCCAGCGTGGGCAGGGCGTCGTCATACCGCCTGGCCGTCGCGAAGATCGGCTCCATGAACCGCCGGCACAGCTCCGGGGCCAGCTCGCCTTCCATCTCTTGCGGCGACAGGTCGAAGATCCTCGCCAGGCGCCCCTCCAGCGGGCGGACGCGGTGAACGTCCCCCCGGCTGCGCTTGGCGGCGACGTCGGGCGGCAGATCGCCCACGCCCCGCTCGGCGGCCACGCGGGCCGGCAGATCGGCCGCGTCCACGCGGAGCATGCCTCGCTGACCGAGGCAGGCCGCCACCTCGCCCATGGCCCTCTCCCGGATGGCGGGCCACTGCTCGCGCGTGTAGTAGGACACCAGCGTATTCCCCAGGTCGAATATCACTGCGCGCTTCATGGTCTCTCCGTCCGGCGGAATGCGAGCAGGTCGCTGTTCTCCGCGCGGGCGCCGTCGCCGCCGGCGAGGTGGATCCAGTATCGCTGCACGAGCTTGCCGGTGTGCGGGGAGGGCACTTCCGAGTGCAGTTGTCCGCCGTTGGCCCGGATCACGCCAGCGGAGGCGACGTTGTCCTTGTCGCACGTGACCAGGGCCTGCCGGATGCCCAGATCGCGTGCCTTCTCCAGCGCCATCGCGAGCATGCGCTTGGCGTAGCCTTTGCCCCGCTCGGACGGGCGAACGTCGTAGCCGATGTGGCCGCCTTCGACGGCGAGCTTCTCCGTCAGCCTGTGGCGGATGCGAACGACGCCCAGGATGCGCTCTCCTCGCACCAGCCAGCAGTGCGTGTCGCCAACGCGATCGGACGGGACGTTCGCGCCGGCGGCCCGGTCGCGCAGCTCGCGCAGGAACCCGGCAAAGTCGCTGCGCACCTGCCCGCGCCGCTGCTGCCAGAACCTCTCGCCCGCCCGGCGGAACTCCTCGACGTACTCGACGAACGCCTCCCGCAGGGCCATGCAGGGCTCGATCAACCGGATGGATTCCTCGGCCATCGCTGGGGCTCCTCTGTGGGTGAGCAGCCAGATGATACACCGGCGCCCCGCCGCGTGTGTATCCCCTGTAGCGATGCGGCCGGCGGCGGCGCGTGATCCCGCCGCTTGCCCGCGGCGCCGGGGAACGCTAGATTCTCCTCATGTCGTCACCAGACGCTCCAGCCCAGGCAATTGACCTGTCCACTTCGCCCCGGCGGCGATGGTTTGTCGCGGCTGTGGTGACGTTGGCGCTGACGGCCGCGGTGTCGTGTCTGACGAGCGTGTACAACTTCGACGTCTTCTGGCACCTCGCCAGCGGCGAATGGATGCTCGAGAACCATCGCGTGCTCGACATCGACCCCTTCAGCGTCGATCCGCTCCCGCGATGGATCAACGTCCACTGGCTGTTCCAGGTGATCGTCGCGGCTGTCCATGCCGCCGGGGGCTTCGAGGCCCTGACCGTGATGAAGGCCGTCCTGGCGGCGGCCACCGTGACCGTCCTGGCGCTGGCCCTGCGTCGAGAGGTCCCGCCCGCCTGGCTGGTTCTCTGCGGTCTGCTCACCATCGCCGTGATGGAGACGCGCATGCGCGTGCGGCCGGAGGCGTTCACCATGCTCTTTCTGGCCGTCACCATCTCGCTGACGGAGCACGTTCGCCGCGGCGGGTCTCCCAGGCGCCTGTGGCTCCTGCCGGTGGTCATGGTCCTGTGGGTGAACATGCACGGGCTGTACGTGCTCGGGGCGGCGCTGTTGTGGTCGGTCACGATCGGTGCGGCGGTCGATCGGGGCCTCGGCCGCACGTGCGCCGGGAACCTGCCCACCCGGCGGGCGCTGGCGCCTCTCGTGGCGGCCACGGTCGCCTGCCTCCTGTCGCCCTGGCCTCTCGAGGCCGCCGCGCAGCCGCTGCTGCTGTGGACGCGCATCTCGGGCCGGACGGCCGCCTTCACGCAGGGCGTCTCCGAGTTCCTCCCGACGTGGCAGTCGCCGTATCACCTGGCGTTGGGCATCGCGATCCTCGTCCCCGCGGCCGCGGCGTGTGCGATGAACCTGCGGCGCCTGCCGGTCGGGCACGTGCTCTGGCTTGCCGGCTTCGCCGTACTGGCGGCGCTGGCGAGGCGAAACGTGGCCCTAGCGGCCCCCGTCTGCGGGTACCTCCTGGCCCTCCACGGCGGAGCGATTCTCCGGCGGTTCGCCAAGACGCCCGGTCTTGAGCCCCCCGGGAAGCGGGAGCGAAAGGCCGGGATGCCTACTGCCTCGCGCCCATCCCGTCTCACCATCGCCCTCAACCTCGCCGCCATCGCCCTAGCCGCCGCAGCAGCCGCCGTCTGGGCCAGCGAATGGCCGTTCCGCATGCGCCAGCTTCGCCGCCGGTTCGGTGCGGGCCTCTATCGCCCGAACTACCCGATCGACGTCGCCCGCCGCCTCGGCAGGCTCGATGCGCGCGGCGCGATCTTCTGCGGGAACTGGGGCGACGCCGGCACGTTCATCTATCACAGCCGCCCCCGCCGCGTGTGGATGGACGGGCGGCTCGAAGCGCACTCCTTCCAGCGCTACCTCAGCCAGGGGCGAATTCAGCAGGCCCTGCGGACGCACCAGGGCGCGCGCAGCGCCGAGCTGCCGGAGCCACTTCGGTTCTTCTTCGTGCGGGGGCTGTCGCGAGACCACCTGACCGCGCTGTCGGCCGGCGAGCGGTTCCGCCTGCTGTTCGTGGACACGACAGGAGCGTGCTTCGCGCGGAGCGACTGGCGCCCTTCTTCTGCGGCGGGGCCTCGCGCCGCGCCCCTGCCGGCACAGTCCAACCTGCATGAGCTCGACCGGCCGCTCCGGGAGGACTGGCAGGTCCGGGGCATTGCCTCCCAGCCGCGACGCTGGTGGCGCCAGAACCCGCCGCCCGTCTACTACCCGCTCGGCGCCATGTTCCTCTGGCTCGGCTGGCAAAGCCCGACGTCGGCGTTCGACCCGGCCGACCTGCACCGCCAGCGATGTACGCTCCTGTCGATCCGCTACCTCACCGCGGCCCTGGCGGACGGCCTCGTGGACCGCCCCGTCGTCACCGGCATGCTCGCCCAGGCCCACCAGCAGCGCGCCCTCCGGGAGGACGTCACGCCCTCTGCGGCCGTGCCGCTGGACTTCCACTCCGCGCGGGCACTGTACCTGTACCGGCAGCTCGACCTGACCGACCTGGCCGACGAGAACACGCGCCGCTTCGCCGAGCAGCACGTCGATGCCCTGATCCGCGCCCGCCAGCTCGACGCGGCCGAACTCGCCGCGGCCGGGATCCTGAAGAACATCCCCGCCGGTCTGCCCGCCAGGCAGCGCGAGACCTACGGGGCCCTCCACGGGCGCATCGCCGGACAAGCCCGCGTCAGCCGCGAACGAGCACGGTCCATCGACCTGCCCCTGCCCGAGCGTGCCTATGCCCTGTCGGCCCCGAACGTCGGACTGATCCAACAGGCCATCGCGGAGCTCCGCGCGGCGCCCGCCACAGCCGCAAACCGCCTCGCCCTCGGCGACATGCTGCTGAACCGCGGCAGGCCGGATGAGGCGCGCCGGGCCTACGTGCAGGCGGAACGGCAGGGCGCCCATCCGCCGACGGTCCGTTTCCGGAAGGCCTGCTGCGACGCCGTGGGGCTGAAGACAGGCTCCAGCCGCCTCGTGCCTGCGTTCTTAGACCAAACCGCCCCCGACGATCTCCGCAGCCCGACGGCGAAGTACTACCAGGCGGTGGGTCTCGAGCAGTGGGGCCGATATGAAGAGGCCCTGGGGAGGCTGCGCGACGTCCAGCCGCGAGACGCACAGCTCGCCCGCCTCATCGACCGCCTTCGAAGACGGCTGATCTTCCGATAGCCGGGCCCGCAGGCCTTACGGGTTCTTGCACTTTCGCCGGACGCTCCAGTAGATGCCCCGGACGACCAGGCGCTGGAAGTGGGGATTGGTCCAGGCCTCCCTGCCGTGACCCAGCGACGTGTAGAACATGCGGCCCTTGCCGTAGTCCTGCACCCACCCCATGCTCTGGCGGTCCTTGCCCTGGTTCATGCGGACCAGGCTGCGCATGCAGACGTTCTTGTGGTATCGGTGGCTGTAGGTCTCATCCGTGATCTCGAAGTCCTCCAGGCCCGCCGTGATGGGGTGGTCCGTGTCGTGGATGTAGACCTTGAACTTGCCGTGTCCGTGGCCGGCAAACCGCCCGCCGACCAGCTCCCAGTAGGCGTCGGACTTCTTGAACGAGTCGGTGGCCGAGTGCACGCCGGCATACCCGCCGCCGCCGCGGACGAAGTCGCACAGGCCCTTCTCCTGGTTCGGGTCGGAGAAGTTCAGCCCCGAGCCGTAGAACAGGACGACGTCGTACTTCCTGATGTTCTCGGCCTTCAGCTCGTTGAGGTCCTCGGAGGCGGTGACGTTGAAGTCGCCGGTCTTGTCGAGCACCTCGGTGAGGATGCGGAAGTGGTTCTTCCAGTCATGGCCGCCGCCGCAGACGAAGAGGATGTCGGTCTTCCCGCCGGCCGGCTGCATGGAGGCAACCAGGCCGGCCAGGACGGCCACGACGACCAGCACGAGGGCGGCGGTCGGCATGAGGTTCCCGTGACGTAGCATTTGTCAGATCTCCTTTGTCAGATACGTTATTCCACGGGCCCGGTTTCGGGCCTACTCGCTGCGATCTTGTTCTCCGTGCCCTTCAGGAGGCGGGAGATGTTGGCTCGATGACGGACGATGATCAGGGCGACCATGAGCGCCGCGAAGACGCCCATCGGCCAGAGGTCGCCCGGCGGCCAGTTCAGCGCCACGAACGCCGGCAGGAAGACCCCCGCGGCGGCGAGGCTTCCGAGGGAGACGTACCGGCTGGTGAGCGTGACGGCGACCCAGACGGCCAGGGCGATCAGGCCGGCGCAGGTGAAGTACGGCCAGACGCCCAGCACGACGCCCAGCGCCGTCGCCACCCCCTTGCCGCCGCGGAACCGCAGGTAGAAGCTGAAGACGTGTCCGGCGATCGCGCCGCAGCCGGTCAGCAGCCAGGCCGCCTGCTGGAGCAGCCCCGGCGGCCCCGTGTCGGACCGCACGAGCCAGCCGACCAGCAGGACGCCCAGCAGCCCCTTCGAGACGTCCAGGACGAAGCACAGGCAGCCCCACTTCGCCCCGAGCGCCCTTCCGCAGTTGGTCGCCCCGACGTTGCCGCTGCCGACTTTCCGAAGGTCCACGCCGTGCGCCCGGGCGATGAGGACGCCGAAGGGCGTCGCGCCGACGACGTACGCGGCCAGCGGAAACAGCACGAGCAGGATGAATGGATTGGCGATCATCTTCGCTCGACGACCTCCTGGTAGGCGTCGAGAAGCTCATCGACATGGCGGCCCATGTCGAGCAGGTCGCCGACCTGCCGGCACGCCCCGGCCCGCTCGGCGCGGCGGTCGGCGTCGGTCAGTTCCGTCATGGCCCTGACGACGGCGGGCGTGTCTCGCGGGGAGCCCAGCACGATTCCCGCCCCGCGGGCCAGCACTTCGGCCGCCCCGTTGTACACGGTGGTGATCGAGGGTATGCCCCAGCGCGTGGCCTCGAGCACGACGCGGCTGCACGGGTCGTACCAGCTCAGCAGCACGCACACGTCGGCGGCGGCGTACCACGGGAAGACGTTCTCCGCCGGTGCGGCGAAGACGACTTGCTTGGCGACCTTCCGCCTGGCCGCCAGGCGGCGATAGCGCCTCACCTTGCTCCGCCCCACAACCACCAAGCGGGCGCCGCGCGAGCCCTCGGGAGAATGGTACCACTGCGCGAAGGCCTCGATCGTCTCCGCCACGCCCTTCAGCGCGAAGTTCTTCGCCACGGTCAGGAAGATCGGGCTCCCCGGGGCGACGGAGACCCGTTCGCGGTACTCGCGCCGCCATTGGGCTCGCTGCTCGGCGCCGACGTCGGGGACCTCCACGCCGTTATAGATGACGCGCACGTCCCGGCTGCGAGCGTAGTAGTGCATGAACTCCCGCGCGACCATCTCGCTGACGGCCAGGCACAGCGTCCGCGGGTCCGCGACGAGCTTCCGCTCGATGCGCTGCATCCTGCGGCGGCGGTGGTTGAGCGGCTGGGCCAGCGTGGCCCCGAAGCGGCTGCCTCCCCGCCGCCTTCGCAGGCTCGCAGCCGCCTGGGCACCCACAAGCCCGCCGCG
Source organism: uncultured Planctomycetaceae bacterium (assembly GCA_964427875.1). Taxonomy (GTDB): domain Bacteria; phylum Planctomycetota; class Phycisphaerae; order SM23-33; family SM23-33; genus CAYRVX01. The sequence goes on from CAYRVX010000071.1 coordinate 26,448, forward strand.
CGGCTGGTACACGTTCGCACAGGGCACCGGAAGGGTCGCGTGAACGATCTCGTAGCCACCCTCCGCCGCCGCGCCGCGGACCGACTCGACGAAGCTCGCCAGCCGGGCCGATCGGTCCAGGCCCCGCGCCTTCAGGGGAAGCACGCGAACACCCTCGCAGGCGTCGCGGCAGCTTTGGCAGAAGATGGTCACCTCCTGGCCGCGACGGGCGAGTGCCGAAGCGATCTGGGCGGTGGAGACCTCTCGGCCGCCCCGGGACGGATCGAACCGTTCGATGACCAGTGCGATCTTCATCGTCGGTGCCCCGCTTGGCTGCGCGCCCGTCGCCGTTCGGCCCGCTCGCGAATGGCGGCGGCCTTCCGGTCGATCGCGCGGTCGAGCCGCCTTCTTGCCGCCGGGCTGACGCCGGGCAGGTACTCGGCCAACAGCCCGTCCCAGAACCCCGCCACCCACGCCGCCGGCATGGAGCACTTCAACTGCGCCAGGTCCCGGGCGAACCAGCGGGACCTCCGCACGCGAGCCGGGAACATCCTCGCCAGGTCGATGAGGTAGAGCTGAGCCCCGCCCGGCGATTCGTCCAGGAAGACGTGGGAGGCGTAGAGGTCGCGATGCACGTGGCCGGCGTCGTGCAGCGTGCGGACCAGGCGGGCGAGCTTCACCGTGACCGCCGTCACCTCCCCGTCGCCGGTGTGCCTTCGGAGGAAGCCCTCGAAGCAGCGCTCCATCGCGTCGCCCGGCACGGCGGTGACGATCAGGTAGCTCCGCTTGGCGCCGAGGGGGCACGCCTCTTCGCCGCAGAGCAGCGGGCGCATGGTCGGCACGCCGACGGCCCGCGCCCGCTCGATGTTCTCGAACTCGATCCTCGCCGCGCTGCGCCGCCGCCGCTGTCTCGCCCACCGGCGCAGGGCCGGCATGATCCCCCCACCGTAGCGCTTCAAGTACAACCCGTGCGTGCGACCGTCGTCGCCGGTGATCTCCAGCCGCGTCCGCCGACGACGGCCGAGGCCGGCCTTGTCCAGGTCCTCGCCGCCGGCGTAGGCGAACGCGCCCTCCACGGTATCCAGCCCTTCCCGTCGAAGGGCCCGCAGCAGGCTCGTCCCTGCGCCCTCGCCGGTCACGGTCGCGCTCCCCTCTTGCGGCGCACCCCGCCGTCGAGCAGCTCGGCGGCCGCGCCGAGGACCATCTCCGGCGAGATCGATTCCATGCATCGGTGATAGGCCGGCCCGGCGGGCTGGGAGCACAGCTTCTGCTGGCACGGGCCGCACTCGACGTCCACGCGAACGATCCGCTCCCGGGCGTAGTCGATGCGGCTCCACTCCGGATCCGTGCTGCCGAAGATCGTCACCACGGCGATGCCAAGCGCGGCCGCCAGGTGACGCGCGCCGGTGTCGTTCGTGACAAGCAGATCGCAGCGTTTCAGCAGCGCCTTGAGCAAGCCCAACGTATTGGTCCGCTCGGCGAAGCTGATCGCGGGCGCATTGCGCATCGCGGCGGCGACCCAGGCGGCGACGTGGCGCTCGTTCGGGGCGGCGTTGAGGATGATCCGGGCGCCGCGGCGCTCGATCAGCAGGTCGGCCAGGGCGGCGTACCGCGAGGCATCCCACATCTTGCTCGTGCCGAAGCTCGCGCCGGGGTTGAGCATGACCGCCGGGCCGCGCCCGTCCGCGCCGGCCTCGGAGAGCATCGCGTCGGCCGCCGCCTGGTCCTCCGGCAGCACGGGCAGCGACATCCTCTGCCGGCGCGAATCGGCCCCCAGCAGGGCGACGAGGTCGGCGTAGTAATCCCGCGCGGAGATCGGGACGCACCTGCCGTTGGCCCCGCGAGGCGGGGGGAGCTTGTCGGTGAGCATCCAGCCGCGTCCATCCCGATCGTACCCCAGAATCCGCCGGGCCCCGCCGAGCCTGGCCGCCAATGCCACGCGGAAGCTGTTGGGCAGCAGCACGGCCAGGTCCACCCGCTCGCGGCGCAGCCGCTGCGCGAGGCGAAGCAGGTTGACCGCCTGCCACGGTGAGTCAGAGGTGTCGCAGATGACGTCGTCGGCGTGTTTCGAGCCCGCCAGCGTGGCCAGTGCCGCCGGCCGACCGACGTACGTGATACGCGCGTCGGCAAACCGCGCCCGCAGCGCGCGCAGAGACGGCGTGGCCATCACGACGTCCCCGACCCAGTTCGGCAGGAAGACCGCAACCTTGCGAACACTGAACATAGACGTGATTCTAACCCCCAGCGGGTCCGAAGGCCACGGGTTGAGACGGCCGGACATCAACTTGCCTTATCCGGCAGCGGCTCGATGCCGCTGGGCCGAGCCCAAGGAGTAGTTGCTGATCACCAGGACCGTCATAGAATCTCCGAAGAGGCCCACGACGGTCGTAGGTCGGAGTGCATCCGGGCAACTCCGGTTCAAGCGCATGGAACTGCCGTTGCGTCAGCCGGGGGATCAATTCCTCGCCGCAGGGGAATTCACCGCCCTGCGACGGCGGTTGCGGGGAATGACCCCTTCGGCCGGGGTCTCCTGCCTCATCGTCTGCGCTTACGACCATCGAACGCGCATGCTGCCGTTTCTCTACGCCGACGTTCTCATGGCCCCGGCCGGACCGCGCGCCATCGCCGCCGCAATGGTCGATGCCGGAGTCACGCGAACACGTCTGGTGCTGCAGCAGTGGAATCCGAACATTCGCCCCTCGGCGGCCCGGCTGGACGGGCGCATCCCGGACCTGCTGCTGATTTCGAGCCTCCAGGTACACCGGCGGCAGTGCGAAGCGCTCATCGAGGACGCCTGCACAATGCCGAGCCACCGGCGGCCGCTAATCGTCGCCGGCGGACCGCTGATGATATACGAGCCGTGGGCGGCGTTCGGGGCGGACCCGTCCAATCCGTGGTCCGCCGACGTGGCGATTACCGGCGAGGAGCCGGTCCTGCTGGCGCTGCTGGAGCGATTGCTGATTTGCCGGTGCGGCGACGAGAGGCTTCGAGCAACGTTCGCCAGGGCGCGCCACGGCGGGATGCTGGCCGATATTCCGGGCCTGGTCTATGCACGCGCGGACTCGCGCGACACGCGCCAATTGCCCGAAGAACTCAGTGACACAGGGATCCAGAAGCTCCTGACTGACCTCGACGAATTGCCCGACCCGGCGTCGGCCTTCAGAGTGCTGGAGCCCCCCGGGCGAGGCGCTGCACTTGGCAGGCGTCCCTTGTCGGGCCGCAACGCCCGGCGACACAGCCCCATAGCGGCCTTGATGGTGACCGCAGGGTGCAAGTACACCTGCCCGTACTGTCCTATCCCCGCATACAACCAGCGCCGTCACCGGACAAAGAGCCCCCGGCAAACCGTCGAGGAAATGCGGCGGTTGACCGATGAATTCGGCTTTCGATACTTCTCGCTGGTCGGTGGCAACTTCTTCAACGATCACGCCCACGCCGCCGAGGTCCTTGGCGCGATTGCCCGTTCCGGCCTGGCCGGGCCGAACCGGCGAGATTCGGTGAAGTGGGGAACCGAGGCAACCGTCCGGGATGCCCTCGCCATGAAGGAGCATCTCCCGCTGGCCGGACGCGCCGGAATGACGGCCCTGTGGCTGGGCGTTGAGGACATCACCGGCCGGCTGATACGCAAAGGGCAGTCCGAGGGGCGGACCCTCGAACTGTTCGACCTGCTTCGACAGGCAGGCATCAGCCCAATGCCCATGCTCATGCACCACGACGATCAGCCACTTCTGACCCGGAAGTCGGATTACGGCCTGCTTAACCAGGTTCGCCTGCTGCGCCGACGCGGCGCACTGGATCTCCAGGTGCTGATGACGGTGCCCATGCCCGGCGCCCCCGACTACAACGGGCTGTACCGCAGCGGTCGTGCGTATGAGAGCGTGGGCGGCCGGGCGATTCCGCCGTACGTGCTCGGCGGGAACTTCGTCGTGGCAAGCCGGCACCGCGCGCCGTGGCGAAAGCAGCTCAATATCGTTGCGGCATACTTGTACTTCTACAATCCGCTGCGGCTTCTCTGGGCTCTGGTCCGGCCGAAGAACACCATGCGCATCTGGGACGCGGCGTCGCAGGCCCTCGGCTTGTGGGGCGTGTTACGCACAGCCGCGTCAATGATCAAATGGTCCGTCCGCCTGGCCGGGCGCAGAGTCGTTCGCGCCAGCCGGGAGCCCGCAAGCCACATTCCCATGCGCGGCACCGATGGCGGCCCGGCAAGCCATCTATGAGCCCAAAAGGGGGACAGGCCCCTTCTCTCCCTGGGGCCCGTCCTCTGCCTCGACGATCCCCTTGGAGATCCGGGCGTGGTGGTCGGCGCATCCGGCGACCTGCACTCACGGCCCCTTGTCGGCGAGGTCGGCCCAGGAGTTTCGGCGCCGGATTGCGGCGTTGATGTCGGCGGGGGCCGTGCCGACCATGACGACCTTCATTCCCGCCGCCGCGTAGGCCCTGGCCGCCAGGGCAGAGTCGCATACGCCCGTCGAGAGCTTGGGGAACATCCTGCGGACCTCGGGAAGCTGGCTGACCAGCCGGCTCTCGACGACGATGCGGGGCAGTTTGAACCGCCCGTCGCGAACGATGTGCCACCGCTGGCGGCGCCAGGCGAGGATCGGGCCCCTCGGGTAGCCGGCCTTCGTGAGCGTTTCGTGGGCCTTGGCGTGGCGCCCGGCGGAGCGACGGGTGAGGTACAGGAGGTCGGCGCCCACGACCAGCCGGCGGAGGGCCCGCGCGGCCTCCTTCGAGCTGCCCAGACGCATCCCGGGCAGGCAGTCCATGTCCACGGCAATGACCGGGCGGTTCGGGTCCCAGACGTAGACCTGCCCCTCCGTGACGGCCTCATCGCCGTAATCGTCCATGTGCGAGACCGTCATCGTGTAGCGGCCGGGCCGTTCCGGGGCCGGCACGGTCGTCGCGGCGTATCCGAGCTTGTCGGTGTAGGCCCCCCGCTCGAGGCCGCCGGCGATCCGGAACCGCATCGCGGCCTCCTTGACGGGCGGAGCGAGAACGAAGAAGTCGTTCCGCTGGAGGCGCACGACCGTCGTCGTCTCGCCGCCGGCACGGGCGAGCTGGTCCGGAACGGTCATGATGTACTGCCCGCCGCAGCCGCCGCCGGCCAGTGGGCACAGCACCAGCGGCAACAGCCAACACGCTTTCCGTCTACCCATCTGGCCTCTCCGTCGCCGGCGATGAGACACAGGCAAAGGCTTGCAAGCTCGGATACTTCTCGGGCGATGGCGTGTATCGCTGAAGCGAACAGGCCGCCTCGCGTCGCTGGGCAGTTCCCGGCGAAGCAGGACAGATTAGGCACGACGCAGCGGCGTTTGTCAAACAGTTAGCATTCGGCCACCCGTTTGGCGCCCGGCGGACGAACGCCGGACAAAAAGCTCGATCCGGGCGGCACCGGGGGCTATACTGCCGGGCGGCACGGGAGAAGCACAGGCCAACAGGCACATCGGCCGGAGAAGCCATGGCAGATAAACCGGAGTTCATCAAGCAGGACACGTGGCGCGTCTTCCGGATCATGAGCGAGTTCGTGGAGGGCTTCGAGTTGATGTCTCAGCTCGGTCCCGCGGTGAGCATATTCGGCTCGTCGCGGACGCCGCGGTCGCATGCCGACTACCGCAAGGCCCGCAAGCTGTCGGCGATGCTGGCCGAGCGGGGCCTGGCGATCATCACCGGCGGCGGACCGGGCATCATGGAGGCCGCCAACCGCGGCGCCCACGACGTCCGAGGGACCAGCGTCGGGCTGAACATCGCCCTGCCCGAAGAGCAGAGCTCCAACCCGTGGGCCGACATCCAGATGGACTTCCGGTATTTCTTCGCCCGGCTGGTCATGTTCGTCAAGTATGCCTGCGCGTTCGTGTGCTTCCCCGGCGGGTTCGGGACCCTGCATGAGTTCTTCAACTCGATGACCCTCATCCAGACGGAGAAGGTCCAGCCGTTTCCGGTCGTGCTTATCGGCCGCAGCTATTGGGAGGGTCTGGCGGACTGGATGGCGAAGGCCATGTTGTCGACGCGATACAGGAAGATCTCCCCTGAGGACATGAACCTCTTTCGCGTGACCAACAGCCTGAACGAGACCGTGAAGATCGTCGAGCGGGCGCGCGAGGAGCACCTCTTGCGCCAGGCCGAACTGCCCTTCATCGGCCCGCGCCGCCCGACGGGCGAGGGCACGGTCGCAGGCGAGGCCGTTCGTCCATACAGCAGGGACCGAGCGAAGTAGTCGCCCTGCGGAACCGCCCGACGGCACGTCACGCGCCGGCGCGCAAGAACGGGGCGACCCGCCAGGGCCGCCCCGCAGGTGTGTCCCTACGTGAGTCCGACGCCTCGCCGCCTTATTTGCGTCGGCGCCGGTAGAACGCCAGGGCCGCCCCGCCCGCCGCGAGCAGGAAGGCCGTCGCCGGCTCGGGGACCTGGCTGTAGGTCTGATAGAAGCGGCTCAGGTGAGCGTATCCGCCCTCCAGCAAGCCGCCGTTGGTGACCACGTCCTTGGAGACCCACACCTCCAGCATGGGGGGAAGGAACTCGTGATGATCGGTCACGTACGTGTAGTTGTTGAAGCTGTCCCTGACCACGCCGCCGTCCGGGTCGCCGTTGATGTCCTCGATGGGGCTTACCCCGGGGCTCGGCCGCTCGGGGAAGAGGTTCTCGCTGATGCTCACCTGCCCGCCGTTCATGGCCGTGAAGTTGTCCATGTACAGCGTGTAATCCACGATCTCGAACGGAGCGTCAGCCGTGATCTTGAACGTAATGGTGCTGTCGGCGATCTGGTTCTGCCCGGCCGTCCATCCGCTGTTGAACCTCAGGCCGATCTCCCCGTCGGCCGAACCGCCCTCCCAGTAGCCGCCGGTGACGAAGATGTCGCCGGCCTCCGGCGCATAGGCGTCCTGGCTGCCGGAGGTCTCCACGGTCCAATCGCTGAAGACCTTGTCGTCCACCCTGAACACCCATCCCGGTTCGGTGGCATACTTCTCGATGATCACCTGGACGGAGTAGGTTGGGGTCAAATTCTTGAACTCCGCGGCAGACGCGAGCGAGCACATCAACGCCACTGCCACCACGCCGGGGGTGAGCTTCCTCGTGAGCATTTTCGTCTCCTCCATATTCCTTCATGCTGAACATGCGCACAAAGGACGTGAGCACTACCTGAGCACCGTTATTATGAGCACGTACGCACCGAGGGAGGGGCGACTCCAAGCATCGAGTCCCTCCCAGTTTCCCGCATTATATAGCCTATCGGCAATCTTGTCAAGCCAATAACGCAAGGGTATTTGCCAAAACACCGGACAAGTTTCCTCCCCCCGGACCGGCGGTCAGCGAGGTCCGCCCGGGCCGTCTACCGGATCATACCCCCCTCGGCACAACGGGTTGCAGCGACAGATGCGCCACGTCCCCATCAGTAAACCGCGCAGCGGACCGTGCTTACGGACCGCCTCGATGAAGTAGCTGCTGCACGTGGGGGTAAACCGGCACTGTCGCCCGATCAGCGGCGAGAGCGATACCTGGTACAAACGCACCAGCAGAATCAGCCCCCCCGCCAGCACGTCCGAGAGGCGCCTGATTGGCCGCATCGTCATTCCGGCCGCCCTTTCTCGCCGTCGTCCTCGGCCAGTTGCTTCGCCAAGGCCGCCACGGACGACCGCAGCTCCGCCAGCGTGAACTGCCTGCCGACCCGGGGGATGATCATGTAGTCCCACCCGGCCGCCAGTCGGCTGCGGGAAAGGCGAAAGGCCTCGCGACAGAGCCGTTTGATCCGGTTGCGCTGAACGCTGCCGCCGTGCCGCCTGGAGACGCCAACGCCGCACCGAGAGTGCGGCCGGCCGTTCGGCAGCGCAACCATGGTCATGATCCCGTCTCGGGCGCCCTTGCCGGCCGCAAAGATACGATCGATGTCCCTGCGTCTTGTGACGCGACGGCTCTTTCCCGCTTTCTGGTCCATGATCTCCCGATGGCGCCTGCGCGCTCATTCTACCGCCCGGCCGTCGGCGGTCGACAGGAAAACGCCGAGTGTCTTGACCCGGTAAGCCGATAGGATTACAAGAAGGAAGTGCCGACTGCCGGGCCGCGGCCATCGCCATGGACGGCTGCCGCCGGCGGACGGTTGGTTTTGCATGGTCCATTCGGGAAGGCGGAGCCATGCCGACGAGACGGATCGCGGTTCTCCTGGCGGTGGCCGGCGCCCTGGCAGCGGCGGGCTGCCAACTCGAAGAGATCTCCAAACAGCAGGCGATCGACCATTTCGTTCGCGGGCAGCTCCTGGCGGACCAGGGAGACGTGGAGGCCGCCCTGAGGGAACTGGCCAAGGCGGTCAAGGCCGACCCCGACCTCTCCGTTGCCCACTGCGCCATCGGGGACATTCATCGGAAGCGCGACGATCACGACCTCGCCCGGCGAAGCTACGAGAACGCCTGCGAGGCCAATCCCTATGCCTTCCGCCCGCATTACAACCTCGGCGTCGTCTACCAGTTCCTCGCCGAGGCCGCCGCGGCGTTCGAGCGCGGGCAGGAGTACCTCCGAGAGGCCGTCGCCGTCTACCTGAGAGCAACCGTTCTCGACCCGGACGACTTCGATACGAACCTGAACCTCAGCGCGTGCTATTTCTCGCTCGGCAAGAACGCACTGGCCGAGAAGTACTGCAAGGCCGCCATCGCCCTGGCCCCCGACAGACCGGAAGCGTACAGCAACCTCGGCGTCATCTACGACAGCCAGGGGCGCGTCTATCAGGCCATCAAGGCCTACAAGGACTCGCTCGAGCTGAACGTCCACCAACCGAAGCTGTTGATGAACCTCGGGGCGGCCTACATGGGTCAGGGCCGGTTGGGGCCCGCGCTCAAGGCCTTCGAGGTGGCCGCCAAGGAAGATCCCGACAGCCCGGCTGTCTGGGAGCAGCTCGGCACGTGCCACTATCACCGCAAGGAGCTCGACAAGGCGATCGCGGCCTACGAGAAGGCCGTCTCGCTGGACGACGACAGCGCCGCCGCCCATCGCGGCATCGGCGTGGTCTACATGACGCGGTACATCACCGACCGCAAGCAGGTCGAACTGCGGAACAAGGCCCTGGCGGCCTGGCATCTCTCTCTCGAGCTGAAGCCCGACCAGCAAGACATCGTCCGCCTGGTCCAGAAATACTCCCCCAAGCTCGCCGGCCCGGAACTCTAGGTGCGGGTTTCGGCGACGCTCTGCTTCGGCACTCGCTACAATGCAGTTGA
>CAYRVX010000072.1:0-35605 GCA_964427875.1 uncultured Planctomycetaceae bacterium
ATGATCGCCGCCGAGGCGATCGCCCCGCCGAGGTAGCCCAGCATCACCTTCACGCTGGTCTTGACGGTGCAGCCGGCCAGGAAGTACATCGCCCACGCCTGGAAGGCGATCCACGTCCAGAGGTAGGGGACCACCACGGGAGACGGCGCGGCGAGCATCACCAGTATGACGGCCAGTACCGCTATGAAGAGGGGGATGAAGAAGAACTGCTTGAAGGTCATGCTTCGTTCCTCAAGGGGTTTCCTGCGGCCGTCCCAGGCCCCGCCCACCGACGGGCGGGACCGACAGCCTGCGGCAAGGCTGGGACACTACCGGACGTACCCCGGACAAGTCAACTTGATTGCGGAATGCGGAATGCGGATTGCGGATTCGCCATGACCTCCACACGGGGCAAATCCGCAATAGCTCAGCCCATCTGCATGAGCTCCACGGGCGCGCCGTCGTGGAGGATGAAACCCACGGTCAGGCCTTCCATGGGGGCGAAGGGTCTGATCTGCCTTCGCCGAGTCGCCGACGCTCCATAGCTATGGCGACGGAGCGGCTTCGGCAGACAGGTGCGTCCGGCGGTGGCTTCGCGGGGGGATCCGGGATAGGATGCCCGCCAGTATGACGAGCATGTTCCCTGACGTTTCGCCGCGCCATCGTGTGCTGTACGTGCCGATGTTCGCCGGGTTCGTGCTGTTCGGCCTGAACTTGGCGGTGATGGGCTCGGCGCTGCCCAAGGCTATTCGTGAGTTCCAGTGGAGCTACACGGCCGCGGGTGTCGTGGTGGCGGCGGGCTCGGTGGGGTACTTCGTTTCCACGTTCCTCTGCGGCGTGCTGATCCGCCGGCTGGGGCCGAAGGCCGTCATCGTCGGCGGCCTGCTGATCCAGGCGATGGGGCAGGGCCTGTTCGGCGCGGTCGCCTCGCCGGGCGCCAACGTCGCGTTCAAGTTCTTCAGCGGTTTCGGCGCCGGCGGGACGGAGGTGGTGGTCAATTACGCGGTCGTCCACATGGAGCCGCGGGGCCAGAGCCGGCTGATGAACTTCATGCACGCTGCATTCGCCGTCGGGGCGATCGCCTCGCCCTTCGCCATGGAGGGCCTGCTCGCCGCGGGGGCCCGGTGGCAGATGGCGTTCCGGGTACTGTCGGGCTCGTGCGTGGCCATGGCGGCGGTCATGGCGGCCCTTCCGTTCGGGCGCCTCGGCGACGCCGACCGCCAAGACGGCGACAGCCACCCGCCGGTGCTCGACATCATCCGCCAGCCGCTGGCCGTCCTGGGCTTCCTGATCCTGATGGTCTACGTCGGCGCGGAGATGGGCACGTCCAACTGGGTGGCCGAGTACTACGTCGTGTCCTTCCACGCCCCCAAGTCGTGGGCGTCGCTGATGGTCGCGGTGTTCTGGCTGGGCATCCTCCTGGGCCGGCTGGGCGTCTCGGCGCTGTATCGCGGCACGCGGCAGGAGACGGCGCTGCTGGTGCTGGCGCTGGTCGCGACGGTCGGCCTGGCCGCGGCGCTGCTGCTGCGGTCGCCCTGGACGGCCGCCGTGGCGTTCTTCGTCGCCGGCGTGGGCTTCTCGGCGATCTATCCCGTCGTGATGAGCCTGCTCGGCCGGCACTTCCCGCGGGGCGTCTCCGTGGCGATGGGCTTCGCCGGCGCCGGCGGAGGGGTGGGCGCCCTCGTCTTCCCGATGGCCATGGCCGCCCTCGCCGACGCCGTCGGCCTTACCCGCGCGTTCTGGTCCTACGCGGCGCTCAACGTGGTGATGGTGGCGCTGGTCCTGGCGGCGATGTGGGCGGTCCGCAGGCGAGTCGCGGCGGATGGCGGCCGTTGAGGCAATCGGCCCGCGGCTGTTGCCGGAGCGCTACCGTTTGCGCTTGCGCTGATCGAGGCGCTGGCCGGCGGGGCGGCGGACGGGGATGTTCAGGCCGCCGGAGGCGGCAAGCTCGTCGAAGAGCTGCTTCTTCATGGCCGCGATCCGCTCGCGGCAGGCGGGCACGTTGATCAGGTTGTGCCGCTCGTGCGGGTCGCTCTTCAGGTCGTAGAAGCCGTCGTGGTCCCAGAGGCCGTGATAGAAGACGTACTTGTACCGCTCCGTCCGGATCGCGAACAGCGTGGGCGTCGCGGGGAAGTTCCACTCCCAGTGATACTCATACAAGATGTGGTCCCGCCAGGGGATCGACCGTCCCTGAAGCAGCGGCAGGAACGATCGCCCGTCCATGTTCGCGGACTTCGGCGCCGCCGTGCCGGCGGCGGCCAGCAGCGTCGGCGCGATATCGATGTTCTGCACCATCGGCGTGACCTTCGTCCCGGGCCGGATCAGCCCCGGCGCGTAGGCGAGCATCGGCACTCGGATCGAGTGCTCGAAGGCGTCGCGCTTGTCGTAGAACCCGTGCTCGCCGAGCGCGAAGCCGTTGTCGCCCATGTAGATCACCAGCGTCGAGCGGCTCAGGCCGCTCTTGTCCAGGTAATCCAGCACGCGCCCGAGGTTCTCGTCGATGCCGCGGACCGTCTCGCAGTACTGCCGGTAGAGGCCGTCGAACGACGGGACCGGGTCGTGATCGAACGGCCCCGTCTCCATGTGATCGATGCCGTGAATGCTGTAGCGCCGCTCGCGGACCCAGTGCGGCTGCGTCTGGTAGTTCCGCTCGGTGTTGGCCATCGTCTCGGGGCGCTTGACCTCGGCCTTGGCGTAGCGCCCGCGGTTGCGCTTGGCGGGCAGGAAGGGATAGTGCACGGCCTTGAAGGACAGGTACAGGAAGAACGGCCGGGCGGCGTCGCGCCCGTCCTTGAGCCACGCCAGCGCCTGATCGGTCAGGATGTCGGTGGTGTATCCGTTGAACTTCCGGCGGCGGCCGTTGATGTTGAGCGTGGGATCGAAGTACGTCCCCTGCCCCTTGAAGCTGGCCCAGTGGTCGAAGCCGGGCCGCGGCTCGTCGTGGTCGTGGCCCATGTGCCACTTGCCGACGAACGCCGTCTGATAGCCCGCCTGCTGGAGGTACTTCGGGAAGAAGACGGTGCCCTCGGGCACCGGCCGCTGGTTGTCCACCACGCGGTGATGGTGCATATACTGCCCCGTCAGGATGGACGCGCGGCTGGGCGAGCAGAGGGAGGTGCTCACGAAGGCGTTGGCCAGGTGCGCGCCCTGCCGCGCCATCCGGTCCATGTTGGGCGTCTCGAGGAAGGCCGGGGCGCCGTCCATGAAGCTCATGAAGTCGTAGCGATGATCGTCGCTGAGGACGAAGACGACGTTCCGCCGCACCGGCCGATCGTCGCGCCGCGCCGCGCCGAGGGACCTTCGCATCTTCCCGGCGAAGGCCATGGTCGCCGCGCCCAGGCCGATCGACTTGAGGAAGCCCCGGCGGCTGTATCGCGCCCGAAATGAACTCGTCTTGGCTGTCATACCGACGTCTCCCACACCAGATCCCGCACCCGGCGGCCGCTTGTCCATTCCCCAGGAGTGTATCACGCCGGCAGGCTGTCGCAAGCGGACACCCGGCCCGGGGCTCACCTGGCGGTCGCAGTCGCCGCCGCCGAGGGGCCAACCGCAGGCTCCGCCCCGGCCGGCCAGCCCGCCGCGAGCCCCATTTCGGTTCCCCATCTTACCAAAACAGGAAAAGTCGGCGTTTGGGTTCGTTTCGCATTTTTTTATTTTGGCAACTGGCCGGCCCTCGCCATGCGGGACGACAACGCCGCTAAGATCATTACTAAAAAAGACATGTGCAATGATCTGCCCCGCGTATCGGGATCTCGCAGGGCCGCGATATTAGTTTTCTGCACATCCATCATCATGCACTATATTCTATACCTCAATCACGAAATGTCAAGGGCAAATCCGAAAAAAAACTGCGCGCCTGAGCCGGTCCACTGCCCCTGCGGCCCCCCCGCGCCTCATCCGGGCTTGCCGTTTGGCGGGGCCTCGCAACGGCCGTGTTTGCCCTCCCAGCCGCCGGCCCCTTCACTTCTCCACGCGCAGCAGCTCGCCCCCCGCGGCCTCGAGCCTGAACCTCACCGACTTCCCCGAGACCCCCAGCGCCTGCCATTTCCGCGACTTCCTGTCGAACTGCTCAACCGACGTGACCGCGGCGGCGAGCTCGAGGACCATTTCCTGCGGGGCGTAGGCGTTGTGGTTCGCCACGAACACGGCGTCCCGCTTCTGCTCGTCCTTGAACATGCCCAGGACGGCCTGCCCGCTTGTGACCCGGAGCCAATGGCCGTGAGGAATCGCCTCCAGCGGCGGGGGGACCGGCGGATCCCCTTCGGCCTTCGGGCGGTCCTTCAGCGTCTTCGTGGTGGGGGTCGAGTAGACCGCCGTGGGGTTCCCGAGCCTCACGATCTCCGCCCCCAGCGGGGCGATCTCGGCGTTGACCTTGCAGATGTCCCGGCCGAACTGGTTCCACTGCCAGGTCTTGCGATCCATCATCTCCTGGCCGATGAACCACAGGATCCCCTTCAGGCCGAATGCGATCGAGGTATTCGCCGTGTAGAGACAGCGATTCGGGTTGCCTTTCCCCGCCAGGCCCGAGGTCACCCGCATCCACCGATAGAAGCGGGCATCCTTGCTGCGGGCGTCCTTCCAGGCGGACAGCAGGTGCGGGAAGTTCATGTGCGGCCCGCGCTGCCAATGGAAGTCGTAGTACCCGAACACGTCCGGGCTCGTCAGGCGCGAGTTCCCGCTGAGATTGCGCGATCCCACGAACGACGGGTGGGTCGGGTCCCACTGGTGGACGTTGTTGATGTCCCTGTTCCGCCCGCGAGCCGTCTTGTAGTTCATGTCGCTGAAGAGGTGGTAGCCCCAGATCGCCCGGTTGCCCCGAAGCTTCTGACACAGGGCCCTTGCCGGCTCCACGTTCTTGTACACGTGGTAGTCGCGCGTGAGCAGGTTGACCATGAACTTCAGTCCGTGCTTCCTGCATATGTCCAGTTTCCAGTCCGCATAGGTCCCCATGACCACGTTGAAGCCCCCGGCCTTCACTTTTTTGACGACTTCCTCATACCTGGCCCTGTCCTGTGGGAACAGGTCGTCGTCCCCATAGCCGAAGCTGAACAGCACGGCGAACTCGCCGGGCCTGCGATTGGCCCTCGTTGAATCCTTCGGCGCCCCGCCGCTTGCGTTGACGGCCAGGCAAGCGGCGACGGCAAGGGCCAACCCCTCTCTCCCCGGCGCCCGCAAGGCGGCGTCTCGCCGGTCTCCGCCGTGATGCCTATTCATGAAGCCGTGCCTCCTGCGGCCTGGCCTGCCCGAGGACCTCGTTCGGCTGGCTACTGTAAACACCCGGGCGGGTTTTTGAAGAGCATTCCTTCGCCGTCGGCGTAGGGGGCCTGCCCGCGGATTGCCCCGCCGGCCGGCGACCGGTGGCCCGGAGGGGCGCCGGATCGTATGGTTCCTGTAACAGGGCTTTGGGAGGACACCAAATGACATTCCGTCCTGCGAGGTTGACTTGCAGGAGAGAAGGCATGGCGATCGTCCTCTGCCTGGCGATGGTGGTGGTGCTGGCCAGCCTGGCAGTCGCGTTCACCTGCCAGTCCACGCTCGAAATGTTCAAGGCGCGGAACGCCTCGCACATCATCAGCTCGCAACTGGCGGCGGAAAGCGGGCTGGCGTTCATACGGCACGTGGCGGACGACATCCGCCTGCCTTCGGACACGACTGCCGAGACGCTCATCGAGCGGCTGCATGCCAAGCTCAGCTCGCAGTTGGGCGGCGTGACGGCCTCGGGCGAACCGGGGGTCTGCCTGACCGACGGCGTGATCGCGATCCCCTCGATCGACCTCCCCAGCGGCAGCTTCTCGAGCACGCTGTCCCTGGCGGGGACGCAGGCCGAGCCCGCGTGCCTGCTGACCGTGACGGGACAGCACGCCGGGACGCTGCGACGGGTGGCGGTGCTGCTGGCCTGCACGTCGAAGCGTTCGGCCATCTTCGACCACGGCGTGGCCTCCCGCGGCCAGATCTCCATCAGCGGCAGCGCCTCGTTGGAGGGGCTCAGCGACCCCGAGGATGCCTCGGTGCTTCTGTGCAGCGAGGAGCCCGTGACGATCGAGATCGGCGGCCACGCCAGCATCGCGGGCGACCTTTACGTGGTGGGCCAGGACGCCTCGGCGGTCTCTCTGAACGGAAACGGCCTCTCCGTCGGGGGGACGTCGGACATCGACGAGATCATCGAGGATCACCTGCACGTCACGACCGAGGACCCGGGGTTTCCGGAGGTGGACACCTCCGGCTTTGCCGGGTTTGCCACGAACGTCGTGGACGCCAACACGGACCTGAGCGGCGGCCAGGTCTTCACCAACATCCGCATCAAGGCCGGAACCGACCCCCAATTCGGCAATGACACGGTGATCAACGGGATCGTGTACGTGGAGGCCCCGAACAAGGTGACGTTCAACTCCGCCACCATCAACGGGTTGATCGCCACCGAGGACGGCAGCTCGCATCCCATCAGCGACTGCCAGATCGAGTTCAAGGCCCACACGACCGCGCCGGGCGTCACCGCCCTGCCGGAGACGCCGGAGTTCGCCGAGATCCGAAAGCTCGCCGGGACGATCCTGGTGGCCCCGGGCTTCGCCGCAACGTTCCTGGGGTCGAGCAACTCCTTCAACGGCATCCTGGCGGCGGATCAACTGACCTTTCGAGGCAACATGGACGTCTCGGGCGAGCTGGCCGGGGCAATCGTCGGCCTTGCGAATTATCCCCTGACGATGAGCGGGAACGCCACCATCCGAATCAGCAACAGCAACGCGGACCTGCTGCCGGTCGGCTTCAGCCATCCCAAGGGCCTGAGCCTGGTGCAGAGCTCCTACGCCGAGCCGACGGGCGCGGGGGGTTGATCGCCGGCCGTCGGCGGGGGCTTTCCATCAGGGCAACTCCAGGTCCACGGGCTCGCGCGCACGGCCCTCCAGAAGCGACTGCTTCCCCAAAACGCTGATGCTCGCGACAAGCGGCCGGGGCGTTGCGGGCGGTCGGGGCGGGGGCTATAGTGGCGGGCGAACGTCTCGCAGGAGTCAGACCCATGGACCGCGGGATCTCGCCGCTGCTGATCATCTCGACGCTCGCCGCCGCCTCCGCCGGACCGGCACGCGCCGGGCAGTTCAGGGCCGTCGAGCATCCCTTCATGCTCTGGGACAAAAAAGACATCGCCGCGCTTCGCCGGCGCGTCGGGACCGAGCCGTGGGCGAAGGCGGCGCTGGAGAGGCTCGGCAGGGACCGCAAGGGCCGCGCCCGGGCGGCCGAGGAGCTGATCCGCTTCGTCGCGACGGGCGACGAAAAGCTCGCCGCCGAGCAGAAGGCCAGGCTCCTGCGGGTGCTCAAGTCGCCCGTTCCCCGCGGCGGGGCGCAGTGGCTCACCGCGCTTCGCTATGACCTGCTGTACGACAGCCTCTCGGCCGACGAGCGGGCGGCGTTCGAGGAGATGGCCCGCATCTACATCCAGAACGCCGTCTTCGAGAACGCCGTGTTCAACCCGAAGATCTTCAACGACTCGGCCCATTACTCGCGCTACGACGCCCGCAAGTACACCCGGACGAACTGGCTGCCGAACATCATCTTCCCGCGGAAGGTCAGCGCGAACCTCCTGGCCGCGGCGCTTCGCGACGAGGAGCTGATCCGCAGGACCTGGGCCCATTACGGCTCCTGGAAGTGGTACTTCGACGAGTACCTCTGCGACAGCGGCTTCTACAGCGAGGAGCTCAGCAAGATGGGCGCCACGCCCGGGGCGATGCTGGTCTATTGCATCGCCGTCGAGCGCCTGGGTCTGGGCGAGCTGGGCTTCGGCTACAAGGGCCGGCAGGGCGCGACGATGCGCGGCCACATCGAGAGCGTCATCCACCTGGGCTACCCGCGGATCGACGTGTGCAGCGACCGGCCGCAGTACCCAATGGTGACCATGGGCGACCTTCGCCAGACGGGCTCGAGCCAGGCCGTCAACCTGCCCAGCCCGGCGTTCCAGCACAGCATCGTCGGCGGCTACACGCCGGACGGCTCGGGCGGCAACCTGCGCTGGCGTGCCCACGGCGCGTGGGGCGGGGAGGTCCGCGGCCGGCAGCCCCAGTGGGACGGCTACGGGGGCTTTACGCCGAAGATGCAGGTCCCCCTGTGGTTCGAGCTGGGCGCCGTCCGCTGGCCCCAGAGCGGCTTTGCGTACTTCCTGGCCCAGATGCGCCCGCCGGGCCAGGACGCGTATATCCCGTCGCTGCTGTTCGGCCTCGAGCCGGTGGAGGCGGCGAAGGTCGAGCCGCCGCCGGCCCCGTCGGCGGTCTGGCCGCAGCGAGGCATCCTCATGCTCCGGGCGGAGGAGTCGCCGGCGTACTGGCAGTCGCCCGCGCCGGCCGTCGCGATGCGCGCGGCCAGCAACTACGCCCACAACGTCCGCGACGCCTTCGCCCTGCTGGGCTACTACGCGCTGAATCGCCCGATCTACCTCAACCGCCAGGCCTGGCCCGGCTACGCCACCGGCTGGTCCCGCAGCATCCAGAGCCACTGCGGCATCACCGTGGACGGCAAGGAGCCGAACTTCACCGACGCCACGACCGTCCGCCACGCCTTCGCGAAGGACGTCAAGTTCGCCGCCGCCACGAGCAAGGAGGTGTTCGAGGGCGTCGAGCTGACCCGCAGCCTGTTCCTGACGCGCGAGTACCTGCTGGACGTCACGCGGCCGGCGGCCGCCGAGAAGCACGACTACACCTGGATCGTCCACACGCTCGGCGCCCTGCGCGAGGACAAGCATCCCTGGAAGCCCGGCGGACTGCCCGCCAGGCTCCACCCGCTGAAGGACGTTCGATCGTTCCAGCCGCCCGGCGACTGGTCGGTCACGGCCGAGCAGGTCTGCACGCTCGAGGACCCCTCGCAGGCGAAGCTGCCGAGATCGTGGTACGACCGCAAGGTCGGCGTGCGGGTCCGGATGCTCGGCTCGCCGGGAACGAGAGTCTGCGCCGCCCGGACGCCCGAGCCGCTCGTCAGCGTCCGCGACAAGAAGGGCAAACGGACGGTCGAGCGCCCCAGCGAGGTCGGCGGCTTGACGCTGCTGGTCCATCGCCGCGCGGGGAGCACCACGTTCGCCGCGGTGCACGAGCCCTTCGAGAACGCCGCGTCTCGCCTGACGGCAGTGCGTTTCCGCGGCAGCTCCAGCGGCGGGATCTGGGTCGAGGCCCGCGGGGGCGGCTACACCGACCACCTCCTGTTGAGCTTCGCCGCCGAGCCCGCCAGGCCCTGCACGTTCCGCGGCGGCGGCGAGGCGATCTCCTTCATTGACTTCGCCTACATTCGCGTCACCGCCGAGCAGGTCGCCGTCACGACGCGGGCGCTGAAGGACCTGAGGCTCCGCGTCGGCAGCGCCCGCCCGAAGCTGCTTGTTAACGGCAGGCCGGTCCGCGCCCGCTTGGACGGCCCCCTCATGGTGCTCGGAGGCGCCAAGTGACGCCTCGCACCGATGGCCCCCTGGCGTTTGAGGCCCGATTGTCTGGTATCATGACGGCCTGTTCGCTTCAGCGAGACAGGCAAAGGAGATTCCCATGAGCAACGTCATCCTCTCTCTTCTGGTGGTCCTTTCCCTCGCCGTCGCGTCGTACGCGGTCGAACCTGGCAAGCTCGCGGCGGCCCCGGAGAACATTCGCACCGAGACGTTCACCTACAAGAAGACGCCGCAGGGCGAGCTGGCGATGCACGTGAGCTACCCGAAGGACTGGAAGGCGTCGGACAGGCGGCCGGCGATCGTCTTCTTCTTCGGCGGCGGGTGGACCGGCGGGACGGTCAGGCAGTTCGCCCCGCAGGCGGCCTACCTCGCCGGGCGGGGCATGGTTGCGGCCCGCGCGGACTACCGCGTGCGAAGCCGCCACAAGACCTCGCCGCTGGAGTGCGTCGAGGACGGCAAGAGCGCCGTCCGCTGGCTTCGTGCCAACGCCGCGAAGCTCGGGATCGACCCGGATCGCATCTGCGCCTCGGGCGGCTCGGCCGGCGGGCACATCGCCGCCTGCACCGCGACCGTGAAGGGCCTCAGCGCCGAGGGCGACGACACGAAGGTCTCGGCCAGGCCGAACCTGCTGGTGCTCTACAACCCGGTGCTGGACCTGTCCAGCCCTGGGATCGGCGAGCGCGCCGGCTCGGCGGCCAAGGCCCGGCAGATCTCCCCCGACGACCACCTCACGAAGGACGTCCCGCCGGCGATCATGTACTACGGCGCCAAGGACCGCTTCCTCGAGCACGCCAGGACGTACCTTAAGAGGGCCGCCGGGCTTGGCCTGAAGGCGGAGGTCCGCGTCGCGGCCGGCATGGGGCACGGGTTCTTCAACCGCCCCCCGTGGCTCCAGCGGACGACGCGCCTGACGGACGAGTTCCTCACGAAGCACGGGTACCTCAAGGGCAAGCCCACCGTCGAGCTGCCCGACGCGAAAGTCGCCATGGAGAAGCTCAGCGTGGAGGGCGGGAAGTGATCCCGCGAGAACCATGAAACGACGTCACATTGCGGATTGCGAATTGCGGATTGCGGATTCCCGCCGTCCAGGGCGCTGGTGTGTGCGCGGGGGGGCGTTCGCGGCGTGCGTGCTGTTGCCTATCCTTTGCCGTGCGGCCCGGGGGGCCGAAGCCCTCGAGCCGATCAAGACCGTCGAGGTCGGCGCGAACCGGGAGATTCGCGTCAACGGTCGGCCGTTCTTCCCGATCATGTCGTGGCTCCAGAAGTCCGAACGCTACGGCAAGCTGAGGGGCCTCAACTTCAACACGTTCTGCGGGAACTGGAAGGTCCCGGCCCACACGATACTGAAGGACGCGAAGGCCGCCGGCGGCTACGGCGTCTATTCCTTCGACGCCGCCGCGAAGGGCCACCCGAGCCTGCTGGCGTGGATCCACGGCGACGAGCCCGACCTGCCCCGGACCGTCTACGACGCCAAGGTCACCCACGGCAAGGGGCTGATCCTCAACAAGTCCACGCCGCTGGAGCGGATGTTCGACGGCGTGACGCACTCCTGGAGCGTGCTGGACCCGCTGGCCGCCGCGGAGGTCACCGTCGAGCTCAAACGCACCGTCACCGTGCGGTCGCTGGCCGTCTGGCTGACGGTCTCCAAGGGCCTGGCCGTCGCGAAGGACGTGGTCTTCCTGGCCGACGGCAAGGAGGTCCTCAAGGCCGCGCTGGCCGCGAAGAAGGGCCGGCAGAAGCTCGATCTGGCCAAGCCGGCGACGTTCCGCAAGCTGACGCTTCGCGTTGCGAGCACCCATCCCGGCAAGAACGAATGGGGCTCGGTGAGCGAGATCGAGGCCTTCGACGCAGCCGGCACGAACGTGCTGCTAAGCCCGCCTCGCCTCGTGCCCCGGCAGACGCCCGAGCAACTCGCGGCCGACTTCCGGAAGATCAGGGATGCCGATGGGTCCCGCCCGGTCTTCGTCACCTTCACGGCCTACTTCATGAAGGAGTTCACGAAGTACGACGAGGCGAGGCGGAAGAAGCTCTACCCCGCGCTGATGAGGCACTGCGACGTCGTGGGCTTCGACGTCTACCCGATCTACGGCTGGAACAAGCCGGAATGGCTGCCGCGCGTGGCCGAGGGCGTCACGCAGCTCCGTGCGCTGGCCGGCGAGAAGCGCCCCCTCTACGCCTGGATCGAGAGCTGCAAGGGCAGCCAGTGGATCTCCTACGACCGGCAGAAGGACGTCCTGCCCAGGCACACGCGGGCGGAGGTCTGGATGGCGATCATCCGCGGGGCGACGGCCATCGGCTACTTCACCCACGCCTGGAAGCCGACGTTCACCGAGTTCAAGTGCACCGAGGCGATGCAGGCCGAGCTGAAGCGCCTCAACGGCCGGATCACACGCCTCGCCCCGGCCATCCTCGCCCCCCGGGCCAGGACCAAGGTGCACATGGACCTGGGCAAGTCCGTCGCCTGCCACATCAAGGCCACAAGCCGCGACGGGGCCGTGTTCCTGTTCGCCCAGAGCATCGAGCTGGACGGCCCGGCGAAGAAGGCGAACTTCGTCGTCGAGGCCCTGAAGGCCGGCACGAAGATCGAGGTGATCGACGAGGCCCGGACGATCACCGCCGCGCCCGGAGCGTTCACCGACGACTTCGCCGCACTCCAGGAGCACATCTACCGGATCGAGGCGATGAAGTGAGCAAGGCGGGTCACGTGTCCGCTATCGCGCCCAATCGTCTACGTCCAGGATCCTCAACGTCGTCTTGAAGTGGCGCAGGAGTTTTCCGAAGCTTCCGCGGAAGTCGTGCGTGACCAGTACGAACTGGTGGGTGATTGCCTGCGCCGCGATCCAGAGATCGTTCTCGTCTGCCCCGAGTTCCTCCGCAGTGACCGGGTCCTCCAACTGACGGAGCCGCTTGGCTCCGGGGGGAGGGCAATTCTCGAACAGCCACGCCTTGAGCTGCCCATAGCGTTCCGCGACGTGCGTCACAATCTGGAGACGCTCCGGGCACTGCTCACGCACGAACGCCATGTACTCCGCCTGTTTCCTGACGTCCGGCGTCCCTGTGACCCGGTGTCCGAACTCGATCTCGCCCAGCGTCACAACCGAGGTGAAGAACCTTGAGACGTAGCCGGTTTGGGGATCGGGCCGTCGTGCGGCTTCAACATTGCGCACGACGTTCGCGTGTTCGTCGCAGCGGGTGTCGTACCAGTATCTCAGGATGTTGGTGTCGAGGAGGTAGTCCCGCAAGTTCCGCACGGCTCACTCTTCGTCCATCTCCGTTGCGGCGGCTGCCAGCACTTCCCGGATATACGCCGACTGACCAGGCTTGAACCGATCGCTGGTCACGTCCGCTGCGGCCCGCTGGAATCGCTCCGACAGCAGCAAATGGAGAGGCAAGCAAGAGGAGAAGCCTGGCGGGTAATAGCCCGTGAACGTGCAGCCGACGCCTTTTCGTTGTACGCCTGTGAAGAGGTCGAGCAACTGGCGCTCAAGGCGCGGCGGCAGGTCGTACGCTCGCAGCACGGCAGCATCCATCTCCAGGAGCGCCCGGCGGATCCCCTCCGGCGTGGCTTCGGTCTGGTAGAGCGGGCCCCTCGACGTGGCGAGCGTGCGGTAGCGCATGGCCGCCTGCTCAATGTGCGCTGCGTGCGATGGTGACCAGCGGGGCACGGGCATTTGTTTCATCGGAATATAGCGTCTGGGCGTGCGGCAATACGCGAAGGCATTTGCCACAGGTGAGTTCAGTAATGCCCAGAGATAGAGAGTGGTCCCGCCGGGAGCTTTCGGTCTGACGGCGACAAAACGGCTGGTGAACGCAAGGCCCCGCTCGTCCAGGCACGCCTTCAGTAGCCAGGCGTCCCGGCTTGCCCTGCCATAGTTCAGCAGCACTTGGGGCACCCTGCAAGGCATACCGAAGCGCATCGTCAAGATAACCGCGCGATCCAGGTTCATTCCCACAGTCGGTGGGACGCCAAAGACGCACAAGTCGTGGGGGACGTTGGCGAAGCCGAGAGGATCGCCCTTCTGCGGGGGATCATGCACCGTCCACGCGCTCCTGCGTAGACCGCGCCCTTTAAATGTGAGCCCTTGCCCGACCGCCGCGAACTGCGCGAGCACGGGATAGTCCGACAACTGCCGCCACACCGTGTCCAGTTCCGGCACTCGCAGGTCCGCTGCCTCCGTCGCTGCAAACCGCGAGACATCCACAGGCTCCTCTGATGAGAAAGCAAACCGATCGCGGAAGGCCTCGACGCCCGCGTTCCTGACCCGGCGGAACCACAATCGGCTCGAAGCAGCCTTGGCCGTCTTCCGTCGGCCCAGCAGCACCGCCGTCTCGTGCTCGCTTTTCTCAAAGAGCTTGTCCTCAAAGAGATCGACCTCGGCAAGCTCGAAGTCGGAGAGGATCGTGCGGCGAAGCGTCGCTCCTTCTCCGCTCTGAAGCAGCCCCTGCGGCACGACCACGCCGAAGCACGCGCCCTTCGTCAGGTGCGGGATCGTGCGGCGAAGCATCTCGCAAGCCTTCGTGTTCGCGCCAAGCGTGACCTTAGCCTTTGCGTACCTGGCCCGCTCGCCCCGTGTGAACTTCTCGAAGGGCGGGTTCGCCAGCAGGACGCCGCACTTGCTCGCGCGGGCCTCCAGCGTCGTGCCCTCGAACATGTCGGCCCACTTGAGATCCCATGTATTGCCGTGCGGAACATCCGCGAGTGTGAGCGAGAGCCGGGCGACTTCCACCGCAAACGGGTCGCGCTCGACGCCATGGAGGTGCTTCATGAGATAGTCGTGGCAGCCCTTGGCGTCGTCGATGCCCGACCACTGCCGCAGGACGCGAAGCGCGCTGACCAGGAACGCCGCGTGGCCGCATGCGGGCTCAAAGACATGGCGGCGGTCGAGCGGCAGCGCCTCGATCCAGGGCCAGAGCTGCCAGACGATGTAGTCCACGAGCGGCCCGGGCGTGCTGTGTGTCCCGTTGGCCTTGCGGACCTCGGGTGTTATCAGCGCGTTCTCGTATACGTGAGCGAGGGACTCCGTGGAGAGGTTGCCGAGATTCCCAAAGCCGTTGATCCGTTCGGCCGCCCTGACCGTCGCCTCGTGCCAGGCCCTGCTCGGCGGCGGGACGCCGTGCGGCACACCGTAGTGTTTGCCAACTCGCGCGAACACATCGTCGATGTCCGTGAGATCAACGGTCTTGAAGCCTTTGACCTTCTTGTCACGCAGCGCCTTGGCCGCGAGCAGCCAGAACGTAGCCTTGATGGCGTTCCGCGCGTCGCTCCCGCCGTGTAGCCGGCGGTTGAGCACGCTTTCCATGTCACGGAAGGCCCCCTCCACGAGATCGCCCAACTGCTCACCATCGGCGCGCTCAACGAACGGCATGAGCCCCGCGTCCACGAAGTGGAGTTGCGTCTGGCCCGGTAAACGCCGCCGCGTCTTACCCTCGAAGACTCTCCCGGGGCTCAGGTCATCCCTGTGCTGGTGGAAAAAACCCCGCACCTGACTTCTGTCGAGCCCCTCCAGGAGCACTGGCCTGTCCGTCGTCTGCTTCCACCATTGCACCCCGCCCTCGTGACAGGCGAAGACCACCGGGGCGCCAAGCGGCCTGGCCGCGACCACCGCAGCTTCCGGGTCCGACGGGGCCTCGACGACCGCGATGCAGACGGACCGTGTATCGTGCGGTGTATCTGCGAAGGCCGCCACCGGTGCATGCCCGCTGCCGAAGTCGTAGTCCTGTGCCAGCAGCGCATCGCGGTAGCGGCAACGCTTGAGGTGCGGGATGAGAGACGCGGCAGTAAGGGCAGACGGTGACACGGTCGCAAGCTTCTCCACAAGAGCTGCCAACACCCGGATCGCGAACACCAAACTTATCGGCTTGTCCCCTGATTGTACACCACCGGGGCCATGGATTCTGGGAATGTCGCCCTCGCGGTGATCGGGGGGCTCCGGCTCACCCCGGATTCGTCCGGAATCGCGCGCTGGCGGAACGCCTTGTCGAGAGCTTCGGCGATCCTATCTGCTGCGGTTGAAGGCCTGGATCATCTTGCGGATGCCGTCGGGCTTGAAGTTCTTGGGGCGCGGGCGGGCGAGGTGGCTCTCGAGCTGCTCGAGCGTGGGCGTCTTGGAGGGCACGCCGGCGGCGGGGACGTCTCCGCGGGCGATCCAGACCAGGGCGTTCAGTACGACCGTGCGGAAGCCGTCGTGGGCCCAGTTCCAGTGCGTGTGCATGCCCGTGAAGCCGAAGCCTCTCCCGCCGCCGGGCCGCTGGTACGCCCAGGCCACGTGCTCGGCCAGGCCCATCCGCGAGCGCACGGTGGGGTTGCCGCTGTGCGCCCCGTCGCCGCGCTTGCGGGTGCTGTCCGGCGGGACGGCCGACAGGATCGGCGTGACATGCTCCATGTCCTTGCGGAAGCGCATGTGGTAGTACCACTCGTCCCGGATGCGGAAGGGCTTGAGGCCGCGCGCGACCGGGTGGTCCGGGAACGTCTTGAAGTGGGCCTCCCAGTGGGGGTTGACCGACCAGTGCTGCTCGTAGTAGCCGCCGATCCAGTCGAGCATCTTCCCGCCGACCTTTCCCTTGGGCACGTCGAGGGTGTAGTGCAGGCACGCCAGTCCCACGCCCTTCTTCATCAGGGCGTCGATCTCGTCGAGGTGCCGCCGGATGATCGACCCGCCGTCGCACGAGATCAAGATGGCGTTCGCGTCGGCGAGGACGGAGGGGTCCTTCGGCCAGCCCTTCTCGCACACGACGGTCTGCATGCCGCCGACGTTGTCGCGCAGCAGCTTGGCCAGCAGCCGGGAGCCGCCCAGGTGGGCGTGGCTGCCGTAGCCGTGGCTGGGCGGGCCGGGGAGGAAAACGATCTTCCGTTTTGCCGGGGCGGCGGCGGCGGTCACCCTCGACCCCTCGCCGGCCGCGCAGGCCATCGAAACAAGCACCACAACGACCAGGGAGACTCTCGCTGCAAGGTTGCGCATCATCGGTCCTTTCTCTTCGGTTCCCGGGTCCCGCAGCCGGGCCCGGGCGGTATTGTACCACCGGGCCACGCCGGCTGCGAGGGCCTCTTGGCCTGTTGGCGCGCGGCATCGGCCGGCGGGTTGTCCTTGTGCCTCCGGCCTGTTCGGCGCATTATGGTCGCCCGATGTCCTTTTGGAAGGGCCGTTCGATGCGGATCACCAACGTTCAGGTCGTGACGCCGGATGAGGTAGTCGATCGTGCGTACGTGCGTATCGGCGAGGGGCGGATCGTGGAGGTGGCAGAGGCCGGCGGCAAGCCCCGGCCGGACGAGGAGGCCTTCGACGGCGAAGGCGGCACGCTGCTGCCGGGGTTCGTCGACCTGCACAACCACGGGGCGCTGGGCAGCGACTTCATGGACGGCGAGGCGGGCGTGCTGGAGAAGATGAGCCGCTTCCTGGCCCGCCACGGCGTGACGGGCTTTCTGGCCACGACGACGGCCGCGCCCGCCGAGACGCTCTCGGCGCGGATCGGGCTGGCCCGCGAGTGCATCGCCGCCGGGCTCGGCGGCGCCCGGTGCCTGGGCATGCACTTCGAGGGGCCGTACCTCAACGCCGACCTCTGCGGAATGCACCCGAGCCGGCACTGCCGCCTGCCCGACGCGGCCGAGTACCGCCCGTGGCTCGACAGCGGCCTACTTCGCCGCATGACGGCGTCGCTGGAGCTGCCCGGCGGGGACGAGCTGCTGGCCGACTGCCGCGCCGCAGGCGTGCTGCTGAGCTTGGGCCACACCGCATGCCGTGCCGAGGACGTCCGCCGCTGGGCGGACGGCGGCCTGCGGCACGTCACGCACCTCTACAACACGATGAGCCGGGCCGAGAAGCGCGGCGGGCCCGTCCGCGTGTGCGGCTGCGTCGAGGGCGCCCTGGCCGAGAAGCGAATCACCTGCGAGATCATCGGCGACGGATGGCACGTCCCCGAGCACCTCTTCCGCGTGGCCGTCCTGTGCAAGGGGCCCGCGGGCATCACCATCGCCTCCGACGCCACGCTGCTGACCGGCGCCGTCGAGGAGGGCGTGCCCACGCGTTACGGCGGCCCCGAAGGCCAGGAGCTGATCGTGCGAAACGGCATGGCCACCTCGCTGGACGGGCGGATGCTCGTCGGGTCGATCGCGACGCTGGGCGAGATGGCCCCTCGGCTGCTTGCGTGGCTGGACGGCGACCTCTGCGCCCTGGCGCAGATCCTGAGCACGAACGCCGCGGGGTTGATCGGTTACGGCCGGACGAAGGGGCGGATTGAGGCGGGCTGCGACGCCGACCTGGTATTGCTCGACGGCGAGGGGAACATCCGGCAGACGTGGGTCGGCGGGCGTCCGTGCGGCGACTGACGCCGCGGGGACGCGACGGGCGCTACGCAGAGCGTCCTGACATTCCCCCAAGCCCAGCCATCCGGATGGCTGGGCTTCCGGACTTCCGGACTGCTGGGCTTCCGGATGGCTGGGCTTCCGGACTGCTGGGCTTCCGGATGGCTGGGCTTCCGGACTGCTGGGCTTCCGGATGGCTGGGCTTGGGGGCTTCTTCAGTTTTTCCCTTGTATCTCTCGCGTGATTGTCCGATAATGATAGTAGGTCATTTAGTAAACACGGAGGTTTACGATGGCTCGGATACACAGCACGGCGATCGTCGATCCGACGGCGGAGCTGGCGGACGGCGTCGAGATCGGCCCATACTGCATCGTGGAAGCCGACGTGAAGATCGGCGCCGGCACGGTCCTGCGCCCCTACGCGATCGTCCGGCGGTACACAACGCTGGGCGAGGGCAATCGCGTCGACAGCTACTGCGTGCTGGGGGGCGAGCCGCAGGACCTCAAGTTCACGCCCGACACGGTCAGCCACCTGCTAATCGGCGACGGGAACGTCTTTCGCGAGGGAGTCACCATCTCCCGCGGCACGGGCGCCGGCAGCGAGACCCGCGTCGCCAGCAGGACCTACTGGATGGCCAACAGCCACGCCGGGCACAACGCCGTCGTAGAAGACGACGTGATCCTGGTCAACGGCGCCCTGCTGGCCGGGCACACCGCCGTCGGGCGACGCTCGATCCTCTCGGGCAACGCCGTGGTGCACCAGTTCTCGTGGATCGGCGAGCTCGTGATGGTCCAGGGCATGGCGGGCATCGGCCGGCACGTGCCGCCGTTCACCCTCGTATCCAACACCAATAACGTGGTGGGGCTGAACGCCGTCGGGCTTCGCCGGGCCGAGTACATCGACAGCCGCGACCGCCTCGAGATCAAGGAGCTGTTTCACGAGGTCTATCGCAGCGGCCTGACGCCGGCCCAGGCCCTGGAGGAGATGGAACGGCGCGACGACCTGGGCGCCCCGGCCGGTCGCTTCCGCGAGTTCGTTCGCCGCGCGCTTTCGGCCGAGAAGCCCTACGACCGAGGCCTGTGCCAGCCGCGGACACGCCGCCACGTCCCCCAACCGGCCGTCGCCGAGGCCCTTTGAGCCATACCGCCAAGGCAGGCGCTGCCCGCGGGCGACCGAATTCCCCACGCCGATCCGGGCGGAATCGCCCTTGTGCCCGTTCCGAACAGCGGGGAGAATCGCCGCCGGTCGGATGTCCGGAGACACTTCGATGCCCTCGTCGAGAGACACGGTGAAGCGCGCCCCTTCCCGGCGGCGGGCCGCGGTGTTCCGCCTTGCCGCCGTCCTGTTGGCCCTGGTGCCGTTCGCGCTGGCCGAGCTGCTGTTCGTGATCCTCGACTGGGGCAGGCCCAGCCGCCACGACGACCCGTTCGTGGGCTTCAGCGCCGTGCATCCGCTGTTCGTCCGCAGTGACGACGGCGCGCGCTATGAGGTCCCGCAGTCGCGCCGGCGCTGCTTCCGGCCGGAGTGGTTCGCCGCCAGGAAACCCGCGGGCGAGTACCGCATCTTCTGCCTGGGCGGATCGACCGTCCAGGGCCGGCCGTACGGCATCGAGACCTCGTTCACGACCTGGCTGGAGCTCAACCTTCGGTTGGCCGAGCCCGGCCGCAAATGGCGGGTGGTCAACTGCGGGGGGGTCTCCTATGCCACCTACCGCCTGGTCCCCATCCTGAAGGAGGTCCTGGGCCACGAGGCGGACATGATCATCCTCTACACGGGGCACAACGAGTTCCTGGAGGACCGCGAGTACGGTCAGATACGGGACCGCCCGCGCTGGATCGCCGAGCCGTGGGAGCTGCTCGCCCGGACGAGGACCTACAACCTGCTCCAGGAAGGGTACCTTCGTCTGACGGGCGAGAGCCTCGAGGCGGCCCAGCCGCCCAGGAGCATCCTCAAGGCCGACGTGGACGCCATTCTCGACTACCGGGGCGGGCTGGAGAAGTACCACCGCGACGAGGAGTGGCGGCGGGGCGTCATCGAGCATTTCCGCTATAACGTGCGGCGCATGGTTGGGATGTCGCGCGACGCGGGCGTGCCGATGCTGCTGATCAATCCGCCGTGCAACCTGCGGGAGTGTCCCCCGGTCAAGTCGGAGCATCGTGACGGGCTGACGGCCGAGCAGCTTCAACGGTGGAGGGCGCTTTGCCGGGAGGCGTCGGACTACTCCGTGGTCCGCGCGTCCCGCGCGGTCCGGCTGCTCCGGCAGGCCCTGGCGATCGACGACCAGCACGCGGGCCTGCATTACCACCTTGCCAAGGAGCTCGACGCCATGGGCCGGACCGCCGAGGCCCGGGAAGCCTACGTGCGAGCCAAGGAGCTGGACATCTGCCCGCTGCGGATCCTCGAGCCGATGAACGAGGCGATCCTCCGCATCGCCCCCCAGAGGCACGTGGCTGTGGTGGACGCTCAGAAGCTCTTCGAGCGGCACAGCCCCGACGGCATCCCCGGGGATTCATACCTCTGCGACCACGTCCACCCGAGGATCGCCGGCCACCGGCTGATCGCCGACGCCCTCATCGACGAGCTCGCCCGCCAGGGCGTCGTGCGTCCCGGGCCCGGCTGGAGACAGCAGCAGGACAAGGTGGCCATGGAGCACATCGGGTCGCTGGGTTACTCGTACTTCGCCGATGGGCTTCGGCGTCTGGAGTCCCTGCGCGGCTGGGCCACGGGCCGGGCGACGCTCGCGCCCGCCGGGGGCGCCCCGGACAAACGCTGACCCGCGGCTGCGCCGCCGAGCCCTTACGCCGCCGGGCCCCGGCCGAAGGGGGAAATCTCGCGCAGGCGA
This sequence comes from uncultured Planctomycetaceae bacterium, assembly GCA_964427875.1. Taxonomy (GTDB): domain Bacteria; phylum Planctomycetota; class Phycisphaerae; order SM23-33; family SM23-33; genus CAYRVX01. The sequence continues at coordinate 20,530 of CAYRVX010000072.1, forward strand.
CGGATGATCGGCGGGAGGACCTCCAGGACCTTCTCGACGTCCTCGTCGGTGTTGTAGACGCTGAGGCTGAAGCGGATCGACCCGTGGGCGGCGGTGTAGGGCACGCCCATCGCCCGCATGACGTGGCTGGGCTCCAGGCTGCCCGTCGTGCACGCCGAGCCGCTGGAGGCGCAGATGCCGTGCTCGTTCAGCATCAGCAGGATCGCCTCGCCCTCGACGTACTCGAAGCTGATGTTGCTGGTGTTGGGCAGTCGCTGCTCGGGATGGCCGTTGAGCTTGGCGTCCCGGCAGCTTGCCAGCAGCCCCTTCTCCAGGCGGTCGCGCAGGGGCCGGACGCGGGTCTGCTCGTCGTCCAATCGCTTTCGGGCCAGCTCCGCGGCCTTGCCGAGCGCGACGATGAGCGGCACGGCCTCGGTGCCGCCGCGGCGGTTGTGCTCCTGGTGGCCGCCGATGAGAAACGGGTGGAACCGGCTGCCGCGCCGGACGTACAGGGCGCCGACGCCCTTGGGGGCGTGCAGCTTGTGACCCGAGAGGCTCAGCATGTCCACCGGGAGGCTGGCCAGGTCGATGGGGATCTTTCCGACGGCCTGGACGGCGTCGGTGTGGAACAGGACGCCCCGGTCGCGGCACATCGCGGCGACCGTCTCGATGGGGAAGATCACGCCGGTCTCGTTGTTGGCCCACATGACCGAGACGATGGCCGTCTCGTCGTCCAGGGCGTTGCCCAGCTCCGCCAGGCTCAGCATGCCCTGGTTGTCCACGGACAGCTCGGTCAGGCGGCAGGCCGAGCCGAGCGGCGGCTCCTTGGCGAGCGTGCGGCAGAGGTTCAGCACGGCCGGGTGCTCGACCCGCGTCGTGATGACGTGCTTGCGGCTGGGGTTCACCGGCAGCGCGCTGCGGATGGCGGCGTTGTCGCTCTCCGTGCCGCAGGAGGTGAAGACGATCTCGCTCGGGTGGCAGCCGAGCAGTTCGGCCACCTGCTGGCGGGCGGTATCCACGTGCCGGGCGACCTGCCCGCCGAAGGTGTGGATGCTGGAGGGGTTGCCGTAGAGCTCCGCGAGGAACGGCTCCATGGCCTGGCGGGCTTCCGGCGCCACGGCCGTCGTGGCGTTGTTGTCCAGGTAGATCACGTTGCTCATGACAGTTCGCCTCCCCGCGCCGGTGCCTCAGCGCTGGCCGAGACGCCCGCCGACGTCCTCGACCTCGATCTTCGGATCGACCAGCTCGCGGAGCTTGGCCCCGACGGTGCCGTCCATGGTGAAGTCCCGCATGCGGCACCAGGCGCAGGCGCCGCGGAAGGCCACCTGGACGTGTGTGCCGATGACGTCCACCAGCTCGATGTCGCCGCCGTCGGACTGGAGCATCGGGCGGACCTCGGTGTCGATCACCTCCTGGATCCGGCGGATTCGCTCGATGTTGGTCAGCGGCTTCTCGGCGGCCCTGGCCGGGGCGGGCTCGGCGGGCTCGGCGCCCCGGACCTTGGCGATTGTTTCCTCGATTCGCCCGTGGCAGGACCCGCAGCCGCCGCCGGCCTTGGTGTAGTGCGTCACCTCCTCGACGCTCTTGAGCCCGTGCTCCCGCACGACCTTCTCGATGAGCTTGTCCGTCACGCCGAAGCAGTGGCAGACGATCTCGCCCTCCTCCTCCAGCCCGAACGGCTCGCCGCGGTGCTGGGCGATGGCCTTCTGAAGCGCCTCCATCCCCATCACCGAGCAGTGCATCTTCTCCTCCGGCAGGCCGCCGAGCGTCGCGGCGATGTCCTGGTTGGTCACCGCCGCCGCCTCGTCGATCGTCTTGCCCCTGATCAGGTCGATCAGCACGTCGCTGGAGGCGATCGCGCTGGCGCAGCCGAACGTCTGGAACTTCGCGTCGGCGATCCGGCCGGCGTCGTCCAGCTTGACCATCAGCCGAAGCGCATCGCCGCACGTGATGTTGCCGACCGTCGCGTCGAGGTCCGGATCGGCGATCTCGCCGGCGTTCCGCGGGTTGAGGAAGTGCTCCTTGACAACTTGCGTATAGTCCCACATCCTTCCGGGTCCTTTCTCTCTCGAACGCTCTTACCATTCTAGCCGCGGGAAGCGGAACTTCCAATGGCCCGCGGCGGCGAGCCGCCGGTCAGCAGGCTGACGGCGTAGGCCAGGATGAGGTTGGCGAAGAAGCCGGGGATCAAGCCGTTGCCGAACAGCACGTCCCCGCCGAACAGCGGCTTGACCCACGGCCAGAACTGCGCGATGACCAGGCCGGCGAGAATGCCCACGACGGCGCCCCGGTGGTTCGTCCGCCTGGTCAGCAGGCCGAGGATGATGACCGGCCCGAGCCCCGCGGCCAGCACGCCCCAGGCGTTGAAGACGGTCTGAAAGACGCTCTGGCGGTTCCACGCGATCGGCAGCGCCGCGGCCCCGAGTGCCAGCACGGTGATCCGCCCGATCCACACGGCCGGGCGGTCCTTCGGATGGCCCCCCAGCAGGCGGATGTAGATGTCCTCCTCGACGGCGGAGGCGGCCACCAGGAGCTGGGAGTCCACGGTGCTCATCATCGCGGCGACGGCGCCTGCGATCATGACGCCGGCCACGGCCGGGTGCATCAGCCGAACCGCCAGCATGGGCATGGCATGATCGGCGTCGGCCAGGGGCCCGAGCATGGCCCGGCCGAGGAGGCCGACGAACACCGCGCCGGACATCGCCAGCAGCACCCAGACGATGCCGATCACCGCCGCGCGCCACATCTGCCTGGGGTCGCGAAGGGCCATGAACCGCACGAGGATGTGCGGCTGGCCCGGGTAGCCCAGCCCCCACGACAGCCCGCCGGCGCAGACGCCCATCCAGAACGCCATCCCGCTGGTGCCCTTCGAGACGCCCAGCAGGTTGGGATCAGCCGAAGCCAGCTTGCCCCAGAGGACCGGCAGCCCTCCCAGGCCCACCAGCCCCACCAGCGGCAGCACGGCCAGGGTCAGGACCATCAGCAGGCCCTGGGCCAGGTCCGTCCACGCCACGGCCGTGAAGCCACCCATCACCGTGTAGAGCAGGATGATCCCCACGCCGAGGAGCATGCCCGTGTGGTAGCCGATGCCCAGGGTCCCCCAGGGCGTCTCGACGTTGCCGAACGTCGTCTCGAAGACCTTCCCCGCCGCCATGAACTGCGAGGCGATGTACGTCGCGTAGGCCAGCAGGATCACCAGGACGCAGACCACGCGGACCATTCTCAGCCGGCCCCCCGCGTAGCGGGCGGCGAGATAATCGGGGATCGTCAGCGCCCCGGCCGCCTGGGTCTCGCGCCGCAGGCGCGGGGCGATCACCACCCAGTTGAACACCGTCCCGATCGCGCAGCCGACCACGGCCCACACGACGCTCAGCCCGAACGCGTACGCCGTCGCCGGCAGCCCGATCAGCAGCCAGGCGCTCATGTCGCTGGCCTGGGCGCTGAGGGCGGTGACCCACGGGCCCAGCCGCCGGCCGCCCAGCACGAAGTCCGCCAGCGTCCGGTTGAACCGCGTGCAGTACACGCCGATCCCGGCGAGGACGATCAGATACGCCACAAACACGATCAGCAGCCACATCGCCGCGTGCCCCTTGTGCTTTCCTCAACGCCGAGCCGGGCGAGATCGATAGGATGATAAGCGTCCCGTGACGGCCGTGCCGCTTCATGATACCGGCGCGGCCGCCCCGTGCAACACCGCGCACGCCCGTCGCCCGTTTAGCGGCGGGCCGCAGGCCCGCCAGTGAAACTGGCCCGCCAGGTGAACCGCCATCTCCGATCCCCACCCCCCAACCTGCGAGTGGCTCAGGCGGCCGGACGCCTCGCAGGACGGCTCCCACCGAAGCAGGATGATCGACAAGCTCCGCAAGGGCCACAGCAAGGTCAAGCTCACCCGCGAGGAGCTCATCCGCCTGGTCACGTGGATCGACACCAATGCGAATTACTACGGCACCTACGAGGGCAAGAAGAACATCAAGTGGAAGGACGACCCCGCCTTCCGCCTGTGTCCCGGAGGGTAGTACGAGAGCACCGTTGGAGCAGCAGGGAACCGCACGGCGGTCTTCGATGAAGCCACGTACCGAATCCTGACGCCTTGGCAATGCCGGAGGGCCGGCTCGGAGGCGGCCGTCAGAGGTCCGAACGAGTCCTTGTCGATCGCCGGGATTGTGATAGAATCCCGGAAAAAGCCCACGGCGGTCGTGGGCCGGAGTGTACCTGGGAAATCCCAGACTGCGGGCCTGAGCCCACCACGAAGCCGGAGCAAGGAACGATGGAACGCAGGGAGTTGCTGCAGATCGGGGGGCTGGGCTCGGTAGCGTGGCTGGCAAGTCTCACCCGACCCGCCCGGGCCGCCGACGGCAAGCGGCCCAACGTGCTGCTGCTGTTCTCGGACCAGCACAACGCGGACGTGCTCGGCTGCGCGGGCCACGCCGTCGTCAAGACGCCGCACCTCGACGCACTCGCGCGGCGCGGCGTTCGCTTTACACGGACGTACTGCCAGGACGGCATCTGCGTGCCGTCGCGGACGTCCATGCTCACGGGCCTCTACCCGCGGACGACCGGCTGTTTGTACAACTCGGACCGGCCGTTGCGACCGGCACGGTTCCACGCGCTTCAGCACGTGCTGCGGCGCAACGGATACCGGACGGGGTGCTTCGGCAAGCGGCACCTGCCGCGAGACGGCGAGCTCGCCACGGGCTGGGACCGCTCGGCCACGACGATCAGCCCTTCGATGGACCCCTCCGACGAGAACTACGCCAGTTGGATCCGCGATCGCGGGCAGTGGGAGGCCCACAAGCGGGACTTCGGCGGCCACATGAAGTCCGACCTCGCAAGCCACGTCTCGCAGGTCCGCGAGGACAACCGCACCTCCACATACGTAGCCGACAGGACGCTGGCGTTCCTCAAGGAGTGTGAGGCCGCCGGCACGCCGTTCTTCTGCTGGTCGTCGTTCATCTTCCCCCACCAGCCGTACACGCCCCTGAAGCGATGGGCGGACATGTACCCGCCGGAGAAGGTCCCCCTGCCCCCAAGCCTCACCGAGCCCGCCGACCGCCTGCCGCCCATAATGCGAAGCTGGCGGGGCAACGAACGCCGGCCGTGGAACCTCGCAAAGGCGGCGAGGGAGCCGGGCGTCTACCGGCGGTATATCGCGTACTACCTGGCGCTCGTCAGCGAGGTGGACCACCAGATCGGGCGCATCCTGGCGAGGCTCGACGCGACGGGCTTGCGCGACGAAACGGTGGTGATCTACTCGTCCGACCACGGCGACTTCGTCGGCGCCCACGGGATGGTGGAAAAGTGCGCCGTCGGCCACAACGTCTACGAAGAGACGCTCCGCGTGCCGCTGATCATCTCCTTCCCACCGCGGTTCCGGAAGGGAGGCGTCTGCGAGAGCCTCACCGAGCTGGTGGACCTGTACCCCACGCTGGTGGACCTGCTCGACCTGAAGCGCCCGGCCGGCGCTGCCGCCCTGCCCGGCCGATCGCTGATCGGCGCCCTGACCGACGGCAAGCCGGTCCAACGTGCGTACGCCGTGTCCGAGAACTGGTCGCAGGTCACGGTCATCACGGATCGGTACAAACTCGGTGTGTGGATCGACCCGACGGCGCGGTCTCGGAAGTGGGACTGTCGCGGGAAGCATCCGGACATGCTGTTCGACCGTCAGAGCGATCCGCACGAGCTGACGAACCTCATCGGCCGGCCGGACCACGCGGCCGTGGAGAAACGGCTGCGGGGCCACCTCGCCGAGTGGACGAAGGCCACGCCGGACGGCGGCAAGCGGGAGCTGGCGGCGGGGGCGACAAAGAAGCGGCCGACGCCACGGTCGAAGGGGCTGTCGAGGGCCCGGGACATTCGGCCGGATCAACCGGCCCCTCCGGGCGCGGCGACGGTCGTGGCCCGCGACCACAGCGAGATCGACGTCTAGAAGGTCAAGGCGGGCGTCATCACCTCGCAGGAGAAGGAGATCGGCGGTCACTCCCAGCGGCCGCTGGCGGATCACTTTGAGGACTACCTCAAGCACCTCGGCCGGAAGCGCATTCGGGGTCGAAACGTCTCGCCGGAATACCGCAAGAACCTGCGGGCCTGCTTGACCGTCGGCCACGTTCACCTCGACGCCGTGCCGATGCCATTCATCCCGCTTCGCCCGGCCGAGGCCAAGAGCGCCATGGCCGCCATGCGCCACAGCCGGATCGAATTGACGATGAACCTCTACACCGACCCCGTGCTGCCTGACGTGGCCGGGGCGATAGAGGCCCTCCCCAACTTTGCCGGGGGACCCAGCGTCGCCACAGCCTCCGAGTATCGCTCAGCACGATGCTGGTCGCACACAAAGTGAGCCGGCGGGCGGCCCAGGCGCTGATCAGGCACACCGATCCGCGCCTCACAGCCGCCGTATACACGGATGAGAGACTACTACCATTGGCAGCCGAGCTGCAAAATGTACCGGCCATTCCTTTGAAGGGGGAAGGTGAGGCAATAGCGATGCTGGCGACGGGGACGGAAGGCTGGCCTGGCCCTGGCCGTTGGCGCCGACCTGCAAATTGCCTTCGGTCCGCACATGCAATAGTTACTCAAACTGACCGTTCTTGTGCCCCCGTGGGATGCGCCGTTGACTCGTGTAGTCGTTAACTCGTTAACTTGTCAAGAGCTCCGCCCTGGCTGCGCGGCGGCTACGTTGAAGGAAAGCCAGCAGGCCGCACGGCTTTTCCACCGTGCCCGCAGGGAAGCCAACGAGAACCACACTGCACACAACATCTTCCCAGTTAACGAGTCAACGAATCAACGGACACGCTGTCAGCCATGCAGAATCGGTCACTTTGAGAATAGTTACTTGGGCCCCTGCCTTTTCTCCTGCTTCTCTTGCTTCCTCTTTCTGTTTACGAGCTTGTCATAGGCTTCACAATAACGTTGCCCCAGCTTGATGTACGATTCGCGGTCGAAATGAACTTGCTTGTTCCCGTCGACAAATGTCAGTCCGTCAATGGAGGCCCACGCTGTGTTCTTGACCTTCTGGGGCAAGGTCCTGTTGGCTATCTGTACCAGGTTGGTCTTGGGGTATTTGAGGGTTATTTCGCCCGAAACAAACGGAAGATCCGGGATGTTCAAGTCTTTTCTGAAGGCGGCAATCATCTCGTGCAGTTTCGCTTCATAGGTTTCCGAACGCTCTTCATTGAAGGCATCCGACTCACCCTGATGCCAGAGAATGCCCTTGATCGTTCCCCTTTCCTGCGCGAATGTGCACCGCCCTATGGCAGCTTTGTATAGCCCGGAACCTTTCTTGAGAAGATCCATGCGCTTGCCGCCCCAGGCACAAGGCAATAGGCCAACCGTGACGCCGGGATTTCTCTTCATGTACTCCTTAGCAAAGGGGATTCCCAGTCCGAAGCTGTTTGGGCGCCCCGGGCGAACGTGAAGCGGATGCACGGCCGGAAACCAACCGCCTGAAACAGCAAGCGGGCGGCCGCTCCTTACCTGCAAAAGATGGGGCGTCGGAATCTTGTCTTCAGGCAACAGGTGCCCCGGCTGGTGCTTCTTGATCCCTCCCGCCATGTTCGACTGACCGTACAAGAGAAAGACGTGAAACTTCTCCTTGTCTTCCGGAAGCTGCCAGTCCTTTTCCAACGGTTTTTGAAAACCTGCGGAGTCACCCTTTTTCGGTTTCTTCTCTTTCGTTTCTTTGGTTTCTCCCGCTTCTGCCGGTATCAGACAGGAGGCCATCATCGCAATTGCCAGGCAGGTGATTGCCTTTTTCATACTCGCCATACTCCTTTACTCAAAGGTCTTCACCGGCTGTGTTTGCAGTTGACCGTCGAACCTGTAACTCTTGCCGGCCTTGAATGCGAAGCTCTTCCTTACGGCACCATGGACTATTCTACCGCTGTCGTCACGCCCTGCGTGGAGAGTTGCCGAGACGACCTTTCCGGCCGCCCATGTCAGGTCGAGCTTGTGGCCGCCGCGAACCAGGACGCCGCTGATTGAGCCGTCGGGGTATTCCCCAGGCCAGGCCGGCAGAAGCTCGATATGGCCCGGTCGGGAGAAAACCAGCATCTCCATCAGCAGCCGAGGAAGGCTCAGAGAGGCATCCAGGTTGCTTATCTTCTGCCCTGAGCGGCAGGATGTGGCCATGTTGTTGTAGAAGTACTTGCGAGAGGCCAGGCGATGAAGGTTGGTTCGCACCTTCTCGACGTCCTTCAATCGCGTCGCCATCAGCGACACGTGCATCAGACCGTGTGTCTCGCGGGCGTCAAAACTGAAACGCCTGTCAAGCGCCATGCCGGCAGCCTTGGGCAATTTCGGGGCCGCGCCCGGCAGGGAGAACTCCCACCACGGGTAGACCATGATAAGGTGGGACAGGTGGCGGTGCCTGTAATACTCGCCATATCTCTCTGGGGCCCATTCGGCCAGGGCGCCGTCCTTGTTGATGCGGTAGGGCGCGATCTTCTCCCGCCAGTTCTTCCACTTTGCGATCTTCTCCTCGTCCAATTTGAACTGTTCGCCCAGCTCGATCAGGATACGGAAGACCTCTCGGGCCACGGCAAGGTCGAACGTGCAGTCCTTGAGGGTCTTTGGTTTGCCTCTCGGTGAGTTCTCCGGGGAGATGCCCGGATAGATATGATAATAACCGTCCTTGCCCATCACCAGGTAGTCCTCGTAGAAGTTGGCCATCTCCAGGTAGAGCGGCAGGACCTCCTTCTTCATAAACCCGCGGTCACCTGTCAGGAGGGCATAGTCATAGAATGGGTGAATGTTCCAACCCGCGCCGCCAGGCCAGTACATCCAGCCCATCGTATTACCGAGGTGGACGAGATGGCCTTTTTCCGGATCGGTGTAGTTGCCCGCCAGAAAGCCGCGGCAACCGAGGTATTTGCGAGCGTTGGTCCGCCAGCCCGGGAGCATTCCCTTAATATAATTGAAATATGACTTGGCGCATTCGGGAAGATTGCCCATGGCGGCCGCCGAGATCTGGAGGTTTACGTTCGAGTCCAGCACGAACCCGCCCTGCCATGGCGGCGACCAGTTCCCGCCCCATATGCCCTGCAACGGCGAGGGGTATTTGCCGCACGACGAGATCAGCAGGTACCGGCCCATGGCATGTATCTGCTCCAGAAACAGCGGCGTAACGCCTTCATCCGCAGAGGCGTCAATCAACTGCTCGGTGGAGGTCGTTGCCCATTGTTTTGCGGCGCCCAGGTCCAGGACCACGCGGCGGAACATCTCTCCATGTTCCTTGGCGTGGGGCACGAACATCTCCTGGTAGCCTGTGGGAAGTTTCTCCAGTTCGTTCTGAATCGAGTCGCGCTGCAGGACGGATGCGTCCTTCTGCGGGAGGACCCGAATCATGATCAGAATCTCATCCGCGCCGGTGACGGCCAGTTTGTCACCCTCCGCCGACATGTTGCCGCCCTTCGTAGTGACGCGGGCAACGCCCTCGTAGCCCCCCGGATCGAGACCGTACTCGACGTCATAGTAAAGCCAGCCGGGCGCCGCCTCGGTTTCCGGCGGTCTGGCATAGTCTCTCTTGCTGACGCCAAAGATGCTCTTGGAGTTCCTGGTCACTTCCTTCAGGAACAGCGTGACATCGAGCTTGCGTCCTTTCGTACCTTTGAGCTGCACGACGTCTACATCATGCGGGCGGGACGAGAACACACGCTGCCGGAGGCCGCCCTCGCCGTCCCTCCACCGGGTCGTCGCCTCGCCGGTTTCCAGGTCCAGTTGACGGCTATATTCGGAAGGTTTTCTGCTCGATTTGTGCCGGATATGCAGATCAAAAGCCGGATGCGGAATCACCGCCTTGCGGAATATCCTCCCCTTCTCGGTGAGCTGCTTCTTCGCCTCGGTGTTGGCGAGGATGTAGGCTTCCTTCTCCTTCCCTTCGTCGATCAGGCGCCGCACTTCCGGCAGCAGGCCTGCTATGTCGGCAACCATCTCCTTCCTGCGGTCCCAGAAGCGGACGAACAGTTCCTCATGGTTGATGATGATGCGTTCGTTGTCCGTCATCCCCATCACCCTGGCGCCGTGGCGCCCGTTGCCCGTGACCATCCCATGTTCCCATTCCCTGGGCGGTCTTTCCGAGTGAATCACCCAGCGCCCGGACGACAGTTTTTCGGAGGCAAGTGCACAATCCGTTGCATTGATTATCACAAGCAACAGGCAGATGGCCCGGCATGGTCTGGGTATCATCATTCGTTTATCAATCTCCTATTCGGGGACTATCTCAATACCACAAATCAGCGGCGGCTTGCCGGAAACGCGTTTGAGCGAAATCTGGACCGTAGTGGAAGGGCCGACACCGTTCACTTCCTTCACGAGGGCTTTGCTTGGCGCGCCCGTTGCTCCAATGATATCAAGCTGCGCAAGAACCTTCTTGCCGTTGATCAGCACGTCAAAAACCCGGCCGCCTTTGGGCACCCGCTCAGGCTCCATGAAGTGCAGCCGCACACGGTATTCCTTCTGTTCCGTCCCCATGATGTTCAGCTTGATCTCGCCGGTAAGCCCGGACGCGTAGATCCACGGACGAGCAGTTCCGGTTATCGGGGTGAAATCCGAGTTGAAACGGAACCCCGCCGCATCATCGGTGCCCTTGACCGGCACGGTAATGAAGCCCTTGCCCGAACGGGTGACCTGCGGCCAAGCCAGGAAAGTCCCGCCAATCGTCTTGTCGTAGTGATCGCCCGGCGCATTGAGGTTCAGTCTCAACAGGTTGAAATCCGCCGGCCTGCCCGCGATCTTCTCGGCGCCTTTCCAACTGGAGCCGGTCCCCTGCGCCAGCTCGGCCCCCTTGAGATGCAGGCCCCAGCTCTCATGCCGCCGGACCGGGATCAGGGCCAGCGACGTCTTGTAGCTGAACGAGCAGACGCAGGTGCTGGTGCCTTCCGGCGCAAGCAGGATGCCGCCGGCCGGCAGCATGCCGACCCAGCAGCTCGTACGCTTCTCGTGGAGCCAGTAGCACGGGGAGTTCTCGGTGAGCGACTTGAAGCCCAGGGCCGTGGATCGGTAGGCGACCATGTGTTTTCCAGCCGAAACGTGGCCGCAGAAGTTCTGCCCGCTCAGCATGAATTGCGAGGGCTTCCCGGTCAGCGGGTCCCTGCAGACGAGTTTGTCCTTCCCCGTCTTCAGATCCACCGCCGAGGGCGTATACAGCGTATCGCCGACGATGAAGACATGCCGCACGGGACCGCCCCGCCTTTTGGTGGCCCGGACCCTGTCCCGCTCCCACAGCTTCCTGCCGTCCCCCGCGCTGAAGGCCGACAGCCCGGACGTCGAGTCCTCCAGGACATCCGAGAAGTTCGCGCTCGCCACAATGACGCCGTTGCTCAACAGCAGCGCTTTCCGTTTCGGGTCCAGTTCGTCGTGCGTCCAGACCGTTTTGCCATCGGAAAGCCGTACCGCTTTGAGCTTTGAGGAGAAGTCCTTGTAGTCCTTGCGCCGCCTCATCCCCAGGTACGTCCACTCGTCCGTACGGTCGATGAAGTAGAGGTGCTCGTCATCGCTGACGATGGCCGTGGGCTTGACGGTCTTCTCGAGCTTGATCTCCCACGCCTTCTCGCCGGTCGCCTTGTCATAGGCGAAGAGGTAGCGGCTCTGGTTCGGAATGGCCAGCCCGTTGTGCTTGAGGTTCGAGGCGTCATAGCCGAGCGTCCCGATCATGCGGCCGCCCGCCATGCCCAGGAATTCCCATACGATCGAAGGGTTCCTCAAGGCGTACTTGCCGCTCTTCGCCTTCCGGCTAAGGACGCCATGCAACGGAATGAGCTTCCTGGCCTCGGCCTCCTGTTCGGGGGTCAGCACGTGGGTGTACTCCCGAACGGTCTTGCCGGTCTTCGCGTCGAGGGCGTGGCAGGTGAGGCCCTTGACGCAGTAGACCCGGTCGCCGTCGGTGATGATGTTCCCGCCCCGCAGCGCCGGCGGGAACCGGCCGATGTCCTCGATATGGCGGTTCCACATCTCCCGGCCGGTGTAGGCGTCCACGCCGATGATGTCATGCTGGCCCTGGATGAACAGGCGCCCCTTGGAGAACAGGGGGACGGGGGGCCGCCAGTGGCGGGAGACGATCCGCTCCGGCCCGACGCCGCCCCACCAGAGGATTCCGAGCGGCGGGCTTACGATGTCGTCTCTGGTTGAGAAGGTATTGCCCGGATTGGCGTGGCATCGAGTCCACTCGCCCGCGCCGGGGATCGGGCCTCGCCTCACCAGCGTGCCGAAGGGGCCGCCGGCCATTTCCTTTTCGGGGACGCCGCCGGCGAGCAGCCTGCTTCTTGAAACGCAAGCGGATGACCCGTCCCCGAGTTCACAAGCGACGCCGCCATAGGGACGAAGGCTGCGGTAGAGCCCCTCGAAGTCAACCTGGTCGGCGGGGCTTCCGAGCTCGGCGCCCCACAGGATGCAGTTGCCCGAATACGGGGCATAGGGGACCCTGTCGAAAGCGCCGTCGTGGAGTTGGGCCCGCGTACCGAGCATTCCGGCCTCGTCAAGCAGCGCCCGTATCCTGTTCCTCTTCGCCGCATCGGGCTCAAGACAGTAGACAGTGAGCTTTGTCCGTTTCAGCAGATCGAAAAGAACCGAACCGTCGCCCGCGCCCAACATCAGGCAATACCCCTCCGTGATCCCGGTCCCTTCGATCACCTTGGATGAGGCGTCATTAGTTCCGGCCGGAACCGACCGTCTGTGGGAGACCACCTTCGCCGAATCGGAAGCGCCTTGGCCGAAGCAATAGACTTTCCCGGATGTCGTGGTTGCGATGAACGTGCCTTCCGAAACGGAAAGGCCGCGAACGGCCCCCTCCACGTTCCTCCGCCAGAGCTTCCTGCCGCTCGTGACGTCGAGAAGCGTGATGGTTCCCTTCCCGCCGGCGATAATCGTGTCGCCGGCGATCAGGAGCGTGTAGACCCGGCCGATGTCCGTGTCCCACTTGGCCAACGGGGTGGGGTCATAGTACTTCGGCCCGCCTTTCTGCTTGCCTACCTGCTTGTGTGCCTTGTACGCGTCCCGCAGCTCGGCTGCGTTGACGCGGATGACGGACCCGGCTCCCGCCAGGACCAGGTCACCCTCGACAGCGGCCGCTACGACTCTCCCGCCGACCGTCGCGATCTCCGGGTTCCCGGTCCGGTAGTTGTACAGGATGATTCCCTCGGCGTTCCTTCCCAACTCGTACTCGGCGGTCTTGACGTCTGTGTCCTTGTAGTTGTGCTGGCGTTTGAACATGACCCAATCGTGGGCCGCCATGATCCACGAGCCGCCCGGGTAGTGGGCCTTGTAGCCCAGCCCGATCTCGTGGAACAGCAGCTTTCCTGTCGCGGCGTCGAAGATCGCCGGCGCGGATCGCCCCGCCGCAACGTAGACCGTCCCTTTGTACAGCGCCAGGTAGCCCTGGGGGCTCACCCCGCCATACCCGCTGCCGTGGGGGAGCAGCATCCAGCGATTCCCCGTCGTGTCGTTCCTCCAGATGACCCGGCCGGTCCGGGCGTCCAGGCAGTAGATGATCACGCCGTCGCCCGACCACATGCCGGCCGTCGTGTAGAGCCGGTCGCCCTCGACCAGCACGCCCGACCGGCACGGCCACTTCGAGACCATCTGACCGTTCCCGATACATCGCTCATGCCCCGGGGCCAGGCGCCGCTTCCAGACAAGCTCGCCGTTGGAGGCCTTCAGGCAGTAGAGGTGGCCGTCATCGGAGACGGCGCAAAGGCGGTCCTTGCACAGCACCGGCGCGAACCGGACCGGTCCCTCCGTGTGAAACACCCATTGTTCGCCCCCGCTGTCGACGTCGAGCGCACGGATCGTGTGGTCCGCTGAGGAACCGAAGTAGACCCGTCCCTTGTCGATCGTCACCTGGTCCGCGTAGTCGAAGTCAATGAACTGGAGCTCGCCGAAGGGCTCCGGCCAGGCGGTCTTCGGCCGGTGGCGCTGCCGGTAGGTCCATCGCAGCGCCGGCTTCGCGGGGACCGCGCCGTCGGTATAACCGGACCGCTGGTTGTTCCCAAGGTATTCCGATGCCTGCGAGAACTGGACGATCACCATGCAGTGGAGCAGGAATAAGGCAACTTCAGGTCTGGTTCGCATCGTCCCTCTCTCCGGGATGTCTTGTGTTTCGGCTCTTGCTTGTTCTGCACTGCTAACCGGGATTTCGCTTCGCGGCGCCTTCGGCGTTCTGGGTAGCCTCCGCCCGATCCCGGCGCGCCGGGACCGTCGTCGGCCTTTCTGACGATCCTACCCCCCGATCACGTGATCAGCAACCACTTCACCTGCTCGACGGCGAGGTAATCAGGCCGTCTCCCGGCCATGATGTCGCCCGAACCGGCTTGCGTAGAGGCGTTCATTCGCGATCCGCGCGACCATGCCCGTCGCCTCCATGCCCTCCGGCCGTCTCGACGGTTCGACGCCGACATCCAGGCTGCGGGGATTCCGAAAACCGACCAGCGCAGCCGTGTCGTTGACATCCACGCCCTCCGCCACACCTTCGGTACCCACCTCTCAGCCGCCGGCGTCCACCCCCGCACCGCGATGGCGGCCATGCGCCACAGCCGGATTGAGCTTACGATGAACCTCTACACCGATCCCGTGCTGCTCGATGTGGCGGGGGCGGTTGAGGCGCTTCCGAGGTTTGGTGAGGGGCGCAGCGACGGCAGGTCCGCAGCCGCTGGCGCGTGACAGCAAGGCGCGTGGCAGGTGAGGAGAGTTGATTTGATGTGGGCGGGTGGCGGGACGGGAGGTGGGGGGCTACCAGGCGGGCAGTGATGGCGCCCGGGGTGCGACCGTGGTCCCTCGCGATGCCCTCGATCGGCTTGTGTGCGTAGGCGTCGCGGAGGCGCTGCTCTTCCTCGGGTGCCCAGCGGCCGCCAGCGCGGGGCTTGGTCGGGTCTACCGGCTTCTTCGGCTTGGCGCCGGATTCGAGGATCTCCAGGGCGGTGTAGAGGGTGTGGACGGTGTCGGCGCGCTGGTACGGGCCGTCGGCCGGGAAATGGTCGCCTGTGTAGGGGTCTATCCCGCCGGCTAGCGATCGGAGGATCTGGCGTGCGCACGCTATCTTCATGATGCCACTAAGCTAGGCCTCAAACAAGCGTACACCGAAAGGTTTTTCTGCGCCTCGGCGCGAAAA
>CAYRVX010000073.1:0-35548 GCA_964427875.1 uncultured Planctomycetaceae bacterium
CCCGAGACTCGCATGCACTGTTACGTGGGAACTATCGTTTCTGAACCAGGCCCGACTTCCAGGTCGTAGTGCGCCTGGAGATTGAGCCAGAACTGCGCCGACATCTGGAAATAGCGGCCCAGACGCAGCGCCGTGTCCGCCGAGATGCTGGTCTTGCCCTTCACGATCTGGTTGATCCGCGTGGGCTGAACACTGATGTCCTTCGCCAGACGGTACTGAGTGATCCCCATCGGCTTGAGGAACTCCTCGAGCAGGATCTCACCGGGGTGCATGGGCTTCATTCGCTTGGGCATGGCTGCGACCTCTGCGGTCAGTGATAGTCCACGATCTCCACGTCGTGTGCGTTGCCCTCACGCCACGCAAAGCACACGCGCCACCGATCATTGATCCGAATGTTGTACCGGGCTGGCCGGTCTCCGTTCAAGGCCTTGTGGCGATTGACACCGGCGCCGGGGGCGAGCATACTTTGGGCATGTTGGGCATGCTTCTGGACTTCCTGTACGCGGGCGGGCTTGTTGCCACCAGCCCGGTCTGGCTGCATCGGATGATCCGCCACGGGCGGTACCGCAGCGACATCGGCCAGCGGCTCGGCGCCGCGCCGGTTCGATACGGCCTCCAGCCGGCGATCTGGGTTCACGGGGTCAGCCTGGGGGAGATCAACGCCGCCCGCACGCTGGTGGCGGAGCTGCACGGCCAACTGCCGGACTACCGCGTGGTGATCTCGACGACGACGGACACCGGCATGGCCGCGGCGAGGCGCCACTTCGGGGACGACCACGTCGTCTTCCGCTGGCCGATGGACTTCACGCTCGCCGTCCGCAGGGCCCTGAACCGCCTTCGCCCGCAGATCGTCGTGCTGATCGAGGGGGAGATCTGGCCGAACTTCCTGGCCGCCTGCAACCGCCGCGACATTCCCGTCGTCGTCGTCAACGCCCGCATGAGCGCCGACAAGGGCTACCCGCGATACAGGAGGCTCGGCTCGATGGCGGGCAGGCTGTTCAACCGTCTGACGGCCATCGGCGTGCAGGACGAGTCCTACGCCGAGTGCTTCCTCTCGCTGGGCGCGTCGCGGGAGAAGGTCCACCTGACGGGCATGATGAAGTTCGACACGGCCGAGGTGTCCGACCGCGTCGAGGGCCAGGACGCCCTGGCGGCCGCCATGGGCATCGCCCGCGATCGGCCGCTCCTGGTGGCCGGCGGGACGGGACCGGGGGAGGAGAGGCTCCTGCTGGACGTGCTGGCGAAGGTGCGGCGTCGCCATCGCGAGGCCGCCCTGGCCATCGTGCCGCGAAAGCCCGAGCGTTTCGACGAGGTCGCGCGGCTCATCGCCGCCGGCGGGCTGGCGGTCGTCCGCCGGTCCCGACAGGGCGACGGCTGCCCGCCGCCCGCGCAAGGAGGCGCCGACGCGGTCCTCCTGGGCGACACGATGGGGGAGCTGCGGAAGTTCTACGCCCTCGCGACGGCCGTCTTCGTCGGGCGATCGCTCGTGCCCATGGGCGGCTCGGACATGATCGAGGCGGCCGCCCTCGGCAAGCCGACCGCGTTCGGCCCGCACACGTTCAACTTCCCCCAGGCCGATCGGCTCGCCGAGCACGGCTGCGCCCGCGTCGCGGACGCCGGCGCCCTCGCCGAGCAGTTCGACGCCTGGCTGTCGGACCGCGAGGCTGCGGCGGCGGCCGGGGCGTCCGCACAGCAGTACGTTCGCTCCCAACAGGGCGCGACGCGCCGAAACGTGGAGATGATCTGCCGCGTTCTCCATCGCATCCCGGCGCCGGCGGCCGGCCAGATCGCCACGGACGAGATAGGGTAGCCCCATGCCTGAGAAGACCGTCAGACAACAGATCCTCTCGCAGGCCCGGCAGATCGTCGTCAAGGTGGGCACGCACGCGATCTGCGACGACTCGGGCCGACTGGACGCCAAGACGATCCGCGGGCTGGCCCGGCAGATCGCCAAGCTGATGAAGGCCGATCGGCGCGTCACGCTCGTCGCCAGCGGCGCGATCGGCGCGGGCCTCAAGGAGCTGGACCTGCCCTCACGGCCGAGGACCATGCCCGAGCTCCAGGCCGTCGCCGCCATCGGTCAGGGGCAGCTCATGCGGGCGTTCCACGACGTCTTCATTCGCCATCACCTGCCGGTCGCGCAGATGCTGCTCACCCGCGAGGACTTCGAGGACCGCACGCGGTACCTCAACATCCGCAACACGCTTCTGGCGCTGGGCGAGCTCGGCGCCCTGACGATCATCAACGAGAACGACGCCGTCGCCGTCGACGAGATCCGCTACGGCGACAACGACATCATCGCGGCCCACGTGGCCAATCTGCTCGCCGCCGACGTGCTCGTCTTCCTGACCACGGTGGACGGGGTCATGGACGGGCGCGTGGTCATGGACGTCATCAGGGATGTCGACGACGAGATCCTGGCGATGGTCGAGGCGCACCACAGCCACCTCGGCACCGGCGGCATGGCCAGCAAGATCACCGCCGCGGGCATGATCACCCGCGCCGGGGAGATCGCCATCGTCGCGAACGCCCGCACGCCGAACGTCCTTACGCGCGTCCTGTCGGGCAAGCGGATCGGGACGCTGTTCGTCCCGGCGACGCGGAAGATGTCCAGCCGCCGGCGGTGGATCGGGCAGGCCTCCCGGCCGAAAGGGAAGCTCGTCATCGACGAGGGGGCCGTGCACGCCCTGACGGAAGCCGGCAAGAGCCTGCTGCCGTCCGGGATCGTCTCGGTGACGGGCAGCTTCAAGAAGGGCGCCACCGTCGCCGTCGTGGGCGCCGGCGGCAAGGAGATCGCCCGCGGCCTGACGAACTACGACTCCGAGCAGCTCGACCGGATCAAGGGCTTCCGGACCAACCAGATCGCCCGGATCCTCGGCGACAAGCCCTACGACGAGGTCATCCACCGCAACAACATGACCGTGGGGTAGGCGCGGCCTACACGCAGAAGCCGGGCGAAGTGCTCGGCAACGACTGGCACATTCCCAACGTCCGCCGCACGGCGCAGTTCCCTCACGTCCTGGTCGACACGAACTACTGGAAGAGCTTCGTCCACACCGGCCTGGCCACCGCGCCGTCGGACCGCGGCTGCATCAGCCTGTACGGCAAAATGGGGACTGGCTCAAGCGGAGCGCAGCGGAGACGTGCCTGTCCCCGTTTTGCCGTGGACCACATCCTGTTCGCCGAGCACATCGCCCGGTCGGAGCGATGGGTCGAGGTCACCGGCCCGTACGGCACCGTCCGCGAGTGGTCGGTCCTCCCGACGAAGCCCGACAACCACTGGCTGGACTGCCTGGTCGGCTGCGCCGTCGCGGCCAGCATGCTCGGCGTCCGCGTCCCCGGCCAAGACGCCAAGCCCGTGCGGCAACGCAAGCGATACACGCAGGCAGACTTGAGGAGGCCATGACCATGGAAGGTCCATCGCCCGAACGCAAGAGCTGGCCCCCCCCGGACAACCAACGCGGCCTCGTCTGCCGCTGGTGCGGCTGCAAGCACTTCCGCGTCATCTACACCCGCCCGACCTGGGGGGGCCGAATTCTGCGACGTCGGGAGTGTCGCCATTGCGGGAAGCGGATGACGACATGGGAGAAGGCGGGCGGCTAGGCCGGCGGCCTTTGTGGCGGATTGGTTCAGGTATTCACCGTGACCATCATCGCCGCAATGAAATGGCTTTTTTTGTAGGCGCAACGGGGGGGGCGCGGTAGAATAACGGCACTGTCGAAGCTCCGACCTCCGCCTCGGGGAAAGGCGGAGAGGGCAAAGCCCGCAGAGCCGGCGGGTGTTATCGTGAGGGCAGGGAGCGTTGATCCGTTCTCGCTCCCTCACTTCCCTGCCTGATAGTTCCCTAAGCAACGCGGTCCGTTTGCATCGCCGCCGAAGGCGGCGCTATGGAGCGCGGCGGGAGTGACGCCGCTTTGGCTCTCGGCGACCCACAGGGGCACGCGGGATCCTGCGGCGCCGGGCGCCAGCCAAAGCGGTGTCGGCGCCCCTTCGGGGCTCTGCCACCGCACTCGAGAACAACCGTGCCTCACGGCGAGGTAGTCTCGCCGGCGAATGAGATGACACCAACGAAAGGAAGGGTAAGGACATGAACGCGAGGGCATTGGTGGCATTCGGCCTGGCGGCGATTCTCCTGGTCGCGGGCGCAGGCGTGGCGGACATCACCATCGAGACCGTCCCCGTGGGCAATCCCGACAACGCCGGGGAGCTTTCCGGAAGCGGCGCGGGCGGGTACGGCCCGGACCGCATCTGCGGCGCGGTCGACTACGAGTTCAACATCGGCAAGTACGAGGTGACGGCCGGGCAGTACACGGCGTTCCTCAACACCGTCGCCGCCACGGACACGTACGGGCTGTACAACTCCAACATGTGGTCGAGCAACTACGGCTGCGAGATTCAGCGGAGCGGCTCGTCGGGCAGCTACACGTACAGCGTGGCGGGCGACTGGGCCTACCGCCCGGTGAACCACGTCTCCTGGGGCGACGCCGCCCGCTTCGCCAACTGGCTGCACAACGACCAGCCGACCGGCGCTCAGGACCTGACCACGACCGAGGACGGTGCGTACTTCCTCAATGGGGCGACCAGCGGCGCCGCCCTCCTGGCCGTCAGCCGCGAGGATGACTGGAAGTGGGCCATCACCAGCGAGGATGAGTGGTACAAGGCGGCGTATCACAAGAACGACGGCGCGACGGGCAACTACTTCGATTACCCAACCAGCAGCGACAGCGTCCCGAGCAATGATCTGATCAATCCGGACCCGGGCAACAACGCAACGTTCTACGACAGCGGGTACACGATCGGGAGCCCGTACTACCGGACCGAGGTCGGCGAGCACGAGAACTCCGACAGCCCGTACGACACGTTCGATCAGGGCGGCAACGTGTGGGAATGGAACGAGGCGGTCCCTTACGGGTCGTATCGCGGCCTGCGGGGCGGGTCGTTCGGCCCCTACGACTGCTACCTGCTCGCGTCGTCCCGCTACGACTACTACCCGACGAACGAGGACTACAGCGTCGGGTTCCGCGTCTCCGAGGTTCCTGAGCCCGCTTCGATGGCGGTCCTCGCTTTGGGAAGCATAGGGATGCTGCTCAGGCGGCGGGGCCTTCGCAGGTAAGCCTTTGCCCTTTGGTTCTTTTACCCTCTACCGGGGCGGGTCGAAGGCCCGCCCCGGTCTTCGCCGCCGAAGGCGGCGCGCGATTCTTCTGAGGCATTCGGGTCCGGTCGTCGAGCGTGCGGCGGTTCGACCGGCGGTATCGGCAACTGCTGTGGGAGGTGAATCACAGGCTGCGCGTCCCGGCCGACCTGACCCACCGGGTGCGGGCCTGGGGCGCTCACGTACAACACGCCCAGAGCTACGGCCTGCGGGCCGACGTGCTCGGGCGGCGACGAGGCTGTAAACGGGTGACCGGGAGACGACAACGGGTCGTATCGCGGCCTGCGGGGCGGGTCGTTCAACAACAACGACAACAACCTGCACGCGTCGAACCGCAACAACAACCCGACGAACGAGAACAACAACATCGGGTTCCGCGTCTCCGAAGCCCCTGAAATGCAGGTGGCGCAAACCTGCGGCCAGATCCGCGCGGGTGGGCAAAGCTCGCGCGGCCGTGCCGTGCTCAGGGACCACCCGGCCATCCGGCGTGTCCGCCGCGAGGGCGGGCAGGCGAAGAAGAAGGCCCGGCCGTGGCGAGTAGCCACAAGGCGAAAGGCGCGGCCGGGCCGTTTGGCTGCGTCGCAAGTACATCGGTGTAACGATCTTCCTCCCCGCCGCCGAAACCCTTTGTCCACTCTGTCCGCTCCTGTAGCTTCGCCATAGACAACCATGACGCGCGGCGCGCCGGCTGATCTCCGGGGCGAAGCCAATAGACCCAGGCCACGCGGGGCCGCGTACTCGCGTGGCCTTTTCTGTTGGGTCGCACGGCTGGTTGCCCCCGGCTGCGGCCGGGACACAGCGGGAAGAGCCCTGGTGGGCTGGCGGGTCTCCCTTCGGGTCTGAGCCTCAGGGTGGAAGACATGCGTCCGCCGCGGCCGGTTCGATTCCGGCTCCCGCCTTCGCCCTGCGGGCTACGGCGTGGCAAGCCCGCAAGTGAGGTGAGTCACGGCCAACGACCTGAAGGACGCGATCAAGCAGAACGCTGAGGGGCCCAAGCAGGCCGGTGCGGACGGCGTTAACGTCCAGCAGCACTCGCTGGACGACCAGATCAAGGCCGACAAGTACCTCGCCGGCAAGGAGGCCGTCTCCAAGAACCCCGCCAAGGCGTTCGTCCGCGTCAAGATCGTGCCCCCTGGGACGGCGTAGCCCGAAGGGCGGAGACGCCCGGGAACCGTGTAGCCTCCGAAGGAGTCCTGCGGAGATGGGCTGGTGGCCATTCACAAGGCGGAGCAAGCGAACCGGCGCCACGGCGCACACGGTCGTCGTCCGGGCCAAGTTCGACTCGGCGCAGACGAGCGCGGACAACCGGCGGCACTGGGCGAACGCCGACGGGCTGTCGGCCGACGCCGCGGCCAACCCGGAAATCCGGCGCATCCTCCGCAACCGGGCCCGGTACGAAGTGGCGAACAACTCCTACGCCCGAGGGATCGTCCTGACGCTGGCCAAAGACGTGATCGGCACGGGGCCGCGAGGGCGCTGCTGTTGCGGCCGGTTACGTCGTTGTTGCGTGCGGCGGCCGCAGCGCCCGCGCGACTATCAGGATGACCAGCCAGACCGCGACGGCCCCGCACGCCACGAGGAAGACCTGCGGCCCGCCCCAGGCGGCCAGCAGGGGGATGGCCATGGAGGTCCACAGCCCCCCGCCCATGATCGGCTCGTGGAGGAGCTGCTTGGTGGCGAAGGCGTCGGCGGCGGGCGACTTGTAGTCCGGGTCGACGACGCGCAGCAGCAGCAGGCCGGTGGCCGTGACGCCCATCGACTGGCCCATCTCGGCGATGGAGCGCTCGAACCACGCGTCCGGCAGCAGCCAGCGGGCCAGCACGAGCACGCAGAAGACGTTCCATGCGATGCCCGCGGCGACGAGGATCCCCAGCGGCGCGGCCCCGGCGGCGACCACGTCCAGGCGGATCGTGGCGATGGCCGCCACGACGAGGAAGTCCAGGGCGGAGTTCTGGATTCGCCGCGTGAGGCCCAGGTCGATCAGCTTGTGCCGGTCGAGCTTCTGCTCCCAGATCTGCACGAGCAGCCCGCCGAGCATGCACAGGGGGAACATCGGCACGCTCGCGAAGAGCCGGTTGGCCGCCAGCCACGGATGAAGCCGATCCAACTGACCGAGGGCCAGCTTCATGAGCCAGCCGAGCAGCAGCGCCAGCCCGATCACCGCGACGTGCAGCGTGAAGGACTCGATCGCGTCGGCCTTGACGGTGAGCTTGCCCGCGCTGGGGCGGCGGTCCACGGGGATGATGCCGATGGAGTCGTCCTCGGGCACGTCGGCGGGGCTCAGGCGGCGGGCCGTCCACCCGCGGCGGGCCGCGAGGTTCACCAGGATCATCCCCACGACGATGGCGCTGACGATCCCGCAGGTTGCGCTGGCGAGCGCGAAGTCCTTGCCCGCGGGCCAGCCGAGGTCCTGGAAGACCGGCCCCATGCCGCCGGCCGTGCCGTGCCCGCCCTCAAAGCCCACCGGCAGCACGCCGCCGAACATCGCCGGCAGGCCGAACGCCCGGCCGAGCACGAAGACCACCAGCCCCACCCCGACGACGTACTGCCCCCAGGCGACGGTCTGCCCGTATGCCAACTGCGTGCCGCTGCGCCTCAGCAGCGTCGAGAAACGCGGCAGCTTGATGCCCAGGAACAGGCAGGCGAAGACGATGTTGATCAGGAATCCCGGCAGCTTGCTCCAGAGAGGGGCCCACTCCATGAAGGCCTCATCGGCCGCGAGAACGCACCGCCCCCAGGTCGTCCACGGCTGCTGCGCCGCCGGAAACGCCAGGACCCCCACGACCTGTATCACCAGCAGGCCGACGAGGCCGGCGATCACGCACGCCGGCAGGTACATCCACTGAAGCAGGCGGACCTTCGTGCGAAGAACGTGCCCTATCAGCAGCAGGAGGCACAGCCCGATGAACGCCAGCATCCATCCTCTCCGCGTGCCGAGTCTACTTGGGCGTCATCGCCACGTGGAGGGGATCGGACGACATGCCGTCACCGTTGGCGGGCCGATACCGCGCGATCAGGGTGACGCTGGAGCTCTTCGGCACGGTCCTGCCCCAGTCCAGGCGCATGGCGTAGCCCCAGCCGAACATGCTCCTGCCGAGGCAGCGGCGCAGATCGGGACCGCCGAAGGTCCAGGTCCGGAAGGGCTGCTTTCCCGCCAGCACCTGGGCCGTGCCGCGGCCTTCATACAGCATGAACTCCAGCGCGCCGTCGACGGTCACCGAGAGCGGCCGATCGAGCTGGAAGAGGTTCACCTGCGCCTGGAAGCCGTCCAGGCCGGGCATGTCGTCCCAGTTCAGCGGCATCGGCGGCGAGAGGCGCAGGGCGACGTTGTCGACCTTGTCGACCGGCCTGGGCGGCAGAGACGACACCGTAACCGGCGTGGTCTGACAGCCGCCCGTCCACGCCGCCATCGCCAGCAGCCCCGCAGTCACCATCCGTTTCATGGCGTCGATCCTTCGCGCACAAGGTTGGCGGCCTGGTGCAGCCGCCGGACGGTCTTCGACCACGCGACCTGCCTGGTCTTGCCGGCCGCGGGCCCCCGCGACGCGCTGCCGGCCGGCCGGACGCTCGGCAGGACCCACGGCAGCCTGACCGACCCGGCCGCCGGCTGGGTCGTCGCCTTGCCGCCGTTCTTCCCCCCTTCCATTCTCAGGAAGCTGTCGAGGTATTCCTTGAGGTAGTCGTCCATTTGCCCGGCCTCGAACTCCCGGAGCTTCCTCATTCGCTGGAGTTGCTTGTCGGCGTCCGCGTCGGCGTCCTCGATCTTGTGCATCACGTGGGGCGTCAGGATGATCAGCAGCTCCCTGCGCTCGGGCTTCCTCTTCATGGTGCGGAAGAGCACGCCGACCCACGGCAGGTCGCCGAAGAACGGGATCTTGTCCTCGATGTCGTTGTCCTGGGTCGTGATCAGCCCGCCGAGAATGATCGTGTGCCCGTCCTGGACGTTCACGGTGGTGTCCGCGGTGACCTCGTTGATGATGATCGCCTTGACCCCCTCGCTGATGTCCACGGTGGATTCGTCCAGCGAGCTGATCTCCGGGTGCACCTCGAGCTTGACGAACCCCTCCGGATTGATCCGGGGGGTGACCCTGAGGATGATGCCGATCTGCTCGTACTGGATCGTGTTGATCGTCGTGCCCTGGTCGGTGACCCGGCTCTGGGAGATGAACGGCACGCGCTGGCCGACGTTGATCTCGGCCTGCTGGTTGTCCGAGGCGAGAATCTGCGGGCGGGAAAGGATCTCCAGGCGATTCTGGCTCTCCAGGGCCCGCAGGAAGAACGTCAGGTCCCCGGCCGTAATCGAGAGGCTCAGCCCGCTTCCCGGCGCAGCCAGGGAGAACTGCGTGCCTCCGGTAACGGTCTTGCTCCGGCGGTCCCAGTAGCTCGTGATGTTCCAGTCGATGCCGAGCTCATGGGTCTCGGTCAGCTTCACCTCGGCCAGCATGGTCTGGATGAGGACCTGCGGCGGGGGCTGGTCCAGCTCCTCGATCAGGTTCTCGATGATCGGGAAGTACCTCGGGCTGGCCGACAGGAGCAGCGCGTTGGACGTTTCCTCGGCCACGACGGCGACCTCGCGTTCCAGCAGGCGGTGGGCCGCCCCCATGCCGTCGGTGCCCAGCGTGGAGGTCAGTCGCTGCCGCTCGGCGTCGAGGAAGCTCTGCATGGCCGTCTGGATGTCCACCGCCTGGGCGTTCCGCAGGCGGTAGACCTTCGTCTTGCGTTCCTGGGCGGGGCTGGAGTCCAGCTCCTGGATGATCTTCTCCGCCAGCTCGACGTAGCGCTTCGTCCCGCCGATCAGCAGGCTGTTCGTGCGGACGTCGACCGTCACGCTGAGGGCGTCCTGCTCGGTGGACCCGACGATCGCCGAGGCCGCCGGCTTGGCGGGCTGCGTGGTCACCAGCGTGTAGTTGACCGCCTTGGCGGCCGCGGCGCCCGCCCCGAGGCGGAACAACTCCGTCAGGATGTCGGCCATCTGCTGCGCGTCGGCGTTGATGAGCGTGAAGACGCGGATCTCCGCCAGCCGCGGGCTGGTCGAGTCCAGGGCCTTGATCAGGCTCTCCAGCAGCGGCATGTTTCGCACCGGGGCCAGCACGACCAGCGAGTTGCTCCGCGCGTCCGGCGTGATCAGCACGCCCTCCTGGAGGGCCGTGGCGATCAGCTCCTTGCCGTCTTCCGTCTTCCGGATGAACTGGAGCAGCGTCTGGCGGTTGGGGCTGGCCGCCGTGAGCGGCGCGGGCTTGTTCGTCAGCGTGGCGATCAGCACCGCCGACAGCTCGGTCGCGTCGGCGTGATTCAGCGTGAAGACGCGGATCTCCGTGACGTTCGTGAGCTGCACCTTGTCGAGCTGCTTGATGAGGTCGGAGATCCGCTTCAGGTCGGCCGGGCCCGCCGAGACGATGATCGTGTTCGTCCGCTCGTCGACGCCGATGGTGACCGCCCCGGCCGCGGCGCCCGGTGGCTGGTACAGCGCCCGCAGCGTGTTCGCCACCTGCGTCGCGTCGGCCTTCTCCAGCGTGAAGCTCGTCAGGGCCGTATCCGCCTTGGCCTCGGCCTCGTCGAGCTGCTTGATGAGCGATTCGGCCAGCTTCATGTCGTGCGGGCTCGCCCCGACGATCAGCGTATTGGCGCGGGCGTCGGCGATGATCGTGACGGGCTCCCTGGTCTGGCCGCGGGTAACCCGCTGGGTGAAGAGCTGGTCCAGCGTCGGCTGGAGCGTCGTCGCCGTGGCGTTCTTCAGGCGGAACACCTTGAACTGCGTGGCGGCGACGATCTGCTCCGCGTCGAGCTTCTTGAGCATTTCCTCGACGGCGGCGAAGCTCTCGCGGCTGCCGGCCACCAGCAGCGTGTTGGTCCGCGCGTCCGGCACGAAGCTGACCGTCAGCGACAGCCCCGACCCGCCGGCGGCGACCTCCGCCTGCCTCTTGGCGTCGAAGAGGGCCTGGAGCGACGGGCCGAGCTGCGTGGCGTCGGCGTTCTTCAGCGTGTACATCCGGATGTCGCCGAGCAGGCCGAAGTCCTCCGCCTCGTCGATCTTCCGGATGATCTCCTCCAGGACGGCAAAGTTCTCCTTGCTCGCCGAGACGATCAGGGCGTTCGTGCGAATATCCACGACGATGGCGACCTTCTCCCTGGCCGCCAGGGCCGGGCTCTGCTGCGCCGCCAGCGCCGCGCCGGGCTTGTAGAGACCCTGGGAGATCAGGCTCTGGAGCATCGTCGCGATCCGCTGGGCGTCGGAATTCTTCAGCGGGTAGATCCGCACCACGCCCGTCTCCGTCGGCGGCTCGACGTCCACCTTCTTCAGCAGGTCGGTGATGAGCTTGAGGTTCTCCTTGCTGGCCGAGATGATCAGCGCGTTGGCCAGCGCGTCGGTCACCACGTCCACCCGGTCCTGCGGGGCCGGCGTGACGCCCGGCGGGGTCATGCTCGTCAGGCGGGCGTTGAAGATTTGCTGGATCGCCGGGCCGACGATGCCCGCGTCGTTGTGCTTCAGCGGTATCACCTCCAGCCGCACCGCCGGGTCCACGAGCTCGACGTCCATCTTCTTCAGCAGGCTGGCGAGGATCTTGCTGTCGTCGGCGTTGGCCGACACCAGCAGCGAGTTCGTCCGCAGGTCCGGCAGGATGATGGGCTTTTGCCTCTGGACCTCGGGCGTGCGTGCGGCCTGGTATCGCTGATCGAAGAGGTTCGACAGCGTGGTCGACAGCGTGCCGGCGTTGCCGTGCGTCAGCGGGAGCAGTTGGATCGCCCCTCCCAGGGCCGGGGCGGCGTCGTCGAGCTGCTTGGCGAGACTCTTGATCAGCTCGAAGCCGTCCTTCCCGCCGCCGACGATCAGGCTGTTGCTCCGCGCGTCGGAGGAGATCAGCATCCGCAGGGCCTCGGCGTCCTTGACGCCCAAAGCGGCCTGGCGCTGAACGCGGGCGTCCATCATCTCCTGGAGCACGGGCGCGAGCGTCGCCGCCTCGGCGTTGGCCAGCGGCACCAGGCGGATCTCGTGCATCGCGATCGTCGCCTTGACGTCCAGGCGCTTCAGAAGCAGATCGATCACGGCGAAGGTCTTCTCGCTCGCGGAGATCACCAGCGCGTTGGTGCGGTTGTCCACGGCGATGGTCGGCTTGTCCTCGTCGCGGATCAACTGGGCGTTCGGGCCGGAGTGCAGCGCGTTGAGGATGGTCTCGATGGCCGCGGCGTCCGCGTTCACAAGCGGGTAGATCCGAACCGTGTTCAGGCTGCCAGCGCCGGGAATGTCCATCGTGTTGAGGACGTCCGCGATCAGCGGCATGATGTCGCTTCTGGCCGCGACGATCACTATGTTCGTCGCCTCGTCGGCCTGGATCGTCAGCGCCGGGTGGGTCTTCGGGAACGTCGACTCCTTCGGCAGCTTGTCCGCCAGCACGGTCTTGAGGCGAGTGACCTGCGTCCGCAGGCCCTCGGCCTCGGCCGTCGTCGCCGTCACCGCCTGCTCGGCAAACACCGCCTGGAGGATCGGCACCAGGCGGGCCGCGTCGGCGTGCTTCAGCCTGAACAGCTTCACTTCCGTGACGATCTTGCCCTGCTCGCGGTCGAGGTCCTTGACGATCAGCTCGGCCAGCGCCAGCGACTCCTCCAGCCCGGCGACCACCAGCGTGTTCGTGCGGAGGTCCACGGAGACGTTGAAGGGATGGACCAGGGCCTTTCCGGTGAGGGTCTCGGGCACGGCCCGCCCGGCCACCGAGGACCCGGGGTGGCCGGCAAGCTCCTCGCCCTGGGTGAAGATGTCCTGGAGGATGGTCCGGACGCTGGTGGCGTCGGCGTTCTTCAGGTGCAGCAGGCGGACCTTGACGCCCTCGGCCAGCGGGACGGTGTCCATGACCTCCACGATCGCCTGCATGGCCAGGAGGTTCTCCGGCGTGGAGGAGATGATCAGCGAGTTGGAGCCCTGCTGGCCCTGCACGACGGGGTCGGAGGCGATCTTGATCGGCTTGGTCAGGTCCAGCTCGGGGATCTTCTCCTTGGCGGCGGTCCGCACCCGCAGCAGGCGGATCTGCTCCTGGAGGGCCCGCGCCTCGGGCGTGACCTGCCCGGCGGCGCTCGGGCGGATCATCTCCGTCAGCACGTCGGCCAGCCGCGTCGCGTCGGCCTTCTTCAGCGGGATGATCAGCACCTCGACCTTCGCCTGGGCCGGCGCCTTGTCCAGCGCCTTGATGATCACCTCAATCTGGTCGAACAGCGTGCTCTTCGCCGTGACGATGATCGACCGCGTCCGCTCGTCGGCCTGCGCGTCGATGGTCTCGTTCGGGCGGAGCTTGCGGATCTGCGTGAGCATCTGCTGGAGGGCCGGCAGGATCTTCGTGGGCTGGGCGTTTTGCAGCGAGTAGATGCGGAACTCAAGCTGCGGGGCCACCTCCTCCTTGTCCAACTGATCGATCAGGTGGCCGACCTCTTCCATTTTCTCCTTGGCCGCCGAGACCACCACCGCGTTCGTCTGATCCAGCGCCGTGATCGTCACCTGGTCTTCCGGGCGCGGCGTCACGCCGCGGACCGGGCGGTACATGCTGGTCAGCGCCGCCGCCACGCGCGAGTTGTCCGCCTTGGTGAGCACGAAGACCTTGACGGTCTGCTTGGCCGCTATCGCGGCCTCGTCCAGCGCCTTGGCCAGCTCCTTGATCGTCTCGAAGTCCTCGTCCGACGCGTTGATGAGGATGGCCCGCTGCTGGCCCAGCACGGAGGTCTGCACCCGCCCGCCGGTGGACGCGCTGCTGGTGGTGCGGCTGGGCGCGCGCCGCGCCGTCACGCCGCGAGGCCCGCGGGCGCCGCCCGAGGGCGTGTTGAAGAGCTGCTGAATCGCCTTCTCCACCTCCTCGGGGTCCACGTTCTTCAGTTGGATCAGCCGCATCGTGCCCCGCGCGGGCTTCATCTTCTCCATCTCCCCCACCCACCGGGCGACCTTCTCGTGCATGTCCTTGTTCGTCGCGACGACCAGCGCGTTGGCCCGCTCGTCGGCCGTGATCGCCAGCGGGGCAACGGTCTGGCGGCTCTGCTTGGCCGCCTGCACCTGCTGGTTGTACAGGTCGCGCAGCATGCCCGCCACGGTGTACGCGTCGCCGTTCTTCAGCGGGATGATCTCCACGGTCGAGGCCGTCGTCTCCGACGCCTGGTCCAGTTGCATGGCCATCTGCATGGTCTCGTCCACCTGGGCGGACGGGCCCGAGACGATCAGCGTGTTGCTGCCCTCGTCGGCCGAGATCGTCACCCCCTGCGTCGTCGTCGTCCCGGCCGTGCCGCGCCGGGCGCGGCCGCCCGCCGTGCTGGCCGCCACCATCTGCGTGAGCACGGTCGCCAGCTCCG
This sequence comes from uncultured Planctomycetaceae bacterium, assembly GCA_964427875.1. Classification (GTDB taxonomy): domain Bacteria; phylum Planctomycetota; class Phycisphaerae; order SM23-33; family SM23-33; genus CAYRVX01. The sequence continues at coordinate 14,477 of CAYRVX010000073.1, forward strand.
ACGCCTTGGCGTGCTTCAGCAGCATCAACTCCCTGCGCGTGCCGGCCGTCTCCACGTCCAACTGCGCCAGCAGCGTCTTGACCTTCTCCAGGTTCGCCGCGTTGGCCGTCACGATGATCGAGTTCGTCCCCGCCTCGGGCACGACCGTCACCAGGTCGTCGGGGGTCACGCGCTCGCCGCGCTGCGGGGCGAACGCCTGGGACAGCGACGCCGCCACCAGCTCCGCCTTGGCGTGCTTCAGCGCCACGAGCGTTCGGGCGGCCTTGCCGGTCGGCACGTCCAACTGCTTCGCCAGCTCGCTGATCTTCTGGAACGTCTCGTCGTCGGCCCGAACGAGCAGCATCCTCGAGCCGCGGTCGGCCTCGATGGCGACGCTGCCCTTGGTGGCCGCGGTGGATCGGCCTCGCCCGCCGCCTGCCGTCGCGCCTTTGACGAACAGGGCGTTGAGCACCGTCGCCAGCTCCGTCGCGTCGGCGTTGGTCAGCGCGATCGCCCGCACGGGGTACTTGTCCGCCGGGGCCTGGTCCATCTCCTCGACCAGCGCGGCGATCTTCTCGTGGTCTTCCTTCGAGGCCCGCACCACCAGCGAGTTGCTGCTGCTGTCGGCGCTGATCCGGAGCTGTCCCGTTCCCGCTCGCGCGGTCCCGCCGCCGCGCCGCCCGGCCGCCGACGTCACGTTCAAGGCGTCCGCCAGCGCGCCGGCGACGGCCTGCGCCTGGGCGTTCTCCAGGCGGTACACCTTCACCGCGACCGCCTCTTCGCTCTGCGACTCGTCGATGTCCTTGATCACCTTGGCGATGAGGGGGTGCTTGTCCTCCGGGGCGGCGACGATGATCTGCCGGGCGCCCTCGTCGCCGAGGATCGTGACCTGCCACTCGCCCCCCGCCGCCGTGGCGCGGCGGGCGCCGGTGCGGCGCCCCGTCACCCCGCCGGCGCCCTGGGCGCCGAAGATCTGCTGGAGCGCCTCGACCACCGTCGGGACGTCGGCGTTCTTGACGGGGTACATCTTGACGACCGGCACGGCCGTGGCGCCGGCCGCCTCGTCCAACTGCTTCGCCATCGCCAACAGGCGCGTCACTTCCTTCTCCGGGCCTGAAATCACCAGCGCGTTGCTGGCCGGCTCGGCCGCTACGACGACGCCCTGCGGCTGCACGCCGGTCGCGCCCGTCGTTCGGCGTCCCCGGAAGCGCCCGGCGGCCGTCGCCCCCGACGCGCCGGAGACCTGGCTCAACACGCCGGCAAGGTCGGCCGCCCGGGCGTTCTTGAGGACCAGCAGCTCCGTCCTCGCTCCGGCGGCCGTCTCCTTGTCCAGTTGCGCCAGCAGCGCCTTGACCTTCTCCAGGTTCGCCCCGGTCGCCGTCACGATCAGGCTGTTCGACAGCGGCTCGGCGATGATCGTCACCGCGTCCTCCGGCTGCCTGCGCTCACCCGGCGCCGGCGCGAACGACGCCTGGAGCGTCGGGGCGATGTCTCCGGCCGTGGCGTGCGTCAGCGCGATGATCGTCGGCGTCGGCCGGCCGGTGCCCTCCACGTCGAGCTTCGCCACCACCTCCTCGATCTTCGCGAAGGTCTCGTCGTCGGCGCGGATGAGCACCGTCCTGGCGCTGCGGTCGGCCTCGATGATCACGCCGGCCTCGCCCGCCGGCGCCGTCCGCGCCCCGCGGCGCGCGCGGGCCGCGCCCGCCGCGCCAAACAGGGCGTTCAGGGTCTGGGCCACCTCCGTCGCGTCGGCGTGCTTCAGCGCGATCGCCCGCACGGGGTACTTCGCCGCCGCCGGCTGGTCCATGTCGGCGACGAGCTTGGCGATCTTCTCGTGGTCCTCCTTCGTCGCGCGGACCACCAGCGAGTTGCTGCCGGCATCGGCGCTGATGCGAAGCTGCCCGCTCGCGCCTGCGGCCGCGGCAGCGGCGCCCCCCCGGCCGCGCCCCCCGCCGGCCCGGCCGGCACTGAGCGCGTCGGCAAGGGCCGTCGCGAGGCTCTGCGCCTGGGCGTGCTCCAGCCGGTAGACCTTGACCGTCGCCTGCCCGCCCGGCTGGGACTCGTCGATCTCCTTGATGACCTGCGCGATCAGGGCGTGCTTGTCCTCGGTGGCCGCCACGATGATCTTCCTGGCGGCCTCGTCGCCGACGATCGTCACCGGCACGTCCCCGGTCGTGAGCACCCGGCCCGTGCGCGTCCGGGTGCGCCCGCCTGCTGCGGTGCCCCCGCCGAAGATCTCCTGAAGCGCCAAGACCACCGCCGAGACGTCGGCGTTCTTCAGCGAGTACAGCTTGACCTGCGGCAGCAGGGCCACGTCCAGCTTGGCGACGATCTCCTGGATCTTCGCGAACGTCTCGTCGTCGGCGCGGATGAGCAGCATGCCGGACTTCGTGTCGGACTGAATCACGGCGCCGGTCTTGCCGGACGCCGTCTGTCCACTCCGGCCGCCCGGGCCGCGCGAGCCCCGCCCGGTCCGCCTGGGCCTGGACTCGCCGCCGAACATGGCGTTGAGCAGCTCCGACATCTGCGCCGCGTCGGCGTTCTTCAACATGAGCACGCGCACCGGATACCTCGTCTCCGTCGGCGGCGCGTCGATGTCGGAGATGAGCTTGCCGATCTTGCCGTGGTCCTCGGCGGATGCGCGGATGACCAGCGAGTTGCTGCTGCGGTCGGCGCTGATGCGAAGCTGCCCGGCCCCGCCTGCCGCCGTCGGCCTGCCCCGCCCCCCGCCGCCCGTGGAAACGTTCAGCGCGCTGGCCAGTGCCGTCGCGGCGCTCTGCGCCTCGGCATGCTCCAGGCGATACACCAGCACGGTGACCGCTTCCTCGCTCTGCGACTCGTCTATGTCCGCGATCACCTTCGCGATCAGCGGGTGCTTGTCCTCCGGGGCCGAGACGATGATCTTCCTGGCGCCCTCGTCGCCGACGACGGTGATCGGCGCCTCGCCCGACGTGGGGCTGCGGCGCGTGCCGGTTCGCGTGCGACCCGCGGTGCCGCGCGCGGCGCCGGCGCCGAAGATCTCCTGAAGCGCCAGGACGACCGTCGGCACCTCGGCGTTCTTCACCGGGTACATCTTGACCACGGGCATCTCGGCCGAGACGACGTCCAGCTTCGCCACGACCTCCTGGATCTTGGCGAACGTTTCGTCGTCGGCGCGGACGAGCAGCATCTTCGCCTTCGTGTCGGCCTCGATGATGGCGCGGGCGCCCCCGCCGCCCGTCGTCGTCTGCCGCCGCATGCCCGGGCGCCGCGACGACGCCGCCCCGCTTGCGCCGCCGCCGCCGAACAAGGCACTCACCGTCTGGGCCACCTCCGCCGCGTCGGCGTTCTTCAACGCGATCGTCCGCACCGGGTACGCCGCCTCCGGGGGCGCGTCCATCTGCTCGATCAGCTTGTCGATCCTCTCGTGGTCTTCCTTCGAGGCGCGGACAACCAGCGAGTTGCTGCTGGAGTCGGCGCTGATGCGGAGCTGACCCGACGCGCCCGTCAGCGTCGTGCCGCCGCCGCGCCGCGCGGTCCGGCCGCCCGCCGAAGCCGACGTGGCCAGCGCACTGCTCAAGGCCGTGGCGACGCTCGTCGCCTGGGCGTACTCCAGCCGGTATACCCTGATCTCCACCTCGCCGGCGGACTGGGCGGCGTCCATCTCCTTAATGACCGTCGCGACCAGCTCGTGCTCTTCCTCGGGGGCCGAGACGATGACGAGCTTGCCGGCCTCGTCCCCCGCGACGATGACCTGCTCGTCCGGCCCGCCCGTCGTGGTGCGAGTCCGGCTGGTCCGCGCCGCCGCACCGGAGAAGACCTCCCGCAGCGCCGTCACGGTGGGGCCGACCTCGGCGTGGGCCAGCGGGTACAGCCGGACCGATCGCGTGTCGGGCTTGGCCTGGTCGAGCTCCTCGATGATGAGCTGGATCAGCGCCATCGCATCGGGCGGGGCCGTGACGATGACCGAGTTCGTGGCCCGATTGGCCGTGATGCCGACGATCACCGTGGCGGCGGTATCGACCTTCGTGGCGCCGGTCGTGAGTGCCTGCTTGTCCTTGGCGGCTTCTTTTCCCTGTGCGCCCTTCTGGCCTTGGGCGCCCCGTGCGCCCCTCCTGCCTCCCGTGCGCCCGCCGCCCTGGCTGCTCCCGCCGCCCCTGCTGCGGCGGGCCTCGATCATCTGCCGGATCATCTCCGCCCTCTGCTGCTGCGGCGAGGACGCCGAGGATCCCCTGCTGCGGCCGGAGGAAGACGAGGAGCCCCTGGGCGCCGAAGACCCGGACCGGCCGCCGGGCGCGGCGGACTTGGCCGCCAGCGAGAACAACTCCCTCAGGTTGCCGGCGACCTCGGTGGCGTCGGTGTTCTTGAGCGTGAAAATCCTGATCTCGCTGATCTCGCTGGGGACCTTGTCGAGCTCCTTGACCAGCGGGATGATGACCTCGAAGTCCGCCGGCTTGGCACGCACGATCAGGCTCCGCGTGCGAACGTCGGCCACGACGGTGATCACCGGCTTGGGCAACTGGACGGCCTGGGGCCTCTGCCCGCTGCGCCCCCTCTCCCCTCCGCGCGAGGGCTGCTGCCTCTGCTGGGGGGCCTTGACCTTCGGGTTGAACAGCGCGTCGAGCGTCTGGGCGATGGCCGCCGGGTCCGCCTGCCGCACCTTGATGATGCGAAACTCCGCCTCGTCCTCCGCCGCTCCCAGCGCGAACTGATCGATCAACGTCTGGATGTTCTCCAGCTCCTCCCGCGGCCCGACGATGATCAGCCCACCGGAGTCCGGGGCGATGGTGACCTTGCGTCTCGCCCCTATGTCGCCTTCGGGCCGCGTGGTCGGCCGGGTCGTCGCCCCGGCCGGCTGACTCGCCGCCGGGGCCGTCGACGGCGCCGTCTCGGGCATCTTCAGGGGCGCGAACAGTCCGCCGCCCTCGGGGCGGATGCCCGGCAGGGGGATCACCGTGGAATTGGCGTCGCCGGGGAACAGCGGGCGAGTCGGCACGCTGTCCCGGATGATGATCTCCGTATCGCTCATCTGGCCGTAGAGGTGCTTGATCATCTCCGCCATCTGGACGGCGCGAAGCCGCGTCATCGGCAAGATGCGGAGGACGGGCGTGTCGTCCAACTTGATGGCGTCGTCGAGCCGGGCGACGACCGCTTCCATGTCCCTCAGGTCGGCCTCCTTGGCGATGATCGTGACGGCGTTGGAGTACTCGTCGGCCTCGATGACGGGCCGGGTCGCCCCGCGCCGGTCGGCGTACATGGCGTCGAGCTTGCCGGCCACGTCCCACGCGTCGGCGTACTCGAGGTAGACGTACGCCACGTCGCGGAGCGGCCCGGCCTTGTCCAGGCTCTCGATGATCTGCTCGACGATCTTGAAGTTCGCCGTCGTCGTGGAGACCACCAGGTTGTTGGTCCGCTCGTCCCCGGCGACGCTGAAGGGCGTCGTCTCGGCGGTCCGGCCGGCCCTTCCGCCGCGGCCGCTCTGTCGCAGCATGTCCCTGAACAGCGTCCCCACGGTGCTCGCCAGCTCGACGGCGGAGGAGTTCTCGAGCTTGAAGACGCGGACCTGCACGCCGCTGCTGTCGCCCTGCTCGTCGAGGCGCTTGATCATCTCGACGACGGGCGGCACCTCGCCGGCCGGGCCGCGAACGAGAATGCTGTTGGAGTTCGTCTCGGCCGTCACCATGACCGTCTGCTCCTGCCCGCCGCCCGTCGGCCCGCGCCGGCTGTAGCCGCTCGGCGCCGCCCTTGCGGCCAGGGAGGCATTGACGGCCTCGGCGAGGCTGACGGCCTGGGCGTTCTTGAGCTGGACGATCTCGATGACGGGCTGCCCGCCGACCGTTTCGTTGTCGAACGTCTTGATCAACTCCTCGGCCAGGAGGATCTTCTCGGGCGGCCCCTGGACGACGATGGCGTTGGAGGCGGCCAGGGCGGCCACGCGCACCGTCCCGGTCGGCGTGCTCGGCCCGCCGCGCCCGCGGCGGTACGGCGAGAAGCCGGTGGACGTGGGCGCCTCGGCGAGCATCGTCTGGAGCACTTCGGCCAGTTGCGTGGCCCGGGCGAACCTCAACTGGAAGGTCCTGGTCTGGATGGCCAGCAGCGGGTCGGCGGCCTGGATCTCCTTGATGACCTTCTCGATCTCATCGAACTGCGAAGTCGTCGCGGCCACGAAGAGCTGGTTGGTCGCCGCGTCGGCGTCGAAGCGCGGCTCGGGCTCCGGCACGCCGCCCCCCGGGGCCGTTCGCCCGCGCGTGGGCATGCCCCGCCGCCCCTGGCTGAACAGCCGCTCCAGCGACGCGGCCACGTTCACCGCCTTGCTGTTGACCAGCTTGTACGTCCGCACCTGTAGCTGCCAGGGGGCCTCCTCGACGTCCAGCCTGGCCACCATCTGGGCGATCTCGTCGATCTTGTCCTTGGGCGCGTCGATCACCAGCGCCCGGTCGCTCGGCGCGGCGGTGATGATCACGCGCTCGGCGTCGTCGCCGCCGGGCATGATCGTCCGCGTTCGCCGGCCGAACCGCCCGAACGGACCAAATCGCCCCGAGCTGCTCGGCGCCCCGTCCGAGCCGGCGAAGAGCTGCGAGAGCATGTCGGCCATCGCGCTGGCCGAGGCGTGCTCCAGCTCGATGATCCGCAGCTCGCGGGCCTGGGCCTTGGTGGCCTCGTCCAGCTTGGCGATCATCTCCTCCAGCATTCTCCGCTCGCTCTCGGGCGCGCGGAGCAGGACGGAGTTGGTCAGTGCGTCGGCCTGGATGAAGACCTGCTGCCTCTCCCCTCGCTCGGCAGGCGGGAGCATGGTCTGGAGCTTCGCGGCCACCGACTCCGCCTGGGCGTTCTTCAACGGGATCAGGCGGATCGTCGTCTGCTGGGCGGCCGCGGGGTTGTCGAACATGGCGATGAGCTTTTCGGCCAGGGCGATCTTGTCCGGCGGGCCCTGGACGACGATCACGTTGGCGGCGTCGACGGAGGAGACGCGGACGTGCCCCTGCGGGCCCGCCGGCCCCCGCGCGCCTCGGTAGCCGCGGGAGCCGCGATAGCGGGTGGAAGGCGAGGAGACGGCCGCCGACTCGGCCAGCATCGTCTCCAGCACGCCGACGATGTCGGCGGCCCGGGCGTGCTTCAGCACGAACGTCTTGGTCTCGGTCGCCAGCGCGGGGGAGGCCTGAAGCTTCTCGATGAGCTTGTCGATCTCGACGAACTGGGCGACCGTCGCCGCGACCATGAGCTGGTTGGTGGTCGCATCGCCCTCGAAACGCGGCTCGGGCTCGGACGGCGCGCCCGTCGGCGCCCGCGGGCCGTACCGCCCGGTTCGAGCGTCCGAGGCGAACAGCCGGCGAAGCGCGTCGGCCAGCTCCGAGGCCCGCATGTTCGTGAGCTGATACGTCCGGACGATCAGGTTGCCCGGCGAGCTCTCCACGTCCAGCGACAAGATCAGCTTGGCGATCTCGTCGATCTTCGTCTTCGGCGCGTCGACGACGATCGCCTTGTCGCCCGGGGCGGCCGTGATGATCACCTGGTCGTCCGTCTCCGCCGCCGGCGAGCGGAAGCGCCCGCCGCGATACCGGCTGTAGGTCGACGAGACGCTCGCCGAGGCGGAGTAAAGCTGCTGGAACATCATCGCCAACTGGGCGGCCGAGGCGTGCTTCAGCGGGATGATCCGCACCTCGCGCGTCTGGTCGCTGGTGTCCTTGTCGAGCTGCGCGATGATCGTCCTGAGCTTCTCCCGCTGGGCCTGGGGGGCCCGCAGGAGGACGGAGTTGGTGGCCTTCTCCGCCTCGATGAAGACCTCCTGCTCCTGGCCGCGCCCCGCGGGCGGCAGCATGTTCCGCAGCGTCGCGACGAGCACGTCGGCGCGGGCGTTGGTGAGCCTGACGACCTCGATGTCCGACTGGGCGCCGATCTCCGGCACGTCGAAGCTGGTGATGAGCTTCTCGGCCAGGGCGAGCTTTTCCGGCGGGCCCTGAACGACGATGGCGTTGGCCTCGATCAGGGCCGCGACCCGCACGCCGCCGGAAGTCGACGCCGTCGGCGAGCGGTAGCGGCCGCGGTAGCGCGAGTACGCAGGCGACGAAGACGTCGCGGGCGCCTCCGACAGCATGGTCTGAAGGACGTCCACGAGCTCGGAGGCCTTGGCGAACTTCAGCATGAAGGTCTTGGTCTCGCTGGCCAGCAGGGTGGCCTCCTTGAGGGTCTCGATGACCTTGTCGATCTCGACGAGCTGTGCGGCCGTCGCGGCGACGAACAACTGGTTGGTCGTCGCGTTGGCCTCGAAGCGCGGCTCCGGCTCGGCCCCCTCGGAAGGCATCCGTCCGCGGCGCTGCTCGGCGAACAGGGCCGCGAGGTTGCCGGCGACCTCCTGGGCCTTGGCGTTCTTGAGGTCATACGTGCGGACGATGACCTTGCCGGGCGCATCCTCGGTGTCCAGCGCCTTGATCAGCTCGGCGATCTCGTCGATCTTCGTCCTCGGCGCGTCGATCACCAGCGCGCGGTCGCCGGGCGCGGGGGTGATGACGATGCGGTCCGGCTGGTCCGTCGGCGTGGGCGCCCGGCCGCGGCTGTACCGGCTGAAGCGGTTGTACGGCTGCGCGGCGGCGCTCGCGCCCGGATAGAGCTGCCCCAACATCCTCGCCAGCTCGCTCGCGGAGGTGTGCTTCAGCGGGATGATCCGCGTCTCTCGTGCCTGGGCCTTCGTCTCCTGGTCGAGGGTGGAGATCATCTCCTCGATCATCTTCCGCTGGGCCTCGGGCGCTCGGATCAGGAGCGAGTTGGTGAGCGAATCGGCGTGGATGTAGACTTCACGCGGCCGGCCGCGGTCCGGGGTCGGCAGCATGGCCTCGAGAGTCGCCGCGAGCTTGGCGGCCTCGGCGTTCTCCAGCCGAACCAGGCGGATCGGATCGACCTTCTCGGTCGAGGCCACGTCCAGGACCTTGATCAGCTCCGCGATGGCCTGCTGGTCGCCCTCTGCCGCCGAGATGATGAGGCTGTTGGTGTTCTGGTCGATGGCGATGGTAACCGGCACCTGGGTGCGCCCGGTCGTGCCCGACGGCCCCCTGTACCCGCTATACCCGCCATATCGACTGCCGGAGCGGGTGCGGCTGTAGGGGGAGTAAGGGCTCGCCCTTGTGCCGCCGTAGATCTGGCGGAGCGTCTCGGCGATCTCCTCCGCCTTGGCGGCCTTGAGGACGTAGCGCTTGGTGACGGGCGTGGCCAGCGGGGCGACGTTGGCCTCGAGCTCGTCGAGGATCTTTTGGATCGTGGGCCAGTCGCCCGGCGCACAGGCGATCAGGAGGCAGTTGGTGGCGGTGTCGGCCTCGACCCGGATGGAGGAGGAGGAGTCGCTCGTGGGCGGCTGGCCGTAGCGACTGTAACGGCTGCCGTAGGAGGGCGAGCCGGTCGTCCGGCTGAAGATCCGCATCAGCGCCGAGGCGATCTGGCGGGCATCGCCGGCCTTCAACTGCACGACGTGGATCTCGCGAGCAGTGGCTTCCCCTTCCTTGTCGAGCTCCTGGATGATGGTATCGGCCATCTGGATGTCGGCGGCCGAGCCGGCGATGACCAGGCTGTTGGTCCTCGGATCGGCCGAGACGCGCACGGATGACGTGCTGGTCGATCGCCCGTAGCGGTCGCGCGAGGTGACCGAAAGCATGCTGGTGACGATGCCGGCGAGCTGCTGGGCGTCGGCGGCCTTCAGGCGGACGATCTTCGCTCCACCGGCCTCGACGCTGGCCGTATCGAGGTCCTTGATGAGGGCCTCGATGGCGGTCATCTGGGCCGCCGGGGCCGAGACGATCAGGCGGTTCGTCGCGGCGTCAGGAATGATTCGAATCGGCGCGGAGGAGGATACCTGCACGGGAGATGGAGAAGCGTACCTGTTATAGCGGCTGGAAGACTGGCCATACGGCGAACCGGAGCTTCGGGTGTCGCCAAAGACTCGAGTGAGGACCGCGGCGACGTCCTCGGCCTTGGCATTCTTGAGCTCGAAGATACGGATGTCGCCGCCTACTTCGTCACCTCCGGCGTCCAACTGCTCGATCATCTGCTTGGCCATGGCCAGGCTGTCCGCGGCGCCCAGGAGGAAGACGGTGTTGGTCCGGTCGTCGGCCGTGGCAATGATGGGGGCGGCGGAGATGGCCGTGGGGTCGACCTCGTAGCGCCCCGTCACCGGGTTCCTGTAATACTTTCGCCGCTGCGTGCCTCCGAAGACCTTGCTGACGATCTGCGATACCGCGCGGGCCGAGGCGTGCTTGAGCTGGTAGGTATCGACCTGGTGTCCGGTACCGGTGGCCTCCGTGTCGAAGAGTCTCAGGAAGCTGCTGATGCGGCGGATGTTGCTGACACTGTCGGTGATGACGATGCCCTTGCCCTTCAGCAGGGGCGAGATCGAGCCCCAGCTCGATACCATTCTCACGATGGCCTTGGAGGCCGTGTCGGCGGCGAGGAACTTCAGCGGGATCACCACGGTGACGATCTCGCCGGGGCGGGCCTGTTCCATCTCCGCCATCCCCGAGAGGATCGGCGCCTGGTGCGGGATCTGGTTGATGGGAATCACGCGGAAGTAGCGCGGGTCCTCCACCAGCCAGAATCCCTTCATCGCCAGGAGGATGTTCAGTGTGTCGATGGTCTCCTCGTAGGTGTACGGCTCGCTGTCGTAAAAGGTCAGCGTGCCGGGGATGTTGAACTCCCCGAGGATCGGTTTGTTGGCGTTCTGGGCGATAAGCTTGATCAGGTCGTTGTAGTCGATGCCGTCGAATTGAAATCGCATGAAGGCAGTGGCCCGCCGCATGGCCGCGGAAGCCGGCGTGGGCCCGGGCAGCGGCTTGGGGACCGGTTTCGGCGCAGGCTTAGGCGCGGGCTTGGGCCCAGGTTTGGGGGCGGGCTTTGTCGTCGCCTTGGGCGCCGGCTTCGGGACAGGCTTGGGCGCGGGCTTGGGCCCAGGTTTGGGGGCGGGCTTTGTCGTCGGCTTGGGCACCGGCTTCGGGACACGTTTGGGCGCCGGCTTGGGCTCAGGTTTGGGGGCGGGCTTTGTCGTCGCCTTGGGTGTCGGCTTGGGCGTCGGCTTGGGCGCCGGTTTGGGCGCCGGTTTGGGCGTCGGCTTGGGTGCAGGCTTGGGTGCGGGCTTGGGCTCAGGTTTGGCTGCGGGCTTCGTCGTCGGCTTGGGCACCGGCTTGGGCTCAGGTTTGGGTGCGGGCTTTGTTGTCGGCTTGGGCGCCGGCTTGGGCGCCGGCTTTGGTGTCGGCTTGGGCCCAGGCTTTGGCGCCGGCTTCGCTCCGGGAGCCGGTGCCGGCTTCGGCGCAGGCTTGGTGGTGGCCGACGGCTTCTTGGCGGGCTCTGCGGCCGCTTTCGCCTTGTCGACGGTCCCGGTGGCCGCGGCAAGCAGGATCGCACGTTTCTTCCTGGCGGCGATTCGGGAGGCTATGCTCCCGGCCGACCGGGAAGGCGGCACGGCCCGCAAAAGGAAGGGGCCGACCAGGCATGCAGCCGCTGCGGCGGCCCATATTGGCATACGTCTCATTGCAACCGTCTCCTAGAAACGATGTACACGCTCCCGCAACGGCTCTCTGTTCAACCTTGGCGTGCGCGCAGAGAGCACGAGAGGACGTATACATTCATCGTTCGGCAGGGGCGTTTTTCTTGACCTTATCGCCCGGAGCGGTTTTCGGGAGTGAACGGATGCTCTCCGGAAGCTGCTGGGGTTTCAGTCTGCGCTTCTCCGTTAGGTTCTGTCCCAGTTCGACGGCCCAGTAGTCGGGGGCCACCTTCAGGATGACGCGGCTGGGGGACAGCATCTGAGGGTTGGTCGGCGACGTTATGGCGCGGTAGTCCACCGTGACGATCGTCCCGCCGCCGAGGGTATCTCCGGCATGATAGCTCCGCAGTTGCCCCGTGGTGCGATCCGAGACGAGCACCTCGCGTTTCTGGCCCAGCTCCGGCAGCCCGACGATTCGGAATCGCCCCGGGTCCGGCGGCGGGGGAGAAGGCTTCGGCGTCGGCTTCGGCGTGGGCGTCGGCCTGGGCGTGGGTCTGGGCGTCGGCCGCGGGGGCGGCGGGGGCGGCCGTCGCCTCTGGATGTACGGGCGGAACAGGTCCCGGCTGGCGATGGAGTCGAACAGCTTCCTGCCATCGTCCTGGAGGTCCGTTGGGGCGGTGGCCGTCAAAGGCAGCTCGTCGGTCGCCAGCTTCCTCTCCGAGTCGATGACCAGGGTGATGTAGCGGACCTGAAGATCGATCTCGTTGGTCTTGGCCACCGGGCTGATCGAGAGGTTCTCCAGTCTGTGCAGGTGGGGCTCCTGTTCGAGCAGATAGAGGAAGTCGACCACGCTCTGGAGCTTCCCGCGGACGCGGATGGTCCGGCCGATCTCCTTGTACGACCCGCGGACCCGTTTGCCGCTGATCGGCTGGAGGGAGAGCCTCTCGGGGCTCAGCCCGGCCCGTTCGACCAGGGCAACCAGCGAGGCCCCGATCTTCGCACTGGCGCGCAGCTCGTCGTCGTCGTAGGTCAGGGCGGCCCATCCGGTGATGCTCCTGGCCGTGCCTTCGACCCTCAGGTTCTCCTCTTTCAGCTTGTCCAGGTCCTTCTGGAGCTTGATGCGTGTCTGGTCGTATTCCCTGTCCTTCTGGAAGATGAGTTTCCGCACGCCGGCGTAGCCGATGGCCCCGACCAGCAGCACGCCGACAATCGCCGCCAGGATTCTTTCACGTCTGCTCATGGCTGTTTCTCCCCGGGATCAGCGAAACTGCTCGAGAAAGCCGCTGACGCCGCGGTATTCGTCCTTGTCCAAACGCCCGTTGTGGTTCGTGTCGAACTGCTTCTCGTAGTACTTCCGAATGTAGTAATAAGCTCGCTGGAGCTCTCTCTTGTCCAGGCGTCCATCTTTGTTCTGGTCGCATTTCGAGAGGATGAGCTGACGGATTTTCTCGCGGGTGGCCGCGTCCATCGCGGGCCCTTGGCCCGACGGGCCGGAACGCCCGCCCGAATCCCTGCCCGACGAATCGGGGCGGCGAGAGCCCGGCGGGTGGACGACCTGGCCGCCCGCGTATCCGACCGCCGAGCGGCCCGAGGGGCCGCCCGGGGACCCGGGCCTCGGCCCCGGGCCCGGGCGCGGGTTGCCCGGCTGCGGGGTCCGCCGGGCGATGGCCATGAGCTGGTTGGCCGAATCGTCGTCCTCGGGGCGGGGAATGGGCTTCACCGAGTGCAGCTCGACCGCCATGTCTCCGTCCACGAGCAGTCCGACATCCACAGTGTAGGTATAGCCGAACGGGTCGTTCGACGTGGCCAGTCGGCCGGGCTCGAATCTATACCCCGCCTCGGTCAGCCGCTTGCCTATGTCCGTGATGATCTTGCTGTCCCGCGCCTTGACGGTAAAGCTCATCGAGCCGTCCGCGAAGGTCTTCAGGCTGTCAATGTACGCGTCGGCGCAGGACGGGAACACCGCCGAGAGATAGGCCCAATGGGTCAGCCAGTCCCGCCCGTCCTCCTGCCACTGCATGATGCTCTCCACGCGCTTCTTGAGGCGCAGCAGGTCTTTCTTCTTGTCCTGCTGGATCTTCAGCCTGGTGCGTATCTCGTTCTCGACGGTCGCCTTGCCGCTGAAGTGGATCGCCCCGGCCGTGACGCCGACGGCGAGGACAAGGAGCAATGCCGCCGCCGCGCCGACTGCGGTGATCTTCGGCCAGTTCCGCTCCACGCGCGGGCGCTTGGGGTTCAGGAAGTCGAAGGGCAACTGATCGGCCCCGGTGTGCCCGATCGCCAGCCCGAGCGCGGAGATGAACGCCGAGGGGTTCTCCACGTCGCCCAGCCCCAAGGCAGCCGTGGGGTTGAACAGCTCACTGGGGGCGCCCAGACGGGCGGAGAGCTCCTCGCCCCCGATCGCCTCCACGCCCGTGCCGCCGGCGACGAGAATGGCGTCGATCTTCATGCCGCGCTCGACGGCCTCGTAGCTCTGCACACTGCGGACGACCTCCATCGCGACGGACCGGACGCTTTCGGCCAGCTCGTGGGCGCCGCTGCCGGCAGGGGGAATCTTCACCGCCGCCGACCGGCTGAACGACAGCGCGCTGCCCACCAGCACGTCGATCTCGGTCTCGTCGGCGCCGAAGTGGACCACGAGGAGGGTCTCGTCCGAGCGTCGCCGCGTACAGGCCTCCACACACCGCGCGTCGGCGTAGGAGCGAAGCCCCAGGCGAAGGAGCTTGACGCCCGCGGCCTCCGCGATCTGGCGGTAGTGGTCCACCACCGGCAGGCGAACCGCCCCGACCAGGAGGTCGAGGCCGGCCGACGGCGTCTCCTCGCCCTGCTGGGCGTCCACGTCGTAGTGCCGCTCGACCGTGAAGTCGATCACCGCCTCCTCGGGGCGGAAGGGCAGCTCCTTCTCCATCTGGAACTGGACCATGCTGGCCAGGTCGCCCTGGGACGTCCCGGGCGGCAGCGTGACGGGCTTCAGCACGGCCTCCGCGCGCGTTACGTTCATCAGCACGCCGACGTTCCGAAGGCGCATGTCCTTCAGCGTCCTGCCCAGCAGTTGGCCGATGTCCCGCGGGTTGGCGGCGTCGGACCCCTCGGGCATGGCCACGGCGGCCAGCTTGAGGACTCGCGTCCGGCCGCTCGCTCGCTCGGCGTAGACGACACGGAGTTGTCCCCCGTCGAAGTCCACGGCGGCAAAGCGCCGCGGCGGGGACGATATCTTCTTCTTCAGGCTGTCAAAAACTGAGGCCATTATTGGATCCGCTCCTCTTGCTCGACGTCGATGGCGAACGGCACGCCCAGTCGCGTCAGGTCGCGCTGGTAGACAATCCGCGGCGATCCCCGCGCAAGGTCGATCACCGCCTCGATTACGCGGAACTGCCCGCACGGCCAGCCGTAGGCCACACAGCGCAGACGAAATTGGTAGCTCCGGGCCGTCAGCATCGGGGCCATTTCCTTAAACCTATCGGCAGAGACGAGGTTTTCCGTGTAGGGCCAGGCCACGGTTTCCTTGACCACCGGGTCCACGGACGCGCGCATTTGCACGATTTGCTCCGCGAGCTCCTCGTCGATCCCCGGCAGGGCCGCCAGTGCCACGGCTGAAGCCGTGTTGACGTTGACCTTGCCGAAGAGGATGGGGCCCTCGGTGGTCAGCCGGTCCAGCACATCGGGCAGATCCTGGGGGCCGATGCCGGACTCGATCCACTGCCCGGCCTGCCTCCTGTCGTGCCTGTCCCTGAGCTGGTATCGCATCTCCAGCAGTTCTGACGGATGGCCGAATGTGTTGCCCTCGGCTCGATAGAGCTCGATGAACTCGGCAGTCTCCCGCCGGAGGTCGGCCCGGCCTAAGTCTCGGCTGGCATTGAGGTTGATCCGCTGTTCGCCGTCGTTGGCCAGATTGAGCTCGTACGACCAGACGGTGGCCGAGCCCAGCAGGCCGCGATCCAGCAGACCATCGCCGTTGTCGGGCGGGAATGATTCCTCGGCATCGTCCTCATTGCCCTCAAGCAGGCCGTTGAGGTTGTGGTCCTCCCCGTAGACCACAGAAGCGTTAAAGCCTTTTATCAGCAGAATTTCCTCCAGCGTACCCAGCGGACCGTTCTTGATGAGATAGGGATAGGGAAGCTGGTCGTAGTAGTCCTGCTCCGCGCCGCCCATGCGGGTCTCGTCGTCGCCGTCGCGGTAGTCCAACAGGCTGTCGACCAGTTCCGGCATCATGGCCGGCAGCTCCTGGAGTACCGACTCTGTGGCGACGTTCAGGTTGATCTTCGACGCCTCGTCGGTCAGCCCGTTGCGCAGCGTCTCGGGATCGATGGGGTTGTAGGCGTAAATAGTGAAATACCAATTGTTAACGCCGTCAGAACAGACCAGTTGGCCACTGAAGAGGTCCGGATTGTCGTACCAGATCTCGCGGTCGGCCCGCGCGGCGGTCATGACGGCCATCGCTCGCTGCAGGCCGCTCATTGCGGCCGCGTAGGCCTGGTGGCGGCGCGAACCGGCAACGGCCGCCGTGGTCTCCGCCTGGGCGCGATACATCAGCGTCGCCGCGGCCAGCGCGGCCAACGCGATGATCACCAGCACCGCGACCAGGACCATGCCTCGCCTGTTCATCTGCGACCGCCTGAATTGAGTCCGCGTATGATCGTGGTGCCCCCGAACGACCGGCGCCCGCCGGGGACGTATACCACTCGCCGGAACGTCTCGTAGGGATACTCCTGCGGCTCGAGGTCCTCTGGCAGCGGCTCGGCGCCCAGGAGGACTTCGACCGCCAGCGGCAGGTCGCCGCCCTCCCAACTGGGCAGCCACTCGCCGGCTTCATTATCCCAATAGCAGAACGAGACGAACTTGAACTGCGGCGCGATCAGCGAGCCCTGGATCTCCTCGCCTTCTTCGGCCACTTGGGCCGAGACGACCTTCTGTACCGTGCGCTCGAGACCCTCGACGACCTCCAGGCCGTCCTCATCCTCGCCGATGCGAAGCCGATACCCCACCAACTGGACGTCGTGCTCGGGGGGAACGGGGTCCTCGGTGATGTCCTCCGTGGCCCACGCCGCCGGACCGGGCAGCGTGGTCGTCATGAACCGCATTTCCATGGCCTGCCCGGAGAGCCCGATCTGGAGGAACGGGTATACGATGGCCGTCCTCAGCTCATCGGTGATCCGGTCCATGACCATCCGTCGGCCCGCCGTCGCCTGCACCGTGCTCAACTGCTTGGAGAAGTCGCGCCGGACGTCCACCACCTGCTGGTAGAACCCCAGGGCGACGACCATCAGCCCCGTCGTAAGCGAAACAGCCAAAACGACTTCCAACAGCGTAAGGCCCGTCCGGCGAGGGCCGAACGCAGCGACGTTTCTCTTGCCTGTCCTCCTCATGGCCGGCCTCTCCCGCCCCCGAGCGGAGGCGTCTGCATCTCCTCGGGCCCCGGCTCGGCCTCCTCGGGCGGCGGCTCCAGGAGCTCGCTGCTCATCAGTTGCGCGAGTCGGTACGTGTAGCCCGACGGCAGGTGCCGAATGACGATCTCCACGTGAAGGAACTCCGGAAGCGCCACCTCGATCAGACCTTCCTCGAACGGCTGCGTGACGATCTCCCAGGTCCAGTCGGCCAGCCCCTCGTACTCGTACTCGTTGGGGCCGTCGTCGTCCGGGGGAACGAGGCCCATCTGTATCTCGCTGAGCAGCGTCACGGCCAGGTCGGCCGCCTCCGCCTCAAGCCGGACCCTCTGAGCGGTCCGAAGCGAGGAGTTCAGGCCCGCCAGGACGACCAGCGCCGCGCCGAAGAACAGTGCCAGGGCCAGCACGACCTCCAGAAGCACGACGCCCGCAGGTCCGCGCGGCCGCGCTCCTTCAGGCGGCTGGGCCGCCGCGGCGATGAGAGGCGTAGCCTGGCGGGTCATATCCCGGCCTCCTCGTCCAGCTCCGCCTGCTCGTCCTGTTCCGTGGGCGTGAGGATTCGCAGGTTGATCGTCCCGTTGGTTCCGTCCAGGTCGATTCGCCCGACCCGCGCGTCGATCTCCTGGGGATCGCCGACCTCGATGATGGCCGAGTCGAAGGATCCGTCCGGGTAGAACATCACGGCCTGAAGAAGCCCGCCGGCCTGCGACTGCAACTCCTCTTCGCGCTGATACGTCAGCATTTGCAGCGCGCTGGCGCCGATCCGCTGGCAGCGCCGGAAGCGCAGCTCGTCGTTCGGCAGGTCATGGGCCCACACGGCTGGATGCGCCACGAACACGCCCGGCTGCTCCAGCGGGAGCGGCTCCCATTCGACGAGCGCCCGGAGCGTCTCGCCGTCAAAGGCCAGGCGGATCCGCCGGCCGCGAGAGGCGGCCTCCGCCCGCGCCAGCCGGACGATCGACTCCAGGCGTCGGGCCCCCTCGTCGATCCGCTCCGTATCGTACCAACTGCTGAAGCCCGTCACCATGACGCCGGCCAGCAGCGCCAGCAGGGCGATGGCCACCACGATCTCCGTGATCGTGAAGCCTGCACCCCCCCCGTGGGATGATCTGAAACCGCATGCGACCGCGCCGGGCCCCACGCGGTCAATCCATCGATTCCGAGTCCTCCCAGGCCTTGTTGCGGATGTCATCGTCGGCGCCATTGTCGTCCTGTCCGTTGGGGCCGTAGGACCACACCTTGTAGGGCACGGTCATCGCCTCCTCGCTGCCAGGCTCGGTGGGCGTGTAGCTCAGAACGTTCTTCCAGGCGTCGGTGGGCTCGGTTTGGAGGTACGGCCCGGCCCATCTCTCGGTCGTCGCGTCGTCATCGAAGTCCGGCCTGGTTCGCAGGGCGTCCAGACCGCCTTCCTCTTCGGTCGGATAGTGGCCGACGTGCAGCTTGTACCGCTCCAGCGCACCGCATACCTGTTTGATCAACAGCGTGGCAGCGTCCTTGTTGGCTCGCTCCTGGGTCCCACCGATGGCGAAGATGAAGACCCCCGCCAGCACCATGATGATGGCGATGACCAGGAGGACCTCGATGAGGGTAAAGCCGCGGCGGCTTCTTCTGGACTTCATGCTCGACGCTCCTTTCCGCACCCGCGGTGCCGGTCTTTTCTGCATAACGTATGTTCCCGGAGCTTATTGAAGATAGCTTGTCATTTCGCCGGGCGTTGGGGTCACTTCAGGGACTGCGCCATGGTAAGGATCGGGTACAGCAGCCCCACCGCCAGTGTGCCGATCGTTATGGCCATGAACACCAGGATGATCGGCTCGATGAGGTGCACCGCCTGATCCACCTGGCGGTCCGTGCGCCGCTCGACCGTGTCGGCGATCTCCACCAGCACCCGGTCCAACTGGTTTGATTCCTCCGCAACGGCGATCATCTCGAGGATTTGCGGCGGGATCAGCCCGCCGGCCCGCAGGGGCTCGGCGAGGGTCTCCCCGGCCCGGACGCTCTCGGCCGCCTCCTCGATCCTGTCGGCCAGGATGATCGACCCGGTGGCGTCCTTGCTGATGGCCAACGCCTGGAGGATCGGCACGCCGTTGGCGAGCATCGTGCCGAGGATCCGGCAGAACCGCGTTATGCTGATCGTGCGAATGACCCTCCCCAGGACGGGGATCCTCAGACGCCAGTGTTCCCATATTCTGCGGCCCAGCTCGCTGCGAACGGCACTGCCGACCAGCAGGACCGCCAGCACCAGCCCCCCCAGCAGCAGAGGCCAGTTCTCCAGCAGCATGTCGCTGAGGCCGAACATGATCCGCGTCGGCAGCGGCAGGGCCCGCCCGGTGAACATCGTCTTGAACCGCGGCACGAACCACACCAGCATCCCGGTCGTCACCGACACACCCAGGACGGTCAGCAGGATGGGGTAGATCATCGCGCCGCGGATCTTGCTGTGCAGCTCGTCCACGCGCTCGATGAAGTCCGACAGGTTGGTCAGGACGTCTTCGAGGAAGCCGGCCCGTTCGCCGGCCCGGATCATCGCCGTGTGCAGGTGGGTGAACACCCCCGGCTGCTCGGCCATCGCATCGGCCAGCGTCTTGCCCGCCGAGACGCCCTCGCCCACGCCGCGGAGCACCTTGGACAGACGCTGCGAGACGCCCGCGCGGGCGATCGTCTCCAGCGCCCGCAGGAGCGGCACGCCCGCCCGCAGCAGGTCGGCCAATTGCCCGTACATCACCCCCACGTCCCGCAGGCGGACCTTTCTCTTCGCCTGCCGGCCCACGCGCTGCTCGCCGATCCGGATCGGGTAGAGCTTGCGCTCGTCCAGCGCGCGGATGGCGGCCGTCTCGCTGTCAGCCTGCACCACGCCGATCACACGCTCGCCGCCAACCGTCTTGGCTTGATACTGAAACGTCGCCATCTCTACCTGCTAAAAGAGAGAATCCCGACCTCAACCGCCGCGGCCTTTGGATCCAGGCACCTCTGATCGACCGGCGGAGATGTCTCTTGGGATTCTACCGCCGCACGACGGGCCGGACCATCCACCGGACCCGATTGCGCGCCGCAACCGCCCGGGGCGTCGGATTCTCCTGGTCGTCGAGTCTCGCGGCCGTCATATGTTCGAGGATCTTATCACCTCTTCCGGCGTGGTGATCCCTGCGCGGACCTTCACCCACCCGTCCTCGCGGATCAGCCGCAGCCCGTTCTGTGCGGCCGCCGTGCGGACCTCGGTCGACGGGGCGCGGGCCATGATCTTTTCTCGGATAAGATCGTCCACGACCATTAGCTCAAACAGCCCGGTCCGCCCGCGATAGCCCGTCCCCCGGCACCGCCGACAGCCCGCGCCGCGGTAGAGAACCTCCCCCTTCTTGAGCTGGAAGTCCCTCGGCAGTCGATCCCGATCCGGCTCGTAGGTCTCCTTGCAGTGCGGGCAAACCGTCCGCACGAGGCGCTGTGCCATGGCCGCCGCCACCGTGCTGGTCACGAGGAACGGCTCGATGCCCATGTCCAGCAGCCGCGTGGGCGCCGAACTGGCATCATTGGTGTGCAGCGTGGAAAAGACAAGGTGGCCGGTCAGAGACGCCTGGATGGCGGCCTCCGCCGTCTCCAGGTCCCGGATCTCGCCGATCATGACCACGTCCGGGTCGTGGCGCAGGATCGCCCTGAGCCCGCGCCCGAACGTCATCCCGATCTTCGGCACCACGGGGATCTGGTTGACCCCGTCGAGGTGATACTCGACCGGGTCCTCGACGGTCAGGACCTTGATCTCCGGGCAGACGATCGCCTGCAAGGCCGCGTACAGCGTCGTCGTCTTGCCGCAGCCGGTCGGGCCGGTCTCCAGGATGATGCCGTGCGGGCGGGAGATCAGGTCCTCGAAGATCGCGAACGTGTCCTCGGCCATGCCCAGTTCCGGCAGCGTGAAGAGCACCTTCGACTTGTCCAGCAGCCGCATCACGACGCCCTCGCCGAAGAGCATCGGGATGACGCTGACGCGGACGTCGATCTGCCGGCCTCCCGCCTGGAGCTTGATCCGCCCGTCCTGCGGGAGGCGCTTCTCGGCAATGTTGAGGCTGGACATGATCTTGATTCGGCTGATGATGGCGGCCTGGAACCGGCTGACCGTCGCCGGCACGGACGCGTCATGCAGCACGCCGTCGATCCGGTAGCGGATGGACAGGCCCCTTTCGTACGGCTCGATGTGGATGTCGCTGGCCCGCTCGTTCAGGGCCTCCAGGAAGATCTCGTTGACCAGCTTGATCACGCTGGCTTCCTGGGCCA
>CAYRVX010000074.1:0-35403 GCA_964427875.1 uncultured Planctomycetaceae bacterium
GCACGGCCAGGATGGCCGTGCCACGCACGGGCAAGATGCCCGTGCCACCGCGGAAGCGCCCCTGATCGTCCTGGTCCGCGGTTTTCATACACGTTCTGAGCAGGCCGAACCGGGCGGCCGCGGGTCCCCGGCGATCCAACCCGCCCTTGCCAGGGGCAGTCCATCCGGCGATAATCGCGCCTCGTGGGCCATGGCCCTGGCGCGTGGAAACGCGCCCGGCGTGGCCGGCAGAGGCATGGCGGAAGCGTGAACTCGAACTGGAAGGCGGAATGATGACAGGCGTGCGGATCGCGGCGGCGGGTCTCCTTTCTCTCCTGATCGTCTCGGCGGCCGGCGCGGCCGAGGAAAAGGCCGCGAAGGAGAAGAAGGAGAAATGGATACAGCTCTTCAACGGGAAGGACCTGACCGGCTGGAAGGTCAAGATCACCGGCCACGAGCTGGGAGACAATCACGGCAACACGTTCCGGGTCGAGGGCGGTGTCCTGAAGGTGTGTTACGACAAGTACGAGAAGTTTGAGGGCAAGTTCGGGCACCTGTTCCACGAGAAGGAGTTCTCGAACTACAGGCTTCGGGTGGAATACCGCTTCGTGGGCGAGCAGGTCCCCGGCGGGGCGGGCTGGGCGTTCCGCAACAGCGGGATCATGATCCACGGCCAGTCGCCCGAGAGCATGGGGAAGAACCAGAAGTTCCCCGTGTCCATCGAGGTGCAGTTGCTGGGCGGCCGGGAGACGGGCAAGCGGACGACGGGCAACCTCTGCACGCCGGGCACGAACGTGGTGATGGACGGCAAGCTCGTCAGGCGGCACTGCATCAACTCGAGCTCCGAGACCTGCCGCGGCGACCGGTGGGTGACGGCGGAAGTGGAGGTCCGCGGCAAGACCATCCGGCACTTTGTCGATGGCAAGTGCGTGCTGACCTACAGCGATCCGCAACTGGACGAGAAGGACGGCGACGCGCAGAAGCTCCTCAAGGCCGGACGCGCCAAGATGCTCACCGGCGGGACGATCTCCCTTCAGTCCGAGAGCCATCCCGTGGAGTTCCGAAAGGTCGAGCTGCGGAAGCTGGAGGATTGACCGCTGGGCACGGCGGCTTCACTCGAGCAGGGCGAGGGCCTTCTTCATGGCGTTCGTGGTGACGGTCATGGCCTGCTCGGTGGAGAGCTTCCTGAGCGACCTGTCGAACGGCTCGGTGCCCAGCGGGCCGTCGTAGCCGATCTTTACCAGGCCGGTGAGGAACCCCTTGACGTCGATGACGCCCGTGGTGCAGGGGAGCTTGCGGGGCGAATCGGGCATCTGGTGTCGTGGGATGCCGGCCGGCGCGTCGCAGATGTCGGCGGCGACCACCTCCCGGTTGGTCAGCTTGAGGATGTCCGCCTCGGTGTCGCCGGCCTGGAACCAGTGCCACGCGTCCAGCGCCAGCCCCACGTTCTTCAGGGCGACCTCGTCGGAGAGCTCCTTCATCTCGGCCAGCGTCCCCACGAAGGGGAACCTGCCCTTCAGCACCAGCGTCTTGGTGCCGAGGTATTCCAGGCCGATCCGCAGGCCATGCTCGGCCAGCAGCTTGCCGACCTCGCGGGTCCGCTTGACGTGCAGGTCGAAGTTCGCGCGGTACGTCCGCTCGTTGCTGCTCGGCGGGACCCAG
Organism: uncultured Planctomycetaceae bacterium; assembly: GCA_964427875.1. GTDB lineage: Bacteria > Planctomycetota > Phycisphaerae > SM23-33 > SM23-33 > CAYRVX01. Next base: position 1,642 of record CAYRVX010000074.1, read on the forward strand.
GTGAAGCAGCGCGTCACGCCGGCCCGCTGGAGCTGGCCGGCCTGGTCGGCGATGCGCTGTTTCCTTTCCCGGAACTTGGCCTGGTCGGCATGGAAGAAGGGCCCGACGCCCGCGGCGCCCCAGGAGAGGCCGGCCGCCTTCATTTCCGACAGCAGGCGCTTCCGCTCGTCCTGGGAGTACTTCGCCAGGGCCCACGACATGGGCGTGATCGATCGGTAGCCGTACTTCCGCGCCAACTGGACGGCCTCCAGCGGGGTGGCCCGAACGCCGATCTGCCCGAGGTTCAGGTTCATCTTGAACTTGGGCTTCGCCGGGCCGGCGGCGAAGCAGGACGTCCTGAGGAGATCGGCGGCGGCCAGCGTCGCCGCGGCCGCGCCGACCCGGAGAAACTCACGTCGGGGCATGTCGTTCATCATCGGCTCCTTTGCCGGGACCGCTGCGTCGGCCGGGCGTGCCCGATGGTACCGAGGTGTCAGCCGGCAATCAACGCAGCTTCATCCGGAAGACGGCGGCGGTGCGGCGGTCCTTGTCGTAGTTCGCCAGGGCGACGATATCGCGGCCGAGGGCGTACAGGGCGATGACGTCGTACAGCTTGTCCGAAAGGGCCGGGTCGCTGACGGCGACGGAACGGATCTCGCCGCCGTCGGCCGCCGACAGCCAGCGGACCCGCCGGACCTCCCGGCCGTACTTGCCCTTCTTCTGCGGGTCCACCCGGTCCAGCGTGACGCAGAGGATGGAGTTCTTCTCGGCCGGGATGATCGCCCCCGGATGGGCGGTCTTCGGGACGCGCCACAGCAGCTTGCCGGTCGCGGCGTCGATGCCCTCGATGTGCCCGGCGGTCACCAGCACGACGGTTGTGCCGACCAGGCCGACGAGCCTGCGAAGCTGTGGCTGAAGGTGCGACCAGACACGGCTGCCCGTCCGGACGTCGATGCACTCGAGGCTCGGCGAGGCGGGGGCGGTCAGGATCACGTGGCGGCCGTTCACGACGGGCCCGGCGGGCAGGACGTCCTCAAGCAGGCCGCGGTCCACGTCGGGGGGCACGAACGTCAGGCGGCGGATCCAGCGGATCTCACCGAGCAGGTCGCAGCAGAGCAGCGTGGCCGAGCAGCGGAACAGCAGCGAGTCGCCGGCGAGGACGAGGCGCCCGGGGGTCAGCATGCGAGCGTACCGCCGCAGGCCGACCAGGCGAGCGGTGAGGGCCGAGTGGCCCGTCTCCGGGGAGACGCGGCGCAGGTAAATCTCCGTCGTGCCGCCGCGCGTGCTGCGATGGGTCACCACGTACAGCCACGAGTTGACCAGGATCGGGTCCGAAAGGAAACCGTCCTCGAAGCGCTCCCGCCACACGGGCTTCCCGCTGGGCAGGTCGACGCAGACCAGCACGTCCTCCCGGCGCCACTTCATCCGCGCGTAGAGCCTGTTCCCCGCAACGGTGGGCCAGGCGCCGCTGCCCGGCGTCGAGGAAGAGCTCTTCAGCGACTCCTGGTGGGCCCAGAGCGCCCGGCCGTCGTCGCGGTTGACGGCGGTCAGGCGGCCCCTCTGGGAGACGATGAGCGTCCTTCCGTTGACGGCCCAGGCGACGTGGCGGGTGAAAGGCCGGTAGTTGTCGTCGCCCTCGGCGGCGAGGCGGCAGAGCTGCGTGAAGGTGGGTTTTCCCGCGGCCGGGGCCGGCGGGCGCTCCGCGACGATGACCGTCTCGCCGCCGCCGCTGCGGCGGGCCTTGACGAGCGAGGCGATCGTGGCCTCGAACTCGCCGGCGGAGATGCGCTTGCCGGGCAGTTCGACCGCTTCCTTGACGGGCTGGCCGGCAAGCTGCCCGGCCAGGGCGGAGGCCAACCGGTACTTGGCCGCGAGCACGTGCTTTCGGGCCTGGTCGGTCTCATCCTCCAGCAGCGTTCGGTACTTCACCGCGGCGGACGCGCCGTTGCCCATGGACAGCTCGCGGTCGGCCAGGCGATGCAGGGCCTCGCGGGCCGGCTCGGTCCCGTGGAAGTACACCACCAGCGTCTGGAGTGTCTCGACGTCGCCGGCCAGCAGGGCCCGCCGCAGGCGGACGCCGGCCAGCGGCGCGAACCGCTCGCGGAGCAGACGGGCAAGCTCCGGGTGCGTGGCGATCAACTGGCGTATGTGGTAGTGGATCGCGCGGTACAGCCGCCCGTCGGAGCCGGTGGGGACGATGCCGTCCGGCAGCGTCTGACTGGCGAGGGTCCTTGCGGCGTGCTCGTAGGCCTTGACGTTGACGGAGGCGATGAACTCCGAGATCACGTTCAGCGTCTCGCGGTCCGTCTGAACCACCAACGGGTGACCCCACGTGCCTTCCCAGACGTCGCCGGAATCGTCCGGAAGCTCGCCCACCACGGCGCGGGCCTCCGAGGCCATCCACTGGATCAGCCGCAGGAGCGAGCCCTCAGACTTCGCGTAGTGGGGAAGTTCTCCCTTCGTCGATCGATGCAGAAACAGGGCCCTGCCGCTCTGGTAGGCGAGCTCGTCCCACTGCCCGCTGTCCAGGAGATGGTACATGGTCAGCCGCGCGACCGCCGGCGGAAGGAAGCTCTTATTGTCCCGTCTCTGACGGACCGTGCGCATCGTGCGGTTCAGCCAGGAGTCCAGCACCCCCACGAGCTTCGCCCGCCGGCCGCCGGAGAAGCACCTCTGGGCGAGGCGGTCGTAGAGGTCCTCCAGCATCTCGGCCTTCGAGTGGTCCCACCCGGGGAAGGTCTGGCCGGCGAGCTCCTCAGCGGCGCCCAAGACCGCATCGATGTCGGTCGCGTTGTCAGCGGCCGTCTCCAGCAGGTCCCTCGCGGCGGCCCGCCGTATGGCCGCGTATCTGGATCGTCCAAGCATCGCGGCGTCGCAGGCGATTCGCCACTTCCACGCGGCGGTGTTGTCGCCCCTGGCGGCGACGAGCACCGGCAAGATCCTGTCGAACGTCCGGGCGCTTCGTATCTCGTCGCTGTCGGGTACCCGGCGGACGAGGGGGCCGTCGGCGAGCTTGCGCATCGCGTCGAACGCGCGAATCCGGATGCCGGTGACCTTGGCCCGGTGGGAGCCGCCGCCCCTGGGCAGGAAGAGGCTGAAGGCGATCTTCTCGCCGGCGGGCGCGTCGCTGGCGAGCTGGATGTTCTCCTGGATGGGACTCCAACTGTTCCCGTCGATGCTCATCGCCATCTCGATCTGGTCCAGCCCGACGCGAAATCGCACCCAGAACTCCTTGTCGAGCACCAGTCCCTTCTCGAGGGCTCTGTCCCTCTGCTTCGAATCGCTGGCGCTGCTGGCGAGGACGTCCACGTCCCGGTGCCGCACCACGTAGTGCTTGAAGTACTTGCGGTTGTCCTGCATCCGGGCGATGAAGCCCGTCTTGCTCGTCATGTCGGCCAGACGGAGGGATATCTCCTTCCCGACGGCTGTCGTGAGTTGCGTCGTGGTGGCGGAGTCGGACTTGAGATCCTCGCCCACCAGTTCCAGCGACCCGTCGGGATGACGAAACAGCTCGGCCCCGTTGAGACTGTCGGTGGACCAGGTCAGGCCGTTGGGGCGGTCGGAGTCGAGCAGCAGCGTACCCGTCGCGACGGAGGGCAGTTCGAGCGGCCGGCAGGGGAGAAGATGGCACAGCATGAGCCTGCCCTCCGCTTCGAGACGGACGTCGGTCGGCGGCTTGGCCATCGGCACGGCCAGCAGGACGACGTCGCCGCAGGCGGCGACGAGCCGCCCGTCCTGGTAGCGGAAGTCGATCGAGCAGCGAGAGAAGTGTTTCCAGCGTGGATCCCATTCGGGTGTTCGGGCGACGGCCCGGCCGCCCCGTCGGATCAACTGACAGCCCATCAGCCTGTGATCGCTGTCGGCGGCAATCCGAGCCCCACCCGTCCCGTGCCACGCTTCGAGGGAGAGCTTCCTGAGGCTGTAGCCTGCCACGCGGAGCATGTGGCCTGCGTCGAGCTTCCCATTGAGGCGGTACTTGCCCCGGACATCGAGGTAGCTGCTGCCGGCCCGCACGTAGCTGCCTGAGATAGGCTGGAACAGGGCGCGGAAGTGCTCGCGAAGAGTGCGCCCATCCATCAGGAGGGTCAGATCGAACAGCTTCCACCTGGGTGGCAGCTTCGCCGGGCCGGGCTGTGTGGTCGGCTGCGATGCGGCGGGCAGTCCGGCCGTGCGGGTCGGCTTCGTCTGGGACGTCTGGTTCGGATCCGGGCGCGACGTGGGGCCCGGCGGGATGACGGCGGCGAGCGCGGCATTGGCGTCCTGCGTGGTGGGCGCAGCCGGCTGCGTCCCCGCGGGCCCAGAGGCGGTGACCGGCCGGGGCTCCGGCGGCGGCTCGCCCAAGAAGTGCACCGCCAGGAGCAGGCCGGCGATCGCGACGGCCATGGCCAAGGCGACCCCGAAGTTGAGAGCCAGCCAGTTCACGCGCTGCCTGGCGGCGGCCTCGCGGGCGATCCGCGAGACGATCTCATCGATGCGCTCGACCGTCGGGGCGTACTTGGTGGCCAGGCTCTGCTCCAGCGAAAGCTCCTCCAGGAGCGCATCTCGCAGGCGCGGGCTGGTCTTCATCGCCGCCCGCAGCTCGGCGATCTGCTCGCCGGTCAGTTCCTCGGGCAGACGGCCCTGGAGGAGCTCGATCAGTTCCTGTTCGTTCATGGCCTCTTTGCCCCTATGTAGCTCTGGATGCATCGCCTCAGGGCCTGCCGCGCGCGGACCATCAGGACCTTGACCGCGCCGAGGCTCTTGCCGAGGCGCGTGGCGATCTCCTGGAGCTTCTGTCCTCGCATGTAGTGCCAGGTGATCGCCTGCCGGGCCGATTGGCCCAGCCGGACCGTGCACACGGGCAGCAGGTGGAGCATGTCCTCGTACAGGCCCTCGGACTCGACGGTCTCCTCCAGCTCCAGGCACAGTTCGGTCCAGGCCACTTCCTTGCGCGCCCGGACGCGCCGGACGTGCTCCCGCAGGACGTTTCGCCCGATGCCCAGCAGCCAGGGGCGCATGCTCGCGGCGGGGTCGTAGCGCCGGATGCTCCGATAGGCGCGCAGGAAAACCTCCTGGCAGAGGTCCTCGGCGTCGCTGCCGTTCAGCAGCCTGGCCCGGAGGTATCCGTGGACGGCGGCGTGGTTCTCGCGGTATACGTCCGCGAAGGCCGCCTGTTCCTGCGGCCTGCCCGACGCGGGCCCGAGTTGTACCTTGCCGAGGGGCACTGCGGCGTTCCCGAGGCGATGTCGGAGAGCTTCTGCATTATAAACGACTCCGCCTGGGCAAGGTTGCGACGCGCCGGGCCTTTTGGCCGCCCGGCGGCACAAAAGCTGCTTGCGTTCGCGGGCAGGCCTGCGACAATCGCACCCGCGCTGGAACATCCTCAAAGGCAACCATGATGAGCGTCCGAAGAAAGCTGTTCGCGGCGGTCTTGTGCGGCGCGGCGGTCACGGCCGGGTGCAGTGACAGCCGGACCACTGGCGCCGACCCCAGGGCCGGCGGCGCCGCCAAGCGTGTCCGGGCCCGGTGGGGCAAGTCCATGGACGAGCTGCCCACGGTCGAGCTGCAAGTGGTCAGCCCGCACAACGAGAACATCCTCAACGAGTTCGAATCGGCATTCTCGCTTCACCACGCCGTGGAGCACGGCGAGAAGGTCCGCATTGACTGGCGCGACGTCGGCGGCGGCAGCACGGCCGTCCTGCGGTACCTGCGAAACGTCTATGCCCGAAGCGACTCGGCGGGAATCGACGTCGTCTGGGGCGGCGGCCCCGTCAACTTCCACAAGCTCGCCGCCGAAGGCATCCTCCAGCCGATGAAGCTGCGCACGGACGTGACGGACAACATCCCGACCAGGTTCGTCGGGGTGGAGTTGTACGATCCGAACCACCTCTGGTGCGGCTCGGCCCTCAGCGGGTTCGGCTTCCTGTACAACCTGCCCCTGCTGAAACGGGCGAGGATCGCCCCGCCGAAGCAATGGGACGACCTGGCGCGGCCGGAGTGCTTCAACCAGATCTGCCTGGCCGACCCGTCGCAGTCGGGGTCGGCGGCCGCGGCGTACGAGATGATCGTCCAGTCCGCCCCGACCTGGCCGGAAGGGTGGGCCAAGCTGCTGGCGATCCTGGGCAACGCGAAGAAGTTCATGGACAGCTCCAGCAGCGCGGCCAACGCGCCTAGACTGGGCGAAGCGCCCATCGCCGCGTGCATCGACTTTTACGGCATCCTCCGGGTGGCCGAGTCGCCGGACGTGCTGTACTACGTGAGCCCGAAGGGCCAGACGGCGTTCAATCCCGATCCCATCGCGATCCTGAAGAACCCCCCGAGCGGCGAGCTGGCCCAGCGGTTCGTGGACTTCGTCCTCTCGCGGCGCGGCCAGGCGCTGTGGTGCCTGAAGGTCGGCCAGAAGGACGGCCCGGTCCGCACGCCGCTGGGGCGCCAGCCCATCCGCCGCGACGTCTACGGGGCCTATGCCGGCAAGATCCTCCCTCGCGTGGTCAACCCGTACGAGGCGGGCGGCGAGATGAAGCTCGACGTGGATCTGTGGAGCGTGCGCTTCGGCCTGCTGCGGCACCTCGTCCGCGCCGCGGCGATTGATAATCTCCAGAACCTTCGGGCGGCACGAGAGAAACTCATTCAAACGAAGTTCCAGGCCTCTCGCCTCGCCGAGTTCAACCGCCTGCCGGAGAACGTCGCCACGCCCGAGAAGATCCGCGACGTCGCCGAAAGACTCCGCGACAAGACCGAGGCCGAGAAGATCACCACCGACTGGCAGCGGTTCTTCCGCGACAAGTACAAGCGTCTCGCCCAGTGAAAGCGCCACGCGAACATGCTCTCCGCCGCGCCGATCGGGCGGCCCCGGCGGACGCGCGGGCCGGGGCCGTCTCGGCGGGGCTCCTGGCCCTGGTGGCCGGCTTCCTCCTGGCCTTCCTGGTCCTGCCCGTCCTGCTGGCCATCGGCGCGGGCTTCTTCCACGACGGGCGGGTGAGTACGTACTGGATCGGCCGCGTGGTGACCAACGAGATCCTCGTCGGCCAGTTGCTCAACGGGCTCGCGCTGGCGTGTGTGACGACGCTGTTGTGTCTGCTGCTGGCCGTTCCGCTGGCGGCCATCCGAACGAGGTGCGAGTTCCTCGGGTCGGGCGTCCTCGGCGCGCTGCTGCTGGTCCCGCTGATCCTGCCGCCGTTCGTCGGGGCGCTCTCGATTCGCCGGCTGCTCAGCCAGGCCGGGGCGCTCAACCTGTTTCTCGAACGGATCGGCCTGCTCACCGGGCCGCTTCAGAGCTGGCCGGACTGGCTCGGCAGCGGCTTCGCCGGCGTGGTCGTCCTCCAGGTGCTGCACCTGTTTCCGATCCTCTACCTCAATGCCTCGGCGGCCTTGGCGAACGTGGACCCCGCGGCGGTGCAGGCGGCGCGGAACCTCGGCGCCGGGCCCCTGCGGGCGTTCTTCAGGATCGCCCTGCCGATGATCCGACCGGGTCTGTTCGCCGGGGGGACCATCGTCTTCGTGTGGTCCTTTACAGACATCGGCACGCCGCTGATCGTGGGCTACGAGAGGGTGATCCCCGTGACCATCTTCCAGAGGCTCTCCCAGGCCGAGGTGAGCCCGCAGACGTACGGCCTGGTGTTCATCATGCTTTCGGCCGCCGTGGGGCTGTACGTGCTGGGCAAGTTCGTTTTCGGGCGGGGAGCGTCGGCGGAGGCGTCGAAGGCGTCGGTGGCGAGCGAGGCGCGGCGGCTCGGGCCTCTCGGCACGGCGGGCGCGTGGCTGCTGTTCGGAACGGTCATCGCCCTGGCGCTCCTGCCGCACGTGGGGGTGGTCCTGACGGCCGTGTCCGGGCGATGGATCAACACCGTCCTGCCCAGCACGTATACGCTGGCGCACCTTCGGTTCGTGGTGACGAACCCGGCCACGTACAGGAGCATCCTGAACAGCCTGATGTATGCCGGCACGTCGACGGCGGTGGACCTGGTGATCGGGTGCGTTGCGGCCTGGCTGCTGATCCGCTCCAGCATACGAGGGCGGGGGCTGCTCGACGGGCTGTGCATGCTGCCGCTGGCGGTGCCGGGGCTCATCCTGGCCGCGGGGTACGTCGCCATGACGGCCGGCGGAAGCCCGCTGGAGGCGATCGGGCCGATGAGGAACCCGTTTGTGATTCTCGTGATCGCCTACGCCGTTCGGCGGCTGCCGTTCGTGGTGCGGGGCATTTCGGCGGGGCTTCAGCAGGTGCCCGTGGCCATGGAGGAGGCCGCTCGAAACCTGGGCGCCTCCCGCCTGCGGACGATGCTGCGGATCACGCTCCCGCTGATCGCCGCCAACGTCATTGCCGCCGCCGTGCTGACCTTCGCCTTCGCCATGCTGGAGGTCAGCGATTCGCTCATCCTCGCCCAACTGCGGGAGCACTATCCCATCAGCAAGGCGATCTTCTACCACGCCAGACGGGGCGCCGGAGAGGCCGACAGCATCGCCGCGGCGCTGGGCGTTTATGGTATGCTGCTGCTGGGAGGCACGTTCGCCGTCGCCGGCGCACTGATGGGCAAGAAGCTCGGAGCCATCTTCCGGGCCTGACAGACAACGAGGTCCTCCCCTCCTATATATGGCCCCCGGCCCGAAGCGGCCGGGGGTCAGAGGCCGCAGACAAAGACGAACCAGCCGCTGCACTCGGCGATGAAAAGCATCCGCCTGAAAGACATAACGAAGTTCTACGGCGCGGGTCCGTCGGCCGTCGCGGCCGTCCAGGACGTCACGCTCGCCGTCGAGCCGGGCGAGCTGTTCTTCCTGCTCGGCCCCAGCGGCTGCGGGAAGACCACGCTGTTGCGGATCATCGCCGGGCTGACCGTTCCGACGGCCGGACGCGTGATGCTCGGCGAGAGGGACGTCACCGCCGAGCCCGTCGAGAGCCGCCACACGGCCCTGGTCTTCCAGAACTACGCCCTCTGGCCGCACATGACGGTGCGGGAGAACGTGGAGTTCGGCCCGAAGATGCGGGGCGCCTCCCGGCGGCAGCGGCGTGAGGCGGCGGCGAGGAACCTGGCCCGGGTGGAGATGGGGCCCCTCGCCGCTCGCAAGCCCAACCAGCTTTCCGGCGGCCAGCAGCAGCGGGTCGCCCTGGCGCGTGCCCTGGCGGCTCAACCGGACTGCCTCCTGCTCGACGAGCCGCTGAGCAACCTCGATGCCCGCCTGCGCCTCCACATGCGGCAGGAGCTTCGATCGCTGGTCAAGGCCACCGGCACCACGGCGGTCTACGTGACGCACGATCAGAAAGAGGCGATGTCGATGGCCGACCGCATCGCCGTGATGGACGCCGGGCGGGTGGTCCAGGTCGGCGCGGCCGAAGAGATCTACGATCATCCGCGGTCGCTTTTCGTGGCCGACTTCCTCGGCGAGGCGAACTTCGTGGAGGGGCGCATCGCCGGCGCGTCCGGGCCGGTGGTTCGCGTGGAGACGCCGGTTGGCCGGCTCGTCGCCGTGGCGGACACCGCGAGCTCCACGGGTCGGCGGGTTACCTGCTGCATCCGTCCGGAACGGATCTCGCTGTGGAGGGCGCCCGGGCCCGAGCGCGCAGACCGCGCGGCGCATCTGCCCGCCAACGTCGTCGGATGCGTCTACCTGGGCGACCTGCGCCAGTATACGTGCGATCTGGGCGGCGCCGCGCGGTGGAAGGTCTCGATCCTCGCCGATTGCCGACCCCCGATCACCGACGGGCAGCCCGTTGTGCTGAGCGTCGCCGCCGAAGACGTCGCGCTCCTGCCGCCACCGAGCTAAGGAAGCGTCAGGAAACAAGTTCAGCAATTGGAGCTCTGAATGACGAATGAAAAATGCCGAATGCCGAATGAAAGGAGGCCGATTCGCTCGGAGAACGCAGCTATTGCCGGCGTTCGTCATTCGTCATTTGGCATTCGTCATTGGACATCTGCTTAGTTTATTCGTTGACGGTTACTAAGTATCTCTTTCCCGAAGAGTTGCCTGCAGCATTGCCGTGGGAGCATTTTGTTGTTCACTTATTCCGCGAAATATGGCACAATATATGAATAAAGTGCCTGGCGAGAGCCGCTGTCGCACTTGAGCGTCAGATGGTGCGGCGCTGCCTGACGGCCGGTTGTTCTTCGGCGCGGGAGAAGCCAAGGATGCGGATGTTTGTGATCGCGGTGGTGTCCGCTTGTCTTCTTGGGATAACGGGGGACCTGCTTGCCGAAGAGGGCAAGGAAGAAGGCAAGATCGGCTTCCAGAGCTGGGAAGACTGGCGCAAGGGGTGGCAGCGGACCGGCACCGCAAGGGCCGGGCGCGACGGCTTCTCGGACGAGGCCGTCAAGGCGGCCATCCAGCGCGGACGCGATTACCTCTGGGGCATCCGCAGCGGCGACGGCAGTTGGGCCGAAGAGAATCGCAACCGGAAGTATCCCACAGGCCCGTCGGCCCTGGCCGCCTACGCCTTGCTCGCCAGCGGGGTCAGCCCCCTCAAGGAGCGAATGGCCAAGTCGCTGGAGTGGCTCAGCGAGAATGACAGCGACATGACCTACAGCCTGGGCCTGCGATGCAACGCATGGCTGCTGGCCAACAAGGAGACCGGAGGCAAGTACAACAAACCGTTCAGGGAAGACCTCTCCAAGCTGCTGAAGCACACTGAGGACGGCGCCTACAACTACGAGGTCACGCGGGCGCGAGGCCGCTGGGACAACTCCAACAGCCAGTACGGCGTGCTCGGCACGTGGGCCGGGGCCGTGGCCAACCAGGAGATCCCCCGGCAGTACTGGCAGCTCGTGCTGAAGCACTGGGTGGGCTGTCAGAACCGCGACGGCGGCTGGGGGTATCAGAAGGACAACTCGACGGCGACGATGACGGCCGGCGGCATCGCGACGCTGTTCGTCTGCTTCGACAACCTCTTCGCCGACAGGTTCGTCAAGTGCGACGTCTCCAGCAGCAGCGAGAGGCCCATCCGCAACGGGCTGAAGTGGATGGACGAGCACTTCGACGTGGCCGTGCAGGCCCTCCAGGGCGGGTTGATGGGCCACGGCGACCTGTTCTACTTCCTCTACGGCGTGGAGCGCGTCGGCCTGGCCAGCGGCTTCAAGTACTTCGGCAGCCACAACTGGTACAAGCTCGGCGCCAGGCGTCTGCTTCGGATGCAGAACGGCGACGGCTCCTGGAGGGGCAAGTACTCCCCGCTCGTCTCGACGGCCTTCGCGATCCTCTTTTTGGTCCGCGGCCAGCACGCGGTGGCCTTCAACAAGCTCGAGCACAACGGGATGGACTGGAACAACCGCCCGCGCGACCTGGCCGGACTGACGAGGTGGATGAGCGGTTCGCTGGAGCGGCAGCTCAACTGGCAGATCATCAGCATGAAGTCGCCCGTGGAGGAGTGGCACGATGCGCCGATCCTCTACATCTCCGGGGCACAGGACCCCAACATGACCGACGAGCACCTCGCCAAGCTTCGCCAGTTTGTCCAGCAGGGGGGGGCGATCCTCTCGGTCACGGAGTGCGCCGGCGGCGCGTTCAGCCGGGGCATTCGAAACGTCTACGAGAAGATCCTCCCGGATTACAGGCTCAGGCCGGTCCGCCGCGACCACGCGCTCTACAGCATTCACCACAAGCTGGCCGGTCTGCCGGCACTGCACGCGATCAGCAACGGCATTCGCCTGCTGGCCGTCCACACCGACGCCGACCTGGCCAAGAGCTGGCAGCTCCAACTGCGGCGGACCTCGCCGAGGGACTTCGAGGCCCCCTCGAACATCCTCATGTACGTCAGCGACAAGGGCCTGCTGCGCCACCGCGGGGTGAGCCACTGGCCGCCGAAGCCGCAAGGCAAGCCCAAGAGGACGATCAAGGTCGCCCGGCTGAAGCACGAGGGCAACTGGGACCCCGAGCCGCTGGCGTTCGAGCGGTTCAGCCGTCTCACGACCGCCCGGTACGGCATCGGGATCGAGCTGGTCTCACCCGTGGAGATCGAGCAACTGCCGGACGCCGACGTGAAGATTGCCACCATGACCGGGACGGGCGCGTTCACGCCCAGCGCGGCGGCGGCGTCGAGCCTGAAGCAGTGGCTTCAGGCCGGCGGGACCCTGATCATCGACGCCGCCGGGGGGTCGCGGGCCTTCGGGGAGTCCGCAGAGGCGATGCTTCAGGGCATGTTCGGCCGCCGGGGCTGCCGCCGGGTCTCGGGGGCCGCTCGGCTGTACAAGCTGCCCGGCATGCAGATCGAGTCCGTCCGCTACCGCCGCATGGCCAGGGTCAGCCGCGGGCTCCGGAGGACCCCCAACCTGCGCGGCGTCCAGATCGGCGAGCGGTTCGCCGTGATCTTCAGCAAGGAGGACCTCGCCGGCGGGCTGCTCGGCTGCCCCTCCTACAACTGCATCGGCTACGAGCCGCAGTCCTGCTTCGACCTGATGCGGAACGCGATGATCTATGCTGACGGCGGGAAGAGCTAAGTGCGGGGTGGCCTGGCCGCCGGGGAGGCACCGACGCGCGCCGGCGGTGTTCGTCCTCGTCGCCCTGCTGGGGATGCTGACGGCGGTTGAGCTCGCGGCTCCAACGGCTCACGCAGCCAAAGGGAAACCAGGCGCTAAGAGAGCCGAGCAGGCCAAGAAGCGCCAGGAGCGCAAGAAAAGGGAGGATGCCGCGAAGAAGAAGTCCGCTCGTAAGCAGGGGGCTGGCAAGCCCGAGAGGCGCGGCCGCCGCGAAGCGCCGCAGCGCAAGGTGGCCTTCTCCGACGAGGCCGTCCGGCAGGCCGTCGAGAAGGGAAAGAAGTTCCTCTGGTCGCAGCAGAAGAGCGACGGGTCCTGGAAGACGTTCAGGGGCAAGTACCTCGTGGGCCCGTCGTGCCTGGCCGCGTACGCCCTGCTGGCCAGCGGCGTCAGCCCGCTCGAAGGACGAATGGAGAAGGCCCTGGAGTGGCTCAGCAAGCAGCCGTGCACCAAGACGTACAGCCTCGGCCTGCGCTGCAACGTCTGGCTGCTGGCCAACAGGGAGACCAAGGGGAAATACTCGCCGCTGCTGCGGAGGGACGTGGTTCAGTTGATGAAGTCCACCAGGGACGGCAGCTACAACTACGACTCGCTCGGCAACGGCAAGAGCAGCGGCGACAACTCCAACAGCCAGTTCGGCGTGCTGGGAGTCTGGGCCGGGGCGCTGGGGCTGGCGGAGATCCCCAGCCAGTACTGGCTGCTCGTGGCGAGGCACTGGCAGTCGTGCCAGCACCGCGACGGCGGGTGGTGCTACCGTCACGGCGGCAAGGCGGGCAAGAAGGCCAACCCCGCCCGCTGCGAGCCGAGGGCGACGATGACCGCCGCGGGCCTGGCGACCCTGTTCGTCTGCTTCGACAACCTCTTCGCCGAGAAGTTCGTCAAGTGTAACGTCAATACGGAGTTCAGACCCATCCGGCTCGGGTTGGACTGGATGGACCGGACCTTCGTCACGGCCTTGAGAGGCGGCAAGGGAGCGCACAACTGGGAGAAGCACTTCTGTTACTTCCTGTACGGTGTCGAGCGCGTGGGGCTCGCCAGCGGCTACAAGTACTTCGGCACGGCCGACTGGTACAAGCTCGGCGCGCAGAGGCTGCTGGCGATGCAGAACCCCAACGGGTCGGTCCCGTCGGACAAGGAGTTCGCCGGCGTCATCCCCACGGGCTTCGCGCTGCTGTTCCTCGTCCGCGGGCAGCATCCCGTCGCCTTCAACAAGCTCGAGCTCGACGGAGACTGGAACAACCGCCCGCGCGACATGGCCGGGCTGACGAGACACCTGAGCAGCGCCTTCGAGAGGACGATGAACTGGCAGATCATCAACCTCAAGGTGCCGGTGGAGGAGTGGCACGACGCGCCGATCGTGTACCTCTCGGGCGCCGAGCAGCCGAAGCTCACCGACCCGCAGCTCAGCAAGCTCCGCAGATACGTCTGGCAGGGCGGCACGATCTTCTCCGTCACCGAGTGCGCCGGAAGGGGCTTCAGCCAGGGGATCCGAGAGGTCTACGAGAAGCTGTTTCCGGGCCGCCCGCTCACCAGGCTCCAGCCGGACCACGATCTGTACGACATTCACGAGAGGCTCAACGGCCAGCCTGCGTTCTACGAGATCAGCAACGGCGTCCGCCCGCTGGTGATCCACACCGACGCCGACCTCTCGCGGAGCTGGCAGTTGCAGCTTCGGCGCACAGGCTCGGCGGCCTTCCACGCCGCATCCAACGTGCTGATGTACGTCACGGACAAGGGCGAGCTGCGCAACCGCGGCGTGAGCCACTGGCCTCGCCGCAGGCAGGGCGGCGAGGCCGGCCGTGCCGTTCGGCTCGCCCGGCTGAAGTACGACGGCAACTGGGACCCCGAGCCCCTCGCCTACGAGCGCCTTGCCCGGCTGATGGCCCGCGAGGCGAAGGGGAACCTCCAGGTCGTCTCGCCCGTCGCCGTCGAGCGGCTCGAAAGGGGCGCCGCGGACGTCGCGACGCTGACCGGCACGGACCATTTCACGCTGGGCGCCGGCGCCGCGGCCGCCCTCAAGGCCTACGTCGACGGCGGCGGGACGCTCGTCATCGACGCCGCCGGCGGCTCGCGGGCCTTTGGCGAGTCGGCCCTGGCGCTGCTGTACGGCATGTTCGGCCGGACGGCCGTCCGCAGGCTCTCCGCCAGCGCCCCCGTGTACAACCTGCCCGGCATGGAGATCCGGCGCGTCTCCTATCGCCGCAGGGCCCGGCTGGAGCGGGCGCTGAGGACCGAGCCGAACCTGCGGGGCGTGATGATCGACGGCCGACTTGCGGTCATCTTCAGCGCCGAGGACCTGACGAGCGGACTTCTCGGCTGCCCGTCCTATAACTGCGTCGGCTACGAGCCGCAGTCCTGCTTCGATCTCATGCGAAACGCCGTGCTCCTGGCCGCCGGCGAGAAGGGCCAATAAGGCCCGCGCCCGCTCAGTCGCTGTCCTCGAAGCAGGATTCGATGATCTCCGCGAGTCTGCCGGTTGCCACGCAGATGGACGTGTCGGCTGCGCCGTAGTAGATCTTGACCTCCCCGTCGTCTTCCGCGATCATGCCGCAGGCGAAGACGACGTTGCCGACGTCGCCGACCCGTTCGTACTCCTCGCGGGGCGACAGCACGGGGGCCAGGCAGCGTCCCACGACCTTGGTGGGGTCGTCGCGGTCGAGCATGGCCGTGCCGATGCGGTAGATCGGCCCGGCGGAGGTCATCTTGACCCCGTGGTAGACCTCGAGCCACCCGCGGTCGGTGAGGATCGGCGGCGCCGAGGCCCCGATCCGGTAGGAGTCCCAGTATCTCGCCCGGGGCGGGAAGACCATCTCGCTCATGCCCCAGTTGACCAGGTCCGGCGAATAGGAGATCCATATGCTGCCGACGTCCTTGCCGAACGGGCGGTCCAGCCTGGCGTACAGGCCGTCGATCTTCTCCGGGAACAGCACGCCGTCCTTGTTGCCCGGGCCGGAAACCAGCGCGATCCGTTCGTAGTGGCAGAAGTCCTCCGTCTTGGCAAGTGCGATGCGGTGGCCGTACCGGCAGACGGCCGTGTACATCATGTAGTACGTCCCCTCCAGGAGCGTCAGTCGGGGGTCCTCGATTCCGTGCTCTTCCCAGAGCTTGAAGGGCCCGGAGTCCGCGGGCATCAAGCAGGGCTCGGGCTCGACCTCGAAGTGGATCCCGTCGTGGCTTCGGGCCAGCGCGAAGAAGGAGTAGCCCTGCTGACCCTCGACGCGGAGGATCATGTGGTACTCGCCGTCGAGCTTGACCGGCGTGCCGTTGAAGACGGTGTTGCAGCGGAACGGCACGTCGCGAACGGTGATGATGGGGTTCCGGGCCCAGCGATGAAGCAGGTCTCTTCCTCGTCCACCGGCCATGTCTAGAACTCCCTGTCGCTCTGGGCGCAGATGGTAATGATGTCGCGGAGCTTCACCGTTGCCAGGCAGATGCAACTGTCGGAGCCGCCGTAGTAGATCTTCATCTCTCCGTCGTCCTCGAGGATGGCCCCGCACGAGAAGACCATGTTGGGCACGTCGCCGATGCGCTCGTAGTTCTCCCGGGGGGTGAGGATGGGGATGTTGCTGCGGGCGATGACCCGCGCGGGGTCGTCGGCGTCGAGGATGGCCGCCCCGAGGCGCATCAGCGGGCCGCTGGACGTGTGCTTCTCGCCGTAGTAGATCAGCAGCCAGCCGGCGTCCACGCGGATGGGCGGCACGGCCGTGCCGACACGATGGGCGTCCCAATACCCGTCCCGCGGCGTCATGACGGCCTGCGAGGAGCCCCAGTAGACCAGGTCGTCCGAGTAGCTGATCCAGATGCTCATGCCCGGATTGGGCCGCTCCAGCAGGGCGTACCGGCCGTTGATCTTCTCGGGGAACAGCGCGCCGCTCTTCGTGTCCGGCTCGCTCGACAGGGCCATCCATTCGATGTGGGCGAAGTCGTCCGTTCGCGCCAACCCGACGCGCATGCCGATCTCCGAATCCGCGATGTACGTGATGTAGTACGTCCCGTCGAGCGCCGTCACCCGGGGGTCGCGAACGCCCAGGTCCTGGTAGCGCCTCAGCGGGCCGGCCAGCGTGGCCGTCATGAACGGCGTGGGCTCCACCGTGAAGTGCCGCCCGTCGCGGCCCCTCGCGAGGTGGATCTCCGTCAGGCCCTGCAGGCGCTCGACGGTGATCAGCAGCAGGTACTCTCCGCCGAAGCGGACGACGCCTGCGTTCCAGATGTCGCTGCACTGAAAGGGGAGGTCTTCGATCGCGATCAGCGGGTTCTCCGCCCATCGCTTGACGATATCGCGCCCGCGGTATCGGTCCATACGTGTTGCCCTCGCCGGATCTGCCTCGGCAGCATGCCTCGGTTGCCGCCAGAGGGTATATCACCCGCCGGCCGCGTGTAAAGTGAACTTTGGGCGTTGCCCCCCCGCGCGTTGACTGCCGGCAGTCGGCTGCCGACGGCGCCGTCAGATCTGCCCGAGGATCCGCCGCAGCGCCGCGGCGTTCCGGGCCGCCTGGCCGTGGTGGCAGTTGTTGAAGAACGTGTAGACCTCGTCCATCGGCTCGTCGAGATCCTCCCACGCCTCGACGATCTCCTCCAGCTCCTCGCGGCTGTAGCTGTAGTCGTAGCGGTCCACGCCCTCGCCGCCGTACCACTTGCTCGCGTCGCGCGAATGCAGGCGCAGGTACCCCGTCCTCGTCGTCGCCGCGGCGCCGATGCGGAACAGGCCCCGCAGGTCCGGCACGTCGGGCACGACCAGCGTGACGTTCCGCTCGCGCAGGGACTGAAGCACCGACGGGTCCTCCCAGGAGGCGTGCCGGAACTCCACCGCGGCCGGCAGGAGCGTGTAGTCCTCCAGCGCCGCCGCGAGGAACTTGCGGTTCGCGATCGTCCGGTGGAAGCGCTGGGGGAACTGGAACAGCAGCCCGGCGAGCTTTCCGGCCTCACGCATCCCGGCGAGACCATCGAGGAACTGATCCCTGATGCTGCGGTCGCCCTCATGCGTGGTCGCCTGGTTGGCCTTGACCCAGAAGCGAAAGCCCTCGGGGGCCCTGTTGGTGATGGCCTCGATCGTCCGGGCCGGCGGGACGCGGTAGAACGTGAAGTTGATCTCCACGGTCTGGAAACGCTGCACGTAGTTGGCCAGCATGTCCCTCGGCTGGGTGCCGTCCGGATAGAACGTCCCGACCCAGTCCTTGAAGGAATACCCGCTGGTTCCGATGAGGTAGTTGTTCTGGGTTTCCACGGTCAGAGTCTTTCGACGGCTCGGCGGGATGTCAACGAGCAATCATCCATCCGGGTCTGCCGGGATTCGCGCCGCGTCGGTGCGGTGCAGCGTCACCTGCCCGGCGGTGACGGTTACGGAGCCGTATTGCTCCTGGACCTTGCCGGCGACGACGTATGGGCCGTAGCGATCCAGCAGGCCCACGGCGGCGTACTTCCGGGGAAACACGATGGCCTCGAAGAGGCCCTGCTCGTCTTCCAGCGTCAGGAACATCATGGTCCGGCCGGTCCGGGTCCGGGCCGTCCGCTGGGCCTCCAGCACGCCGGCGATGCGAACGTCCCGGTCGATGCGGGCGGGCAGCTCGCGGCTGAGCGTATCGACCTGCCGGACGAGGCCGGGCCGATAAAGCGCCATGATGTGCTCGCCGGTGCTGACGCCGAGGACCTTCCGCTCCTCGGCGTATTTCCGCGTGGGGCTGTAGTCGGGCAGGCACGCGGGGATCGTCGGACCGATCGTCAGCAGCGTTTCCTGTTTTGCCGGGCGGTGCGGCCGGAGCGAGAAAAACAGGTTCAACTCCATCATCAGCGCGGGGCGGTCCCGCCCGGTGGCGTCGAGCGCGCCGCACTGGATGAGCGCCCTGGCCTCGTCGCGCCCGAGGCGCGTCCGGGCGAGAAGATCGGTCAGCCCCTGGAAGGGGCGCCGCCGCCGGGCGTCGAGGATAGCCTCGATGCCCGCCGGACCAAGGCCGTGCAGCCGGTTGAGGCCGATGCGGATGGCCCGATGCCCGTTGCGCCCGTCGGTGTCGATGGAGAATTCCGCGGCCGAACGGTTGACGTCCGGCAGGAGGAAGCGCACGCCCGTTCGCTTGGCCTGCTCGACGTACACCCGCGGGTGGTACATGCTCTGGTTGTTGTTGAGGCAGGCGGCCCAGAACTCCAACGGGTAGTGCGTCTTGAGATAGGCCGAGACGTAGGCGAGCATGGCGTAGCTGGCTGCGTGGGCGCGGCAGAAGGAGTAGGAATTGAACTTCGCCATCTGCACCCACATCGACCTGGCGTATGGCTCGCCGACGCCGTTGGCCCGGCAGCGATGGAGGAACTCGCGCGACAGTGCCAGCCTCGCCTCGTCGGTGCGGCACTTCTGGACGGCCTTGCGAAAGCGATCGGCCTCCGCCAGGTCCGAGCCGAGCATTGCCGCGGCCACCAGCATGACGTCGTCCTCGTACAACATCACGCCGCAGGTGCCGCGGAGGATTGTCTCCACGGCCTTCAGCCCGGCGGGCACGGGCTCCAGCCCGCGATGCCGACGAATGAACGTCTCCTTCATGCCGATGGTCGCCGCGCCCGGCCGAATGAGCGCCAGGGCCTTCATCAGCCCGCCGGCGCCCTGCGGCTGCATCGCGCGCAGCAGGTGGCGCATGGCGGGCGATTCGATCTGGTTGCATCCGACGGTGTCGGCGGCTTTCAGCGTGGCGATGGTCGCGGGGTCGTCGGGCTCCAGAGACTCGACGTCCACGGCGTGCCCCTCGTGGCGGGCGATCAGGTCGCAGGTGTTGCGGATCGTCGAGAGGCTGCGGTTGCCGAGCAGGTCGAGCTTCACCAGGCCGATGGCTTCCACCCCGTCCTTGTCGTACTGCGTGATCATCACGCCTTTCGGGGCCGGCTGGACGGGCACGTACCGGTCGATCCCGCGAGGGGCGATCACGATGCCGCCGGGATGGACCGAGAGGTTGTGCAGCAGCCCGAGGATCCGCCTGCTGAGCCGCCCGATCCGCTCCAGCCGCGGGTCGCCGTCCGCGTCGGCGGCATCCAGACGGGAGATCTGCTCGTCGGACAGGCCGAACGCCTTGGCCGTCTCCCGAAAGGCCGAGCGGGCCTGAAAGGTGTTGTGCGTGCAGATCATGGCCGTCTGCGCCTGGCCCCACCGGCGGAAGGCGTAGTCGATCACGTCGTCGCGGATCCGCCAGCAGAAGTCGATGTCCAGGTCGGGAAAGTCGCTCCGCCGGGCGTTGAGGAACCGCTCGAAGGGGATGTCAAACCGCAGGGGGCAGACGTTGGTGATGCCCAGCAGGTAGGCGACGATGCTGCTGGCGCCGCTGCCCCGGCCGGCCACGGGCACGCCGCGCCGACGGGCGTATTGCACGATGTCCCAGACCACCAGGAAGTATTCCGAAAAGCCGCGCCGGTCGATCATGTCGAGCTCCCTTTCCAGCCGGCGCTCGATCGCCGCGGAAGGACGCCCGTACCGGCGGCGAATGCCTTCCCGGCAGAGCCGTCGAAGGTACACCTGCGGCTCCAGGCCGTCGAGGCGGTCAAAGCTCGGGAAGACCGCCTTTCTCGGCAGCAGGCGAAAGGTCGAGCATTCCTCCGCCAGCAGGCGATTGTTTCGGACCGCGTCGGGGAAGTCGGCAAGCTGGCGGGCAAGCTGCCGGCCGCTTCGCAAGGCCGCGCCCGCGCAGGGGAGCTCTTCGGGCGAGAGGCTGTCGTACGTTGCGCCGCAGCGCATCGCCGCAAGCAGCCGGACGAGGTCGTATTCGCGCGGCTCGCCGAACAGGGCCTTGCCCACGGCCACCAGTGGGATCGAGAGGCGATAGGCGCCGCGAACCAGGCGGCGCAGGAGCTCCGGCGCCTGCGCGCCGGGGTCTACTCCCAGGTATACCCGCGATCGGTCCACGCCGGCCGAGAGCAATTCGGCCGCAAACGAGGCGTCTTCGACGATGAGATACAGCCCCTCGCACAGCTCGGCCGGACCATCCGATGCGAGGAGGTCGAAGCCTTCGCGTGCGTGGGCGCGGGTGAGGATGCGGCAGAGGTTCTCGTAGCCGGTTTCGCTTGCGACGAGCGCGACGGCCGTGTTGAGCCCGTCGCGGATTTCCGCGCCGACGATCGGGCGCAGGCCGGCCTCCGCGGCGAGCCGGTGAAACCGCGTGGCGCCGTAGAGGTTGTTGGTGTCCGTCAGGGCGAGCCGCCCGTGGCCGATCTCGGCGGCGCGCCGGACGAGGCGCTCCAGCGACTGTGGGCCGCGGAGGGGAGAATACCCGCTCCACACGTGCAGGGGTGTGATCGTCTCGTCAGTCATTTCGTCAGCGACGGCGTTCGGAGGATGAATCCGTAATCGTTCTGTTCGAGGTCGCCCAGGAGCTCGATGGACTTTCCGGTAACGATGGCCGCGTGACCCCATCGGGCGCGGATCAAATCGACGGTGTGGTAGATCTTGCGGGCCCGGGCGCGCCTCCGGGACTCGAACAGCGCCGCCCGTTCGGCCTTCGGAGAAAAGCGCGAAAGCACGATCCCCACGTGCCGCAGCGCCACCCGGCGGCTGTGAAGGCGCCCCAGCAGCCGCAGGACCGCCTCGAAGACCTCGTCGTCGTCGGCCGTCGGTTCCGGCAGCGTGCTCCTGGCGGCTCGCTGCTTCCAGTCGTCGTAGCGGATCGTCAGTCCGACGGTGCGGACGAGCAGGCCGAGACCGCGCATCGCCCGCATGGCCCGTTCCAGGAGATACTGGAGCATGCCGTGGATCTGCTTTGGATCGTCGGTGGGCTCATGGAAGGTCGTCTCCCGCGAGATCGTCTTGGGCACCGCGGCGGGGCGGGTGGTTTCGACGTCCCGGCCGCGGCATCGCTCGTAGAGCACCTCGCCGCGCCGGCCGAACATCGCACGCAGCGATTCGCGCGACAGCCCGCAAAGGTCGCGAACCGTCCTGATGTTCATGTCGCGCAGCATCTCGGCCGTCTTTCGGCCGACGCCGGGCAGCGTCTCGACCGCCAGGGGAGCGAGGAACGTCTCCTGCTCGTCCGGCCGGATCCACACCACGCCTCCGGGCTTGCCGTGGGCGGAGGCGATCTTCGCCATCATGCGATTGGCGCCCAGCCCGATCGAGACCGGCAGGCGGACCTCCCGGCGGACGTCCCGCTGGAGCCGTTTTCCCAACTCCGGCGGGCCGCCGTAAAGCTCGTGCGTGCCGGTGGCGTCGCCGTAGGCCTCGTCGAGATACGTCTCCAGTGCGGTCACGTATCGCCGAGAGACCTGCCAGATGTGCTCGGCGAAGCATCGATAGATGGGATACTGACCGGGCAGGCGAACGGCCGAAGGACAAAGCCGCATCGCCCGGCGCAGAGGCATCCCCGCGTGCAGGCCGAACCGGCGGGCCTCGTAGGAGCACGAGGCGATACACCCGCTGCCAACGATCACCGGCCGGTTGCGAAGCGCCGGAATCAGCAACTGCTCCACCGACGCAAAGAACGCGTCCACGTCGACGTGCAGGATGATTCTGCCCCGGTCGGTCATCTCAGCCCTCGATGGCCACCTGGTCGAGCCACCATTGCACCTCGCCGCTGGCGAAGTGGATGCAGTACGTCTCCTCGCCGACCTGCACGCTGTAATGCAGGCGGTAGCCTTCACATTGGCGGTCCACCCAGTGGGCGTTGATGCGATCGATCTTGTAAGTCCTTTGCCGCCAGCGAAAGCGGATCGGCTCGGCACCGCCGCCCGAAAAGACCACCAGCACGCGAATCGGATCGCCGATCTCCTCGATTCTCATCGTACAGCCCCGCGCCGAGTGGGCCCTGTCCTTCGGTCGGACAGGGAATAAAACCGCAATAGAGCTATACCTAACATTAACCTAACGGAATTATAAGACCCTTGCCGATTTCAGTCAAGGCGGCAAGGGGTTTTTCGGGAGAAATTCTTCCGGCCCCGCGGTGGGGTGGCACCTTTCCTGGTGCCCGGGATATGCTACAATGTGCACGAGACGGCTGTTACGGACGTTGCGTGCCGTCGGCAGGGAGAAAAGAGAAGCAGACCATGAGCGAGCCGCAAGATCGTCTCTCCCCGTCGTTCTCCTTCGGCCCAAGGCGGCGCAAGGAGGGGCACGCCCAGTCCCGGGACACTCGACGGCCGTCGTCGGCGGGCTCCCGCGATCGGACGCCGACACCGGCGCAGGAGGAGCCCGCAGCGGCCGGGGCGACGCCCGCGAGCCTCCGCCAATGGGTCGGCTCGGCGAAGGCCACTCTCGCCATCGCCTTCACGGACATCGTTTCCTCGGCGGCCCTGGGCAACAGGATCGGCAATCGGGCGATGGACGTCGTTCGGCGCGCCCACTTCCGGCGCGCCGCCGAGGCGACCGCCGCGCACGGCGGGTGCCTCATCAAGACGATCGGCGATTCCGTGATGGCGGCGTTCCACACGGCCACCGACGCGCTGGATTTCGCCGTGGCGATCCGCGCCGATCCGGGGGACCGTCGACTTCGCCTGCGAGTGGGCATTCACGTCGGCCCCGTCACGGTCGAAGAGCAGGACGCCCACGGCACGACGGTCAATTATGCCGCCCGTGTCGTCGCCGTGCCCCGCGGCGACGAGATCTGGCTGAGCAGCGAGGCCAAGGGACACGTCGATCAGGAAGGCGCCCCCCAGCACGCCGTGCTTCAGTGGCGGACACACAGCGGCCTGGAGATCAAGGGCTTCGCCGGCAAGCACATCCTCTGGTCGCTCGTGCTTCGTTGACCCGCGTTTCGCGTCGGGGGCGTGCGCTAACATAACCCTAATTCATCTTGCCTGGGCCCCGCCGGTATGCCATGATGGGCGTATGGACCCGCGCCGGTTCAGCCGCGACATCAAAAGGTCGATCGCGAAAGGGGACTTCGCGACGGCGTTGCAGATGGTTCGCGCGCAAGGCCTTTCCGGGATCGCCCGCCGGCCCGGTGATGCGCCCTCCGGCGAGCCCGTGCCGCTGACGGAGATCTGCGACGGGAGCGAAGCTGCCGTGCAAACGCCGGCCGGGGCGGTCTGCTGCTACCTGGTTCGCCGGGGCCTCCAGGAGGCCGCGCCGGACAGCGCGGCCATCGCGAGGGAGTACTCGGCCGTCCTGCGAGGCGCGCGGCAGCGGTTCGACGACGATGCGGCCCTGGGCGCTTCGTCGGCGCTGTGTCACGCGGCCGACGCGGGCCCCGGCGACCTGCTGTTCCTGGGCATCGAGTCGTGCCGGCCCGTGGGGACGGTCATCTTCCTGATCGGCATGATGCAGCACATCGACGGGCGGCTCGTCTTCGAGCAGTGTTTGGCGCGAGACCCCCGCGAGGAGCCGGCGATCCTCCAGGTCTTCGCGGACCGATACGCCGAGGCGCGGGTGCTGGTGACGTTCAACGGCCAGGCCCGCGACATGAGCATGATCCGCCGGCGGTCAGCCTTTCACGGCATTGAGCTGCCTCGGCGGCGGACGCCCCACCTGGACCTGCTCCGCGAATCGCGCAGGCGCTGGCGCGGGGACGTTCCGGATTTCAGGCTTCAGACGCTCCAGCGGCACGTGTGCGGCCGGCTTCGGGTGGGGGACATCCCCGCCTCGGAGATCCCGCGAGCCTACCAGCGGTTCGTTGCGGCGGGCGACGCGGGGCCGATCGGCGACATCCTGCATCACAACGTGCTGGACCTGCTGACCATGGCCCAACTCGTCGTGGCGATCCTCACCGGCTGCGGACCGATCGTGGACTGAGAGAAGCAGTCGCGCCTTCCGCTCACTCCTGATCTTGCTCCTCATCTTCGGTGGGTTGGACCTCGCAGAACAGGAGCACGGCCGGGGTGTCGCCTTTCTTCAGGACGTTGCTGCGGTCCACGACGGCGAGGTAATGCCAGGCGTAGCGTCCGCCCCCGCCGTACTGGACCTTGATGTAGATCGCGAAGACGTCGCTGCGGGTGGTGATGCAGTCGGCGACGGCCCGGTACAGCGCGTGAACGGCCTCGAAGGCGCCGGGCGTGGTCTTGACCTCCTCCCAATCCGCGCCGCCGGCGCCGGCAATGACCGTCTTCATGTACGCCGCCAAGGGGATGGCGACCTCGCCGGGGGTCAGGAACGCGCGGAGGTTCTGCGTGTCGCTCCGCAGGTCTGCAATCCCGCAGTTCGCCCCGGGGTTCCTGCGATAGTCGAGGATCCACTGCACGGCCACGTTCGGATCGAAGTGGCCCTGGCGGACGGTATACTCGGCCCGGATGCCCGGGGTCACTTCCGGTCCGACGATGCGCTCCGGCCAGGGCAGGGCCAGCAGCGCCTCCCTGGTCGCCGTGTTGACGTTGATCCGCCCGTAGATGCGGCCTTGCTCCATCTTGCGGAGGTGCCGGGCGACGTTCGTGAAGAACTCGGCGTACAGGCACCCGGACGGCAGCGCGGGATACGTCGTGCTGTTGGCGTCGTCGATCTGCGTGTAGCCCAGCTTGCCCCGCGTGTAGCAGTCCCTGAAGATGCCCGAGATCTCGTCTTTGGTGATCAACTGGCCGAACGTCTTCTCCGTTTCCGCGATCGACGCCCCCGAGGCAGGTGCGGCCAGGTAGATGTTGCACAGCTCGGCGACGCTGATGAGCTGCTGCACGCCGGCGGGGCGCTCCACCGTGTGGAAGAGGATCGGGTATTCCGCGCCGCCTGACGCGGAGTTGCGCGCCCCCAGAGTCTGCTCGCTGTTCGATGAGGTGTAGCGCGGCAGGAGGAAGCGGGTCAGCGGCTTGGACAAGCCGGCGGTGTTGGAATCGCCGGCGTACCGGTCGTCTCGCTGGATGCACACGAACCCGTCATTGTCTGGGGGGTCGCCCCTCTTGCGCACGTAGTTGAAGTCGCTCGCGTCCACCTGGTCGACCGGGACGGCGTAGCCGTTCTCGTTGCGCACCAGCTCGAGCGTAACGGAGCCGCTGCCGCCTCCTGCGAAATCGAGGTCGGCGCCAAGCTCCCTGTGATTGGATATCCCGGGGAAGAACTCGTCCAGCGTGGTGTTCGAGTCGGCCCCCGTCTCCAGGTGGCACAGGACCCACTTCTTGTAGGTGATGCCTTCTTTCTCGGCCGGCACGGTCCCCTCGAGATTCACGTGCCTGCTGCCGTCTATGATCAACTCAAACGTCCCGTCGAGGGTGATCTCCTCGTTGGTCGGGTTCATCAGCTCGATGGCGCAGCCCCAGGCCCAGTCCTGCTTGCCGTCCTGGCTGGGGGCCTGGTGCTTGCCCACGACCTCGGTGATGACGACGTCGCCCTTGTAGCCGTAGGTCTCGAAATCCTCCGCGTCGGGCTTGAACCGCCAGGGCCCCTCGTCCCGGCCGGCGGAGAGGTAGGCCTTCAGGTTCGATACGAACGCCGCGGCCATCCGCTTGCACCCCGCCTCGGTGTCCGCGATGCCCAGCTCCCCGAGCATGGCCTTCATCCGCTTGTAGAGCGCCTGGTCGTTGTTCCAGACGTTGAGGAGTTCCAGCTCGTTGAGCTCCTTTGCCGCATCGGGCTTGCGAACGACCGCGGAGGTGCAACTGAACGTGGTGAGCAGGCGCTTGACCTGATCGCCGTAGCGATTGCCGTTGGCGTCCTGGCTCACGTTGAGCTGCTTGAGGTACGGGCCGGTCGCCTCGTACAGGCGCCCGACGTTGGCAACCGAATTGTAGCGCAGCGGCTCGCACCACAGCAGGAACACCTCGTCGCCGATGGGGAAGGGGTCGTAGACGACCTTCGTCTGGTCCTGAGAGTCCCTGTCGGGCGACAGCAGCTTCCGCCCGCAGTGCGTGTCGTACTCCTTCAGGACGTCCCTTGGTCCTCTCTGGCCTTCGTCGTAGCCGCAGCGGAGGGGATGAATCCTGTCCCTGTAGACCGATTGCGCGCCGCTGAGGCCGCCTCCCATGGCCCTCACCAGGTTGATCAGGGCCGGCGACCTCGTCTCGAGGTCGTCGCCCACATCGGCGTCGTCGGGGCCGTTGGGGTCGCCGTCGCTGGCGGTGTTGACGCAGACCTTGGCCGAAAGGTCCACGATCCGAACGGCCACCTTGAACTTGCCTTCCCTGCTGTTGGCGTCCGCGTCGTCATAGTAGGTGTAGAACCACGCGTCGTCCGTCCCGTCGCCGTCGGTGTCGGCGGCCACCCCGGTATGCGCGGCGTCTGCGCCGTAGATCTTGCTCCAGAAGGCCTGGCGGGTTGCGTCGTCCCGGCCGGCCGGGGCCAGCCACTCGTCGATGCGGACCCCGCCGGTCCCGCCGTGGGGGTCCCCGGGGGAGTCGATATAGCCGGCCAGTTTCTGGTCGCTGCCGGATACCTCGTCAAGGGCGCCGTAGGGCCCGTCGCCGCCGGCGTGGCGGTCCGGGCCGATCAGTGCCATGGTGGCGTGCAGGGCCCCCTCGGCGATCGGGTCGGCCATGGCCTTGACGGCCAGCGTCTCGGTCTCCTGCGCGTCGAGATTGGAGACGATGAGAAACGTCGACGCGAGGATCGCGATGATGGTCAACAGACCGATCGCCATCAGCAGGACCGAGCCTCGTCGATTCAGGATGTTTGCCATGGAACTGCTCCTTGCCGGGCGCCTCAGGGGCCGAGGTTGCAGATGACCTCGTAGTCGAAGGCGTGGGCGCCGTCGGCGTTCTTGGGCAGGTTCTTGTCCGTGATGCGGAAGCGGATCTTGATCGCCTTCGGCCAGTTCGTCTGGTCCTCGTGCGTCCAGAGATCGAAGTAGTCGAAGCCGGGCGGCGGGCCGTTGGGGTCCTGGGGACGAAGGGGGTCCGGCTTGATCGCGACGCTGCCGTTCTCTCGATCGACCCCGTACCAGTGAAGGTTGTGGCTGGGCGGATCGACCGTGCCGTCGGTCCACATGATGCTCAAGTCCGAGCAGCCGGGTGCCAGCACCTGCCAGAGACTGTCGATGTCATTGAGGCTCGCGGGAGGCACGGTGATGTTGTTCGGGCGACTGCCGACAATGTACTGGCAGATGGTTCTGGCTGAGGCTTCGACGTCGTTCTGGACCTCTGCCAGGCTGTGGTTGAGTATGTCCTTGCTCGCGGGGACGTTTTCGCCGGCCAGGATGAACTCCGGGCGCCAGAGGACCTTCTCGCCGGAGTGCCCCGTGGCGATGTTCGCGCCCTCCCCGTAGCAGACGAGGCTGCCGGTTCCTGAGGTGAGCTCACTGGGGCCCGCGACGGCAATGCTGTGAGAGATCCCCGCGGCCGTGAGCACCATAAGCGGGGTGCCGTCGGAGCCTATGGCGAGAAAGCCGTTCTGGCTGGCGCGCCGCAGGTCGCGGCGGACGACGCGTCCTATGGTCGCGGCAAGCGCGTGGCTGCGGCGGCTGGCCTGCGCGATGGAGATGAACCGCTGACTCTGGACCATGATCGTGCTGAACGCCAGGATCATCACCGTCAGGACCGTGATCGAGACGAGCATCTCCACGAGGGTCAGGCCCGCAGGCCCCGGACGCCCCCGGCGATGGCCGAATCTTGTCGTGGCGCGTGGCATGGTTCTTTCAGCCTCCTTGGCCGGGGTCCGTTGACCCCTGGCCGGGCCGGAGCGACGTGCGCCCGCGGTAGACTCCCCGGATCTTGACCTCCAAGTCGCCGACCCCACCCTGGCCGGTTTCCACCGTCATCACGAGAAGGTCCCGCGTCTCAGCCTTGACCCGTCTGTCCAAGAGCGCCGTCTTATTGTCGATGTGGGACTTCACCTCGACGAAGGGATCCTCCAGCTCGGACATGTAGAGGAGCGAGCCGAGGGGCAGCTTGTCCGCCACGCTCACGAAGAGGCCCCCGGTTACCACCGCCTGGGATTTCCCGCTGGAGTGGTTGGTGATGATCACTTCCTTGACCTCCCTGAGGCCCACCTCCATGTTCACGTCTTGCGCGCCAACGCCGAGAATCTCGTAGACGATGACCATGAACTTGAAGTCGTTCCGCGGCCTGGGCTTCGCCCGGGCGCCCAGGGCGAAGAAACCCAACCTGGCCCCCGGGCCGATCGGGTAGTGCGTGTCGTGGTCCCCGAGCCTCTGATTCACCTCCGTGCACAGTTGTTTCCACTGGAGGTTGCCGTCCGCCGTCGGGGGGGGCAGGTTGACGTCGGCGTTCAGCCGGGCCTTGGCGACGGCGACGGCGTTCTCGCCGATCATTGTGCGGCGGATCTCGTCGACCGTGATGATGTGGTTCTGGATCCCGGCGTGGAACGCCCCGGCCGCCATGCCCATCCCGACCGCCAGGACGCCGAGGGCGATCATGATCTCCGTGAGCGTGAAGCCCTGCCTGCTTCGCCGGCGGCGGGGCCGAAAAGAACCGCTTCTTCGGGCCTTGATCTCGGTCATGGTATCACTCCCGTGAAAACAGTTGTCCCGTGTGTACGTTCAGCGGCAGGAACTGCGCGTTCTCGTTGAGGTACTTAATGCGCTTCCCGGAGCTGGTGGCGCCGAGGTAGTCGCCAATGTCGAACAGCGTCAGCGCGGTGACGGCATACTGATTCTGGCAATACGAGTTCACGGTGTTCGGGTCCATGTACCAAAGCCGCCGCGAGCCGGTCACGAACATGGCGTTCGCGTCGACGGCATCGTCGGAGAAGATCGGGTGGCCGGGGTTGAACTCGACCCGCTCGCCGTAAACGCTCTTGACCGCCGAGCCCCGCGGCGAGAACACCACCGTGAACGTCGTGAATGCCTCCTTGCTTCCCGCGCCGCTCTTGTACGTCCCCGTGCCCGAGTTCACCGTCTCCTCCGTCAGCTTCCCGAAGGCGATGCTGCCGGGGACCCGGCGCGCCTGGCCGTAGATGTTGAAGCGCCTCATCCACGGGTTGTACAGGACGATCGCCGAATAGCAGATGTTCTCCTCGCCGGGACGCAGCAGCCCTCCTCCTCCCGTGGACCTGGCGTCGGCCAACTGAACGTGAACTCCGGCGAAAGTGGACTTCTCGATCGCCAGCGCGCGTGCGGCCGTGAGCTGCGCAGCGATCAGGTTGTACGCCTGCCTGTCCGCACCGGCCTTGTAGAGGGCGATGATGCTCGGAAGCGCAAGGGAGGCCATCAGCGCCACCAGGCCGATGACCACCACCATCTCCATGAGGCTGAAGCCCCGACGCACGCGGGCCGGAGCGCCAGGCCGCATCCTGCGAATTGTCGTGCGCAAAGTCGTCATGGTCCTTTTCTTCGTCAGTAGGTCGCCTGTCCGTCCGTTCCCTGCGTGTCGCTGCGGATGTTGTCCCTCTGCTTGCTCTCATCCATCTCGCCGAAGTCCCCGTCCGGTCCGGCCGAGATGACCAGAGGCTTGCCCCCGATCCCTCTCCTGGGATAGTAGTGCATGGGGTTGCCAAACGCATCCACCTGAAGACTGCCGCCGGACTGAAGGAAAGGCAACGTCTGCTTGCGGATCTCCTCGCCCAGGGCCGAGGCGTCGCCGCTGGCCTGGAGGATGGTGAGCAGCCCCTCGATGCTGCCTTCCTCGACGGTCTGGTTCGGCTCCGGGAAGTCGCCCGTCACCCTGCGGTACGCATCGACTGCGGCAAGGAGCGTGAGCTGAGTCTCGACCGTCTCGGTGATCCTGGCCTGCTCGATGACGTACGAGCCGACGCCCACGACGAGCGCCACCAGGATGGACAGGACGAACATCACCAGGAGCAGCTCGACGAGCGTAAAGCCGCTCGGCCCCGCCGGCGGCCTTGATCCGAAAACGTGCTGGCCTGAAGCGATCAACATGGCTCTCGTGTCTCCTACTCCTGATTGCCTTGGGGTGCCTCCGGGAACCGGAACAGGAAGTTCGCGATGTCGTCGGTCTTCTCGTCCGTGGCGACTCTCATCCAGGTCCGGTCCGGACCGGGAGTTATCAGGACATAGTCCAGGCGGTACAGGTCGCCGTTGGGGTCCGTGAGGTACGCCGCGAAGCTCGTCGGCGGCGGCCCGCCGTCGTTGTGGCCGCTGTCGAAGCTGCCGCCGAACTCGCCGGCGCCGGGCTCGAAGCGGTAGTAGAGGATCTTGTTCCCGAATGCGTCCAGGAAGGCCGGGGGGTCCGCCGCGTCGCCGCCCATCGGCATCTCGCCGGAGACGTAAGGGCCGTATTTCCTGCCGGGCGCAACCGTCGGATCGATGTATTTCGCCCCCCAGCCGGGTATGCCGTCGTCGGGGCGATAGCCCGTCAGGGCCTGGACCAGGGCGTAGGCGCCCCTCAGCCCGCCGGTCACGCCGTCTTTGCCCCCGCAACTGGGAGGCAGCCCCTTCAGATGGTCGGGGAATCCCGGCGCCCAGCCGGTTACGGGGGCCAGGTCCTTCCAGTCGTTCTTGTAGAGGCGGATGCCCATGCCGATCTGTTGGAGGTAGGTCCTGGACTCGTCGACCCGGAATAACCTTATGGCCTCCATGACCGACGGGGCGGTCAGCGTGATCAACATGCCGAGGATCACGATGATGGTCAGCAGCTCGACGAGCGTGAAGGCTCCGCGCCCGGCGCAGCGGCCCTCGCGCCGGTCCGGGCCGTCGGCCGCCGACGAGGGGAGGTCCGCGTTGTGGCAGTTTCGCTTCACGATGAATCCCTTGGTCAATCTCGCCAGTTCTTCAGCTTTCCCTCAAAGTAGTATCTCGTCTCCGGGTCGGCGGCGTGAATCACGAAGTCGCCATCCATGTGGACCATCACGCTCTCCTCCGTATCGCCGGGCGCGACGTAGTCGCTGAACTTCTCGTCGTGGTTGCCGCCGCTGTCTATGTCCACGTTGTTCTCGGTGTACGCCTTGTTGTCCGTCGCGACGAACTGGCTGGCACCCGTCTCGCCCTTCCGGGAGACGTAATAGACGATGGCCAGCGTGTGAGAGTGGGTGTCGAGGATGGTGTAGGCCACGTCCGTGTCGGTGCCGTCGGCGTCATCGAGCATGCCGACCTCGTAGGGCGCCCACCTGTCCACGGGAGGGGGGAACCTGCCGCCGGCGTCGGAGAACAGGCACCGGGCGAGGTAGGCGCTGGCCTTGTACTGGTATTCGCCGCTCGTCTCGAAGAGGCCCTTGGGGTCGTCCTGGCCGGGATAGAACCTGTTACCCGTCGCGCCCATCTTGTAGGCGCGGGCGCCGTCGGTGAGGCTGGCGATCCGCACCTGCGTCGAGGCGGTCGTCATCGCCTTCATGATCGACCCGATCGTCGGCACCACCATGGTGATCAGCAGGCCGATAATGGCGACGACCGTCAGGAGCTCGATGAGCGTGAAGCCGCGCCCGCGGCGCCGCGGCGCCAATGCATTCCTGAAACGTGCCTCTCGATAACGCATCCGGTCTGTTCCTTTCCCTCAGCCGCCCGTCTGCATGGCCTTGAGCATGTGGATCATGGGCAAAAACAGGCTGATGACGATGTATCCGACAATGCTGCCCAGCGTGATGACCATGATCGGCTCCAGGAGGGAGATCATGGAACTGACGAGCACGGAGACCTCCTCGGCATACGTGTCGGCCACCTTCTGGAGCATCTTGTCCAGGTCGCCCGTCTCCTCCCCGACGTCGATCATGTTCACGACCATGGGCTCGACGATCTTGGCCTGCCGCAGCGGCTCGGCGAAGCTCTCGCCCTCGCGGATGCCCTCCCGGACCTTCCGAAGGGCGCGGGAGAACACCTCGTTGCCGGCCGTGTCACGAGTGATGCTCAACGCCTCCAGGATCGGTACGCCCGCCGAAAGAAGCGTGCCCAGAGTCCGGCAGAACCGCTCGACGCCGGTCTTGGCGACCACGCGCCCCATCACCGGAACCATCAGCTTGATGCGGTCGATGATGTACCGGCCGCCAGGGGACAGCCTGGCCAGTCTCATCAGGAGCCAGATCCCCAGCGGCGACAGCAGGATGATCATCCAGCCGGTGTCCTTCACCCACCGGCTGACGTCCATGAGGTTCTGCGTCATGGCGGGCAGCTTCCTGCCCATATCGGAGAAGATCTTCTCGAACGACGGAACCACCCAGACCATGATGCCCATGACGATCAGCACGGCGAAGGAGATCACCGCGGCCGGGTAGATCATCGCGCCGATGATCTTGCGCTTCAGGGCCTGGCTCTTCTCCATGAAGTCCGCCAGCCGCTGGAGGATGATGTCCAGCACGCCGCCCAGCTCGCCGGCGCGGACCATGTTGGTGTACAGGGCGCTGAAGGCCTTGCCGTGACGCGCCATGGCGTCCGAGAGGGTCACGCCGGCCTCGACGTCCTCGGCCACCAGGCGGATCGCCATCCGCAGCGGGCCGGGCTTCTGCTGCTGCTCCAGGATCCGCAGGCTCCGCAGGATCGGCAGACCCGCGTCGACCAGCGTGCACAACTGGCGCGTAAACTGCGTCAGGACCTTGTTGGGAATGCTGCCGACCTTGCGGCGCCCCCGCCCTCGGGCCTCCGCGGCGCCCGGCGCGCCCTCCTCGCCCCTCCGCCGTCGGGCGGCCTTCTCCTTGATCTTCGTGGGGAAGTTCCCCATCGCGCGAACCTTGGCGGCCGCTTCCTCCGAAGAGATCGCGTCGAGATGACCTTTGACGGTCTGGCCTACAGTGTTCAAGGCTTCGTATTGAAATGTCGGCATGTCACGCTCCTGTCCGAATACTCAATCGTCCGCGTCGGAGAATCACGCATCCGACTCTTCCGCGATGGTCTGGGCAATGACCTCCTCGATCGTGGTCGATCCGTCGTAGACGGCCAGCAGGCCGCCCTCGCGAAGCGTCCGCATGCCGTGTTTGCGGGCGGCCTCGCGAAGGACGCCCGTGCTCGAACGCTTCATGATCAGGTTGCGAATGTCGTCGTCCAGCAACATGATCTCGAAGATCGCCATCCGCCCGCTGTAGCCGGTGCTGCGGCAGTAGTCGCAGCCCGTGCCGTGGTAAAACGTTCGCTCCTTGAGCACCTGGGCGTCCAGCCCCACCTCCATCAGCATCTCCTCGGTGGGCTTGAGCTCCTCCTTGCACCTCGGGCAGATCGTCCGCACGAGCCGCTGGGCGACGATGCCCTCCAGCGTGGCGGTGACCAGGAACGGCTCGAGCCCGAGGTCCAGCAGGCGGGCGATCGCCGACGGGGCGTCGTTCGTGTGCAGCGTGGAGAAGACAAGGTGGCCGGTCAACGACGACTGAACGGCGATCTCCGCCGTCTCGAGGTCCCGGATCTCGCCGATCAGGATGATGTCCGGGTCCTGGCGGAGGAAGTGCCTCAGGCAGCGAACGAACGTCAGGCCGATCTCCGGGTTGATCTGCACCTGGATCAGCCCGTCGATGTCGTATTCCACCGGGTCCTCGCTGGTGAGGATCTTGTTCGAGACGTCGTTGAGCTCGTTCAGGGCGGCGTACAGCGTCGTGGTCTTGCCGCAGCCGGTCGGGCCGGTCACGATGCAGATGCCGTTGGGACGCGAAATCAACTGGCGGAAGACGCGCAGGTCGTCCTCGCGCAGCCCCACGCGATCC
>CAYRVX010000075.1:0-35314 GCA_964427875.1 uncultured Planctomycetaceae bacterium
CGCAGGAGGTAGGCCGGGTGAAAGGTGGGCATGACGGCCGTGCCGCCGACGCCCTCGCCGAGCATCGGCAGCGTCTGCCACGTGCCCCGAAGGCGGGTGATCCCCACGCGGGTGTCCAGCAGGGCGTGCGAGGCGGGGTTGCCCAGCGCGACGATGACCTTCGGCTGGATGATCTGGATCTGGCGGACGAGGTAGCCCCAGCAGGCCTCGACCTCGTCGGGCGTCGGCGCGCGGTTGTTCGGCGCGCGGCACTTGATGACGTTGCCGATGAACACCTCGCGGCGCGTCAGCCCCATGGCGGTGATCATCTTGGTGAGCAGCTCGCCGGCCCGGCCGACGAAGGGCCGACCGGTCATGTCCTCGTCGTGCCCCGGGCCCTCGCCGATGAACATCAGGTCGGCGTCGGGACTGCCCTCGCCGAAGACGGTGTGGTGCCGCCCGCGATGCAGCGGGCAGCGCGTGCAGGAGCGGACCTCGTTGTCGTCGATGTCCTTCAGCGCCGCGGCCTTCTGCTCGGCCGTCATCGCGCCTGCCTGCGGCTCTTCGGCCGACGACTCGCCCGCGGCGAACAGGCCCATCTGCACCTGAGGCAAGGGCGATCGCTCGGCCGGGATGAACTCCCCGCCGAACAACTCCTCGATGGCGACCAACTGCCGCGCCGCCTTGGAAAGCTGGTCGAGCTCGTCCGCCATGGCCCCGGATTCTACCGGACGGCGAAGCGGTGATGCAAACGGCAAATGGCCAGGTCGCGAGGTGTTCCGGATTCCCTCTTGGCAACGCCGGATGGCCGGCATAGAATAGCGTCATGGGCTTGGCGAAGAAGATGCCGGCGATGGCCAAGTACGAGATCATCATCTTCTGGAGCGAGGACGACAACGCCTTCGTCGCCGAGGCCCCCGAACTGCCCGGCTGCATGGCTCACGGCGAGACCCACGAGGCCGCCCTGGCCAGCGTCCGAGCGGCAATGGAGCTCTGGATCGAATCGGCCAAGGAGTTCGGCGATCCCATTCCCAAACCCAAGGGCCACCGCCTCATGCTGGCATGACGCTGGAACGCGCCTGGGCGATCCATCCGGTTGCCTGGTTTGGCGTGATGCAATACGATGTGATTCGATCGGATACGCGGCTATGACGGTGGAAGAACTCAAGAGCCAGGCGATGCAGCTAACCCTCCGTGAGCGGGCCCTCCTGGCCGAGCACCTGCTGGCGAGCCTGGAGGAAAACGACGGGGGGGGCGTGGAGGCGGCCTGGCTGAACGAAGCTCGTAAGCGTCGGCGAGCATTTCGCAACGGCGAGATCTCCGCGGTTTCGGCGGAATCGGCCATCAAGGATGCCAGAGCGAAGCTGCGATGAGGCCCGTCCGCTTTCTTACGCCGGCCAGCGAGGAGATGGTTGAAGCCGCAGTTTGGTACGAGCAACGGGCGTCGGGTCTCGGGGGTGCGTTTCTGGACCAGGTTGAGGCAGCGGCGGCGTTCGTTGAGGAGTATCCCGAAGCGGCGGAGGAGCTGGAGGATGGCTTTCGCCGCAAGCTCCTTCGTCAGTTTCCTTTCGGTCTGCTGTATACGGTCGAGCCGGACGAGATCGTCATCCATGCCGTGATGCACCTGCACCGCAGACCGGGGTACTGGAGAGACCGGCATTCCTGATGAACGGCCGGGCGGCGCGGGGCGCGAGCGGGTCGCTGGGATCATTCCAGGAGCGTTCCGGCGAGGCCGTCGGGGGTGACGCCGTTGATGCGCAGGCGGACGATGTGGCCGGTGAGGTCGTCCGGGCCGGGGACGGGGAAGGTGACGGTCAGGTATCGGTCGGTCATGGCCTGGCGGTCGGCGTCGTCGTCGCGGGGGCGCTCGACGAGGCCCTCCATCACGTCGCCGATGAACCGGCGTCGGAACTGCCCGGCGAGCCGCGCTTCCAGCTCGGCCAGGGCGGCCAGGCGCGCCTTTACGACGTCCGGCGGGGGCGCCTCGTCGCGGTACGTCCAGGCGGCCGTGGGCTCGATGGGGCTGAAGGGGAAGGCGTGGATCTTCGCGAAGCCGGCGAAGCGGGCCACCTCCAGCGTGGCCGCGAAGTCGTCTTCCGTCTCGCCGGGGAAGCCGACGATCACGTCGGTGGTGATGGCCGGGCGGTCCAGCACCGAGCGGACCCGCTCGATGGTCCGGCGGTACTCCTCGACGGTGTACCGGCGGTTCATTCGCCGCAGGATCCGCGGCGAGCCGGACTGGAGCGGCAGGTGGAAGTGCGGCGCGACGTTGGGCAGCTCACGCGCGGCGTCGAGGAGCTCGTCGGTGACGTCGCCGGGGTCGATGCTGCTGAGCCGCACGCGCCAGAGCCCGTCGAGGGCGGCCACGCGCCGCAGCAGCCCCGGCAGGGCCGACGGCGTCTGGTCCCATCGCCTGCGGATGGCCGTCGGCCGCCCGAAGGCGCCGAGGAACACGCCGCACAGGACGATCTCCCTGTGCCCGGCGGCGACGAGGCGGCGGCACTCGCCGACGATCTCCCCGGCGCCGCGCGACCAGACGCGCGGGCGGGTGTAGGGCACGATGCAGTACGCGCAGAAGGCGTCGCAGCCGTCCTGGACCTTCACGAAGGCCCGCTGGCGAGCGGCGAACCGCCGGATGGGCGGCAGGTGCGCGGCGCCGGGCACATTGCCCTTGACTGCGGCCTTCCGGCGCGTTCTCATGGAGGTAGGCGAGGCGATGATCCGGGCATCGCGCGGCGCACTCATACATACGTCATCCCCACCTGGTTCCGCCCGCCGGCCTGGCTCATCGCGGCCCACGCCGGGCGACGGATACTCGTTGCCGCCAAGGCGGCGGGCGAACTGCTCCACGCGAGCTGCGATGTCGTCGTGGTGCCCGGCGAGGGCCACCTTTTCCGGCGGCACGTTCAGTTCGGCCAGCGCGGCGCGGATGCGTTGGCCGTCGTAGTCGCCATAGCATCCGGCGACGAGCACGGCCGCGCCGGGCGAGCGCCGAAGGGCCCTGCGAATGGCCTGGCGGCTCTTTCGCATGGCCGTGGCGGTCACGCAGCAGGTGTTGACGACGACCAGGTCGGCCGGTGGGCCGGCGTCGCTGTCGGCGGGCAGGAATCCGGCGGATTCCAATGCTGCGGCCAGGGCCTGGCCATCGTACTGGTTAACCTTGCAGCCAAGCGTTGTTACGGCGAATCGCAACACGATCGGGCACCAGGGACGGTCGGAATCGCGCGCCGGCGGGAGATTAACGCTTGACGCAGCGTTGCCCGCCGCGCACAAAGGATATATTATACCGCCTGCCCGCGGGAAGGCGCAGCAGGCCCGCAAGGGAGAATCAAGGCTTGTCCGGGCAGGTACCTCTGACGAGAGGCTGCCGAGAGCTGCCGCGGCGCCGGGCCGAACACGCCCGGCGCGCCGGCGGCGAGCCGAGGAGTAGGTATGGTCAGACCAAGAATTGTCTGGGGCATCGAGATCGGGCAATGTGCTCTGAAGGCCCTGAGGCTCCGCGATGTCGAGGGCATACTTCAGGTCGAGGCGTTCGACGTCATCGAGCATCCCATGATCCTCTCTCAGCCGGAGGCCGACCGGCAGCAGCTCATCCGCGAGGCCCTTCAGCGGTTCCTCGCCAAGGCGGACGTGTCCGGCTGCCACGTGGTCGTCTCCGTGCCGGGCCAGAGCAGTTTCTCGCGGTTCGTCAAGCTCCCGCCCGTCGAGAGCCGCCGGGTGCCCGACATCGTCCGCTTCGAGGCTGAACAGCAGATCCCGTTCCCCATCAACGAGGTGATCTGGCGGTGGCAGACGTTCCGCGACCCGGACAGCCCGGACGTGGAAGTGGGGCTGTTCGCGATGAAGCGCAGCGACGTCGCGGAGATGCTCAGCCACTTCGACGAGGCGGAAATCAGGGTCGATACGGTCCAGACGGCGCCGCTGGCGCTGTACAACTTCATGACGTTCGACGAGCAGTTGGCCGAGGACGGGGCCACGCTGCTGGCCGACATCGGGGCGGACAAGACGGACCTCGTCGTCGCCGACAAGGGAAGGATTTGGACGCGAACGATCCAGATCGGCGGCAACAACTTCACCGAGGCCCTCGTGCGGACCTTCAAGCTCTCGTTCGAGAAGGCCGAGAAGCTCAAGCGGGCCGCCGCCAGCAGCAAGTATGCCCGGCAGATCTTCCAGTCTATGCGCCCGGTGTTCGCGGACCTCGTGCAGGAGGTCCAGAGGTCCGTCGGCTACTACACGTCGCTCCACCGGGATACGCGATTCAGGAAGCTCATCGGGCTGGGCAACGGGTTCCGCCTGCCGGGACTCCAGAAGTTCGTCGAGCAGAACCTCAACGTTCCGGTGACCCGGATCGACAGCTACAACCGGATCGCCCCGTCGTCGTCGGCCAGCGCGCCGGCGGTCAACGAGCACGTTCTGAGCTTCGCCGTGGCCTACGGGCTGGCGGTGCAAGGGCTGGAGCTCTCCGAGGTCGGCACCAACCTGCTGCCGGAAGAGATCCTCCGGAAGCGGCGCTGGAACCGGAAACGCCCATGGTTCGTCGCCGCGGCGGCGGTGCTCGTGGCCGCCCTGTTCTGCCCGGGCTATCGCGCGAGGCTCGACAGCAGCACGCTCGAAAGCAGGTCGACGCTCGACGAGACGCAGGGCGTCGTCAGGAAGGTCGACAAACGGATCAAGGACTACGAGGACGTCAAGGGCAAGGGAACGGCAGAGGAGGAAGAGATCAAGAGCCTTGCCCGGCTGTTCGGCTATCGGGAGCTCTGGCCGTCGCTGCTGACCATGATCAGCCGGTCCATAGAGGCCGTCGCGCCGGATCAGCCCCGGCTGATCGGCTACGCGCGATACGTGGCGCTCAAGGAGCTCCACCGCAACATCCACGAGAAGATCACCGCCGGCAAGAGCGAAGAGCTCTCCGCCAAGGACCTGGAAACCGCGGCGGCCGTGCTGCTCGGCGGGACCGGGATCGATCCCAACTCCCCGGCGGCTCTGAAGGACGAGTTGGCCAAGAAGGCCAAGGAGGCCGAGGCCTTCAAGGCCACCGAGCGGAAGGCACGCAAGATGATCGTGCTCGAGAGCCTGACGCCCACCTACGTGCGCAACATGGCGCTGGCCCGGGCCCCGACCGGCGGTCCCGCGGCGAGGGCCGCGCCGGCCGCCGGCCGGAGCAGCCCCGGATTCAGGGTCGAAATGATCGCTCGCACGCCGCTGCCGCGGATCGAGGCCAACAAGATGGCCGCGGACCTGCGCGCCTACAGCGTCGCGCTGGCTCGCTGGCTCGGCTCGCTGTCGGTCGAGGAGCACGAGGTCGCATGGCTGCCGATGACGGCCGAGGCGGTCGGCTGGAAACGCCCCGTCACCGGGGGCCCCGTCGCGGCGCGGATCCCCGACCCGCTGATGCCCGACGATCCCAACGAGGACATGGCCCAGGACACCCGGTTCAAGATCACCTGGTGGGTGGCCGTTGAGGGCGACGGCATCGTGACGGCCGACGTGAAGTTCGGGCGGGAGTACAAGCTGTCCAAGGATTTGGAGTTGATGCCCGAGTTCGACCCGGCCGACGCGGTGGCGGCGGCCAAAGGCATCCAGGTCCTCAAGCCGGGCACGACCATTGCCGTCGGGAAAGATCCCCGGAAGGACCTGAAGATGAAGGGGACGACGCCGTGGTAT
This sequence comes from uncultured Planctomycetaceae bacterium, assembly GCA_964427875.1. GTDB lineage: Bacteria > Planctomycetota > Phycisphaerae > SM23-33 > SM23-33 > CAYRVX01. The sequence goes on from CAYRVX010000075.1 coordinate 5,644, forward strand.
CAGGTCAAGGCGGCCGACGCGGCGGGCAAGGGCCTCGGCGGGTGGGTCAGCGGCGCGGCGCTGGACAAACAGAAACTCGAGGACGTCACGGCGGGGCCTTGATGTCAGTGGGAGAAACAGCGTATGCGGCTCGTACGTGAGAACCTGTTCTTTGTCATCCTGATCGGGGCCACCGTCGTGCTCGCCGCGGGCGGGCTGATCTACTACTTCACCAGCGACGTCGGCGAGAAGCTCGGCAGCCGCAGGGGCCTCTCCGGGAGGCTCACCAAGCTCCGGAATCGCCGGGAGAAGATCGACGCAGACGCGGTGACGAAGCAGAGAGATCGCATCAGGAAGCTTCAGGAGAAGGCCGAGCAGGACATCGCCGACGGCATCGCCTTCAACAAGGCCGATTTCTCGGTCGTGAAGGTGCGGGTCGGAGGCATGCCGGAGCCGATCCTTCCCATCGACGAGAAGCGCAAGAGCGACCTCGGATTGGACCTGCTGTTCATCAGGGAGTATACCCGCGCCCTGGACGAGATGATCGCACCGGGCCAAGGCGACCTGAGGCGCACCTCGCTGGCCACGACCGAGGAGATCCGCCGGCAGGCGATCATCCTGAAGGAGCAGTTCGGCGCCCAGGCCGAGGGCAAGGCGAAGGAGTTCATGAAGCTCCAGAAGGCCAAGGACGGGCTGATCTTCATCGAGGACAGTTCGTTGGATCGGCACTTCGCGGTCGACCCGCGCACCCGCAAGCCGAAGGAGACGAAGGCCGCCAGCAAGAGGATCTGGGAGGCCCAGGTCAACCTGTGGGTGACGGGGGAGGTCCTCGGGGCGATCAGTGCGACGAACATGGAGGTGATCGGCCAGGGCAAGAAAGCCGGCGGCGCCGCGGCTTCGGCGAACGTGCTCTCCTCGGCGGTCAAGCGGCTCGTGAATATCAACATCAGCGAGCCGTTTGCCGCCTCGGCGGTCGGCCTCTTCGGCGCCAGGGGCCAGCAGGGCAGCCTTACGAACCGGATATCGACGAGCGAGTACGGCGTGATCCGCTACCGGTTCGTCGTTGTCATGCCTACCCGGCACGTGGAGAAGCTCCTGCGAAACCTGATGATGCGGAACTACCACACGGTCGTGAGCATCACGGAGAGCGAAGTGCCCCGGCAGAGCCCGTACTACTATGGCATCGAGCCCGTGATGATGGTGAGCATCGCGGCCGAAATGCTGCTGCTCTCGGACTGGATTCGCCCGCTGATGCCGCCGGCAGTGGCCTCCACGCTGCCCAAGGCAAAGGCCGGCGCGTAGGCGAGATGTCCACAAGCGTTCCCGTCGGGAACCCAACCTGCGAGGAGGCCGGTGTATGGCCAAGGCCGATGACGCGAGTTTCCTGGAGCAGCACGTGGAGAAGCTCGTGCTGCTCGTCTGCCTGGTGCTGCTGGGCGTGGCGGGGCATCGCTGGATCCTGTCTTCCCCCGTGTCCATGAGCGGCGTGCCGGTCGAGCGGCTCGATGAGGTCCTCTCGGAGAGAGCTCTGCGCGTCAAGCAGGATTACGACACGGCGAAAGTGCACGTCGACCCCGTTCCGAAATGGGCCGGCAAGACACTCTCGCTTCGCACGATCGTGCCGCAGCGGCGTGAGGACATAGACCTGGCCACGCCCCGCCTGCCGATGAAGGTCGACATCGGCCGGGGCGGCGAGGAGGGGCTGGTCCGGCTGGCCGAACTGATCGCCGCCATGCCCGTGCCGTCGAGGCCCGTTGTGGCGGCGGCAATGGAACTGCCCGACAAGGCCACGCTCGCCGACGTGGCGGTGGCCCACGGGACACTTCTCTATCCGTTGGCCGATCTCGCCAAGGCCTGGACGGAGCCGCTCGCGAAGAAGAACATCCCCGTCAAGGTGACCGTCCAGGAGGTCATTGTCGAAGTCCAGGAGGAGCTGGCGAACGGGCAGCGGGGTCCCGTCAGGCGCGTCCCCGTCGCGGCCAGGCTGGATGCCAAGGGCGACCCCATCGTGGTGGCGAAGGTGCCGGACTTCAACGGGACGAACGTCGAGGAGGTCCGCGGCGCTCGAGACAAGCTGGCGCAGCAGCAGGATCACGTCCTTCGCCCGCAGTACTACCGGATCTGGTCGCCCGGGCGCGGGTGGATGCCCTGGCGGACTCGTCTGCCGAAGGTCGAGCCGTCGGGCGCGAAGCCTGCCCCCCTGGCCCCGCAGGTGCCGGCGGTCGCATCTTCGGTGAAGACGTCCGTGTGGTTCCACGACGAGACGATGAAGGTCGGCCGCCGCTATCGCTATCGCATCAAGCTGAAGTTCGTCAATCCGATCCTGACGTACGACAAGGCGGTCAGCGACGAGTACCTCGCCGAGGCCCGCCAGACGTATATCGAGACCGAAGAGAGCGAATGGTCGGAGCCGGTCTCGGTCGACAGGAAGGTCCATTTCTTCCTGACCGGCGCGAGTGCAACTACCGGACAGATGACCGTGACGATCTTCGCGAACAAGTGGGGCCAGACGGTGATGAGGACGTTCCGGGTCCGCCCGGGCGAGCCCATTGGCGACCTGGCGGAGATCAAGCTCCGCAGCCCCAAGACGGGTCAGATGGAGCCCGTGGAGGTCGATTTTTCCACCGGGGCGGCATCGCTGCGGTTCCGCTTCGGCATCAAGTGGCTGCGAGGCAGCTTCCAGGTGACCACGGCGAAGATGCTGTACCTGGACAGCGAAGGCCGGCTGCAAGCCCGTATACAGGCACGGGATAACGGCAATCCGCTTCGAAGGAAGCTCATTGAGGAGGCCAAGCGGGCGCTGGCCGGCGGGTAAGTCGCTCCCGGCATTTGGGCGGCGAAGATTTTTGCACTTGCAATTGCCTTTGGCGGTGACTTATCATCTCCGCCCGAGAGGATCGGTCGTGCCGGCAGCTTGGGCGCGCCGGCACGAGGGCACCGATCTGAACAAGCAAGACCGTTCCGGAAGCGCATCCATCCGGAACGATGCAGTAAGCGGCGTGTCGCCCCGAAAAGGTCCGGCGTCTTGGGCCGGCCCGGGCACTGGACGGGATTGTGCGGCGCGCCGGAGCCCGAGTACGGGCAGGGCCAAACGTGCAGGCTGTCTCAAAAGGTTAAAGGAGTCTGGCAGTGTTCACTGGACGCCGATCTGTCTACCTTACCTTGGCTGTGTCGTGCTTCATCGCCCTGAATCCTCCGGCAGCCGCTCAGGACGCCGCCTCGGATCAGGCAAAGCGTTTGCTCAAACAGGCAGTGGCGGAGTACTCGGCCTTGAAGTTCAAGCAGTCTCAGGCCACGCTCCTGAAAGCCAGCGCCATCCTGAAGGACAACGAGTCGGCCCTGTCGGCCGCGGAAAAGAAGGAACTGGTCGATTACCTGGCCAAGGTCCCCAACGCCATCCGGAAACAAGCCGCCGCGCAGGAGGCCTATCGCAGCGCGGAGAAGGCCCTCGCGGCCGGGAAACTCGACGACGCCATCCAAGGCTTCGCCCAGGCCGCCACGAGCGAGTTCCTCGACGATGCCACGCGTCGTGATGCCCGCGCCCAATTGGCCCTGGCCCAGAAGAGGAAGGAAGTCGTCGCCATAGCCACCACGGTGCCCGCAGCGAAACCCACGCCGAAGCCAACACCCGCGCCGACGCCGACGCCAACACCCGCGCCGAAGCCGACGCCAACACCTGTGCCGAAGCCGACGCCAACGCCCGCGCCGAAGCCGAAGCCAATACCCGCGCCGAAGCCAATACCCACGCCAACGCCGACGCCAACACCCGCGCCGAAGCCGAAGCCAACACCGACGCCGAAGCCGACGCCTACGCCCAAGCCCGCGCCGACACCCGCGGCCGCCGCGCCCAAGTCGTCGAGGAAGATGATGGACGACATCAGGGCACGCAAGGCAAAGGCAGTGCAACTGCTCAACCTGGGAAAAAGGGCGCTCGACGACAAGAACGTCGACATGGCCGTCCAGTGTTTCCAGCGTGCCAAGGACCTCGATCCGGATCTGCTCGAGGCCGCCCAACTCCTCCAACACACCTCCAGGCTCGTCGCCCTGAGGACCTCCGGCGAGGCGGGAATCCTCGGCAAACTCATGCGGCAGAACCTCATTGCCAAGCAGGCGGCCATCGTGGAGATCAACAAGGCCACCCAACGGGCCCGCGAGGCCCTGGTGGGCGCGAACAAGACGGCGGACTTCGACAACGCCGAACAAGCCGCCAGCCTCGCGGCCGAGACGCTCCAGGCCAGCAAGACCTTCTTCGGGGCCGTGGCGTACCGGAATGAAACCGCGAGGATCGACAGCCTGCTCAAGACGATCGCCGAGCGGCGAGATGCCTTCAACAAGAGGAAGGCCGCCGCGGAGGCCCGGGACATCGAGATGATCAAGGCCAAGCGGCGATTGGAGGAGGAGCAGAAGAAGCTGCGGAAGGTCGCCACGCTCGCCGAGCAGGCCAAGGCCCTCCGCGACCAGAGAAAGTACGACGGCTCCCTCGAGATCGTCCAGCAGATCCTCCTGATCGACCCGAAGAACCGTTGGGCCCAGAAGGAGAAGGACGTCCTCGTCGAGTTCGACATGCTGATGAAGGACACGGGCATCTTCCGCACTCAGAGGGCGGAGGAGGCCAAGGTGCTCTGGGACCTCAGGAGGGCGGAGGTCCCCTGGTACCAGTACCTGCGGTACCCGAAGAACTGGAGGCAACTGACGCAAGAGCGCAAGGAGTTCCAGGCCTCCGCCGCCGGCGAATCCGCCGCCGACGCGGCGCTGCGGGAAAAGCTGCGAAGGGAGATCGAGCGGCTGAGCTTCGCGGACATCGATTTCAGGGACGTCGTGCAGTTCCTGCGGGAATACTCCGACGCCAATATTCACGTGAACTGGCGCGCGCTCCAGGCGGCCGGCATCGAGCAGTCGACCAAGGTCACTGTGGACCTCCGGAGGATCACCGTCGATCGGGCCTTGAGGCTGATCCTGGAGGATGTCAGCGGCGCCGCGGCCGGGGCGGACGCGGAACTTCGCCACGTCGTCGAGGAGGGCGTCTTGAAGATCTCCACCAAGGCGGACCTGTCCCGCACGCCCATCCGCCGTGTCTACGACATCCGCGACCTGCTCGTTCCCGTGCCGGACTTCGAGGGCCCGCGCATCGAGCTTCAGGAGGCCGCCCAGGAAAGCCTGAACATCGGCCGCGCCGGCCAGACCACCAGCGGCATCTTCGAGGACGAGACCGGGATGCGCAGGGATGAGGAGGAAGAGATCACCAAGGAGGAGCTTACCGAGGACTTCGTCGAGCTTGTCAGGAACGCCATCGACCGCGACTCCTGGGGCGATCCGGAAGGCGGCGCGGTGGGCGCAGGCTTCATCCAGGTGCTGAACGGCCAGCTCGTGGTCACCCAGACGGCCGAAAACCACCAGGCCCTCGCCGAGCTGATCGAGAAGCTCCGCGAGGCCAAAACGATCCAGATCATGATCGAGGCGAGGTTCATCGTCGTTGACAGCGGCTTTCTCAGCAGCGTCGGCGTGGACCTGGACTTCTACTTCAACCTCGGCTCGCACATGAACCGCGGCGACGGCGGGCCGATCACCGACCCGTGGACCGGCGCAGAGGTGCCGACCTATATGCACCCCGTCAGCGGGGTCGAGACGTCGAACTACCCCGTCTATGGCAGCACGCCCTGGCCGGGCAATCCCTACGGCAACCAGAAGTGGAGCCCGGTCGGCTTCAAGCAGCACTCGGCGGCCTTCATCAGCGGCCTTCAGACGCAGATCGGCAGCAACATCGGCCTGGCGGTCGCGGACAACGGCCCGGCGGTGAACATCGGCGGCACGTTCCTGGATGACATCCAGGTGGACTTCCTCATTCAGGCCACGCAGGCCCACATGGCCACACGACAGCTCACCGCCCCGAAGATCACGCTGTCCAACAGCCAGCGGGCGTACATCACGGTCGCCAGGCAGCAGGCCTACGTCCGGGAGTACATCCCGGTGGTCTCCGGCAACGCGACGGCGTACCGGCCGATCATCTCCTACATCCCGACGGGCGCGGTTCTGGACGTGACCGCGACGGCTTCGGCGGACCGGCGATACGTCATGATGACGGTGCGGCCGCAGGTCTCGAACCAGGAAGGCCAGCCCATGGCGGTGGCCACTTCCGGCGGGACGATCCATTTGCCCACCGTCACCGTTCAGGACCTTCAGACCACCGTCTCGGTCCCTGACGGCGGCACGCTCATGCTCGGCGGGCAGCGACTTGCCGGCGAGACCGAGCGGGAGATGGGCGCGCCGGTCCTCAGCAAGATCCCCGTCATCAACCGCCTGTTCGAGAATCGGGCCATCGTGCGAGACGAACGGACGCTCCTGATCCTCGTGAAGCCCAAGATCATGATCAACGAGCAGGCCGAGCGAAACGAGAGGCTCCACGTCGAAGAGCCTCGGCTGCCGTGACGCCGAGATCACACGCCCTGCGAAGACGAGCGACGGGCCGCGGTTCCTGCGGGAGCCTGCGGCCCGATTTGTGTTCAAGAGAATGTCCGCGATGATTGGGGATCCGCGATGAAACGACAGGTTCTGGTGCTGCTTTCGGTCTTGTGCTCCCTGGCCGGTGCGGCCCTCGCCGCCGCGCCGTCCGGCGAAAACAAGCCCACCGGTCAACGGGCCGCCGCCAAGGGGAAGTTCGGTGCGGTCCGGTTCGACCTGGTCGAACGACAGGTCTCTCTGGACGCCGAGGTCTGTCTGCGCGAGGGGGTGCTGGAGTTCTTCCTGGTCTCCTGGCAGACCAAGACGCATGAGAGCATTCTCCACACCAAGGCCAGGCCATCCCATCTGCACGCGGCCCTGCTGATGCTGGGTCTGACGCCGGGCAAGCCCGCGCGGTGGTCCGGAGAGGACGAATCGGCCCGGTTCCTCCCGCCCGCCGGGGCGGAGGTGGCGATCGATCTGGCCTGGCAGGACAAGAGCGGCAAGAACCGGCGGTCTCCTGCCGGCGCGTGGCTCCGGGGCGCCGAGGACGGGAAGATCACCAACCCGGAAAGATGGGTCTTCATCGGCTCCCAGATCCTGCCGGACGGCAAGTACTGGGCGGAACTGGACGGCGAGGTGATCTCCGTGACCAACTTCGCCTCCGCCGTGATCGACGTTCCCTTCCGCAGCTCGAACGCCAACGACTTGAGGGAGTTCTTCGCCAACAGCCGCGCCATCCCCCCGATCGGCACGAAGGTCAAGGTGATCCTGACGGCCCTGCCGGGGGCGGAGAAGGCGCCGCACGCCCGGGTGCTGCTCGAGATCGACCGCTTCGGACGAATGCGGATCGGCAACAAGACGTTGACGGACGAGCAGCTCCAGGAATGGGCCGAGAAGTACATCCAGCGCCACGAGAAGGGGCAGGTGGTCATTCGGGCCGCGGGAAAGGCGCTCGTTCACGACGTGGCGAACGCCCGGCTGAACCTGCGCCTCGGCGGGGTCCGGGAGTTCGACGTGCAGCGCGTGCCGGCGAGAACCGAGGTCCTCCCCAGGACGGTCGAGCAGGCCAGGCGGGCGCTGAAAAAGTGGGATGAGAAGTTCGCCAACGCCCGCGAGCTCATCCGAGAGCCCGGCCGGCAGGCCCAACGCGCGCTCGACCAGATGGAGCTCCATCTCCGCGCGATGGACGCCCGGAGGACAATGCTCAAGGAATACGCCGCCCACCTCCGCAAGGCCCTGGCGGGCTACCAGGCCTCCACGCAGCCGGCGAGCGGGGGGGAGTGATCCAGGATGACCACGGATCTGCGCCCGGAAGGACCGCCCTCGGGGCCCGGGGGCCTGCGCCGAATCCTGGCCCGCGACGGCCCACCCGTGCTGGCGGCTTCCGCCGTGACGGTCGCGGCCGAACTGGCCGTCTACCTCGCGGCTGTCGGCGCCGGATCGGGCCGGACGCACGCCGTCCTGGCAACACTGGCCGTCACGGTCGTCTGGGTCGCCCTGGCCGCGCCCGTGCTGGCCGCCTCCGGCGCCGATACGCTGGCCGGCCTGCTGCGGGCCGGCTGCCTCGCCGACGCCTCCGCCGTCACGCTGGTCGTCCTCTGGCTCGCCTGCCCTCAGGTCACGCTGGGCGGTGCGGCCAAGATCTACTGCATACTGGCGGCCATGGTCCTGCTGGCGGTCGCCGTGAGCCGATCGGCCGGCTCGCCCGCGGCGAGGTATGCCCTGGCGCTGGCGGCCGCGGCGGCCTTCATGATCACGCTGGCCGGGCCCTGGTGGCTGGGCGGGGCGATGCGGGCATCGACGCAGGAGACGGCCGAAAGCATCGTGGCGGCCGGCGTGTACGTCAACCCGTTCTACGCGGTCACGGCCGCGATCTCCGGCGGCACGCGTTTCGTCTGGCACGAGGCCGCGGTGATGTATCGGATCACGAGGTTCGGCGACTACGCCGCCGCGCCCCCGCCGGTATGGTACGCCCCGGCGCTGATTCACCTCGCCGCGGCCGTTCTCGTCGCCGCCGTCGCCGGCGCGCTCCATCGCCGCAGGCGGAGGCGAGCCGACCTGCTCGGCATCACGGATCGGCGCGATCGGCCAGAAAGCGCCTCAACAGGCGCGCGAACCTCCTGACGGCCTTCCCGCGGTGGCTGATCGCGTTCTTCTCGCCAGGCGACATCTCCGCGGCGGTGCGTCGGGCCTGCGGCACGAGAAAGACCGGGTCGTATCCGAAACCGTTCCTGCCGCGCGGGCGGCGCGTGATCCGGCCTTCGACCTGCCCGGACGTCTCCAGCAGGACGTGCTCGCCATCGGCCAGGGCGAGATGGCAGACGAACCGTGCCGTCCTCTCCTCGTCGGGCGTGTCGGCCAGGGCCGCCAGGAGCTTGGCGATGTTGGCCGCGTCGCGTGCGCGGCGGTCCGCGCCGGGGGGGAAGGCCTCCTCGGCGTAGCGGGCGCTGCGCACGCCGGGGGCGCCGTCGAGCGCGGCCACGACCAGGCCGGAGTCGTCCGCCAGGCACCACTGCCCGGTCAGGCGGGCGTAGCACAGGGCCTTGTGGCGGGCGTTCTCGGCGAACGTCGAGCCCTCCTCAACGGGCTCCTCGACGCCGCCGACCTGCTCCAGCGAGACCACGCGGACCGGCAGTTCTGCGAGGACCTGCCTGATCTCGCGGGCCTTGCCGGGGTTTCGGCTGGCCAGGACGATCCGGCGGACCGGCCCGTGTTGTGATCGGGTTCCCGCCGGCGGCTGAGGTGCGTCTTTGTCGGCCAATTCTCTGTCGGACTCCTCGCGGGCACCTCGGTCTATCGTCAGGAGCCGCCGGCCTGGGAGACGGTCACGCCGCCGAGGACGACGTAGTCCAATCCGCTGAGCTTCTGTTTGACCTTCGGCGTCCTGACGATGGCGGGGTCTTCCAGGTCCTTTTCGGGCAGCAGCTTGCCGAGCCAGACGCGCTCATTGACGATGAACCAGTCCTCTTCGAGCAGCACCGCCATCGCCTTGTAGGCGAGCTCCGTGCACAGGGCCGCCGCCTGGGGCGTGCCGCTGCGGTTCCGCAGGCTCGCCACGGCCAGGGCCTTGCCCTTCGTCGACTCATCCTTCTTGAGCTTCCCCACCAGCAGCTTTGCGAGCCCGGAGAGGTCGTCCGTCCTGCCGGTTCCACTGACGGCGGCCAGCACGGTCCCGTCGGACACCTGGACCACCTTCAGCTCGCACGTGACCGCCGCCGGCGGCTCATTGGCCGGCCGCTGAGGCCCCCGGCCCGATGCGATCTGCCCGGTCCGCTCGCGGGGGATCTCCATCAGGTAGGTGGGAGCGGGGAGCTTCTGTGTCTTCCGCGTCTTGGGGTTGATCGTCGTGATGAGCTTCTGACGACCGTTCACCGCGAGGTCCGGGAACTGCTTGAAAATGCCCTTGATCCGCGGGTCGCGGGGAACACGCTGGAGCCTCTTGCCCTGCTTGACGAGCGTGACGGCCGATCGCTCGAACAGCCCGATCGTGACGATCGACGACTCCGGATCGTGTTTGTAGTGGGCCTGCAAGCCCTTGCTTCGCAGTTGACGGCAGTAATCGACGGCGAACCTTCTGCTGCCGACGTAGTTTGCCTCAGAGACGTCGTGGAATTCCGCGACGAGCACGGTATAGCTGAACTTTCCGGGGGCGTTGGCCAGGTCCCATTCCTTCGGGCCGGGCTTCTCCTTGCCCGGCAGCGGCACGATGATGGCCTTGGCGTATACGGGGACGTTGGCGGGCGTGCGATAGGCCTTGGCCTTCTTGAGATTCGCCCGGGCGTCCGCCACCGCCTTGTACTTGCCCCAGCACAGCAGGCTGTGGTTCTCCTTGTGCACGATGAAGAGGTACTTCCATCTTGCGTGCTGTTCGGTGGCCTTCCTGTAGTATTTGGCCTGATTGACGTGCGAGCCGGGGCCGCGGCAGACGTTCAGCAGGATGGTGAAGTCGCCGTCCTTTGCCCCGCCGCTGGCGGCCGGCGGGCCGAAGAGGTTGAACAGCCCCCGGGTCGTCTCCTCCGTGCGAGCCGCGGGCGCCGCTTCCGGCCCGCGGGCCGGCTCGTCCTGGTCCCACCATGCCCGGGGTCCGCCAGAGCGACGATCGGTCTGCCCGCAGCCGGGCAGCAGCCATCCGACCAGGGCCAACAGGCACAAGGTCCTCCTCACGCGTCGATTCGTTGTCATTCCTTCATACCATCGGCAATGGCCCGGCGCTGGGTTTGGAGCAGTTTCCGGACCCCCCGGCGGGCCAGGGAGAGCATCTGACCGAGCTGTTCGGAATCGAAGGCCCGCCCCTCGCTGGAGCCCTGGAGCTCGAGGAACTTCCCCCCGCCGGTCATGGCGACGTTCATATCGACGGCGGCGGCGGCGTCCTCGCGGTAGTCGAGGTCGAGCAGGGCGCGGCCATCGATGATGCCGACGGAGACGGCCGCCGCCGCGCCGCGGACCACGCCGCTGCCAAAGAGGCCGACCTGGGCGCCCTTGGCCGCCGCCATCGCGAGGGCGACGTAGGCCCCGGTGATGGCGGCGGTCCGCGTGCCGCCGTCCGCCTCCAGCACGTCGCAGTCCAGATAGACCGTGTTCCCGCCCAGCCTGTCGAACCGAACGACGTTCCGCAACACGCGCCCGATCAGGCGCTGGATCTCGACGCTGCGGCTGTCGGGGCGGTAGACCGGGCGGCTCTTCCGGCCGGCGGTCGAGGCCGGCAGCATGCCGTATTCCGCCGTCACCCAGCCCAGGTGGCTGTCCATCCGCCAACGGGGCACGCCTTCCACGATGCTGGCCGTGCAGATCACGCGCGTCCGGCCCATCTCGATGAGGCACGATCCATCCGCCGACCGAACGAAATGGGGCGTGATGGTCACGGGTCTGAGGTCTCCCGCCCGCCGCCCGTCGTGTCGCCGCGTCCTGGACATGGGCATAGTGTACCGTGCGGCGAGCCGGTATTGAACGGGAACTTCGCGGGCTTGACGGCGAGGCCGGCCGGGCGCGCCGGGTCACTTCACGGTCAGTTCCACGGCCCCGTCCCAGTCGCCGGGCGGCGGGGCGGCGAGGTGCTGTCGGCACAGCGAGATGTGGAACTGGCTCGCACCGTCGCCGGGCAGTTTCTCGAGGGCGGCCTGGAAGGCCCGCACGGCCTCGGCGAAGCCGCGCTGCTGGTACAACCCAACGCCCCGGGCGAAGTCCGCCACGCCCAGGCGGACCTGCTGGGAGGCAGCCGCGAGCGGGCCGAGGACGTTCCAGACGGCGACCGGCTCGGTCTTTCCGACGACGAGGACCTTCCCGAGCGGCCGGGCCAGCAGCGTGCCGTCGTCGCCCTCCCGCCAGGCCACCTCGTCTGCGAGGACCCGCGTGCCGAACTGCTTGTTCGCCGACTCCAGCCGGCTGGCGAGGTTCACGCAGTCGCCGATGGCGGTGTAGTCCATCCGCTGCGTCGAGCCGCAGTTGCCGACCATGACCGGGCCCGTGGCGACGCCGATCCGGCAGGCGAGCTCCACCCAGTCGCCGAATTCCTCCGCCAGCGACCGGTTGAGCCGGACCAGCTCGTCCTGGCAAGAGACGGCGGCGGCCAGCGCCCGCCGAGCATGGTCCTCCTGGACGACCGGCGCGCCGAAAAAGCTGATGATCCCGTCGCCGAGAAACTTGTTCAGGTAGCCGCCCCAGCGGGTCTGGATGACCTCCGTCATGCGGTCGAAAAAGCGGTTGAGCAGGACGACGGTGTCGCTTTCGCCGAGGCGTTCGGCCAGCGGCGTGAAGTGCTCCAGGTCGGAGAAGAAGCAGCTCAGCACGCGCCGCTCCCCGCCGATGCGGGCCAGCGACGGGTCCTCGATCAGCCGGTCCACCAGCGCCGGCGACAGGGCGTGGGCAAACAGGCCCCGGATGTGCCGCTTGGCCCGCTCCTCGGTGAACTGCCGATACGCCGTCACCACCAGGAAGCCCGCCACCATCGCCGCGATCGGCGCGACCAGGACAAGCCGGCAGTTCAGGGCGGCGAAGACGACGAACAGGTTCACCACCGCGTAGCCGGCCGCCAGCAGCAGCGCCAGCGGACCGGCCCGGACGACCGCCAGCCTGGTCCCCAGCAGCGAGACGACCGCCCCGGCCAGCAGGATGACGGCCACGTCGATCGCGGGATGAGCTTCGGTCACGAACGACTCGGAGACGATGGTGTTGAAGATGTTGGCGTGGACCCTGACGCCGGGCATCCGCGGGTCCACGGGTGTCGGCACGAAGTCCATGGCCCCGGTCGAGGTCGATCCGACCAGGCAGATCTTCCCTTTGACGCGCCGCCGGATCTCGTTGAGCCCCTCGGCGATCTCGCCGCGCAGCAACTCGTTCTCGTCGCGGGTGAGCTTGACGAACTCGGCGTACCTGGCCGCCAACTGCTCGGCCGCACGGCGATCGGGATCGTCCTTGGGCTTGCCCCCCGCGTAGAATTCCAGGTCGTCCAGGACGTCGGTGAGGAAGTCGTCGATTCTTTTCTCGGCCTCGCGTTCGGCCTCCAGGAGCCTCGTCGGCGGCTCGATAACGGCCTTGGGATCGTACAGGGCCGCCCGCTGTCTGGCCGCGGCCTGCGCCATTCGCTCCCGGTAAATGGCGTCCATCTTGGCGATCAGACGGGTGTGACCGAGCCGCTGGAGCAGCGCCAGGCCGTACAGCCGCGGAAGGACCTGGTTCTTCTCCATCCGTTTCCGCAGTTGCCGGACGGAGGCGACGCGGGCGGCCGACTCCCTCCGGAAGCGGCCCCGGCCGGGCGCCCAGTTGATCAGCAGGTTGCCCCTGCCGTCCACGGGGATCTCGCGCGTTTGCCCGCCGGGGCAGCGGACGGTGATCCGCGACCGGTCGGCACTGATCTCGGCCGACCCTTCGCCCGCCAGCCACTCCTCCGCCAGGGCCAGGGCGAATTGCGGGTAGAGGTCCTCGCCCGCCCTGGCCAGCAGGGGCATCCGCCTCATTATGCCGTCGTCCTCGGGCACGTACGCGACGAAGCCGCTTCGATGGCACAGGGCGGCGAAGCGAACCAGAGGCGGGGCGATGACGCCCGGACGGGCGGGGTAGCCCGCCGCCCGCTCGGGGGGGATCACGAAGCGCTTGAGGAAGTGGAGCGACCGGTTGCGCCAGTACAGCCGCGCCGTCCGTTCGATCTCGGGGCCTCGCGTGCCGGTGCCCAACTCGGGGTACGCCTTTCGCAGGACGGAGAGGAAATCGGCCCGGGGATCGGCCCGCAGGACCTCGGCGACGTTGGCGTCCAGGGCCTCATCCGCGCCGAGATCGGTGCTCTCGAAGTCCAGGTGCATGGGCAGCAGGACCCGGCCCTTGCGGAAGGCGTCCTCGAAGAGGGCGTCGTCGAACACGGTCCGGGGCCCGGCGGTCCCGATGATCGGCGCGGTGTCCGGGTCGTAGACGTCTCCCTCGGCGGCGACGTAGCGCGTCTTCTGCGGCTCGGGCAGGATGATATCCAGCGCCACGGCCCGCGCGCCGCACTCCTGGAGCACCTCGACGACACCCGCGAGGATCTCCCTCGGCCAGGGCCACCGGCCAAGCTCTTGAAGGCTGCGATCGTCGATCTCGACGATCACGACGTCGTCGTTCGCCGGCGCGGAGGAGAAGTAGCGGAAGCGCAGGTCCAGCGTCAGCAGCTCCGTCCTGCCGTCGAGGCCGAAGAGATGGCACACGGTGATGGCCGCCGTGGCGGCCAGGCCCAGCAACAGCGCCGAAACCGTTCGCGATGTTCTTGGCGGCCCCTTGGCCATGCCGGGAGTTTACTGCGGGCCCCGCCGGGTGCACAAGTCCCTGCGACCGCCCGCCGGAAGCCTTGAAGGCACCCGCGGTTTTGCCAAAACGAACGGTTGACAAAATGGGAATCTCGGGTAAGATAATACTCGTGAAGCGCACGAGGGATGCTTACCATCCCCTCCCTCGGTCTGTTGTGCTCATCTGACAAGAAGGAACCGTCTTTGCCTGCCGGGCGGCGGCGGCGGGAGTTGCTTATGCCGGCGTCGCGGCGTGATCTGCTTTTGCAGATCCGAACGGAGGAGAAGCACCATGAAGGCCTCTCGCTGCGCCGCGTTGGCGATGGTCGCATTGGGTGCGTCTGTTGCCGCGCGGGGGGATATCGTGTCCCTGACCGTGGACTACAGCATGCACATCGGCCAGACCGCCGTCTTCCGCGCCGACCTGACCGGCTTCAACCTCGGGACGATCCGCGCCGTCACGATCCTGGACGCCAACAGCCGGTCGGGATCCAGCGAGATGTTCTCGGGGTTTGATCTTGATTTCGTCTACTTCGACCGCGACGGCGACGTGCGCACGGTGGACGATCAGATCCATCTGATCCAGCGGCTGTCGTTTGCCATACCCGGTGTGGCCCGGCCGGCACCGGACGGGCACCCCCGTTATCCGTCACCGCCGGTGCTGTTCGGGCTTGGCCTGGACGGTTCCATCGATCACGGCAAGGTGGCCCTGGACGCGCGCAACGCCCACTTCGAGCTTGACCTTCTCAATTACATCGTCCTGGAGCGTTCCTACGGCTGGGTCAGCCTGGGCGACGGCGGCATGATCACGGCGGGGTTCCCGCTCATCTCCGTCGGCCAGGGCGAGAGCATGTTCCTCTGCGTCGGCGACGTCGGGCCTCCTCCCCCGGGCGGGCAGGCCGACGAGCTCTCCGAGGGCGTAATCGAGGTGCAGGTATTCGCGGTGGGCGGGAGCTACGTCCCGGGTTACAAGCTGGCCCCCGGCCAGTCGGTGAACCTCGACGGCGCCCCCGAGGGCTCTGACGCGTTTGACTCCTGGCTGTGGGACCTGGACGATGACGGCCAGTACGATGACGGCACGGGGGCGCTGCTCGCCGTCGGCTTCGAGGACCTGTTCGTCACGCTCGGCCTGGACCTGGGCCCTCACACGATCTGGCTGCAGAGGACGGCGAACGGCGACGCGAAAGGGCAAGACCCGCTTAGTTTCGACATCACGCTGGTTCCCGACCCGGCCACGTGGGCGCTGCTCCTGGCGGCCGTGCCCTGCGCGCTGAGGCGAAGGCGAAAGGGCTGAGCCTCCCCTCGCGCGATCCGAAAGCCGGCCGGCGGATTACGGCCAGGGCGGGTAGGGCGACGGGCCCCTGCCATCGAGCGGGGGCACGGTGGTTGTGGGGGTGACCGTCGTGGTTGTCGATCCGCCGGATGGCGTGTTGCCGGCCCGGCTGCCCGTGGGGTTCTGGATCAACGTCTTCTGCTCGCTCGTCGTGACGCCGAAGGAATCGAACAACTGCGTGGCCCGCTGCTGAAGGGCGATCGTGATGGGCGTCTCGGGGGTGGAGTTGGCGACCTCGCCGGCCTGGACGATCCGCTCGGCGATGTCCGGGCGGGCCTCCGCCAGGGCCAGCAGCCGAAGCACGCGCCACAGGCCGGCCTTGGCGTTGAGCATTCGGGTCGAGTCCGCCATGAAGCCGACGTCGGCCGACGAGCCGCGGACACTCAGCGTGGCTACGGGCGTGGAGATCCGGAAGTCGTTCCTCCCCCGCCCGGTCTCCACGCTGGCGCGCATCGTGCCGTACTTCAGGCCCAACTGCGCCTTGACCTCGTCGCCCCTCTTGCGCAGCTCGGCGATGCCGATCTTCGTCGCGTTGTTGACGACGATCTCGCCGCGATCGGCGAACTTCAGGACGACCTTCGCGCCCAGCCCGGTGCGAATCACCGTCAGCTCCCCGAGCTCCTCGCCGGCCTTCAGCGGCTGCCACTTCGCCCCGCCGTTGGCGGCGAGCAGCTTCTGCGCCGCCCCGGACACCGAGGCAACGGTCGCCTTCAGCGGGGCCGATGCGGGGGCTTTCGGGGGCGCCTTTTCCGCGGCCGGCGGCGCGGCCGGCGCGGACGCGGCAAACAAGACCAGCAGGCCGACGACGAATCCGTCTCTTCGCATTTTATCGCCCTCCGGCAGTTGCCTGCATTATAACGGGAAGCTCCCCGGTTCGCACGTAAATATCGGCGCGGCTCAGGACGGCGACGAACTCCATGCCGGTGACTCGCCCGGCCGCCGTGCCGCCGGAGATCATCTGGAGGTACCGAAGCTCGCGCAGGCAGTACCGCTGCGACGGTCCGGTCAGGTGCATGATCACCCCGCCGCGGATCTTGCACGCCCGGCAGACCATGTACGCCAGCTTGCCACGGGTGACCGGGCGGGCGGCGTCGCAGCTCCAACTGCCCGGGAGAATATCTCTTGCCGTCAGCTTCTCCACTCGCTGCCGGAACGTCGAGGCCTTGTCCTCCCCGTCCAGCAGAAGCAGCATTCCGCGGCACGCGTCGTTCTCGCTGACCGTCGCCCCGGAGGCGACCCGGTCGAGGAAACCGGGGGAGCCCTCCTTCGCCGGCAGCTTCGCCTCGGGGCCCTCGATGCGCGTGGCCTGCGGCGAGCAGCCCGTCACGCCGGCAAGAAGGAACACCGCCGCCAGAGATGCCGCTTGCTTTCCTGTCTCTCGCATGACTGCTTCCCGTTTAGAAACTCAGGTTGATCCCCGTCATCAGGAACTGCCTGCACGAGTTGTCCTCGAAGGCCCCGCCCGGCATGAAGGCGCCGTATCGTATCGTCCAGCTCAGGTCGCTGGTCAGCCGCCAGTTGCAGAAGACGTCCCACTCCCAGCCGAGCCAGCGCGAGTCGCTCGTTATCGTGGTGTCGCTGACGGGGCCCGAGGACGACTTGTGATAGAAGAAGACCTTCGAGCCGACTTCGAGCTTCTCGAGAAGCTTGTGCTGCTCCAGCGGGTAGAGGCTCGCGCCCAGCGTATAGACGTGGAGGTTGCTGATGCGCGGGGCGAACGCCAGGCCGGTGTCCCGGAAACCGAAGGCGTTGAAGGCGTTGTCGCTGGTGCCGCCCGTGTTGCCTCGCACGGTGCTCGTGGCGCTCAGGTCGCGGTCGTCGTCGCCGCTGGCCCAGATGTGCTCGAAGCTGATCCTCGGGCGCGTCGGCGCCGGGAAGAGGTACTCCACGAGGAAATCCGTGGCCATCGCGCAGATGTCGTCCCGCCCGGACGTGACGTACCGCGAGTAGTTCCTGCCGAACTCGCCGACGACCTCCAACTGGTATCGCAGGTCCGGCAGCAGGAACGTCCCCTCGCTGCCCACGCCGACGTAGCGCGAGGAGTAGTCATAGCCCTGAAACCTCTGGTACGGATCGGGCGTGGTGTGGTCCTGGTTGTCCAGGAAGTACGCGAACGGGCGATGCCGATCGAAGCCCGTATACGTCAACTCCGCGCCCCAGATGCACCGCCGCTGATGGTCGGACACCGCGGACGAGTCGTCGATGTTCGGCGTCTCATGGATCGTCTTGCCCAGGAGGGCCATCAGCTCCCAGTCCCCGAGGGACCCGTCGAACCGGACCATGTCCAGCGGCATCGACAGGACGAACCCGGTGCCGATCTCCGTGAAGGCCCGGCCCACCTTGACCCGAAAGCCGAGCCCCGGGTCCTTGCCCGACTGGCTGCGCAGCATCCGCCCGAGGTCGAACTGATACCACGCCCGCTCGATCTCCAGGCCGGTGAACTGGTCGCCGTGCTTCTCCACGGGATTGGTGCCCGCGTTCCAGTCGTCGTAACCGAGCAGCCCGCGAACGTAGAACTTGTGCACGCCCTGGATGTTGGCGCTGCCCCAGCCGCGAAGCTGGTACTGCCGCAGCACTCGCTCTCTCCTGGCGGAGGCGTCGTCGTAGTGGAACAACGCGAAGTTGAACCATCCGCCGGCGTCCAGGCCGATCTCCCGGGCCTCGGCCATCTGCTGGTCGAGCTGGACGCGGAGCTGCTCGTCGTAGACACGGCGCCCGTCCTCCTGAGCGCCGGCCGAGAGGACAATGCCCGCCAGGATCAGCGAAGCGGCCAGCACTGACCCAAAGGCGCGACCCGGCTTGGGGTGTGAGCGTTCTGAGATCATGTTGGCCCTCTTCTGATGCATCTTCGATCCATCTTTGACATATCGGAATGAGCCAAACAAAATGTTCACATATATCGCCCCCTGGCGACTTGCCGAAGAGATTGTGCGCGTTGGCGCGGTTTTTCCGGCGCGGCCGGGGTCGGGGAAACGGGGGCTCTCAGGCGGGACCGCCCGGCGGGATCCCGCCTTCGGCGATCAGCACTTTCAGCAGGCTCCGCTGGAAGTGAAGGCGGTTTTCGGCCTCCGCCAGGATCGTCTCGGCGTGGGCCTCGAAGACCTCGTCGGTGATCTCGCAGTCCCGGTAGGCGGGCAGACAGTGCATGAGGACGGAGTGCCGGGGAGCGGCCGACATGAGCCTGGCGTCGATCTGGTAGCCTGCGAACGCCCGAAGGCGCTGCTGCTTTCCGGCTTCCTGGCCCATGGAGACCCAGGTGTCGGTGTAGATGACGTCGGCGGCGGCGACGGCGTCCGCGGCGTCGGGCGTCCATCGGTACGAGGCGCCCTGCGGCAGGGAGCCGAGAAAATCGTCGTCCAGACGGAAGTCCTCCGGGCAGGCCAGGACGAACTTCATGTCCATCTTCGCGCACGCCGCCGCGAGGCTGCGGGCCACGTTGTTCCCGTCGCCCACGAAGGCGAGCGTCCTGCCGGCCAGGCCGCCGAAATGCTCCAGGGCCGTCAGCAGGTCGGCCATCGCCTGGCAGGGGTGGCAGTAGTCCGTCAGGGCGTTGATGACCGGGACGCTCGAGTGCAGGGCCAACTGCCGGACCGCGTCGTGGCTGAACGTCCGGGCCATGATGCCGTCGCACATCCGGGCCAGGACACGGGCGACGTCCCGGACGGGCTCCCGCGTGCCCAGGCCGATGTCCCCCGGCGCCAGGTACAGCGCGTGCCCGCCGAGCTGCGTCATGGCCGTCTCGAAACTCACGCGCGTCCGCAGGGACGGCTTCTCGAAGATCATCGCCAGCGTCCTGCGGGCAAGCGCCGGCGCCAGCTTGCCCGCGCGGAACTGCGCCTTCTCCGCGACGGCGCGGTCCAGCATCCAGCGGACCTGCTCGCCTGTGAAGTCCCGGATCTCAATGAAGTCTTTCATCTCAAGGTCCACCTGCTCGCCGGAACGGCGCGGCGCCGAGGGGTCACTTTTGTATCAGCGTGCCGACGCCGCGGTCGGAGAAGATCTCCAGCAGCAGCGAGTGGCCGAACCTGCCGTCGATGATGTGCGCCCGCTTAACGCCGGCGTCCAGCGCCCGCAGGCAGGCCTCCACCTTCGGCAGCATGCCGCCGGCGATCACGCCGGAAGCGATCATCTCGCGGATCTCGTCCTCCCGGAGAGACTCCGCCACGCTTGCCGGGTCGTCCGGGTCGCGGCGGATGCCGTGCGTGTCGGATACCACCACGAGCTTCTCGGCCCGCAGCTCCGCCGCCACCTCGCCCGCGGCGTTGTCGGCGTTGCAGTTCAGCTTCGCGCCCGTCCGGTCGCGCGCCAGCGGGGCAATCACCGGGATCGTGTTCGACTCGCACAGGAGACGCACCAGGCCGGCGTTGACGCTCGTGACCCGGCCGACGAAGCCCAGGTCGATCCGCCGGCCGTCTTCCTCCAGGAACAGCTTCTTGCCGAACAGCACCCCGCTGGAGAGCGTGTGCAGCCCCATCGCCGCCGAACCGAACTCCTCGATCAGCGAGACGATGTGCCCGTTGACCTCGTTGCACAGCACGTGCTCCACGACGGTGAGCGTTCGCTGGTCGGTATACCGGCGGCCCTTGACGAACTGGACCTCCAGCCCGCGCTGCTCCATCGCGTCGGAGATGGCCTTGCCGCCGCCGTGCACGATCACCGGGCGCATGCCGACGGCGTTCATGAACACCACGTCGGTCAGCATGTCGCCCAGGGCCTGCTCGTTCTCCATGATCGAGCCGCCCGTCTTGACCACGACGGTCTTCTCGCTGAAGCGCTGAATGTAGCCCAGCGCCTCGACGAGCGTCTGTGCTTTCGCGATGGCTTCTTCCATGGCTCCACGTCCCGCACGGGAAAACCACAAAAACTACTCCCGCGCCCCCAACACGTCAAGGTCTTTGCGTGCATCAATCCCCCGCCGGGCGCCTCTTCCCCGCCCTCGACAGCCCATATGACCCTACTCGACCCTCCGCATCGCGAACCGCCTTTCGCGCTCGCCGGCGATCTCGATGTCGATCTCCCATCGCGGTCGCGGCAGGGCGCCGGCGGCCCGGTCGGCCCACTCGATCGCGACCACGCCGTCGGCGAGCATCTCGTCGGCGCCCAGGCTCGCCAGCTCCGCCGCCGGGCTGACCGTGCGGTAGAGGTCCACGTGGTAGAGCGGCACGTCGGCGGCGTACTCGTGCACGAGCACGTAGCTCGGGCTGGAGACCAGCCGAGCGTCGCCGATCCCCAGCCCCACCGCGATGCCCCGGACCAGCACGGTCTTGCCCGCCCCCAGCGGCCCGGTCAGTGCGAGGCAGTCTCCCGGCGCGAGCCGTTTGGCCAGCCGGCGGCCCAAGGCCCTCGTGCCCGCCGGGCCCTTCGTCGTGAAAACCTCCGCTTCCGTCACGTCCGGTGTTCCCATCCGCTGGGTTGGATCGCTTCCCGCCGGCCGTCGGCATGGACGAGCGTGAGCTCGCGGCCGGCGACGATAGTGCCGATCCGGCTGACGGGCACGCCCAGCCGCGGGTCCCGAAGCAGGCGGTCGGCCTCGGCGGGCGGGGCCGTCAGCAGCAGCTCGTAGTCCTCGCCGTCGCCCAGCGCGGCGGCGAGGGGGTCGTCGAGCCCCCGGGCGTCGGGATGGATCGGCACGGACCCTGCCGCCACGTCAGCCCCGACGCCGGATGCCTCGCAGACGTGGGCGAGGTCCACCGATAGCCCGTCCGAGAGGTCGATCATCGCGTGGAGGTCGTATTGGCTCGCCAGGGCCGCGGCCTCGGCGACTCGCGGCCGGAACGTCAGGTGTCGAGCCGTCCGCCACGCCGCGCCCAGCGAGCCCGTGACGCAGATCGCATCGCCGACCTGCGCTGTGCTTCGCAGGACTGCCCCCGCCGCGCCCGGCCGGGCCAGCACCGTCACCGAGATCGCCAGCGGCCCGGGCCAACTGCCGACGTCCCCGCCGACCACGGGGCAGCCGAACTCGTCGCCGATCTCGCGCAGGCCGTGGTAGATCTCCTCGGCGCCCTGGCGGGCGAATCCCTTCGGCAGGGCGACGGTGGCGACGGCTGCAAAGGGCTCCGCCGCCATGGCCGCCACGTCGGAGAGCCCTCGCGCCATGGCCTTTCGCCCCGCCGCGCGCGGGCCGTGCTCGGTGAGTACGAAGTGCACGCCGTCCAACACCTGGTCGGTCGTCAGGAGCAGGGACTCGCCGCCGCATTGGACCACGGCCATGTCGTCGCCGGGCCCGACCGGCACGGCCGCCGGGTCAAAGTCGCTCTGCGAGCGGATCCACTCGATGAAAGACGACTCGCGCATGTGCCTGACTCGATCCTGCCGTCTCGGCCGCGGGCCCCGGGGCCCTGTCCGCGAGCGGCAGTACGGGTATCATAAGCCGTCAATGGAATGCGGGAGTAGCGGCTTTTGGCGGCGTCGCGGGAATTGCGGAACTGCCCGGGCATACGCGCGTCCAATGTTTCAGTGTTTCGCGGTCCGGTTTCAGGGAGGCGGAAGATGATCTGTTCGCGCCGGGTTCGTGTCCTGGCATGCGCCGTGTCGGCCGTATGCGCCGCCGGGACGGTCACCGCGGGCGACGCCCCCAACGCCCTGAGCGGACTGTGGGAAGACCTGGGCTCCAAGGAGCGGACCAAGCTGGTGGCGGCCGTCCTCGGGCTCATCCGGCGAGGCGATTCGGCCGTGGGCTTTCTGTCCGCCAAGCTCCAGCCGCAGAAGGCGGCCGTGGACAAGGGCAAGGTCTGGAGTCTGGTCGAAGGGCTCGACGCCGGTAAGTGGCAGGTGCGACAGAAGGCGCAGGAGCAGTTGGTGGCGCTGGGGCCGGCAGTCGTCCCCTTGCTGCGTGGTGTCCCGGACAAGGGCGCTTCCGCGGAGGTGAGGGTCCGAATCGAGGCCGTCCTGCGGCAGTTGGACGCGTCGGTAAAGGCCAGTCCCGCGTCGGTGCGGCAGGTATGGGGCACCCGCGTGCTGGGGCGCATCGGATCGGCTCGGGCCCTGGAGGCGCTGGCATCTCTGCGGAAGGGCGCGGGAGAGCATCAGTTGGCCTGGACGAAGGCCGCGCTGCTGAACCTCGCCGAGACGGCCCTGCCTCCGCTGCTCGATGCCGCCGGCGCGAAGGCCAGGGAGGGCAAGCACGCCGCCGCCGCCGATCTCTGCCGGAAGGCCCTGGGCATCGCCGACAAGACCGACCACTACGGCAAGGGCCGCATCCGCACGATCCTTGCGTGTCTCCGGGCCCGGCAGGAAGGGCGCAAGGCCCCCGTTCGCGTGCCCGACGAGCGGATCGGATGGCAGCGCATCCGCGGGGAGAACCTGCTGGGCAACGAGGGGTTCGAGAAGGCCCGTGTGACCGGCTCCTGGCCCACCATCTGCGGCATATGGGGCGGGGACAAGGCCGAGCTCCTCGGCGCCCAGCAGGGAGTCGCTCCCTGCGAAGGCCGGCGAATGCTGCGGTTTCACCACACGAACTACAGCAGGCCCGATGCGTCGAACGGCGCCCAGGTCCTCCAGGTCATCGACGTGTCGAACTTCCGCGAGGCCATCCGCGCCGGCAGGGCCTGCGTGGTCGCCTCGGCGCTCTTCAACCGTGTCGCCGGTGACGCCCAGACGGACACGCGGTTCGGCCTGACGCTGCTGGCGCATTCCGGCTCGCCTACGCAGCACGCCCGACTGAAAAAGCCGATCCGTCTGGAGTACGCCGTCATCGTCGCGGACAGCAATCCGGGGACCTGGGAGAAGCTCGCCGCGAGCATGCCCCTGCCGACCGACACGGGCTTCCTGGCCATCCAGCTCATGGCCGTCGAGGACATCTTCAACGACACCGCCGGCGTGGAGTTTGACGGCCACTACGTCGACGACGCCTTCCTCACCGTCGTTGTGGAGCCGGCGGCCGACCGGGGCGCGCGCCGGCAGCGGCAAGGCGCCCCGCCCGCTTCAGAGCCTTGACGTCCCGCCGAGGCCGATCCCACAGCCGCTCGACGGCGGCCTTGGCCGGCGGCGCCGCCAGGAAGAGGTTCCCCCGCGGCCGGTGAATGTCGATCCAGTCCACGCGCGACACGTCCGCGGCCCTGTGACACGAAGCGCATCGCTTCGCGTGCACAGCCGCCAGCTTGCCCGCCAGGCCGCGACCGTTCGGCATGTCGTACGGCTTGTCCGCGGGGCGTCGCCCGCCGAGCGGGGCGTCGTACGCCCGGTTGTGTCTCGGCGTGAGTCCTCCGGAGAAGTCCAGCCTGGCGTGACGACGCCGATGCCCGTCGCGATCGCCACCAGCTTGCGGCTGCCGGGAATGGACCGCATGTCCTCCAGCGGCTTGGCGCCCCTGATCCCGCCGAAGTGCCTGCCCCGGTTGGTGTGCCGCAGCCTCCACGTCCTGCCGTCGTCGGACGTGAGGATCTTGAGGCCGTCGCCGTTGTGCAGCCCCCGCGCCGAGTCGCCCAACACCACGGGGGGCCGAGCACCACGACGGCGACGACGGCCGAAGCGACGAGAATCAGTGCCGATGCGCGCCGTCTCGGCCCATCGGGCGAGGGGCTACCTGTAAAGCTCGAAGAACTCTTGAACCGACAATCCGGCATGCCTGATGATCGCTCGAAGGGTCCCCGTTTTCAACCGCTTGGACCGGGGGACGGTCAGCGCGCCGGGCTTTGTCTCATGAAGGAGCTTGTAATGCTTGGCTCCGTCCTCGACCTCCCATCCGGCACGCCGAAGAGCGCTCAACACTCGCTTGGTGGGCAGTTCGGTGAGTTTCGGCAAGGGGTCCCCTAGGCACGAGCAGCCCGTAGCTTTCGTCGCTTCCTGACCGGCAAACGCACTCCGCGCTTCGCCAGATCTTCGACGGCCTCCAGGTAAGTACGGATGGCGTCCTCGGCATTCTCCAAGACCTCGTCGAGCGTCTCTCCTTGTGTTATACATCCGGGAAGGCCTGCCACCTCCGCCACGTATCCACCGCAGTCCGTGTCAGCTTCGACCTCAACCTGGTAGGCGAAGTCGCCGACATTCACCTGTTCCACCCGCTTGCCTGACAGCGCGAGCACCTTCCGCCGAAGCTCCCTGTCGATGGCTGCGATACTGAGATGGAAAAACGCCCTCTGTCCCTGCATTCTGACGGTATCGATAAGCGTCTGCTCGTCCTCAATCAGGAAGACCGTCTGTCCGTCGGAGATGAGGGTGCAGAATACCAGAGGCTGCGAGACATCGGGAAGGTGCCGGCGCAAGTACAGAACGAACCGGCGGATCTTCTGAAGACTCACCCCTTGGTCACGCAAGCTCTTGACCGCCTTGAGAGCCAACAGATCTCCGTAAGAATAGAGGCGGCGCGAACCGCGTCCGGCTGCCGGGCTGACCGATGGCTTCACCAAGCCGCTCTTGTCCCAGTAGATCACCTGCTTCGGAGTAATGCTCGTCAGAGAACTGGCCTGCCTGGCATTGAAGGCCTCTTGTGTGACGTTGATGAGTCTCATGCGCGCTTCTCTGATCGGTCTTTATAATGCCCTTTAGGGCATTATAAAGACCACGACAATGTCTGCCAAGGGAATTCGCCGGTTTTTCTATCCCAGCTTCCGCCGCCAGAACGCCAGTTGCTTGCGGAGCTGCTTCGCCCCGGCGGCGCCGTCGGGGGCATAGTGCTTCACCACGTTGGCCGCCCCGAGGTGCTTGTAGACGTCGCGGCCGATCTTTCCGCACGCCCGGCGGAGCTGCTGGAGCGGGAGCTCCGCCAGTTGCACGCCGGCTCGGGAAGCCCGCGCGACGAGGCCGCCGACGAGCTGGTGGGCGCGGCGGAAGGGCACGCCCTTTGTGACGAGATACTCCGCCAGTGCCGTGGCGTCGAGGTAGCCCGCCTCCAGCGACGCGGCGATCCGCTCGTCGTTGAACTTCGTCGTGGCGGCGATCCCGGCCGCGACGGTCAGCGCCCGGCTCATCGCCCCCACCGCCGCGAACGCGAACCGCTTGTCGTCCTGGAGGTCGCGGTTGTACGCCAGCGGCAGGCCCTTCAGGAGCGTCAGCATGCCGACGAGCTGCCCGATGGCCCCGGCCGCCTTGCCGCGGATCAGCTCCAGCGTGTCGGCGTTCTTTTTCTGCGGCATCATCGAGCTGGACGTGCAGTAGGCGTCGTGCAGCTCGATGAGGGCGAACTCGCTGGACGAGTAGATGATCCAGTCCTCGGCCCATCGCGAGAGGTGCACGCCGAGCATGGCGCAGTCGAAGCACAGCTCGGCGAGGAAGTCCCGGTCGCTGGTGGCGTCGATGCTGTTTCGGGCGATCTTCGCGAAGCCGAGCAGTTCGGCCGTCCTCGCGCGGTCCAGCGGCAGGGAGGTCCCCGCGACGGCCCCGCAGCCCAGCGGGCAGACGTTGATCCGCTCGCGGGCGTCCGCGAGGCGGTCGGCGTCGCGCTGGAGCATCTCCACGTAGGCGCACAGGGCGTGGCCGGCGAGGATCGGCTGGGCGCGCTGGAGGTGCGTGTAGGCGGGCATGACGATCCCGCCCTGCCGCTCGGTGAGCCCGACCAGCGCCCGCTGGAGGTCGGCGACGGCGTCGATGAGGTTGTCGGCCGCGTCGCGGGCCCACAGGCGAAGGTCCAGCGCGACCTGGTCGTTGCGGCTGCGCCCGGTGTGGAGCTTGGCGCCGGCCTCGCCGATGCGGTCGATGAGGGCCCTCTCGATGACCATGTGGATGTCTTCCAGCTCGACGGGCATCTCGAGCCGTCCACTCTCGATCTCGGCCGCGATGGCCAGCAGGCCGCGCCGGATCCTCGCGAGCTCGGCCCTCGTCAGCAGGCCGACCTCGTGGAGCATCCGGGCGTGCGTGACGGAACCGACCACGTCGTATCGCCACAGGGCCCGGTCCACGTCGAGGGAGGCGACGAACTCCGCCGTGATCGCGTCGGCGTCGGCGGTCAGCCGAGCCTGCCACGGCTTGCCGGACTTCCCCCCGCGGGCGGCCTTCCTTGGAGCCTTCTTGCCTGCCATGGGCGTTCTCCTTAACCGCGCCGATGGTAGGCCAGACACGGCGGCCTGTCAACGCCGCGGGATTCAGGCGGCGAACGAGCCAATTCCTGACGAGAAGGGGGGACGCCCGCCGGGAAAGGGTGTTTAAGGCGATGTGAGTTGATCGGTCCGGCCGGGCCGGTTGGGCCGTGAGCACCCCCTGATGTCAGGGCCGCGGGACTTCCCGGCCGGCCGGTATCCAGGGAAACGCAGTGTCCTTTGTCGCCGACGTGTGGAAGCGCCGTCCCGCGAGGCTGCCGGCGGCCGTGCTCGCCGTTGCGATCGCCGCCGGCCCCGCGCGCGCCGACCGGGCCTCGACCGCCCTGGCGAAGTACGATCAGCCCGTCAACAAGTCCATCGACCGCGCCCTGGCGTACCTGGCGAAGCATCAGCAGAAGGACGGGGCCATCCACGTCAACGCCCAGTGCATCACGGCGATCACGTCGCTGAGCGTGATGGCGTTCCTGGCCAAGGGCTACACGCCCGGGACCGGGCCGTACGGGGAGGTCATCGACCGCGGCATCGATTACGTCCTGGCCTCGCAGCAGTCCAACGGCCTGATCGTCAACCCGCGGAACGCGCGCGGGCCGATGTACAGCCACTGCATCTCGACGCTGCTGCTCTCGGAGGTCTCGGGGATGGTGGCCCCGGCCAGGCAGAAGCGGATCGACAAGGCGCTCGGCCGGGCCTTGCTGGTGGTCCTCGCGGCCCAGGGCGTGGCCAAGTCGGCGATGCACCGCGGCGGGTGGCGATACCAGCACACCAGCAGGGACAGCGACATCTCCTGCACCGGCTGGGCCATCATGTCGCTGCGGTCGGCGAGGAACAACGGCTCGCCGGTGCCGAAGGAGGCCGTCGACGACGGCATCCGGTTCGTCATGCGGTGCCGCAGCCCCAACGGCGGCTTCTGCTACCAGCCCGGGGGCTCGCCGGGCACGGCGAGGACGGGCACGGCCCTGCTGTGCCTGGAGCTCTGCGGGCAGCATCGAAGCGCCGCGGCGCTGAAGGCGGGGGACAGCATACTCGAATCGATCGGGGCGGCCAGGGCCGGTGCGGCACAGCAGCAGGCCCAGTGGGAGCAGAAGGCCCAATTGCAGGCGCAGAAGATCATCGACGCGGCAGAGCGCCGGGTCGAGCTGGCCAAGCGCCGCGGCGAGGCGGGCAATCGCGCCCTCGAGCTGGCCCGGCGCCAGGTCGAGCTGGCCAGGCGCCGCGCCGAGCAGGTCAAGGGCCGCATGCAGCTCGCCAGGCAGCGCGCCACGATGCGGTTCGGCGGGTCGCACTTCTACTACGGCCTGTACTACTGCTCGCAGGGCATGTTCCAGCTCGGCGGGGACTACTGGGAGCGTTTCGCGGCTTACATGTACGAGATGATGCTGAAGTTCCAGCGCGACGACGGTTCCTGGCCGGCCAAGGGCGGCGGGACCGGGCCGTGCTATTCCACCGCCATGGGCGTCCTGGCCATGAGCGTCTCCTACCGCCAACTGCCGATCTACCAGCGGTAGCTGACCCGGCGGAGGGCAGCCCGCTATTGGCAAACGAGGATTGTCGCGATCGGCCGGGTCGCCAGCACGTACGCCAGGACGCCGCCCGCAACCACCAGCAGACCCAGACCCACGAAAAACAAGGACTTGCCAACGCGTTTGACACGATCCCCCGTCGCGAACGGAGCCAGGAGCAGGTCGAACAACCGCGGCCACCTCCATCCGAGCCGTCCTGCCGCCATCCACCAGATGCCCGTGATCGCAGCCGCGGCGTAGCAGCTCAGGACGGCCAGCGCCGCCTCCCCGCGGATGCCTGCCACCACCAGCTTGTACCTGTACAGATTCTCAAGCTCGTCGAAGACCCAGATCCCCAGCGGCACGCTCGACCAGATCAGGAAGAACGCGACGGCGGGAACGTACACGCACAACAGGGGCGGATAGAACAGCCAGCGCTCGGCGTGGGTATGCCCTTGCTCGCCCGAGAGGGAAACCACCGACCTGGCCAACAAGAAGCTGGCCAGCCCGACGACTGCGCCGACAAAGTCCGAGAACCCCCACATCACCACCGCCAGGACGAACAGGCCAAATGTCAGGTACGCCAGGCGGAAGTCCTCCGGCCCATCGCGCAGCCGGGAGAGCACCCGCCACCACCAGGCGCGATCCTCCTCGGGCACCCACTGGGCCGGGCTGCCGAGCCTCTCCAGGACGTGCTCCAGGCGCTCCGGCGTGACTGGCTCGACCACGTCGGCGAGCTCGCCTTCCACGTGGTCCCAGACGTCGCGTTCCACGTGGGCCGCGTCCACCGACCGGCATCCCCGCAGGGCGGCCCGTACCTGCGAGAGATACTCTTCCAGCCGCTTGCGGGCCTCGGGGTCGTATTCGATCACGGTCTATCCTCCCGCATGGTGGAATCCATCCCCCGCTTGATCCGCTGCCAGTATTCGTTCATCCGCGCCAGGACTTGCAGAGCGGCAGGGGTGAGTGTGTAGTACCGCCGAACAGGGCCCTCCGGCGAGGGCTCGTAGCTCGCCTCGACCAGACCCTCCCGCCGAAACCGGCTGAGGATCGGGTAAATCGTCCCTTCGCTGATGAACAAGCCCTCGACCTGCCGGAGCATCTTCACGATGTCGTAGCCGTACAACCTCTGGCCGCTCAGGACGTTGAGGATCGACAGCTCCAGCAGACCCTTCCGGGCCTGAGTGACCCAGTTGCCGAAGAACTCGTCCGTGCCCGGTGAAGGTCTCTTGGTCATGAGGGCGGGTATAATGTATTACAAGGTAGCTGTCAAGGCTGTTTAGAGAATTTCTCGCAATTATTTTGGACGTGCCTCACCTGCCGCCCTGTGGCCGCGTGCAAGCCGCCGCGGGTTGAGGTCGCTCGGGACAGCTTGCCTGAAGCTTCCGCCCTTTTGGGGAAATGCTCCGGGGCGATGCCTGGTCCGCAAGGGACTGACCGGCATTCGCGGAATGCCTGGCGGCAGAGGGCAGCAAGCTACCGGCGTCTCAGGCTGCCTGCCCGCCGGCTCAAAGTTGTGCGATAACGATCCGAGACCCGAAGGGTCGGAAGGACTTGGCCGGGGGCGTCAGCCCCCGGAACACAGGGCTTCATGAACAGGAGCCCCGAAGGGGCGACAGGAAGCACCGTCCTGAGAGGCTTCCTTTCGCCCCTTCACCTATGAAGAGCGAGAAGTCAAAGCAATCTTCCCGCAAC
>CAYRVX010000076.1:0-35106 GCA_964427875.1 uncultured Planctomycetaceae bacterium
GTTGTAAACCATGTGCCCGGATCATTCTGTAAACTATGTACCCGGTTCGGACCGTCCAGAGCCTGCCTGCCGGCAGGCAGGCTCAGTGCCTCTCTGGCCGTTCGGTGAACCCATGAGTTCATAGTTGACGGTGTACTAGTCCTTAAACAAGCGATCTCTGAAGGCCGTATTGGCCCGGGGCGGGCCGGTTCGCGCGGCGCGGATGGGATGCCCTGGCCCGCGGCGGCTTGAAGGGTCCGGGGCAGGTTGTCGTCTTCGGCATCGATTTTCCTGGCACAACATGTAGTGGCTGCGGCGAATCGGGGCGTCCGTACCCCGACATCCATCTCCGCGGCTCAGCACCGCAGAACTCGCACCGCCTCCACCGCACGCAAGAACACCCGCTGCCACGGATTCCACGATAACAACCGGTAGATCAGCCGCCGGCCCTGGCGGATGATCTGGCACGGCACACGCATGAACGCGTTCAGGAACGTCCGGAATTCCATGCGCAACAGTGACCGCTTCTCCGACTTGTGCTTCTGCTTCCACCGACCCGACACCCGAAGAACCAACGCCATCCACGCCTTCAGCGTCCAGGCCAGCGACGCCATCACCATATACGCCCACTTGCTCACCGGGCGGTATCCCCGGCAGAGAATCCTGGTGGGACACTGGGCGATCCTGGACGGCAAGGTCCTGCCGGCCCGCTGGAAGAAGGGCGCCGGCGACCTGCCTGCCGGCAGGCGGGGCCGGCCCGCTGAACGGCAAGCCCCGCCGCGGGCGTCTGGCGTGAGTCGCGCGGAGCGTTCAGCGGCGGCCTTCGGCTCTGAGGCTCCCTTCGGGTCTGAGCCTCAGGGTCGAAGACAGGCTCGAAGAGGCCTTGGCCCGCGCGTCTCCTTGCCGGCGCCTTGCTTTGTCGTCCGGGGTCGGCTAAGCTCCCGCCAGTGGTCGGCGGCAAACGTGCCAACTTGAGCAATCGGCCCATTGGGGCGTTCGATTCGGGCCTGGGCGGGCTGACCGTCGTGCGCGAGATCGCCTTGGCCATGCCCGCCGAGGACATCGTCTACCTCGGCGACACCGCGCGCGTCCCGTACGGCATCAAGAGCCCGGCGACCATTCGCCGCTTCGCGCTGGAAGACCTGGCCTTCCTGCTGAGCTTCGACCCGAAGCTGATCGTCGTGGCGTGCAACACGGCCTCGGCCGCGGCGATCCAGCAGATCACCGCCGCCAGCCCGGTGGACGTGGTGGACGTGATTCGTCCCGGCGCGGCGGCCGCCGTGGCGGCCACCGACGGGCCGATCGGCGTCCTCGCCACCGAGGCGACGGTCAGCTCCGGGGCGTATCAGCACGCCGTCGCCGCCCTGGACCCGGCCCGCCAAGTACTCACCTGCGCGTGCCCGCTGCTGGTGCCCATCGTCGAGGAGGGCCGCGACGAGAGCGACCCCATCGTCCTGAACGTCCTGTGCGACTACCTCCGCGAGCTTCAGCGCCGCCGCCCGGGCGCGCTGATCCTGGGCTGCACGCACTATCCGCTGCTGGCCGGGGCGATCGGCAAGCTGATGGGGCCGGACGTGGTCCTGGTGAGCTCCGGCCGGGCCGCGGCGCTTGAAGTGCAGCGGCGTCTGTGCTCAACTGGCCTGGACAATCCCGGCGGCGGCGGGGTGCTGCGCTGCTACACCACCGACAACCCGGAGCGGTTCGCCCGGCTGGGCGAGCGCTTCGGCGGCCGGCCGATCGACCACGTGGCGTACGTAGGGACCGACGAGCTGAACACGAAACCGACGGCGGCGTCTCCATGAAAGACAGCGGTCGAGAAACCATCCTCCTGCCGGCCTGCATCGTCCTGTCTCTGGCGGTCTGCGGGTGCGGGGACGCGCTGGACGGCCTGGACAGAATGCAGCGGCAGTGGACCCTCCAGAACCTGCTGAAGAAGCTTCGCGGGCGGACGCCGCGCGAGAACGTCGTCATGGCATTCGACCCCAACGACCCGGACCTCAGGCGCGACGGCATTCTCGCCCTGAGCAAGAAGGACTGGGGCCTCAAGGAGCCGTACCTGAAAGGCTACGCGGCCATCCTGCGGACGGATGAAGATCCGCTGGTCCGATCGGCCGCCGTGGGCGCGCTGGGCAAGGCCAGGGACCCGAACTACATCGACGACGTGGCGCGCAGCCTGTTCGACCGGGTGGCCTTCGTTCGCCAGGACGCCGCGGCGGCGCTGGACAGTCTCGTCGGCGAGGTGGCGGTCAATCCACTGCGAAACCGCGCCGTCAACGACACCGACCAGGACGTCCGCGCCAACTGCGCCAGGGCGCTGCGCCACTACCGGCGCGACGACGTCGTCCAGACGCTCGTGCAGTGCCTCTCGGACAAGGCCTTCTCCGTTCGCTACCAG
This sequence comes from uncultured Planctomycetaceae bacterium, assembly GCA_964427875.1. Taxonomy (GTDB): domain Bacteria; phylum Planctomycetota; class Phycisphaerae; order SM23-33; family SM23-33; genus CAYRVX01. The sequence goes on from CAYRVX010000076.1 coordinate 2,375, forward strand.
GCCCACGCCTCGCTGGTGGCCGTCGCCGGAAAGGACCTGGGCTACGAGCCGCACGACTGGGCCGGGCTTGCCCTGGAAGGACTGCCGCCACGCAAGCCCGAGAAGAAGCCCGACACCTGGTGGGACCGCCTCTGGCGGGGCCTCAAGAAGCCCGCCCCGAAACCGGCCCCCAGGCCCGACGGATGACCGCGCCCCGGGACGTCCTCGTCATCGCGCGCCCACAACCAGCGCCAGGATCAGGAAAACGCCGATGCTCGCAATCTGTTTTGACCGCGAGGTGGTCGTTCGCACGGACTATCCCCGCCCGACGCCGGCCCGCAACGAAGTGCTCGTCGAGGTCCACAAGGCCGGCATCTGCTCCACCGACCTCGAGGTCGCCAAGGGCTACATGAGCTTCTCCGGCGTGATGGGCCACGAGTTCGTCGGCACGGTGGCGGCCGGCTCGAGGCGCTGGAAGGGCAAACGCGTCGTCGCCGAGATCAACTGCGTCTGCCGGCGCTGCGACATGTGCCGGTCGGGCCTGTCCAACCACTGCCGCGGCCGCACCGTGCTCGGCATCAACGGGCGCGACGGATGCTTCGCCGAGTACCTCACCGTGCCCGCCCGGAACCTCCACGAGGTGCCCGACGCCGTCCGCGACGACGAGGCGGTCTTCGTCGAGCCGCTCGCCTCGGCGCTCCAGCTCGTCCGGCAGGTCAAGCTCGCCGGGGCCGACCAGGTCGTCGTGCTGGGCGACGGGCGATTGGCGCAGTTGATCGTCCGCGTCCTGAAGGGCCGGGTCAAGCGGACGGTCATGGTCGGCCGGCACGCCGCGAAGCTCGAGGCCGCCGAAAAACAGGGCATCCAGGCCGTCCCCGAGGAGGAGTTCGTGCCCAACGCCTCCGTCGCCTTCGTCGTGGACGCCACGGGCAGCCCCTCGGGCTTCGACCTGGCCATGAAGACCGTTCGCCCGCGCGGCACGATCATCCTCAAGAGCACGTTCGCCGCCGTCGCCGGGCTCAACCTCGCGCCGCTCGTCATCAACGAGGTCACCGTCGTCGGCTCCCGCTGCGGGCCCTTCCCCGACGCCATCGCCGCACTCGCCGCCGGAAAGGTCGACGTCTCGGCACTCATCAGCGCCGAGTTCGACCTGCCCGACGCCCTGGCCGCACTGAAGGCCGCCGGGCGCGGCGACAAGCTCAAGGTGCTCCTCAATGTCCGGCGATGACGACGGGCCCTTCGCCCTCACGACCCTGCCGGGCGTATGGGAAGTCGGGCTCTTCGACGCGCTGAGCGCCCTGCCCGGCGTGGTCCACGCCGTCACGACCCGCCGCGGACTCTCGCCCGCCCTGGCCAGGGCCGACCCCGCGGCCGCCGCCCGCCGCCTGGCCGAACGGCTCGGCCTCGACGCCGTCGCGTTCTGCCGGCAGGTGCACGCCGCCGCCGTCCTCCGCGTGGATTCCGGCGGCCTTGCCGGCGAGGCGGACGGACTCGTCACCGACACGCCGTCCCTCGGCGTGATGGGCCTCAGCGCCGACTGCCCGCTGATCCTGGCGGCCGACTCCGCCGGCACGGCCGTCGGAATGGCACACGCCTCCTGGCGCGGGACCGTCCGCCGGATCGCCGCCAGGCTCATCGACGCGCTGGCCGCCCAGTTCGATGCAGCCCCCGCCGACGTCGTCGCGTGCATCTCCCCCGCCGCCGGGCCGTGCTGCTACGAGGTCGGCCCCGACGTCCGCCAGGCCGCCGTCGAAGCCCTTGGCCTCGCCGCCGAGCCGTTCTTCCACCCGGGCCCGGCCGGCAGGTTCCTCTTCGACCTCTGGTCCGCCAACCGCGCTCAACTGCTCGGCGCCGGCCTCGCCCCTCGCAACGTCCACGTGGCCGGCATCTGCACGATCTGCCGAAACGACCTCTTCCCCAGCTACCGCGTCGAGGCCGACGCCGCCGGCCGCTTCGCCGCCGTCATCGCCCGCACCCGACAACGCTAGCCTCCCGGCCCTCGGCGGGCTGATGGGATCTGCGGACGGCGGCCTTGAGAGGGGCGAGGGCTCGCCAGCCCAGGCGGTGCTCCAAGGCGGCCTGCGGAAACTGGCCCAGGGATCGCGCCGCGGCACGGACGTCGTCGGCCAGCTCGGCGGCTATGAAGTTGGGGTCGCCGCACTCGGGGCAGGTGAAGTCGATCATCGCGTCATTTCTCCTGGTCCACAACGGCGCTACTCAGCCGCGGCGTCCTCGCCGTCGGCTGCAGTAGCTGGTTCGGGCTTCCCTTTGGACTCAAACGTATCGATCATTCTCAGAGCAGACGCTGCCATTGCGGAACGTGGAAACGCATCGACTGCCGCCTGATAGCACTCCTTGGCCTTCTGGGCCTCGCCAATCTGCCCGTAACAGAACCCCATATTGACCAAGGCCATCTCCCGGTAACTGATCGCAGAGCAGCTCATCAAGATGATGCTTCGATACTTGTCGACCCACGGGTGCATGGTGAAGAAGTCATGGCTGCGCCTATAATGCTCGATCGCTTCGCGGAACTCGCCCCGCTTTGACAGGCGGATGCCCTTCCGATGTGCTCGCGTGATGAGGCGACGAGACCCGATTGAGTATACCAAGTAGATGCCGCACCCGATCATGAGCGCGTGGACGAACTCCTGCGGCCTGAGGACCACATACACGACGAATACTGAGGCGGCCATCGCGGCAATCTGTGGCAGGACGAACGGCCATGAAACCTGCCTCACAACTGGTGCCTTACCCTTCATCGCTTCTCATGTCCTCTATAGACACATGAGGTGCCGGGGACGAGTAGAGCCAGCTTCTCGCTGAGCTGTGACCAAGACTCGATCTGGATTTCGGGCCACGCCACCTGACTTTGTCCGAGAAAAGCGATTGACAGCTACCCTAACCGTGCCCTGACATTCCGCCAGCGACATGGAGGTCGCGATGGGGGCCACGGAGCTGCCAGGGCTTTCCTTTGTGTGTCACGGTAAAGGAGGTCCGTGCCGTGAAGACGAACAACGTGATTCTCGTTGACTCGTTGTTTCGTTGACTGGTTATCTCGGCGGAGGCTTCGCCGTTCGTCCGGGTGTCGCTTGTCCGACGGCGCCGGCCGCATTCGGCCGGGGCGGCCGTCTGGCCGACTGCGAGTGAACGAGTCAACGGATCAACCAGATAACGCTTTCGTAATAGTGAGCGGGACACACTCACCGCCCCGTCGGCCCCCGCCGCTTCGCCCGGACGACCGCGCGGCCGGCGGCAGGCCGTCTTCTATCGTTGAGGATACCGCGCGGCGGGGTGGAAGTCGAGGGCCCTTCGCGGCCGGGAGGAACCGGGAACCCGGAACTCGGAACCCGGAAGTCGTAGCCGGCAGCCAGGAGCCGAGGGCGGGAACGACAAACAACCGAGGACGAGGACGACGACGAGGACGAGCACGATTAGAGATCCCACGGTGGCACGGGCATCCCCGCAGGGGTCCGCTGGACTTGCCCGTGGGTGCCACGACCGTCTCGGTCGTGGAGTCGGGCAGAAGCGCAGGGCCGGAACGGCCCTGCGACCTGCCTGCGGCAGGCAGGCGCACGGGCGGGACGCCCGTGCCACGGATTTCCCGGCTGAGGTTATTTCAGTGGCTTGACGATCTGGCCGAACAGGGAGATAGGACCGGAGCCGTCGGTATTGGGGTGCAGCGGAGTACTCCCATCAGCCGCCGCGCTCCGGTTCTCTCATGTCATCTGCCGCGTTGACCTCCGGCGCGTCGTGCCCCGCGACGGCCGCACAGACCGGCCGCCGCGAGCACGGTTGAGCGGATCGGCCCTCCGTAAAGTCAACACGAAGCTTAACACTACAACGAAAGATCGTCAATTCGTTGACTCGTTCACTCGTTCACTCGTTGTCTCGGCGGCAGTTGTTGAGCGTGGGCGCAAGAGCGGGCGCCGAAAGGCTCCGCGACACGGAGCATCTTACGAATCAACGAGTTAACGGATCCACGAGTCAACGAAGTCTCCTTGATAGGATCAAGCCCTCACAACGGACGGCATTATACCACGGAAACCGGCTTTGTCAAGCCGATATGCCCGGCCGCCGGGGACCGGCGAGAGTGGAAGAACGAGCCGATGCGCAAGAAAAGGGCCTCCGACCGCCGGGGGCCGGAGGCTGCTGTCAGATGCGATGCGGGCCCACGTCAATAGCCGACGCGGTTGATCCATCTGGTCATGCGGCAGTTTCGCTCCATGAGCAGCACGTAGTCGCAGTCGTCCATGAAGGTGCGGAACTGGAGGTCGCCCTGAAGGCTCAGCCGGCGGCCACGCTCCCTCGCCGTTTCCGCGGAACTGCAACCCATCAGCATGCTGCTGAACAAGACCATTGCGATTAACAGCTTCCTCATCGTCGTGCTCTCCACAAGGCTTCAAGTGCGGCCGAACGGCGCCGCCGCTTTCAGGCCCATGCTATGGAGGCCGCCGGACGGTGTCAACGCAAAAAAACGCGTTTTCCACGGCGAGGCTCGGGCGGGCCCTACCGGCCGGGCGGGAACAGCTCCGCCAGGGCCGCGGTCAGCTCCACGTAGTGATAGGGCAGATGGGCCCTGGCGTGGAGCAGTCGGATCCCTCGGTGATGCTGTTCATACACCGCAGCCGACCACTCGCCGGCGGCGGGGTCGCAGAAGAACACCCGGCAGCCGAGCCCGCGGCGGCGCCGCGCGGTGCAGCGTTGGCCCACCTGGTAGGGGCAGCGGCCCGGGCGGCAGACGCGCCTCGGCCGCGATACGCTCAACAGGGCCAGCTCGCCCGTCGAGACGTACAGCCGGTGGCCGAACTCCTCAAAACGGCAGCACGCGCCGCAGGCCCGGCACGCGGGGCGCTCTTCGGCGACGGCGGCGTCGGCCTCCGAGAGGACCCCCGCAAGGTCGGAAAGGAACCCGGCATCCCGGCGGCAGCGTTCGACGGCCTCGGCCAGACCGCCCCCGCGGCCAACAGCGGAGTTAACGTCGTGTGGCAAGGCGTCTGGCCTCAATGTCATCAAAGGGGATCAGCTCCCCGCAGTTGATGCCCTTGCATCGCAGGCCGGCCTGAGCCCACATGTCGGCGTTCACCAGGTTCGTCGGCCAGAAGGGCCAGGTCCGGCACTGCACGGGGCGGACGGGGTAGATCGCGCAGCGGCGCCGCCCGCCCTCGGCGGCCCTGAGGAACACGCAGTCCCGATTGTCCCTCCGCTCGACGAGGCTGTACTGCCCGGCGGCGACCCTGCGGACGTACTTCTTCCTCACCTGGTCCTCGGGAACTCGGAGGTAGTCGGCGATGGCGACGATCTCGTCGGTCGTCACCCAGACGTACCCCTCCTCCGGCCCCTCGCAGCATCGGCCGCACTGCACGCATTCAAATGCCAGCCCGCCGGCGTACCAGGGCGTCTTGGCGAAGATCTTCATGCAGACCAGTATAGCCTTTGGCCGCCGACCCGTTCAATCGTCCCCGCCGGCGCCCCGCGCGCCCCGAGGTCTCGTTTGGAATGCACGCCGCGCGGCGCTAGACTGTGTGTGGGAAGTTGCCGAGCAAGCAGTTGTGTGGCGGCGTCCGCGGCGCGGAGCCGGAGAGCCGCAGGACAACTCGACCGAAGGAGGCGCACAGCGTGTCTGCTGCTGAGTCGCAGTATCGGCCCTGGGGGTCCGACGGTGCGGCACTGGCGGAGCTGGCCGAAGCGGCCCTCGCGGCCGGGGGGCTCGATGAGCTCGCACGCCGCGCGCTGCCTCTCGTCGCCGGAACGGCGCGCTCGTCTTCAGCGTTTCTCTACGTGGCCGATCCGCGCCTGCCGGGACCTCGCTTCTTCCAGCACGGATTGCCGCCCGATGCGGAGGAGGAGGTCGAGGCCCTGTGCGCCGAGCGATTCGATCGGCTGTCGAGCTCGGCCGGGCCACAGCCGCTCTCGCTGCCCGCTTTGGCCCGTGCCGGAGGCGGCGAGAGCTTCACCCTCTACGCCCTGCGGGCCGGAGATAGACGCGTCGGGCTGACAGGACTGGCGGCGAGCGAGGGCGCGACAGCGTCCTCGCCGGAAGTCCCCGACGGGTGCCTCCGCCTGCTTGCCCACGCCGTGGCGAGCCTGGTCGGGCGGGCGGAGTCCGAACGGCAGCTCTGGCACCTGACGACCTACCTGACTATAAGCTCGATGCTCGCCAAGTCCATTGACCTGCGCGAGCTGCTGGAGATCGCGCTGCATTGCAGCATGGAAGCCGTCTCGGCCGAAGCCGCCTCCGTGCTGCTCCTGGACGACGAGAAGAAGAACTTCCGGTTCTACCAGGTCGCGGGGTCGGCAAAGCCCGCGCTGATAGCGGCGACCTTCCCTGCCGACAAGGGCGTGGCCGGCGCGATCCTGCAAACGCAGCAGTCGGAGGTCGTCAACGACGTGCCCGGCGACCCGCGGTTCTACGGGGAGGTCGATTCGACGTCCGGCTTCCGGACGAGGAACATGATCGCGGTCCCCCTGACGGCGGGCGAGGAGCGGATCGGCGTCCTGGAGGTCTTGAACAAGGCCGAAGGGGTCCCCTTCACGAGGGACGAGGAGCTCCTGCTCGTCTCGATCGCCGAGGAGATCGCGTTCGCGATACGAAACGCCATGGTCTTCGAGTACGTGGTGAACAGCTACTGCAAGCAGCGACAGGGGCAAGTGTCGTGCAAGGGCTGCCGGCGCCCGCTCGGCTCGTGGACCCCGTGTGCCCGGTACCGCGAGGCCGGTGTCTGATCCGGCGGTCCGGATTGGGGACCGGCCGCCCCTTGCGGGTCAGAGCCGCCACGGCTCGCGCCTGGCGCGGTCGAGGAGGCGGTCGGCCTCATCGTCGGCGATGAACCGCTCGCCGGCCGGGTCCCACTTCAGCGGCCGCCTGAGCCGGCAGGCGATGTTGCCCAGGTGGCAGACGGTCATCGTGCGGTGGCCGATCTCGACGTCGCAGACAGGCATCTGCCGCGTCCGGACGCAATGGAGGAAGTCGGCGCCGTGTCCGGGGCTCTTGTAGAGATGGACCTCGTCGGGGCCGATCGGCTCGCGCATGACCGACGGCGGCCAGCTTTGGAGCTTCCCGCGGTTGACCGCGATGCGGCCTCGCGCCCCGTGGAAGACGACCGCCCATTCGCCCATCCGCCCCGTGTGGCGGACCTCCACCCCGTTGGCGTATCTGAAGGTGACGCCCCTTGTGGTCTTCCAGTTGGGGGGGGCGATCTGCACCGGTCCGGTCTCGTCGGCGGCCAGGCCCCACTGGGCGATGTCGAAGTGATGGCTGCCCCATCCGGTCATGCCGCCGCCGGAGTAGTCGCGGAAGCCTTCCCAGGCGCCGCAGCCGCGCATGCAGATGGCGGGGTTGAACGGCCGCCACGGCGCCGGGCCGAGCCACAGGTCCCAGTCGATGCCCTTGGGGACGCACTCGGCGGGAAGATGACAGTCCCTCGGCGGGCCGCCCACGTTCACCTCGACGAACCGCAGCGCCCCGATCCGCCCGCTGCGGACCATCTCGCAGGCGAAGCGGAACTCCCTGCTGCTGCGCTGCTGCGTGCCGTGCTGGAAGACGCGCCCGTATCGCCGGACGGCGGCGGCCATGGCCCGGCCGTCGCCGACGGTCAGGGACATGGGCTTCTCGCAGTAGACGTCGGCGCCCGCCCTGGCGGCGGCGACGGTGTGCAGCGGCTTCCAGTGGCTGGGGCTGGCGACCACCACCGCGTCGAGGTCGCCGCGGGCCAGCATGTCGCGGAAGTCCCTGTACGTGCCGAGGCCGGCCTGCCGGAACGGCTCGAGCCGGTCCTGCTGAACGTCGCAGACGGCCACTGCCTGGGCGTCGGACCCGGCGGTCAGGCTTCGAAAGACGTTGCTCCCCCGGCCGCCGACGCCGATGGCGGCCACGGCGATCCGATCGCTGGCGGCGACGCGGCCCCTGCCGGCCAGGGCCGAGGCCCTCACCACCGCCGGCACGCCGAACGCCCCCGCCGCCAGCTTCCCCAGGAAGCCGCGCCGAGTGACTCGCCGGTCTCGAACCATGGCCAGGTCTCCTTCCCGGCGGTCTTGCCGGTGTCGATCACAGGCGCCAGGGCTCCCGCATGGGGCGGCTGAGCCACCGGTTGGCCTCTTCGTCGCCGATGAACTGCTCCTTGATCGGGTCCCACTTCAGCGGGCGCTTGAGCCAGTAGGCGATGTTGCCGATGTGGCAGTGGCTGGCCGTCCGGTGGGCGATCTCGATGTCGCGGAACGGCCGCTCGCGGGTGCGGACGCAGTGGAGGAAGTCGCCGAAGATCCCGCCGCGGCCCTTGTAGTTCGGCACGTGGACGTTCGGCGGCGACGGGCGGTTCCGGCGGTCCCGCGGCGGGGTCTCTCCCTCCGTGCCCCGGAAGGAGAGGATGCCGCCCCAGCCGCCCCCGTGATAGATCCGCACGCCGTTGGCGAAGACGTAGGTCAGGCGCTCGTGGTCCTTCCCGTCGGGCGGGATGACCTCGACGGGCCCGGTCTCGTGCAGTTGGAGGCAGTAGAGCGCCCCGCCGAAGCCGTGGCAGCCCCAGTCGGTCATGCCGCCGCCGGAGTAGTCGCGCCACGACCTGAAGCCGCCGCGGATGAGGGACGGATGGAACGGCCGCCAGGGCGCCTGGCCGAGCCACATGTCCCAGTCCACGTCCGCCGGCGTATCCACGGGGGGCAGGTCGCAGAGGCGCGACGGGCCGCCGACGTTCACCCACGCCTCCTGCGGCTGGCCGATGGCCCCGCCCCACACCATTCGGTGCAACCAGTTGTAGTCGCCCCAGACGCGCTGGCTGCCGCCGGAGAAGACCTGCCCGTATCGGCGGGCGGTCTCGACCATCTTGCGGCCCTCGCGGACCGTCAGCGTCTCGGGCTTCTCGCAGTACACGTCCTTGCCGTGCCTCATCGCGTCGACGCCGATGATCGCGTGCCAGTGGTCGGGGGTGCCGATGAACACGGCGTCGATGTCGTCGCGCCTCACGACCTCCCGGAAGTCCACGACCGCGGCGCAGTCCGTGTTGCCGTACCTCTTGTCCACGTGGTCCTTGGCGCGGTAGCGATGCCCGCCGACCACGTCGCAGACGGCGACGCCCTGCACCTGCTTGAAGCCCAGGAAGCCTCGCATGTCGCCGGTGCCCTGGCCGCCCATGCCGACGAAGCCCATCACGATCCGCTCGCTGGCGGGCGGGCGGCCCGCGCCGCCCAGGGCGCCGGAGGTGATGACGTACGGCACGCCAAAGGCAACGGCTCCGGCGCCCTTGAGGAACCCGCGACGAGTAATGGCCCGTTTCGGTCCGACGTGCCCCATAATGGCTCTCCTGATGACAATGGGTTGAAACACCCCTTATAACACGGCCGGCGTTGGGCCGCCCCGGTCATTCTTCCCGTGACGTGGCGTGTGCATCGGGGCAGGGGCCGGGCCTTCCGGCCGACCTGCCTGCCGGCAGGCAGGTTCGTCCCGATGTACATCGGGACTCATCCGCCGGCTTTTCCCTGCATTCCGGCGTATCCTCGGACGCGGAAACTGCGTTAGAATAATTGGAGTCTGGACGATATGTCTCTAGATCTGGCGCTTGTGTTGTGCGCCCTGGCCGGATGAGGAGTTGAGAATGACCACGCTGCCACATTACACGGGGCTGAACGACATCTTCCGGCAGTTGGACACGGTCCGAGCCCGCCGGTGGGCGCTTCGCCTGGCGACGGGCGTGCTGGCGGTGGCCGCCATCGTGCTCGGCGCCCTGCTGGTGTTGGGGTTGGCCCTGGGCTACTGGCCCGACCAGCCGCCTGTCATGCTGCGGTGGGCGCTGTTGATTCTGGCGCTGCTGGCCGCGGTGGGCGGACTGGCCTGGTTCGTCGTGAGGGCGATCAGCTGGAAGCAGAACCCCGCCCAGACCGCCCGCTTCATCGAGCAGGCGATGCCGGAGCTTCGAAACGACCTGATCAACTCCGTGCTGCTCGCCAGGGACACCGATCAGACGAGCCCGGAGCTGGTCCAGTTGGCCATTCACGAGACCGCCCGGCGCTCCCGGCGTGTGGACGTCCGGGAGAGCATCTCGACTCGCCCGCTGTCCCGCTGGGTGCTCACCACGGGCATCATCGCGGTGGCGGTCGCGCTGTTCGCGGTCTTTCAGCCGGGCCCGTTCCGCCGCGGGCTGCGGGGCGCGATGGCCCCCACGGCGTACATCCCGCAGGTCAACGACATCGAGCTGATCCGGCTCCTGCCGGAGGACGGCGCCACGTGCTTCGTCGGCGAGACGGTCGCCATCGTCGCGACCATCCGCAACGAGCAGCACGTTCCCTACCGCGGCGAGGTGATCTTCAAGGACGCCGCCGCGCCGAGGCAGATGCTGCCCGCCGACGGCCACAGGACCTTCACGCTCTCGCTGCCGAACGTCGAGCAGTCCTTCGAGTTCGCGGTTTGCATCGGCAACTCGCGCTGGCCGGCCGACAAGCCCTACTACAAGGTCAACGTCCTCCAGCGCGTGAAGATCGAGGGCCTCGACCTGCACTACGAGTACCCGCCGTACACTCACCTGAAGAGCAAGACCGTTCGCAACGCGGCCGGGTCGATCGAGGCCCCGCTCGGCTCGAAGGTGACCGTCACGCTGCGGACGGCCTCGCCGGTCGACCGGGTCACGCTCGACAGACAGAACGTCTCGCGCGCGCCGATGCGCCCGGCCCCCGACCGCCGGAGCTTCTCCGCCGACCTGTTCGTTCACGAAGACGGGGCGTATCGCGTGGTCATCGAGGACACCCGCCAGCAGCTCCCCGACCCCGAGGTCGAGATGAAGGACACCTTCAGCGCCGCCGGGCGAAGCCTCATGAAGGGCTACTACCGCATCCACGCGGTCCCCGACGCGCCGCCCAAGATCGAGTTCGCCGCGCCCAACCGCGACACGACCGTGCCGCCCGGGGGCAAACTCCAGACGGTCGTCCGCGTGTACGACAAGTACGGCCTGACGGCCGGGTCGTTCTACGCGGGCAAAGAGGGCACCGAGCCCGAGGAGATCCACAAGTACAAGGTCAACGGCGTGAACAAGGCCGAGTGCGCCTACGCCTTCCAGCTCCCCGAGGGCACGGTCAAGGGCGACGTGATCGTCTACTACGCCACGGTCAGCGACAACCGGAACCTGCCGAGGATCGGCGGGCCGCAGACGACCACCTCCGGGCGGTTCAAGATCCTCGTCCAGGACGCCCAGGAGCTTGCCGCCGAGAAGGCCAAACGCTACGAAGAGCTGAGGCAGAAGCTGCTGGCCATCCTGCGGATGCAGGAAGAGCAGCGCGTCAACACCGGCATCTGCTGGAAGGAGCACAAGGAGCTCACCAAGGTGCTCGCCACGGCCGGCGAGATCGTCACCGGCCAGAGGAAGATCCGCGCCGCCCTGATCGAGCTGGCCGAGAAGTTCCCCTTCGACAAGGAGATGGTGACCGTGCAGCAGGCGGTGGCGATCCTGGCGAACAACGAGGCCCGGCTGGCCGTCGACCAGGGGCAGATCGTCACCAAGCTCGAGAAGCTCGACGGGCGCGACAAGGCCTGCGAGACGCTCGCCGCCACGCAGGACCGCATCCTCGACACGCTGCACACGCTGCTGGCCATCATGCCCTCGCTGGCCAACAAGGAAGACCCCAAGACCAAGAGCGCCGCCCCCGGCGACCTGCCGCCCGATGCGCTGGAGAAGCTCAAGGCCCTCGATGCGAAGCTCGAGGAGTTCCTGGAGGAGCAGAGGAAGGTGATCGCCGCCACCGAGCGGCTCACCAAGAAGCCCATGGACAGCTTCACCTCCGAGGACGAGGAGCTCCTGCACGAGCTGATGACCACCGAGGACAAGTGGGAGAAGTTCATGAACGAGGCCTTCGCGGACTTCTCGAAGCTCGTCGAGCAGGACTTCTCGAACCCCTCGATGCTGAAGGAGCTGATGGCGGTCAAGAGCGACATCACGATGGCCAAGGACGCGTTGAAGAAGAAGGCGACGGAGATCGCCACGGCCGCCGAGGACGGCGCGCTGGGCGGCGGGGAGGAGATCCGCGACAACCTCGAGAAGTGGCTGCCCGACGAGCCCGACCGCATCAAGTGGGCGATGGAGTCCATACCGGACGACCAGGGCAAGATCGAGCTGCCCGAGCTGCCCACGGAGCTGGAGGACCTCGTCGGCGACCTGCTGGAGCAGGAGGAGGAGCTGTTCGACGAGATGGACGACCTGACCGCGCGGGCGGCCGGCAGCGGCTCCGACGGCATCGGCTGGGACGCGATGGACGGGCCGATCTCCAACATGGGCGCCCAGGGCGTCACGGGCAACCAGTTGCCGAACACCAACGAGCTGTCCGGGCGAAGCGGCGAGGGGCGCAGCGGCAAGAGCAGCGGCGAGTTCGTCGAGGACAAGGCCGTTGGCAAGGGCGGGCGGCGAACGCCCACGCGCCTCACGCCCGAGCCGTTCCAGAAGGGGCAGGTCAACGACACCTCCACCGAGCCCCCCGGCGGGGCCACCGGCGGCGGGAAGTTCTCCGGCAGCGGCGCCGAGGGGCTCGAAGGCCCCGTCCCGCCGGAGATCAAGAAGGAAATGCCCCGCATGGCCCGCAAGCAGGCCTCCCTGGTCAACAAGGCCGAGCGGCTCAGGGGCCAGTTCAAGGTCAACGACTACGCCGGCTTCAAGTTCCTACAGGCCATCACGCTGATGAACCGCGTCCAGCGAGACCTCGAGAAGGGGCGCTATCAGAACGTCCTGAGGTCGAAGAACAAGACGCTCGGCGCGCTGCGGCAGTCCAAGCTGCGGATCGGCAGCATCGACGTCACCGAGGACACCTCCGGCGGCATGCCGAAGTACATCCGCGACGACATCGCCGACGCCATGAAGGGCAAGCTCCCCGAGGAGTTCAAGGACGTCCTGGAGCACTACTACCGCCGCCTCAGCGAAAGCGGGCAGAAGTAAGCCGTCAGCTCTCAAAGGATGAGCCACTTGAGGGAACCGGCGGTTCATAACGGGAGTCCCTGGCGGCAGCGGGTCGGGGAGCTGCTGCGGCGGGTGGGGCGGTGCGAGGTGGTCACGCTGGCGGCCGTCGGGGCGATCGCCGCGGGGATCTGGGGGTTTGCCGAGATCGCCGACGAGGTCGCCGAGGGCGAGACCCACGGCTTCGACCGGCGGGTCCTGCTGGCGATGCGCGACCCGGGCGACCCGGCCGACCCCTGGGGGCCGAGATGGCTCGAGGAGATCGGCCGGGACTTCACCGCCCTCGGCGGCATGGGGGTCCTGACGGGACTGACGCTGGCCGTCTGCCTCTTCCTGGCGATGCAGCGGAAGCACCACGCGATGATCCTGGTCCTGGCGGCGGTGGGCGGCGGGCTGCTGCTGTCGCTGCTGCTGAAGCGGGGCTTCGACCGCCCGCGGCCAAACCTCGTCCCACGCCTTTCGTACGTCTACACGGCCAGCTTCCCCAGCGGGCACTCGATGATGTCCGCGGTGACCTACCTGACGCTCGGGGCGCTGCTGGCGCGCCTCCAGGCGACTCGCCGGCTGAAGGTCTACCTGATCGTCCTGCCGGTCCTGGTGACGCTTGCGGTAGGCCTCAGCCGGGTGTACCTGGGGGTGCACTGGCCGACGGACGTGCTGGCCGGCTGGGCCGCCGGGTCGGCCTGGGCGCTGGTGTGCTGGCTGATGGCCAGTTGGCTCCAGCGGCGCGGCAAGGTGGAGCAATAGGCGACAAACGCGGGGATGCCGCCCACGTTCCGAGAGCACCGGCGTTCACGCTTCCCGGCGGGGTCCACCTGCCTACGGGCGTCTGCGCGACCTGCGGGCCAGAAGCAGGCAGGCGCCCAGCGTCAGCAGCGACAGCGTGGCCGGCTCGGGGACGAACGCCGCGTCAGAGCCGAACTCGACCCGGACCGGGTTGTCCGTCAGGAAACTCAGATCGGCCAGCGGCTTGTCCAGGAGCAGCGTGGCAATGATCCCATCCTGGATGGCTCCCAGCCCGCCGATGGGCAACAGCATGGGATCGGACACCAGCCCGCCCGCGGGTCCCTCGATGTTGACCGGGCCATAGAGGTTCGCGCCGCCGAAGGGAGTGGCGTGAGACCGGTTCGCGGTAACGAAATTGGGCAGCATCCCGGTGCTGCCGATGTTCCCGTAGCCGTACTCCCCGCTGACGTCCTCGCCGGGTCCCACGGCGACGTCGAAGTTGATCGAATAACTGGTCGGCCCGGTGACCACTGATCCGCCGACGATCGCAGGATCGTCCTCGTTGATCCCCGGGGCGCCGAAGTCCCAGGAAATGGTCGTCAGGATCTGGTCGGAGTTGGTGAAGCCGGGCGGCATGTCAGCGGAAGTGTTCCGCAACCGGACCTCGAGAGTCGTTGGATCCACGAGGGTGAATTCGGCCTCCGCCGACAGCCCGGACGGATCCAAGAGGAGGCGCATTTCCGAGGCCGCCGCGATGGGAGACAGCAGGAGTAAACCGACCGCAATCGTCATTGTCTTCTGCAACATGGTTGTAATCCTCATCGTGCCTGCAAGTCGTTTCCCTGTTCCGTAGCCCGGGCCAATCGAAATGCCCGGACACAACCCGAATGTTCCGGCAATGGGAACTCGGCCGGTGGGGTCCGCCATCGCTACGGCGAATCTCCGACCTGAGGCAGGTACGAATGAGCAGGAACGACCTTGCCCTCACAGTCATCCGGCGGGCTCACGCCGAATGCGGTCCCATCGCTCCCAGCAGCGGGACCGAACCACGAACCTCCACCACCTATATTACCATGAAAAACGAGGCTGTCAACACCATAAACCTCGTGATTCTCTGAGAAGTGTATGAAAACCGCAGACCGGGACGATCGAGGTGGCCTGCGGGGTGGCACGGGCATCTTGCCCGTGCGTCCCACGGCCATCCTGGCCGTGGCAGCCGCCTATCCGCAGGGCCGGGACGGCCCTGCGACTCATGGGCGAGACGCCCATGCCACGCCCAGAGCCGTTTTCATACACGTTCTGAGAATCCTCGCCTTCCGCGCGGCAGGTCGTCCGGCCGTCGGCGCCGGCCGAGGCGGTCCTCTACGGCGCCGCCAGCCGGCCCAGACGTTCTGCCGCCTGGCCCGCGGCGGGGGTCTTTCGGTACTTCTTCAAGATGTGATTGTAGAGCTCTTTTGCTTCGGGAATGCGGCCCTGCTTCTCGTAGCAGAAGGCCAGCCAGAACTTCGTTTCGGCCGTACGAGGCCGGTCGCCCGCCGCCTCGTACCACTCCAACGCGTTGAAGAACTTCCGCTCCGCCTCGTCGTACTTCAACTGGGAGACCAACGAGATGCCTTCCTCGAAGTCGTCGCCGTTGCCCGCTTCGATGAGGGCGGCCTGTCGCGGCTGCTCGTAGCCGAAGAGCCCGCCAAACCAGCCGCCGCCTTCGGAAACGGCGCATCCCCCCAGCGGGATGCCGGCCGCCGCCGCGAGCAGCGCCGTCAGGATGTGAACGGGCATCCTAGCCCACATGTCCGGCTCCCATGAGGATGAGCTTGGCCTCCAGCAGCCAGGTCCGCACGCGCTGCGGCTCGCCGCCGGATTGCAGGGCCTCGTCGATCTGCTTGGGGAAGTCGCCTGCGGCCAGCAGCTTCAGGAACGTGTTCTCCGCGCCGACGCGGGCGGTGTCCAGAAGCTCCAGGCGGATCAGGACCACCTCCAGCCGGTGGATCAACTGCCGGGTCGAGTCGCTTCTGACGTCCGGGAGGATCTCGGGTATCCGCCCCACCACTTCCCGAGCTCTTGCAGCCGTCTTGCGGGCCGCCAGGCCTTCGCTGCCCGGGGCCGCCGACGCCAGGTACGTCTGCTGGAAGGCCAGGATCAACTCCTGCTGGCGGGTGTTCCATCGGTCCGCCTGCCGGTTTGCTTCCTTTGCGGCCGCAATCGCCGCATCGTGCTCCTTGCGGCTTCGCGCCAATTCCTCCGTCGCCGCCGCCAGGCGCTTCTGGAGATCACTGAGCTGCGTTTTCACCTTTGCCAGCTCGTCGCCCGCAGGTTGGAGGGCCTGCTTCTCCTTCTCCAGGGCGGCGATGCGCTGCTCGGCCGCGGCCACCTTGCCGCCCAGGTCGTCCCTGGCCTTCGTCGTCGCCTCGAGGCCCACGTTCAGCTTCTTCACTTCGGCCAGGTGCAGGACGCGATCGGATTCGCGAAGCTCCTCGAGGGCCTTGAGCTTCTCGGGCAGCTTGGCCAGTGCCGCCAACCGGGTCTCGCTTTCGGCAAGCTGCCTGCGCAGTTCGGCGGCTTGGTTTTTCAGCCGGTCGATCTGCTCCTGATCCGGGCGCGTCGCAACGATCGGTATCTCTTCGATGATCGGCGCGGGTCCGGGCAGACGTGCGTTTCTAAGCGACTCGACGTAGAGCCAGGCCGCCGCGACGAGCAGCACGGCCGCCGCGGCCAGCGGCGCCCAGCGGAGCACGGGCGTCAGCGCGCCGCCGGCCCGTCCCGGAGGCGCCGGCGCCGGGGGCACGTCGGCGGTCCGCGAGGCCTCGTCGCCCCCCCACTGCCGCAGCAGCGGCTCGAGCTTCTCGTTCGCGGCGTCCAGATTGTCACCGTCCCGGCTCATGTAGCCGTCTCCGTATCCATACTTCTATATCCTCGGCCAGGCACAGCCGCGCAGCTAAGCAAAACTACTCCATCACGCCCTTGGCGGCCAGGCACCGCGCCAGCCGTTCGTATGCCTCCCCCAGGCGGCTGCGAACCGTCGCCTCGGGGATTCCCGTCGCGGCGGCCACGCCCCGCGTGCTGCGGCCCTCGACGTACCGCAGGCGGATGATCCGCCCGAGCTGCTCCGGCAGGCGGGAGACGCAGTCGCGAACGGCGTCGATCTCCTCTGCCTGTTGGGCGGCCGTCTGGGGGTTGTCGGCCCCGGCCAGCACGTCCTCGGCCAGTTCCGGGTCGAAGTTTCCCGGCTCGGCCCGTCGGCCCCAGCGCTTGCGGGCGACGTTCCGCGCGATCGTGGCCAGCCAGGGGCGAAACGCGCCGCGATCGGCGTCGAACGTGCCCAGCGAGCGAAACGCCCGCGTGAACGTCTCCTGGGTCAGGTCGTCGGCGTCGGCCCGCGCGAAGCCGCTGCGAAGGAAGTACGCCGCGATCCGCCCGGCGTGAGCGCCGTAGAGCGCCTCGAAGGCAGACGTCTCCCCCGACAGGCAACGGAGAACAAGCTCGGCTTCTCGTTCGTCCACGGCTTTCCCGGATGCAAACGATGCCGAGATTCTCGCGCAATGGCCGCGCCCGCGTCAACGCCCAGGCCATTTTTCTGCGCAGCCGCCGCCCAAGCGGAATATCCCCCGATGAACCGCAAACCCAGCCCAAGGAGACACGAAATGAAGATGACAACCGCACTCGTGCTGCTGGCGACGCTGGGCGGCTGCGAGAGCCACCATGGTCTGGTGGAGCCCGTCGCGGACATGCTGCGCTCCGGCCTGGTGAACGATCCAAAGCAGGTCAGCCGCCTGGAAAGGGCCATGACCGACCAGGACATCGCCAACCTGCTCGACGTGAACGTTCGCGCCAAGCTCCCGACCTCCGTTGCGGTCGCCAAGCTCAGCAGCCACTGCTCCGGCTACCAGCCGTATCTCGACAGGATCGACGCCGAGGAGCTGCTCACCTGGGAGAAGGCCGTCGAGGACCAGGCCCTGATCCGCGGCGTGCACCCGATCTCGGCGGTGTCTCACGTCTCTGACAGGCCCACGCTGCACTCGCTCCGCGTGGCCGCGGGACGGATGCACTGCGAGCTGCTGCTGGTGTATCTCCAGTCCGACAGCGCGGTGGACAACTTCAACGACGCGGCCGTGCTGTACTGGACCATCCTCGGCCTCTGGACCGTGCCGGGCAACGTCCTGGAGCACAAGACGGTCATGCAGGCGATCCTCGTGGACAGCCGCACCGGCGCGATCCTCGGCACGGCCACGGGCGACGCGCACGTGAAGCGCATCTACCCGGCCGCCTTCGAGAGCCAGCGCCGGGGCGAGCTGGCCAAGGCCGCCCCCGGCGAGGCCCTCGCCGACCTCCAGACGGGCGTTCGCCGGCTCGTGAAGCAGGTGGTGGAGACGGCCGTGGCCGGACGTTGAGCGGCCCGTCCGCCTCACGGCGCCGGGTCGAACCGGCCGGCGGCCAGTCGCCTCACGAAGGCGGCCAGGCCGTCGCGCGCGACGCGGTCGGCTGCGTCGAGCAGGCTCTGCGGCGCGTGGAGCATGGCCACACCGAGCCCGGCCCCGCGGATCATGGGCAGGTCGTTGATGTCGTCACCGACGGCCGCAATCCGCCGCGACGCGATCCGCAGGCCCTGGGCGACATACTTCAGGGCCGTCATCTTGTTCGCGTCGGCGGCATGGGCCTCGACGATGGTCACGTGGTAGTTCGGCGCGAGAATCGCGTGCACGTTCAGCCGCCCGTCGAACCGGGCCTGCAACTGCTCGGCCAGCGACCGCGCCCGCGCGGCCTGCATCACGGCCGAGATCCGCAACACCTCCGGTCGGTCCGCCGCATCAGCCAGCCGCCCTACCCGGCGGACGCGAACGTCCATCTTCGAGAACCAGTCTCGACCGGCTGCGTCATGGTCCCCCGCCTGCGTCACGAGGTAGTCCACGCCCCATCGCCATCCGTCCAGGAGGACCATCGCCACGTGCCCCAGCTCGCCGAGGGCGTCGGCTAACTCGCAGGCGACGGGCCAGGGCATCGTTCGCTGGTAGAGCGTCCGGCCGGTGTCCGGCTCGCCGACGATCGCCCCGCCGACGAGGATGATCGGCTCGAACGGCGGCTCGAGGCGAAGCTGCCTCCAGATGCCGACGGACTCGGCGTGGCTTCTGCCGGTGGCCAGACACACGCGAAGCCCCCCGGCCCTGGCGGCGACGAGGGCCTCGACGACGTCGCCGGCGACGATCTGGTCCGGCCCGACCAGCGTGCCGTCGATGTCCAGAGCCAAGAGGCCATACTGCGTCATGGTCCGGCCACGGTTACCTGCCCGCCCGGCCGGATGCAAGGGCCAAACACAAATGCCGCTGATGCTCTTGCTTGGGCCCGGGAAATGGGTACCATGATGGGTATGAAAACCAGACTCGGCTTCTGCCCCGCCCCCGACGGCGGGGTCATGTTTTACGGACTGGCGGCCGGCAAGGTCGACAGCGGCGAGCTGAGCATCGAGCCGGTCGCCGCCAGGCTGTCCGCGCTGAACGACCGCGCCTTCCGCGGCGAGCTCGAGGCCACCATGATCAGCGCGGCGGCGTATCCGTATCTTCGCCGGCGCTACGTCCTGGCCCGCTGCGGAGCGTGCTTCGCCCGCGGCCTCGGACCCGTCCTCGCCGCGCCGGAGCCCATCTCTGAAGGCGGCCTCCACCGCGCGACCATTGCCGTGGGCGACGCGACCAGCAGCGCGATGCTCGCGCTTCAGATCACCCGGCCCGAGGCGAGGACGCGTCTCCTGCCGGCCGACAAGCTCGCCCAGGCGGCAAAGATAGGCCTGGCCGACTGCGCGCTGCTGATGCACGGCGACGGTGCGGCCTTCAAGCACTCGGGCCTCTGCTGCGTGGCAGACCTTGCCGCCGGCTGGGCCCAGAAAACGGGCGGGCTGCCCCTGCCGCTTACCTGTCTGGCCATACGGAGCGACCTGGCGGAAGACGTCCGCCTCAGGATCGAGGCGGCCTTGCGGGCGTCGATCCGATACGGCATCGAGCACCGGGCCGAGGCGGTGCGATTCGCGGAGGACTGCTTGCGCAAACGCGGAGGCGGCACGTCCGAGATGGACACCGGGCCGCTGGGAAGCTGCGTCAGCCAAGAGACCCTGGAGCTGGACGTCGCCACCCGGGCGGCCATCGAGGAGCTCCTCCGCCGAGGCCACGACGCGGACGTCGTCCCCAACGCCCTGCCGCTGGAGTTCGTCGGCGGGGCGGCGTAGGCGGCCGGTGCACGTCCGGCCGGCTTTGCGGGGAAGACCCCGGCAGCGCGGTGCCGGGGCATCGGGACCGTCAACCCAGTGGGCCCCTGAGGAGCTTCCGTACCATCATCGCTCCCAGCAGGACGCCCGCGGCGATCGCAACTCGCACGTAGAACCACGGCAGAAACAGACACCCGACGCAGACGACGGCGGCGATGAGGCCCCACAGGAGCCGGTTCATCTTCTCCAGTTGCGCCAAGCCCACCGCCAGGGCGAACAGGCCGGCAAGCAGGACAATCTCCACTGTAGTGCAGACCAACCCCAGCATGGCCGTTCCACCTGCCCCAGCCGGGTTGCTTCAGCCCTCCGCGCGCTCGAGCGGGACGTACTTGCAGATGCAGTCGAACACTTCCCCGCCGATGCGTTGGGCGACGGCCTCGTCCTTCAGGATCGCCAGGCGGAGGGAATCGACGGTGAACGCCGCGTCGAAGTTGCTCTCGACGGCCCGGCCCATGCCCTCCAGGATCACCATGTCCGCGTCGGCGGCCGTGTCGTTCAGGTCGTCCGACACCTCGGAGAAGTCGATCAGCGGGATGTCGCTGCCGCTGGAGACGACCTCGAGCATGCCGCCCCCAATCAGGGCCGCCAGGTCGGCGTCGACGCCTGCGAGCCTCTCGACAACGTCGATCGTCTCATCGATCGTCATGTCGTTCAGGGCGGGCGTCTCGTTGGCGGCCAGCACGATCTGCGTCCCCCCCAGCGCCAGCTCGCGGACCAGCGGCATGAGCCCCAGGATGAAGTCGCTGCCGGCGTTGTCCACGAAGACGATGCCCTTTCGCCACGGTGTCGGCGGCGCGGTCAGAAGGTCTCTCGCCAAGCGGTCGTAATCGTCCACGAGCCACGGGCGAGGCTTGGTCTTCTCGGTGAGCCCCAGGAAGTCCGGCGATTCCTGGGCAAGGTGCATGGTCTCCATGGCCCCCAGGTCGAAGATGTTGCCCGCAAAGACGCACTCGACGAGGCGCAGCCATTTCTCCTCGCTGCCCATGACGTGCAGGTCGTGAACCACCCGGGGGTACAGCTCCATCGCCGCGGCGTTCTCGCGGGCCTTGATGTGCTGAAACGGATCGTCCAGGCCGTGCCGATGAAGTATCTCCCTCCGCAGGCGATCCAGCTCGATGATGTTCAGCTCGCCGCTCGGCAGGGACCCCGGCTCGTCCCGGAGCCGCCGGATGGCCTCGTTGAGCTCCCGGCCGGCGGCCTCGATACGCTCGCCCGCCGATCGGCCATACCACGTGCGGGCATGGTCGAGGGTCTGAGCGAAATGCTGCTCGAAATGGTCAAGCCAGTGCTCCCGGCCGGCCCGATCGGTCAGGAGGTCCCAGTCAATTGCGACATAGTTGTCCGGGGCACTCAAGAGGCAGAAATGACTCATAGACCACCCTATCTCCCAAAAAGATCTCCACCGGGCTCCTTTCCGGCCCCGGGAAGCCGTCAACGCCCTTCCTATAGAACCTTAATCGCAACCAAAGTCAAGTCGTCAAATCGAGTTTGGAGTCCGGCAAAACGGCGCACCTCCCACAAGACGTGCCGGCCGATGCCGCGAGCGTCCAGCCCCTGCTCGACAGCCGACAGCGCCGCACGTTCCACGCGCCGGAGCCCGAAAGGCTCGTTCCGGAAGTCCAGCGCGTCCGTCAGGCCGTCCGTGAAGATCAGCATCACGTCCCCCCCGGAGAGGATCATCGTCTGCTGCTGCCAGGTGAACTGCGGCTCGATGCCGATCACCCCGCCGCTGGTGGCCAGACGCTCGCACTGGCAGCCGCGGATCAGAAGCGGCGGCATATGGCCGGCATTGGCGTAGGTGAAACGCCGCCGGGCGGCGTCAATGACGCCGTAGAACAGGGTCGCGAAGTCGCTGACCGCCGTGGAGGCGCACAGGTCGCGATTGACCCTGGCCAGCACCTCCGACATGTCGTAGATGTTGGCCGCGTGCGCCCGAAGCGACGCGCGGATCGACGCCATCAGGAGCGACGCCCGCACGCCCTTGCCCGCCACGTCGCAGACCGCCACGCCGAGGTTGTCCGACCCGAGGTGGTGAAAATCGTAGAAGTCGCCGCCCAGCTCGAAGCACGGCACGTACAGCGCGTGGATGTCGAAGCCCTTCAACTGCGGCGCATCGTCCAGGAACATCCGCCGCTGGACCTCCGCGGCCATGTTCACGTGACGCCGCAGGTTCGCGCCGCGGACGGCCTCCTGGTACAGCCGCGCGTTGACGATGGCCGCGGCCGCCTGCGCCGCGATCGCCTCCAGAAGCGATCTCTCGTACCAGTCGAACTCGTGCCGTTCGGCCATGTAGACCCGTATGACCCCCTCGCATCGCCCCTTGTACGTCAGGGGCGCGCACAGGCCGCTGACGATGCCCTCCCTGGCGGCCTCGGCCGGGTAGAGCACCCGCGGGTCCGCCGACTCGTCCGCGACGTAGACGGTCTTGCCCTCCGTGACCACTTCCCGGTCGATTAGGCTCTTTGAGAGGAGGATCGGGCCCTTGTTCAGGTACTCCGGCGAGAGGTTCGCGACCGACTTGATCACCAGTTCGGTGTGCTCGGCGTTGAGCAGGCGAATCGCGCAGGCCTTCGCGCCGAGCAGTCCCACGACCGTTCGGGTGACCAGGTCCAGCACGCTCTGAAGGTCGCGCCGGCCGGTGAACTCCGCCGTGAGCCGGTACAGGGTCGCCAGCTCGGCAATCCGCGTGCGGAGGAGCTTCTGGCGCTTCCACCTGCGGGCGATCACGCTGGCCATCAATTGCAGCAGCCGCAATGTCTGCGGCCGCTGGGCCCGGGCGACGTCCGGCCCGCCGGCCGGGGGGGCAACGATGATCCTCCCGAGCAACTGCCCTTCCAGGCGGATCGGAACGTCGGCGACCTGTACGCCCCCGCGAGCATCCGGCGAGTCTGCTCCCGGCGCCGCGTCAGCGTCCTCGCCCCGTCGCCACGTCGTTGAGGCCCCCGTCAGGGGCTCACCGTCCGGCGCGCAGACTCGAAGGCCAATGCGCAGCGCGGAGGCGAATTCGTCCTGCAATCGCTGGAGTGATTCCTGCGCGAGATAGTCTGTCAGTACGGCCACGGCAGTCAGAGGCCCTTTAATCCATGGAATCCAGCAGTGGTCGTTATTGTAGGGACGGACCGTTCCGCGCCAAGGCAAAGCCGTTGATCTTGCCCCCTCGGAAGCGTAGATTGCTGCCAGTCCAACGCATGGGAGCGAGACAAGGAGAGACGGATGGCCAGGAAGCCCGGACTCCGCCGCATGTCTTCCGCCGCCGCCAACCGGGTGATCGATCGGCTGACGCGGTTCCGAATCGAGGTGCCTTCGTGGGGCTATGCCGACACCGGCACGCGTTTCGGCAAGTTCACCCAGGACGCCGCGGCCGTCGACCTGGAAGACAAGCTCGCCGACGCAGGGGTCACCCACGCGTACACGGGCATCTGCCCCACCGTGGCCGTCCACGTGCTGTGGGACTTCCCCAACGGTTTCGACCGGGCGGTGGTGCGGCTGGCCCGGGCCAACGGCGTCAAGATCGGCTCGATCAACCCCAACGTCTTCCAGGACCAGTGCTACAAGCACGGCTCGGTGACCAACCGCGACGCCGACGTCCGCAAGCTCGCGCTGCGGCACATCCTCGAGTCGATCGAGATCATGCACCGCGTGCACAGCCGCTACCTTTCGCTGTGGTTCGCCGACGGGACGAATTACCCCGGGCAGGCCGACATCCGCCAGCGCAAGGCCTGGGCGACGGCCGCGCTCAGAAAGGCGCACGACGCCATGGGACGCGGCAGGGCCATGCTCATCGAGTACAAGCCCTTCGAGCCCGGGGCCTACTTCACCGATTTCTTCGACTGGGGCTCGAGCTATGTCTTCGCGAAGGCGGCCGGGCCGCGAGCCAAGGTCCTCGTCGACACGGGGCATCACCTCCCGGGGTGCAACATCGAGCAGATCGTCGCGTGGCTGATCGACGAGAAGATGCTCGGGGGCTTTCACTTCAACGATCGGAAATACGCCGACGACGACCTGACGGTCGGGTCGATCGACCCGTACCAGGCGTTCCGCATCTTCAACGAGATCGCCGCCTACGAGCACGAAACCGGCAGGGACCTGGACATCGCGTACATGATCGACCAGTCTCACAACATCAAGCCGAAGGTTCAGGCGATGATCCAGACGGCCTGCACGGTGCAGCAGCTCCTGGCGAAGGCGTTGTGCGTGGACCGCCGGGCACTGGCCCGCGCCCAGGCGGCCGAGGATACCGTCGCCGCGGAAGAGACGCTGCGCGCGGCATTCAACCTGGACGTCACGCCGATCCTGCTGGCGGTCCGCAAGGCGCTCGGCGTGCCGGCCGATCCGCTCGAGGCCTTCCGGGCCTCCGGGTACGAGCGCAAGGCCGCTCGCGAGCGCCGCGCCAAACGCCGGGCGCTGGGAATCACCAGCGAGTCGACCTACGCGTGAGCCTCGGTTACCGGATCGACGGTTTCCGAAACGAACTGCCCTGCCCCAAAACGCGGACGAGTATCGTCACATGGAGGAAACGAGATGGTCATAGTCGGCGTGCGAACCTATCCAGAACCAGATGACTTCATCGTCCCCCATAACGGCGAGCGCCCGCCAGCCGAGCCCGACACGGACCGCGTAGATGGGCCTTGTCGGATGGACCTTCTTGAACCGTAGCGATGGATTCCACGGATCTGCCTGCCAAAGTCGGAATGCCTCTCGAGCCTTCTGCCGGATTGCAGGCGGCAGGCGTCTGAACGCCTTCCGGAACCGCGCCGTCGTGGAGGAGTTCATAGCGACTCATCGAGGCGCCGGGTCTTGCCCTTCGCGGCATGTCCAAGGGCTTCCTCGGCCAGCGCAGAGAGCTTGTCTTGGCTCCCGGCGAACTGCTTTGCCCAGCGCCGCTCAGACGATAGCTCATCCAGCAGGATCGCCGCCAGAGCGTCCTGTTCCTCGGGAGGCAGTTCCGATGCTGCCTTTATCGCCTCTTCCAACAGCTTGGTCATATCCCGTTCCTCAGGGCATCGCCGCCGGGGTCCATTATAGCATCCGCATCCCTACAGGTCGTCCCCGTCCAAGCGGTTTTTCCCCTATTCGCCGCATGTCTGGCATGGCTACAATCTATCGCGATGAGGACGCAGCCGATTCAGATTGACGGCTCGCAGGGCGAGGGGGGCGGGCAGATTCTCAGGACGAGCGTGGGCTTGGCCGCCGCGCTGGGCAGGCCCGTGCGGGTGACCGGCATTCGCGCCGGCCGGCAGCGCCCGGGGCTGCGCCCGCAGCACCTTGCGGCCATGCGCGCCGCGGCGGCCATCTGCGACGCCGACCTCACCGGCGCGGAGATCGGCTCGATGGAGGTCATGTTCCTGCCGGCGGAGCTGCGGTCCGGGCAGTACCGCTTTGACATCGGCACGGCCGGCTCCGCCATCCTGGTGCTTCAGACCATCATCCCCGCGCTGACGCTGGCCGAGGGAGACTCCGACGTCACCGTCACGGGGGGGACGCACAATCCCCTCGCGCCGTGCTTCGAGTACCTCCGGGACGTGTTCGTCGTGCTGGCGAGCGCGGCGAACATTGAGCTTTACGTGGAGATGACCCGGCCGGGCTTCTACCCCATCGGCGGCGGCGAGGTCAGGATGCAGATTCGCGGCGTCGGCTCGCCCGAGAACATCGAGCCGGTCGTGCTGATCGATCGCGGCAGGCTGCGGCGCATCGAGGGGCTCTCCGCCGCGAGCTACTCGCTGGCCGCCCACATCATCGAGCGGCAGACCTCCCAGGCTCTCGCTCGGCTTGCGGCGGCGAAGCACCGGGCCACCATCGAGCAGGCTGCCTGGGAGACGTTCTCGCCGGGAACGGTCGTGTTTCTCCGGGCGGTTTTCACAAAAGGCGTCGCCGGCGCCTTCGCCCTGGGCGCCCGTTCCAAGCCCGCCGAACGGGTGGCCGACGAGGCCGTCGAGGAGCTCCTGGCGTTCATCGACTCCCCCGGCGTGGTGGACGCCCACGCGGGCGACCAGTTGCTCACGCTTCTGGCCCTGTGTCCCCACGAGAGCCGCTACGTCGCGGAGCGCCCCACCGACCACCTCCGGACCAACGCCTGGGCCATCGCCCGGATGACCGGCAGACGGATCGACATCGAGCCCGGCGAAGAGGGGTCGGCGATGGTGACCCTCCGGGAGGCATAGACAAGAGAGACGCGCCCCTCCCTGGCCGCGTGTTTCGCCCCCGTTCTGCTCAGGCGCTTTCCTTCTTCGCCTCCCTGGCCACGAAGAGACCGGGCTTGATCTCGCCGCTGGCCATCTTGTCGGTGATCTCGTAGTGGCCCTTGTCCTTCTGCTCCGGCAGCTCGTACATCAGGTCGAGCATGAGCTCTTCGACGACGCTCCGCAGCGCCCTGGCGCCGGTGTCGCGCTCCAGGGCCCTCCTCGCGATGGTCCGCAGCGCCTCTGCGGTGAACTCCAGCGTTGCGCTCTCCAGCTCGAAGAGCCGCTGATACTGCCTGACCAGCGCATTCCGCGGCTCGGTCAGGATGCGGACCATCGCCTCTTCGTCCAGCGGCGAGAGGGACGTGATGCACGGCAGGCGACCGACGAGCTCCGGGATCATGCCGAAGTGGACGAGGTCTTCCGGCTGGACCTGCGCGAGGATGTTGCCCTGTTCCTCGAGTGTCTCATCGGCCTGGCTTTCCGAGGCGAACCCTATCAACTTCCGCCCGAGGCGGCGCTTGATCACGTCTTCCAGGCCGGTGAACGTCCCGCCGACGATGAACAGCACGTGGGTCGTGTCCAACTGGATGTACTGCTGCTCCGGATGCTTCCGCCCGCCTTGAGGCGGGATGTTGGCGATGGTCCCCTCCAGCATCTTCAGCAGCGACTGCTGGACGCCCTCGCCGCTGACGTCACGGGTGATGGAGACGTTCTGGCTGGTCTTGCCGATCTTGTCGATCTCGTCGATGTAGATGATGCCTCTTTCGGCGGCGTCGAGGTCGTAGTCGGCGGCCTGGAGGAGCTTCAGGAGGATGTTCTCGACGTCCTCGCCGACGTACCCCGCCTCGGTCAGCGTGGTGGCGTCGCCGATGGCAAACGGGACGTTCAGGACCCTCGCCAGCGTGCGTGCCAGCAGCGTCTTGCCGCAGCCGGTCGGGCCGATCAGCAGCAGGTTGGACTTGTCGATCTCCACGCCGTCGGCGTCGTCGAGGTCCACGTGCGTGAGGCGCTTGTAGTGGTTGTGCACGGAGACGCTCAGGACCTTCTTGGCCTGTTCCTGCCCGATGACGTACTGATCGAGGAACTCCTTGATCTGCCGCGGGGTCGGAATGGCGGTGAACATCGGCTTGCTCTGCGCCATCCGCCGCTGCTCCTGGCGGACGATGTTGTGGCACAGCTCCACGCAGTTGGCGCAGATGTACACCCCGTCGGGGCCCTCGACGATCGGCCCGACGTCTTCGCTGCCCCGATGACAGAAACTACAGACATTGACCTTGCGGCGCGGGGCCTTCGGCCCCTGCCCGCCTCCTGAACCTTTGCCGGACGACGGACTCATCCTCGCTCCTCTTGGACATCCCGGTCGGCGCGAAACTCATCCGTCCGCACCGTACCCTCATCATCGTCACGCTTCGTGGGGCTACTTGACGCGGAATTATGCGTTTTTCCCGCACCCGCGTCCAGCCCCAGTGCCGATCGACGAAGCACGCGGAACTCCTCGTCGCTGATCTCCCCGTCGCGGCGCATCGCTTCCAGACGCTCTATCGTGAACCCGCGGCCGAGCGTCTCGTCGCGCATCCGGCTGGATGGGTGGAGCCGCCGACGCAGCCAGGGAGCCAGCACCGAGCCGCCCACAACCATGGCCAGGATCAACAGGCCGCCGATCGCAAGATGCCACGTCAGGTCGCCCGTCCCGGCCGACAGGATGCCTGGCAGCAGTTCCATCACCTCTTCATTCTACGCAACGGCGGTCCGTCCCGTCCAGAGCAGTTGCCCGGAACCGGCTGCCTGCCCGCGCGCCGACGGCAGGCGGTTCCATCTTCGAGGGTGACGGCTTATCCTGCACGGCAGGCGCGCCGCGATTCCGGCGGGGCGCCCCGCCGGGAGACGCGACATGAAGCCCTTGAACCTGCTGTTTCTTTTCACCGACGAGCAGCGGGCGGACACCATGGCCGCCTACGGCAACCGCCGGATCCACACGCCCAATCTCGATCGTCTCGCCGATCAGAGCACCGTGTTCGAGAGAGCGTACGTGACCCAGCCGGTCTGCACGCCGTCGCGGGCGTCCATCATGACGGGCCTGTGGCCCCACACGAGCGGCTGCACGCAGAACAACGTGCCGCTCCGGCGGGACACTCCGTGCCTGCCGGAGATGCTCCCGGCGGGCCGGTACGCCACGGCGTACTACGGGAAGTGGCACCTGGGCGACGAGATTCTCGCCCAGCACGGCTTCGACGACTGGCGGAGCATCGAGGACGGATACCGCAAGTACTACAGCCCCGGATGCGACCGGGGCAGGCGCTCGGACTATCACCACTTCCTCGTCGAGAACGGCTTCGTGCCGCGCAACGGCGACGCCTTCAGCCGCGCGGAGGCGGCCAGACTGCCCGAGCCGTTCAGCAAGCCGGCCTACCTCGCCCGGGAGGCGTCGCGGTTCCTCCGCGCCCGCGCCGGCGAGGCGTTCGTCCTGTTCGTCAACTTCCTCGAGCCGCACATGCCCTTCTTCGGCCCGAGGGACAACCAGTACGATCCGTCGGACATCCCCCTGCCGGGCAACTTCGACTGCTCCCCGACGGCCGACCAGCACCCCAAGGGGCGGCTGTTCCACGAGCACTATCGTCAAAGCGGCTGCGGCCAGTCGGCGCCGCTGAGCGGCCCCGCCGCCTGGCGAGGGCTCATCGCGCGCTACTGGGGCCTTTGCAGCCAGGTGGACACGCACGTCGGCACGATCCTGGCCGCCCTGGAGGACGCGGGACTCACCGACAGCACGATCGTCGTCTACACGTCCGACCACGGCGACATGATGGGCAGCCATCAGCTCGCCGGCAAGTGCGTGATGTTCGAGGAGGCCGTCCGCGTGCCGCTGCTGGTCCGTCTTCCCGGCCAGACCGCCGGCCGCCGTGTCGCCGCCGCGGTAAGCCAGATCGATCTGGCGGCCACGCTGCTGGACTGCATGGGCCACGCCGTTTGGAGCCGCCAGCAGGGCCGGAGCCTCCGGCCGGTGCTCGAGGGCCAAAAGCCCGCCGCGACCGACGACGTCATCATCGAGTGGAACGGCCCGAACTGCGGGCTCGCCGCCGACGTCCTCGACAGGGTCGAGCTGCCGAGACCCCTGGACGATCACTGCACGGTCGAAGAGGCCACCGCAGCCATCCGGGACCCCGTCCGTACGATCGTCACGGCCGACGGGTGGAAGTTCGCCTGCTCACCCATGGGCGCCCACGAGCTCTACAACCTCAACGACGATCCCCTCGAGACGACCAGCCTCGCCCGGGGCGCCGAGTTCGCGCCGCTCATGGCCGAGCTCGCCGGCCGCATTCGTGCCTGGCAGGAACACACGGGAGACGTCGTGGAGCTGCCGGACTCATTCTGAGCGGATTCGGCGGTCTTTGTCGAGGCCGCGCCGCCTTCTCCTCGCCAGCAGCGTCCCGGCCCCCACGGCCAGGAGCCACAGCGCGCCCGGCTCGGGGGCCTCCGGCGCCTCGCCGCGAGCGATGAGGCCGAAGCTCCGCTTGACGGCCAGGTAGTCCAGAACGTCCACGTCCCCGTCGCCGTCTCCGTCGCCGTGGGTCCAGCCGGCCGAGCCCTCCGTCCCGAAGTTCTCCAGGAAGACGAGGAAGTCCGATCGGTCCACGTCCCCGTCCAGGTCGCAGTCGCCGCAGATGAGCCTCTTGGGCGGCCCGCCGTTGAGGTAGTACAAGTGCAGGCCGCCCAGGTCGATTCGCGCTGCCTCCTCGACGATCAGCTCATCGACGTAGAGGGCCTCCGGGCTGTGGCCGCTCGGATCGTTGTCGAACTCGTCCACCAGGCGCAGTATCGCGCCGCTGTCAACGACAAGCGATCCGACGGCGAAGTTGTCCTGCCACCCGGCCGGGTCGAAGCCCAGGTCGCGCCCGGCGACTTCCAGCAGCTCCGGCTCACCGGGCTCAGCCGGCGGGCCGAAGACAACCGTCGCTTCGGAGAGGTCGAAGCTGCCCGCGTCGGTCGTGCGGTTCTCGAGGTTGCCGCTCAGGTGGATCGTCGCGTCGGCGCCGGCCGCCACCGCGCCGTCCATCCCGACGTGCAGGTCCCGCAGGTCGAGCGCGGCGTGCTCGAGCCTCAACGTCCCGGGCGCCGCCGCGCCCACGGTGACCGTCTTCGCCGAGGCATCCTCCGGGCAGATCCGGGCGGCCATGGGGTGTTCTATCGTGACGTCCGTTTCGCCGTCCGGCACGCCGGCGGTCCAGTTGTTCGGGTCGGACCAGAGGCCCGAGGACCCCGGCGCCGCCCGCCATGCCGTTCGCGTGCCGGCCGCGAAGACGTGCGCCGAGCCGGGCGGCCACGGCCATTGGTCGCTGCCCACGGCCCCGGCCACGACACAGCCGTCGCGAGCCGCAACCGACCAGCCGAGCCGCCCGCCCGCCTCGTCCGGGGCCGTCAGCTTCGAGACCTCTCGCCACGTGTCGTCCTCGCGGGTGAACACGTACGCGGCTCCTGAATCGCCGCCGGCCTCGTCGTCCTCGCAGGCGCCGACGACAATGTCCTCGCCGTCCATGGCGACGCAGCAGCCGAACTCATCGCCCTCGACCGCATCCGGGACGGTCAGCGTCGCCAGCTCCGTGCATCCGCCGCCGTCGTGGTGGAACAAGTAGACCGCCCCGGCCGGGTCGGCACCCGGCGCCGATGCCACGAAGTGATCGCCGCTGACGGCGACACTCCAGCCGAAGTAGTCCCCTTCCGACACGCCCGACCCGATGCACTTGGCGGTCTGTGCCCAATCGTCTCCGTCCCGGGTGAACAAGTAGACCGCGCCGGCATTGCTTCCCCGGTCGTCGTCTCCCCGGGCGCCGACGACGATCCGTTCGCCGTCGATGGCGACCGACCAGCCGAAGTACTGGCGCTCTCCGGCATCGCAAGCCGTCAGCCTGGCCTGCTCGTACCAGGCGTCCCCGTCGCGATGGAACACGTAGACCGCCCCGCTGGACGCTCCGGCGGGGTCGCTGGCGTAGGCCCCCACGGCGATGGTCCGACCACTGACGGTTACCGAGCAGCCGAAGCTGTCTCCTTCCTCGGCATCGGAAGCGACCAGCCTGGCCTGCTCTTTCCACCCGCTGGGGTCCCAGGCGAACACGTAGGCCGAGCCGCAGTCATCCCCGGCCCCGTCGTGGTCCCTGGCCCCGACGACGATCGTCTCCGGCCCGATCGCCACCGCACCGCCGAAGTGATCACCGGGCGCCGCGTCCGAGGCCGTCAGCTTCGACAGCTCGATCCACGATGCGCCGCTTCGGCCGAACACGTAGGCAGCCCCGGGATTGCTTGAGCCCTCGTCTCTGCCGGGGGCCCCCACCACGAGCCACTCCCGGCCGATCGCGACGGAGTCGCCGAATCTGTCGCCGTCGGCCCCGTCCGAGGCGACAAGGTGGGCCATGTGGCGGCCGCCCGCCCGTGCGGGCACCGGACAAACCGATGCCACGCCGATGAGGAAAGCCGCCGCGCACGGTACCACGCCCCGGCACGTCACATCTTGTGCCTTGCTGCCAACGAGACTCATGAAGGCCTTCTTCCGCACTGCTTGCGCCCGGCAGACGTGCGCGACTGGAATCCAGGCCCCCGTCGATCGTCATGTCCTTGCCCCCAGACCTCACCTGCGAATAACTGAGCCGCATTGTAGC
This sequence comes from uncultured Planctomycetaceae bacterium, assembly GCA_964427875.1. Lineage (GTDB taxonomy): Bacteria > Planctomycetota > Phycisphaerae > SM23-33 > SM23-33 > CAYRVX01. The sequence goes on from CAYRVX010000076.1 coordinate 34,083, forward strand.
CGAAAGATCCAGCTTGTAAACCTACATCTGCTCAATCGTCTCGATGCCGAGCAGGCTCGGGCGAATCCGCCGTCGGGCCGAATCATGGCGGTTCCGGGAAGGCCCGGGCCGAATGCAGGACCGTCAGGACACGGACCGTTTCCCCGATGAGCTCATAGATGACACGATAGGGCTTGACGATGACCTCGCGAACACTCTCCTCGTCAAGCTCGGGCACGGACCTGCCCGACAATGGGAAGCGATCCAGTCGGCCAACCGCCTCGATGATCCGATCAACCATCGCGTCGGCGTACACTTCACTGTCGCGAGCGATATAAGAGCGGATGCCTTCGAGGTCTGCAACAGCCGGCGCGGTCCAGACGATCCGGGTCACTTGGTGAACCTGCTCTTGACCTCCGCATGCGGAACCACGTGCCCCTCGTCGGCAGCCTGCCGGCCACGAGCGATCTTCATCCGAACATAGATCTCGTACATGGCGTCGGCATAGGACGCTGACTCCGGCAGGCGGTTTGCGATATCGATGAGGTCGGATTTGACGTTTGGTGTTGCCACGTTTGCATTATCCCGTATGCCGCCCGTCCCGTCAACGCTCTCGAAAGACAGAAGGCTCTTCGGATCTCGGGCAATGACGCTACATCTGCTCGATCGTCTCGATGCCGAGCAGGCCGAGGCCCGTCTTGATGGTGGCGGCGGTCAGCCGGCAGAGCATCAGCCGGCTGCTGCGGGTGGCCGCCTCGTCGGCCCGGAGAACGGGGCAGGACTCGTAGAAGCCCATGAACGCCCCGGCCAGCTCGAACAGGTAGGCGCACAGGAGGTTCGGCAGGCACTCGCGGGCGACGGCCTCGACGGTCTCCGGGAACTGCGCGAGCTTGACGGCGAGTGTCCGCTCGGCCGGCTCGGCCAGCGAGATCTCCCCGGCCGCCTGGGGCATCTCCAGCTCGCCCTTGCGAAAGATGCTGCGAATGCGGGCGTAGGCGTACTGCATGTACGGGGCGGTGTTGCCCTCCAGCGAGAGCATCTTGTC
>CAYRVX010000077.1:0-34855 GCA_964427875.1 uncultured Planctomycetaceae bacterium
CGTCGATCCGCTCGAGGGTGACCATCTTCCCGCCGACGCCCTGCATCGCGGCCTCGACCGCCATGCGGCCGGCGAGGTAGGCCTCCTCCACGTCCGTCTTCGAGGCGAAGTGCATGGCGTTTCGCTGGGCCGTGCCGGCGCGGTTCGTGCGGCACTTGACGCCGACGCGGCTCTCGATGATCGCGCGGACGGTCTCCGCGGCCCCGCCGAGCTGCGTGTGGCCGAAGGCGTCCTTGGCGAAATCCCCGCCGGCCTCGCCGAGATACCTGCCGTCCGGCGTCTTGCTCCCCTCGCCGCACGCGACGAAGCAGCGGTTGTAGGCCTTCAGGCACCGCCGGACCTCCTCGACGAATTCCTCGACGACGAACGGCACCTCCGGCAGGAGGATGATGTGCGGGGCGTCGTCGTCGCTGCGGCGGGCCAGGCCCGTCGCCGCGGCGATCCAACCGGCGTTGCGCCCCATCACCTCGTGCACGGTGGTCGTGTCGTGTGTCCAGAGGGCCTCGGTGTCGCGGCCCGCCTCCATGACGCTGGTCGCGTTGAACTTCGCCACCGAGCCGTAACCGGGGCAGTGGTCCGTGCAGGCCAGGTCGTTGTCGATCGTCTTCGGCACGCCGACGGCGATCATCTCGTAGTCCGTATCCCGGGCGAGCCGGCCGAGCTTCGACGCCGTGTCCATCGAGTCGTTGCCGCCGATATAGAAGAAGTAGCGGATGTCGTGCGCCCGGAAGACCTCCAGGATCCGCTCGTAGTCGGCCCGGCTGGTATCGAGGTCCTTCAGCTTGTGACGGCAACTGCCCAGCGCCGAGCTGGGCGACCGCTTCAGCCGGTCGATCTCCGCCGCCTCTTCCTGCGCCAGGTCGTACAGCTCCTCCTGGAGCACGCCGACGATGCCGTTCAGCGCCCCGTACACGCCCGTGAAGACCTCCCGCGCCGCCAGGGCCGTCTGAATCACCCCGCACGCGCTGGCGTTGATCACGGCCGTCGGCCCGCCCGACTGCGCCACGACCGCCTTTCCCTTCAATCCGCTCATGCTCTCGCTCCGCTCTTACCCGTCGCACCCGACCGACGCGGCCGCCATTATAGCCGCCGCCCCCGCCGAGGCAATACGATACCGCCCCCGCCCGCGTGGGACGCACGGGCAGGATGCTCGTGCCACCATGGCCGCCGCCGGAATCACCGGTCACACACTTCCGCAAAGACACGGCCCAATTCACTTGAGGGATTCACGCATCAGGGCATAATCATCGTTGCTCTAGTTTCCTCGGGAAGCCGGCAGCGACGCTGTCGCTGCTGGCCTTGGGTGGTTTCGTGATACTTGCCAGGCGAACAGGCATTCGAGCATAGCCTGGTCAGGTATGCCCTTTGGCCTTTGTTAGCTCTGGCGCAGGAGGCCCGAGACTATGAAGCGATCGACCGGCGTTAGTTGTGGGGTCTTGCTGGCATGTCTGGCGTCCGTGGGCGTTGGGCGGGCGGCTGATATCCGCGTCGTGGCGTACAACACGTTCAACAATCCCGACGATGCACTGGAGGACAGTTGGTTCACGACGGTCTTCGCAGCTATTGCGGCCGAATCGGTAGACGGCATCGCCAAACGGCCTGACATCGTTGCGGTATCGGAAACGGACACGGGCTCGTCAGTTCGGCTCGTTGACGTACTGAACAGCCTCTACGGCGTGAGCAGCTACCAGGTTATCACCTCATCCTCTGTCGGCGGAGACCGGACGGGCGTGCTCTACGACTCAAGCACGTTGACGCTGCAAGGCTGGAGCGACCTGACGGAGATCGGGACGCATCCGATGGTGCGAGCCGAGTTTTGTCCTGTGACCCACGCGGGCCTCGACTCGGAGTTCTATGTGTATGCGGTGCACTTGAAGTCCGGGTCTTCCGCGTCTGATAAGGCGACCCGCGCGGCCGAGGCCGGCAATCTGCGGGGCGATGCCGATGCGCTGGGCGAGGGCAAGCACATCATCTATGCCGGCGATTTCAACATGCTGGGCAGCTCGGAAGGCGCTTGGACAAACATGGTAGCGGCCGGAAACGGTCAGGCCTTTGACGCGGCCCAAAGCCCCGGCGAATGGCGCGACAATGAAGAATTCAAATCGCTTCACTCACAGGACTGCCGCGAAGCCATGGACGACAGGTTTGACCTTCAATTCGTCTCGGGCGAGTGCCTGGACGGTCAGGGGTTCGAGTACATCCTGGGGTCGTATCACGTCTTCGGGAACAACGGAACGCACACACTGAACGGTTCCATCAGCACGGGCAGCGGGGCATCCCCGACTGTCCTGGCGGCGCTCGAGCAGGCAAGCGACCATCTGCCAATCGTGGCGGACTACTTTCCCGAGCCCGCCACGGTGTCACTGCTGGCCCTCGGGGCCCTTTTGCTCATTCACCGCCGGCGGAAATAACGCCATGGTTCAAGCGCAGGTAAGAGCGGTTGAACCATGCGCAGGCGGTATCATGGAGCCAGAGACCGGCTCCTGCTGAACCGGGCCGCCGGTCGTCGCTCAGTGCGTTGCCCCAGACGATTCCGAAAAAAATATTTAGTTTTTCCTTGACTTCACACGATCGGGTGTATAATATTAGAGAAACAGACGGGGTGTCCGGGGAATAGGTGCTCCGGCCCGGGCGGCCGGGGGCATGGTTATTGACTCAGACTGACCGACACGCATCGGCTTACGGTGTGTCGGTTGAGCCGTTGATTGGTTAACTTCTTGACTCAAAAGAGCTTGTACAGATTGCCGGAGCTTCTTGTTCCCCGGTTGCCTGTCGGACAGGCCCTGCTGGCCGCGGTGTTCCCTGCGACGAACGCGCGGGTGGCCTTACAGCGCAGCTCTTTTCGAATCAACGAGTTAACCAGTTCACGAGTCAACGAGCACCGCTGAGTAACGGACGAAATCGGTCACTTTGGGTTATTGGGATATCCTTATTCTATGAAAGCGGTTGCGCTCTTTGCGCGCCCGCGGAAGGGAGTGAATTGAGACATGGCATCTCACAAGCAGAACCGAGCGAATCGTCGCAACGCCCTGGCGTCCACCGGCCCGCGGACGCTCGCGGGAAAACGGAAGGTCTCCCGCAACGCGCTGAAACACGGCCTGCTGGCCAAGGACCTGGTGATCCCCGGCGAGAGCCGGGCCGCCTGGGAGGCCTTCCGGGACGACCTGCTGGCCGACCTCGCCCCCCAAAGGCCCCTGGAGGGCCTGCTGGCCGATCGCCTGGTCGCCTCGGCCTGGCGGCTGCGGCGGGCCGTCCGCTACGAGAAGGAGATCATCGAGCGCTCCTACGGGCGGGAGCAGTTCGAGCGCGAGGAGCATCCCCATTGGTTTGACGGCCGGCCGGAGCTGTCCATGGCCGACAGCGTCCTGGGCTGCTTCGAGGGGGGCACGTACCCGAGGATGGTGCGGTACGAGGCGTTCATCCAGCGGTCGATGTACCGGGCCCTTCACGCGTTGGAGCGTCTCCAATCCGACCGTGCCGGCCGGGTGGTCCCCCCGCCGCTGGCCGTCGACGTCGACGTGGACGTGGAGCTGACCGGCCCGCCGCAGGAGGCGTAGCACGAAGGCACGGCTTAGGCCGCCGATGACTGTGCTGCGGCGAGGTGTCAGCCGTCAGCCATCAGGAATCAGCTTTCAGCGATCAGCTCTGAGCTTTCACGAAGAGGAAAGGGCCCCGCAGGCCAACCACATACCTGAAAGGACACGGCATGTGGCGAAAAACCAACCCAGGAGCTCGGCAGCCTCACCGGTCGCGACCTCCTGCCACTGCGGCGCCTGGAGCTGATGGCATCCTCGGCGCGCTTCGGCCTGCCGACGCGCATATCCCCCGAGGACATGGCCCGCCGCCTGGTCGCGGTGAGGAACGGCGAGAAGCTCTGCACGCCCTGGTCGATGCCCGGGTTTTCCGGGCCAGGGGCGATGAGCCGCGGGCCCTGCGGTGGAGCAAGGCCGATTGTGGCTACCAATGCCGTGTCCTGCCCGCCGGCGAACAGGCCGCCCAGATCGGATGATGATCGCTGAGGAAAGGGCGGTTGCCAACTGGCCAGGAGGATGGTACGGTACATGGTGGCGACGAGACCCATGCATCGGGGACCGTCTGTCGACGCCGGCCGTGTTGAACACGACCGGCAACCACCGAAAAGGGTCGTCGACGGAGGCATAATGGTCGATATGATGTCATACCGGCTTGGGCGCAAGCTCTTGCCAAACGCGTTGGCATCAGCTTTTGGAAACGGGAGATCACCCGATTGGACCTTGGGAAGGCGCCTGTAATCGAGGCCTGGATCGAGTTCCGGTTCGCCGCCAGCGAAGAATCGCGGCCATGGAGCAACTCCACGGCAAAGGCGTTTCTCTCGCAGAGTTACAAGCATCGATTCCAGCTGGAGTCCTACGTCATTCGAGGCGACCTCACTACGGACCCAAGTGGTGAGGGACCGACCTTCTCCCCATCATTCCAGTGGGCCCGAGCGTGCACCGCGAGCGGCGATCGTTACATCCAAGTGGGACGCGATATTCTGATCTACAACGTACTCCGGAAGTCACGCAAGTGGCCTCAGTACAAGGTTCTAAAAGCAGAGGCCATGGAGGCTTATGCCAAGTATATCGGATTTACCCATCCGCATGAAATCAGAACGATCTCACTTCACTACCGGGACAGCGTGCCGATCCCGTGTGAGGAGAATGGGCATATAGACTTGGAGAGATACTTGCTTGTGCATCCCAAGGTCCCAGCAGAGAGCTTCGGGGGCATTACTGATTTCCTGATAGGTATCACCTTGAAGGACGCGTCAGAGATCGGTACCATGAAATTGACCGTGAGACCGGAACCGAGTTCAGGGAAGGACGAGCAGTCGCCTGCTCGGGAAGGTCGGCTCCGGATGGACTGGCATATTTCGTCAAGGTCGCCGTCGACCACAGACGCAGGCGAAGTCATAGAGTGGCTGGATCAGGCGCACGATGATCTGCAGCGGGTATTTCACGAGAGCTTCACCACCGAAGGCTGGTCACTCTTTGAGCCCACGGAGGCCTAGATGCTACTGACTGTACCAGCCAATCTGTCTTCAAGTCCAGCAATCGTCCTGAGCGTGTCGGCAGGGGCTCGAGACCAGCAAGCCGTGGCGACGAGCGCAAGCATCACCGAGAGCAACGCCTGTCGCCAAATGGACGTGGGCCCCGCTCACTACGACTTCCTAGAGGCCGTGCAGTTGGTCTCGTCGTGGAATGGAGACGGTTGGACTTGCTGGGCCAGGGAGATCGGCCTCGCATACGAGGGAGAGGGAAGTACGCCGCGGGAAGCCCGGCAGAACTGGGAGCGGCTCGTCCATGCCGACTTCCAGCGACTCTATGCGATGAGACCATTCGAGATGGAAGAGCCGGATAGAGCGAAATGGGCGTCGCTGCTGAGCGTGATTGACGTGAACGGGTTTCGCGAGAGGAGTCCGCTGTCCATTCGCCAGATCGGACGCGTCCGGTGGCGTCACTTCCCGTATCCGGTAGAAATCGACTGGATCGACGGCGGGGCAGAGAAGGTGCCGATGGATAAGGCCCCGCCGGAATTCGCGGGATACAAGCCCGGACAGTGGGTCGAAGCGGTCTGTCGCAGAGAGCCGGGCACACGACAGCTCATTCAGATCGACTACATCCAGAAGATAGCGACAGTCCATCGGCCTTCCAATAGGGAACTCCAGAGACGGTGGACAGACTTGCCCAGGGCCGACTTGCCAGAGACTGGCTGGGACTGGCCGGAGTGATGGTTAGGAGGATATGGTCCGTCGAGCCACCTCATCGCGTTGCGAATGCTGGTTCCTGGATGTGGGGCAGGGATCATCGAACGTGATCCTCCTCGGGGGCGGGCGCGCCGTCGTTGTAGATTGCGGCCCGAAGGGGAAGGGTGTACCGCTTGACCTCCTGAAGCGATACGTCGCCACAATCGAGGCGTTAGTTATCTCACACAATGATGGCGACCATGATCGAGGTGTGGCTGAGATCGTGGCCGCGTTCCCCAAGGCTATCACGCGCATCTTCTTCCTGGCTGATCGGCCAGCCAAACACATCCGGACGCTCCAAGTCATTCGGGCAGAACTGGAGGCCGGGAACCTCCTCTGTCAGCCGGAGCGGATTGAGGCTAAGGACGTGCCGCAGATCATCTACCAAGACACCGCTGGCGGGATTGTCGTGAAGACCATGTATCCGACCTTCACTGCGAGTCTTGACGCGGAGAGCGCCGGGCCGCGGAGAGCAAATCGGACAAGCGCGGTGATCTGCCTTCTTTGTGAACGGAGGAGCATCGTCCTCTCCGGCGACGCGACGATTGAGGCATGGGACAGCCTAGCCACACACCTCAACCGGACTCCGATTCGATGCGACGTAATGACAGCGCCGCACCATGGCGGGTTGATAACTGGCAGACACAGCAACGAAACGAAGGCCGCCTTCGAGGCAAGAGAACGGGCGAGTCAGGACCGGCTATACTCGAAGATCATCAGCCCCGGCGTTGTGATTGTCTCAGTCGGCAGCAACAACAGCTTCACGCACCCCTGCGATGAGACCATCGGCGCACTTCGACGAATCGGCATCCCAGTCATGTGTACCGAGATCACGCCGCAGTGCTGCAGCGACCTCGAGCGCATCAGGCCCGGCGTCGTGGCGCCGATGTGGCCCTCACGATCGACTGACCAAGTCCGCATGACCAAGGCCGGACGAAGCAAGGACGTGGCGTGTGCGGGCACCATTGTTGCCGAAGTCTCCGACACCCATGTCCACATCTCGCCAGGACAAGCCTACAGGGCGTCGCTGGCCAAACTGCAGACCTCCGGCGACATTGAGCCCAGATGCCTGTAGCTGACTGGATCCCTGGTTCCGCCATGCCTCTGCCTGGCGGCCAGTCTCCGGGATGAATGGCTCGATCCCGCCCGCGACCGGCCGGTTTTAACCTGCCCTGTGACACCGTCCCGCTCCCTGCCGGTACTGCTCTGCGAAGCGGCGCTTCGCTGCGCAGCACGAGTCGCGGCTCGGGCGCCGCGGTCCCTCAGACAAGAGAGCAGCGAGGGGTAAGAAGCGCACAAGCCTTTTTACGAAACAAAGCCATTTCGTCGACAAAACTGCCATAACTCCCCATTAAATAGGACTTTATGGCGACGCGCGGCGGGATTTTGCCGCGGGGGACTTTCCAGGGGGTAACCGGCCGGGGGCGGCCGGTCACCGGACGACTCGAGCAACTCCACCAGCGGCCCTGAGCGGGCCGCTCACTTCCCGATCTCTCGACGGCCCGGCCAACGCGTCCGTGGCCCGTGGGCCAAACGTATCCTACCTTCCCAGTGGGCTGGGACCCCGCGCGGGGTCCCGGACGGGTCCCCGTGACCGGCGGACGGCGCCATCCGCCGGCGGCGGGGAGACGTCCCGCGCAGCGGCAGGCAGTGGGCACCGGGAGGAGACGGACGATACACGCGGCGAACATCCTGTTGATGTCCATGGACTTGAAAGACCTCCTGCACCGGGCCCGCCACCTGGAGCGCGCCGGCTGGCGGACGATCCACGTGACCGAGTGGGTCGAGGCCCTCGCCGCCGTCAAGAACCAGCACGTGGACCTGGCCCTGCTGCACCTGCCCGTGGACGACATGGTCGCAACGGACTTCGCCGGCGTCCTGCGGGGGGTGGCCACGGCGGCGTACCTGCCGGTGATCGTCCTGGCCGACGGCCCGGCTGAGCAGCACCGCTGCCGCTTCCTCAACAGCGGGGCCGACGACGTCATCTGCACCAGCACGTCGGGCGACGAGACGGTCGCCCGCGTCCGGGCCATGCTCCGCGTCAAGGAGCTTCACGACCAGCTCGCCGCGTCGCGGCTGGCCCTGGAGGAGGCGCTGCGGCGCGAGCGGAAGCTGCTGGCCAAGCTCCGCCGCGACAACGCCCACCTCCAGAGGCTGGTCACGACCGACCCGCTGACGCACGTGCAGAACCGCCGGGCGCTGCGGGACCTGCTGGATCACGAGTTCAAGATGGCCAAGCGCTATGACCATCCCCTGAGCCTGCTGGCCCTCGACGTGGACCACTTCAAGGTCGTCAACGACGCCCACGGGCACCCCAGCGGCGATTACGTGCTGAAGGAGCTGGCCGTCATCCTGACCCAGTCGGTGCGCGAGTCCGACGTGGTGGCCCGGACGGGCGGGGAGGAGTTCTCCGTCCTGCTGCCCAGGGCCGGCCGCGAGCAGGCCGCCCGGTTCGCCGAGCGGATCCGAACGGAGATCTGCAACCGCAAGTTCATCGTCTACGGCCAGACGATCCACGTCACGGCGTCGCTGGGGTCGGCCACCTTCACGAGCGGCGCCGAGATCACGGAAGTGGACCTGCTGGTCTATCTGGCCGACCAGGCGCTGCTGACGGCGAAGGATACGGGCAGAGACCGGGTCGTCGCCGTGGAGGACCTGGCCCCGTCCGTCGTGCGGCGGCTGAGGCGCCAGTACGCCGCCGAGTTCGCCGGGTCCGAGGAGGTCGCATCATGCCTGATCGCTTCGTGAGTCCTCGGGGCCGACGGCCCTGCGGCGGCGTGCCGTTGGCGGCCGCCGGGCGGCGGGATGCCTCGGGCGACTCGCCGCCGGTTTGCCTGCGTGCGGGAAGCGATCCAGCGGACAGCCGTCGCAGCGAGCCTTCGGCCGGCAATGCGTCTTTCCGACGGCTACGAGTTGGGCATGATAGTCGTTGTACAGCTCAACGCGTGGCGGTACGTGTGATTCGCAGAAGTCCTTGACGGCCTGGTAGTCCCAGTCCTCGCCGATGAGCCGGTGGCGGCGGAAGACGCGGCGGGTGTAGGCGTCCACGACGAACGTGCACCTGCCCGCCGCGTAGAGGATCATGCTGTCGGCCGTCTCGGGGCCGATGCCGCTGACGCCCAGCAGCTCGGCTCGCAGTTGCCCCACCGGGCGGTCCAGCAGCGCCTCGATGTCGCCGCCGTGCCGCCCGGCCACGTGGGCGATGAAGCTCCTGAGGCGTTTCGCCTTGACGTTGAAGTACCCCGCCGGGCGGATCAGCTCGGCCAGCTCCGCCTGCCCGGCCGCGTGCAGGGCCGCCACGCTCATGCACCCGGCGGCCATCAGCCTGGCCAGGGCCTTCTCCACGTTCGCCCAGTTCGTGTTCTGCGTGAGGATCGCCCCGACGCAGATCTCCAGCTTGCGGTCGCGCGGCGCCAGCGTGGCCGAAGCCGGCCACCAGTGCTGCGGGCCGAACCGATCCCGCATCGCCTCGTACATCGCCATGAGCAGTTCGCGCGTCGCCGCCATGCCGCCCCGATGGTAACCGATGCGCCGGGAGTTCTCGGGGAAATGTCCTAAGAAATGCCGCCGGGGTTCGTCATATGGGTGGACCGCGAGATGGCCCGGACAGGAGCGGTGCGATGGCACGTAGAGAGCACGACACGGCGGGATCGGACTTGAGCCGGCGGGGTTTCCTGAGATCGGCCGCCGCGGCCGCCGGGCACCTGGCGCTGGGCGCGCCGGCCATCGTCCGCGCCGCCAGCCGCGGGGACGATACGATCAACCTGGCCGTCATCGGCGCCGGCACTCAGGGATGGGTCCTCGTTAACAACTGCGTGAAGATCGGCAAGGGGCTGCGCTTCATGGCGGTGTGCGACATCTGGCCGCGGAACCGCAACGTCGTCGCGGGGCGATTGAGGAAGTACCGGCGCCAGGATCATCCGGCGAAGGCTTACGAGGATTACCGCGAGATGCTCGCGGCCGAGAAGGACCTGGACGCGGTGCTCGTCGCCACGCCCGACTGCGCGCACGCCGAGCAGGCGATCCGCTGCCTGGAAGCCGGCCTGCACGTCTACTGCGAGAAGGAGATGTCCAACGACCTCGCCAAGGCCCGCGAGATGGTGCTCGCGGGGCGGCGCAGCGGCAAGCGGCTCCAGATCGGCCACCAGCGCCGCAGCAACCCGCGGTACCACACGGCCCTGGAGTATATCGACCGCCTGCGGGCCTGCGGGCGGTTGACGTACGTGCAGGGCCACTGGAACCGCTGTCGCTATCTCACCGTCCCCTGGAAGCCCGCCGAGGCGCTGGATGCGGCCGCGCTGAGGAAGTACGGCTACGAGACGATGGATCACCTGCGGAACTGGCGGTACTACCGGAAGCACTCCGGCGGCCTGATCGCCGATCTCGGCAGCCACCAGATCGACATCTTCCACTGGTTCCTGCACGCCCACCCGAAGGCGGTGATGGCCAGTGGCGGGGCGGAGAACTACCCGCGCGTCGAGTGGTACGATCACATTCTCGCCCAGTACGAATGGGATTACCTCTTCGACGGCGAGAGGCGTACGGTTCGCGGCCACTGGCAGGCGTGCTCGACGACCGGGTATCTGGGCTACCGGGAGGCCTTCCTCGGCACGGAGGGGTCGCTGGTGATCTCCGAGAATGAGAAGGTCGGCGGGATCTGGCGGCACCACGACGTCCCGGAGGCGAGCTGGGAGAAGGACTACGTGCTGAAGATCGGGCCTTCCGGGGCGGTGCGATGTCACCAGCCGATCCCCGCGCCCGTGCCCCCGAAGACCGAGCACATGCCACACCTGGAGAACTTCTTCGCGGCGATCCGGGACAGCCGGGTGAAGCTCAACTGCCCCGGCGAGGTCGGCTACGAGACGGCGGTCTCCGTCCTGCGGGCCAACGAGGCCGTGGAGGCGGGCCGGCGGCTGACGTTCAAGCCCGAGGATTTCACCGTGTGAACGGCCCGTGCCGTTGCCTGGAAGGAACGTGGATTCATGAGCGGAAGGACGCGTGTCGAACGAATGCCCCGGGCGCCGGCGGCGAGGGCGTCAGACCTCGACGTCCACGTAACGGGCGGGCACGGAGCCGTCGGCCCCGGCGGCTGCGGGCGGCCCGTCAAGGGCGCCCAGGCCCCGCAGGTCGCAGCACACCTGGTCCACCAGCCGGGCGAAGCGTTCGAAGTCCCTCCCTTGCGCCTCCTGGGCCGAGGGGTCCAGGGCCATCGCCCGGGCCGCCAGTGCCGCCCCCTGGCCGGCCGCGCGGAGGCCCGGGCCTTGAGCCTCCCGTGGCGCCTGCGGCACGGCGTGCCCCCCGGCCGCGCGCGAGGGCCGCTGCGCCGGGTTCGGGACGATCCTGTCCCCGCGGACCTCGGCGCCGGACGAGCTGGAGGGGCCTTCGATTCTCATGCGGTCTCACCGACTGGTATGTCGTTGATCTGCAATGTGTTATCCAGCCGCGCCGGCCGGGCCGGGCCCTGCGCGGCGCACGGTGCGTCTTCATGATGAACATACGATCCGTCCTCGCGGTGTGCCAATGGCAGGCGGCGGGCAAGAATTCTGCCCAGACCGGTATTGCAGGATCGTCAGGGGGTTCTACAATATGCCGTTTCACACGAACTCGAACGTATAATGTGGATGGCCGGCCGGCGGCGACGGACGAGGCGGAAGCGGGCCGGAGAGCCCTTTTACGTATCTACCTACAGGAATGGTCACATGAAGCAAAGAGACGCGAGGAACAAGAGATCGGAACTGAGCAGGCGTGATTTCATGAAGACGGCCGCCGCGGGCGCCGGGCTGGCGTTCGTCGGCCCGGCCATCGTGAGTGCCCAGAACAGGGCCGACCCGATCCAGATCGGCATGATCGGCGTCGGCACGCAGGGCCGCGTCCTGCTGATGAACTGCGTGAAGCTCAAGGGCGTTCGGTTCAAGGCGGTCTGCGACATCTGGCCGTACTACCGCGGCTACACGGCCCGTCTGCTGAACAAGTACAAGCAGCCGGTCACTCAGTACACCGATTACCAGGAGATGCTGGCCAAGGAGAAGGACATCGACGCGGTGATCGTCGCGACGCCGGACTGGATGCACGCCGAGCATGCGATCGCGTGCCTGAAGGCCGGCAAGCACGTTTACTGCGAGAAGGAGATGTCCAACACGATCGAGAACGCCAGGCAGATGGTGCTGGCGAGCAGACAGAGCGGCAAGCTGCTTCAGATCGGCCATCAGCGGCGAAGCAACCCGCGCTATCACATGATGTTGGACTACATCCACAACAAGAAGGCCTGCGGGCGGATCACGAACGTCTCGGGCCAGTGGAACCGCCAGAAGCCGTACACCGCCAAGTGGAGCGAGAAGAGCAAGCTGGATGAGGCCACGCTGAAGAAGTACGGCTACGACGCGATGGACCACTTCCGCAACTGGCGATGGTACAAGAAGTTCTCCGGCGGGCCCATCGCCGACCTCGGCAGCCACCAGGTGGACATCTTCCACTGGATCCTGAACACCCCGCCGAAGTCGGTCCTGGCCAGCGGGGGCTCGGAGAACTACCCGAAGATGGAGTGGTACGACAGCGTCATCGCCATCTACGAGTGGGACTACACCTGGGGAGGCGAGAAACGCATCGTCCGCGGCCAGTACGATCTGTTCAGCACCACCAGCCACGGCGGCTACACCGAGACCTTCATGGGTACGGAGGGCTCGCTGGTGATCTCCGAGAGCCTCGGCAAGGGCGGCATCCGGCGGGAGTACACGGCCCCCGAGGCCGATTGGGAGAAGAAGCTCCAGAAGCTGATCACCGAGGCGGACGCGGCCCAGGCCGCAGCCGCTCCGAAGAAGGAGAACACCACGAAGGAAGGCGACATCACGATCGCTCACTCGATCCCGTCTCCCGGGCGGTATTACCCGCCGCTGCCGGCGCCGGTCCCCCCGAAGACCGAGCACATGCCGCACCTGGAGAACTTCTTCGCGGCGATCCGCGACAAGAACGTGAAGCTCACGTGCCCCGGCGAGGTGGGGTTCGAGACCTGCGTGTCGATCCTTCGCGTCAACGACGCCGTCGCGGCGGAAAAGAAGCTGACGTTCAAACCCGAGGACTTCAAGGTGTGAGGACCCGAACGATCTGCTCGAAGAAGACCCACAAGCGCGGGGGGATGAAGGCGCCTTGGGCCGCGGCGGCGAGTGTAATCGTGGCGGCGTCGGTCTGTCTTGCGCGCCAGCCCGCCGCCGGCCCGGAAATGGAGGTCGCCCCGGACCCCAGCCGCACGACGCCCGTCCATCGGATCCCGCTGTACGACGCCGACGGCGAGCAGGTCGTTCCCGGCGGCGGGGAGGTCAAGCCCTTCAGCCAGAGGGTCACCTGCGGCAAGTGCCACGACTGCGCAAAGATCGAGCGCGGTTGGCACTTCAGCGCCGCGGACGCGAACGTTCCGGCCGGTCGGCCCGCCCAGCCTTGGGTCCTCACCGACGTCGCCACGGGCACGCAGATTCCCGTCTCCGCTCGCGGCTGGCGCGGCAGCCATAAGCCCGCCGACATCGGGCTGTCGAGCTGGAGGTTCGTGGACAGGTTCGGCCGGCACCTGCCGGGCGGCGGGCTGGGCGAGAGGTTCGCCGACGCGCAGGCCGACCCGCAGACCGACCGCTGGGAGGCCACCGGCTACCTGGAGATCAATTGCCTCGGCTGCCATCACGTGAGCTTCAAGCAGAACCAGGATGAGTGGGCGAAGAACGTGGAGCGGGGCAACTACCTCGAGGCGGGCACGGCCGCCAGCGGGATCGCCTACGTGACCGGCTTCGTCAACCGCCTGCCCAGCACGTTCGACCGGATGCTCGGAGAGGCGCCGGACAACCCGCAGTTCCTCCCGAGGGTCCGGTACGACCGTAGCCTGTTCAACCCGAAGAACGAGGTCTTCCTCGACGTCCCCCGCAAGCCCTCGCCCGATCGCTGCTACTACTGCCACACGAACCACCCGGTGGGCAGGCAGGAGTGGCAGGTCCCCGAGGACGTCCACGTGGCGCGGGGGCTTGGCTGCACGGATTGCCACAAGAACGGCCTGGATCACCAGATCAGCCGCAACTACGAGGGCGAGGAGACTGCGGCGAGGGGCTACACCTGCCGGGGCTGCCACCTCGGCGAGGCTAAAGGCGCCAGCGAGGCGCTCCGCAAGGGCGGGCACAACGCCGCGCCCTGGCCGGGGCACGAGGGGCTGCCCAAGCTGCACCTCGACAAGCTGGCGTGCACGGCCTGCCACTCCGGGCCCATTCCCGGACGGCGGGCCCGGCGGGTCCAGACCGGGCGCATCCACGCACTGGGATACCACGGAATCGAGTACGATCCGAACGCCCCGCCGACCGTGCAGGAGCCGGTCTTCGTCAAGCAGTACGACGGAAAGATCGCGCCGCACCGCATGGTCTTCCCGGCCTTCTTCGGCCGGCTGAAGGACGGGGCGGTCAAGCCGCTGCTGCCCGAGGCCGTCGTCCAGGCCACCGGCAGGCTGCTGGCAACGCCCGAGGGCAAGAAGCCCACCTCTCCGTCGGCCGAGGCCGTCGCCGCCGCCCTCAAGGCGCTGGGCGGCGAGGGAGTCTACGTCGGCGGCGGGAAGCTCTATCGCCTCGACGGCGAGGGCAAGCTCGCCGGCTCGGACCACGCCGCGGCCGGGCCGTACTCCTGGCCGCTCGCCCACGACGTTCGCCCCGCGGCGCAGTCGCTCGGCGTGGACGAGGGCTGCACCGACTGCCACGCCTCGGACTCGCCGTTCCTGTTCGGCGAGGTGGTCGCGGCGGCCCCGGCCGACCTCGGCGAGCCGGAAGTGCTCCCGATGCACACCTTCGAGGGCCAGGATCCGACGTTCAACAAGCTGTTCGGCCTGACGTTCATCTTCCGTGAGTGGCTGAAGGGGCTGGGGTTCTTCACGTCGGGCGTGGTGCTGCTGATCCTTCTGGCGTACGGCCTGCCGGGGCTGGCCGTGGTACTGAAGCGTTTCAGCGGGAGGGCTGACGAGCAATGACATCGGACAGCACATTCCGCGTGGTCGCCATCGTCTGTCTGGTCGCGGTGGTGATCGACTCGCTGGTGCATTACGCGCGGTTCGGGCGGAAGGTCCGCGCCGCCGGCCCGTCCGGCGGCTCGGGCGATCTTCGCCGCTTCGGCCTCATCGAGCGGGCCGCGCTGGTCGGCTTCGCGCTGACGCTGCTGTGCCTGGCCGTCACGGGGCTGGCGGCGAACCTCCTGTTCGGCGAGAAGCTCGAGGGATGGCTCCTGATGATACACGTCGGCGCGGGCGGAGGCTTCATCCTCTGCCTGCTCCTGATGGCCGTCTTCTGGGCCGAGGACTGCCGCTTCCGCGGCCACGACGCCGAGTTCCGCCGCGCAGCGCGAGAGCAGCCCGCCGAGCCGGCCCCGGCCGGGCGATTCGACGCGGGACAGAAGGTCACCTTCTGGGCCGCCCTCATCCTCGGGCTCATCACGACGCTGACCATGATGGTCAGCATGCTGCCGGTCTTCTCACCCGAAGGGATGGAGGTCCTGCGAGACATCCACCGCTACTGCGGTCTTCTGCTGGGATTGTTTGCGTACATTCACGTTTACCAGACGGTCATCGTCCGTCGCGGGCGGCTGGGGTGGCTGGTCTCGGGGAAGGTCAACTCCGACTGGGCCAGACACTACCACCCGATCTGGTGGCAGGTTGTGAAAGGTAAGGAAGGAACATGACGCTCGAGACAAACATGCGTATCGCAAAGACACTGGCAGTGACGTTCTTCGCGTTGAGCCTGGTGCTGGTGCCGGCGTGCGAGTGGCAGGCCCCGCCGCCGTCGAAGCCAAGGACCCAACCAGCCGTCAAGCCCGCAACGAAGCCTGCGGCCACGCAGCCGGCCGTCAAGCCGACCTCGACGAACCCGGCGGCCACCCAGGCGGTCACCCCCGTCCCCAAGCCGGCCGGGGACCTTGTGCCGATCAAGCTGGAGCTGCCGAAGCCGCGGTTCAGCGGCACGCCGAAGAACCTTCCGCCGGGAACGCGGGTGAAGATCACGAAGGGCCCCTCCAAGGCTCGCCCGCTGTTCCACGTGCCCAAGGGCGCCGAGAACAACGTCGCGCTGAAGAAGCCCGTCATCGCCAGCGACATGGAGCCGGTCATCGGCACGCTCGACCTGGTCACCGACGGCAGCAAGGAGGCCGTCGAGGACGCCTACGTCGAGCTCGGGCCCGAGGTGCAGTGGGTCCAGATCGATCTGGAGAAGGCCTACAAGATCTACGCCATCGTCCTCTGGCACGAGCACAAGGACCCGCGCGTCTACCACGACGTGGTCATCCAGGTCGCCGACGACAAGGACTTCATCGAGAACGTCCGGACGGTCTACACCAACGATCACGACAACTCCGCCGGGCTGGGGCTCGGCAAGGAGTGGGAGTTCTTCGAGACGAACGAGGGGCACCTCGTGGACTGCAAGGGCGTCAAGGCCCGCTTCGTGCGGTGCTACTCCAACGGATCGACCGCCGACGACCTGAACCGCTACACCGAGGTGGAAGTCTACGGCCTGCCGGGGGAGTGATCGTCCGTGCCGCACGGCAGCGAACAGCAAGCGTGGCAGCCGCCGGCCGAGCGCCCGGCTGCCACTTCTCTATCCCCAGGACGTCCGGCGGGGATACCGGCGAGGACCTGAACCGTTATACGGAGTGGGAAGCGCGTGCGGTGGCTGGTTGATGAAGAGGCCTGCGGCGTTCGTCATTCTGATCCTGATCGTGGCGGCCGGGGCGCTGGCGTTTCGCCTGCCGGACCTGGCGCTGCGGCCGATGCACACCGATGAGGCCGTCCACGCCCGCAAGCTCGGCGACCTGATCGAGAGGGGCCACTACAAGTACAACCCCGTGGAGTTCCACGGCCCGACGCTGAACTTCCTGACGCTCCCGGTGACGTGGCTGAGGGGCATGTGGCGCCACGCGGACCTGGACGAGCAGGCCCTGCGGATCGTGCCCGTCGTCCTCGGCGCGCTGATGGTCGTGCTGCTGCTGGGCCTCGGCGACGGCCTGGGCTATCCGGCGGCCGTCTGGGCGGGCGTGCTCACCGCCGTCTCCACCGCCATGGTCTTCTTCAGCCGCTACTACATCATGGAGATGCTGCTGGTCTGCTTCACGATGCTCTCGATCGTGGGCGTGTGGCGTTTCGTCAGGGGCGGGCGGCTGGGCTCGTGCATCCTGGCGGGCGTCGGCGTCGGCCTGATGCACGCGACCAAGGAGACGTGGGTCCTCGTGCCGATCGCCTCGGCCGCGGCGCTGGCCGTCAGCGCCGCCTGGGGCCGGTGGGTGGAGGGGCAGCCGCTGCGGTTCCGGCCGCACCTGCTGAACCGGCGCGTGGCGGTGGCCGCGGGTGTCGCGGTCGTCGTGTCGGTTGTCCTCTTCAGCTCGTTCTTCACCAACGCCCGCGGCCCGCTGGACTCGCTGCTGACCTACGTGCACATGTACCGCCGCGCGGCGGGCTTGGCGGGCGAGGAGGCCGGCGACCTGCACGTCCATCCGTGGTGGTTCTACCTTCGGCGGCTGATCTACTACCGCGTCGGCCGCGGGCCGATCTGGACCGACGGCCTGATCGTCGCCCTGGCCATAGTGGGGACGGTGGCCGGCTTCGCGGGGCGCGGCCTGGGCCGGGCCGACGCCAGGCTCGTCCGCTTCCTGGGCGTCTTCAGCTTCCTGCTGGCCGCGATCTACTCCGTGATTCCCTACAAGACGCCGTGGTGCATTCTCAGCGCCCTGCACGGGATGATCCTCGTGGCGGGCGTCGGCGCCGCGGCGCTCGTCCGCTGGGTGCCGAAGTGGCCGCTCAAGGCCCTCGTCTGTCTCCTGCTGGCGGCCGCGGGCGCGCAGCTTGCCTGGCAGGGGTATCGCGCCAACTACGTACGCTACGACAGCAACTACAACCCGTGGGTCTACGGCCATTCCCTGCGCGGCGTGGTGCGGCTGGGCGCCAGGGCCGAGGAGATCGCCCAACTGCATCCCGACGGGCACGGCATGGCCATCAATGTCTTCACGCCCGACGCGTACGACCAATGGCCGCTGCCGTGGTACCTGCGGCGGTTCGGCCACGTGGGATACTTCCACGAAGTGCCCGACGCCCCCGACGCGGCGATGGTGATCTTCAAGCCGGAGCTGTGGGAGGCACTGAAGGGGAAGTTGAAGGGCGAGTATCAGATGGAGCACCGTGGCCTGCGGCCGGCGGTGGTGCTCGTGGTGTACATACGGTCCGACCTCTGGAAGAAGTACATCGAGCGCAAGATGGCCGCCTGGCGGGCCGGGAAGGAGCGGGCCATGGGCAAACAGACCGACGGTCCCCCGTCATCCGGGCCGGCCGACGCCGCAGCGACGCATCGCTTTTCGCATCGGGCGATGGGGTGTGTCTTTGAGATCCTCATCGCCGGCGGCGACGAGGACGCCGCCCGGGACGCGGCGGAGGCGGCCTTCGAGGAGCTGGACCGGATGGAGAAGCTGCTCAGCCGGTTCAGCGCGTACAGCGACGTCGGGCGGATCAACGCGGCCGAGGTGGGCCGGCCCGTCGTCGTGGACATCGAGACCTGCCAGTGCCTCTCGCTCGCCCGGCAGGTCGCCTCGCAGACGAACCGGGCGTTCGACGTGACGGCCGGCGTGCCGCGCGACGCCGACGAAGGCGCCGCCGGCAGGCCGATCGGCATGAAGCTGCTCGCCGTCGACGAAGAGACGTACTCGGTGCGGCGGCTCGATGCGGCCGTCAAGGTCGACCTCGGCGGGATCGGCAAGGGCTACGCGCTCGATCGGATGGCCCAGCGGCTGCGGGAATGGGACGTCGAGACGGCGCTCATCCACGGCGGGTCGAGCACGGTGCTGGCGATGGGCTCTCGGGGCGGCGGCGGCTGGCGAGTGGCGCTGCGCGATCCGGCCGACGCGGAGGCCGAGCCGCTCGGCTGGGTGTCGCTGGAAGATCAGGCCTTCAGCGGCTCGGGCACGGTCCACGCCAGGCACATCACGGACCCGCGGAGCGGGCTGCCGGGGCCGGGCGACCGGGCCGCCTGGGCGGTGACTCGCTCGGCCGCGAGGGCCGACGCGCTCACCACCGCGCTCTGCGTGATGGAAATCCCGGAGATCCAACGTTATTCTCAAGAGCATGGAGACGTCTCCTTCGTGGTGGCGGTCCGCCAGGCGGATGCGTGGCGGCTGCTGAAGTTCGGCCCGGCTTGGCAGGAAAGGCGAGAACGAGGATGAAGTGCATGGCTGGCGCGTTGGGGGTGGTTGCCCTGGTGATGGTTTCTCTTGGGCCCGGCTTACGGGCCGGGGGCGCGGCGGCGAAGGGCAAGGCCGTCTCCGCGCCGAAGGAGATCGAGGACAAGTTCGTCGGCGAATACCTCGGCGCGTTCACCTCGTCCGACGGCAAGAAGGCCGACGGCCTCGCCAAGGTCTACGCCAGGAGCTCGCGCAAGGGCCTCTCGTACCGCGCCGTGCTGTGCGCCGTCGAGTCCGGCCTGGTCGAGAAGACGGTGATCGCGCCCGACGCCAAGGTGCTCTTCCGTACGGAAGTGACAGGTTCCGCCGAGAGGCCGCGCATGGTCCTCAAGGGCGGCGGCTGGTCGGGCTCGATCGAAGCGGGCAAGCTCACGGCCGAGGGCAAGGCCGGCAGGCTCGCGCTGCGGTCCGTGCCCCGCAAGAGCCCCACGGAGCTGGCCAGGCCGCCGGCGGGGGCGATCGTCCTGCTGCCGTACAAGCCCGGCAAGCAGACCTCGCTGGGCGAATGGACCAACAGGCAGTGGGCCTTGCTGTCCGACGGGAGCATGATGGTCGCGGGCGGGGACAACAACACGAAGCGCCGGTTCAGCCGGTTCAAGCTGCACCTGGAGTTTCGCATTCCCGCACTCGGCAGGGGCAGCGGCAACAGCGGGGTGTACATCCTGGACCGCTACGAGATCCAGGTGCTCGATTCGTTCGGCCGCAAGCCCTCCAGGGGCGGCTGCGCGTCGGTATACCAGACGTTCCCGGCCGCGGCGAACGCCAGTCTGCCGGCCGGGCGGTGGCAGACCTTCGACATCACGTTCCGGGGCCCGAAGCTGGAAGGCGACAAGGCCGTGCGACTTCCCAAGGTGACCGTCGTGCATAACGGCGTGACGGCGCACGAGGACGTGGACGTGCCGCACGCGACGGGCAACGCCCGCAGCAGGGGGCACGCCGAGACGGGGCCGATCAGGCTCCAGAGCCACGGCAGCCCCGTCCGCTACCGGAACATCTGGATCGTGGAACTGGAGAAGTAACGCGAGCAACGTTTAGACCGGGGGCGAAAGGAAGCATGCGATGAGGACAACTGGCAAACTGGCGATCGTGTTGGGCCTGGCGGCCCTTCTCCTCGGCGCGGCATCGAGGGACGCCCACGGCGGGTTCCTGGACAGGCTCAAGAGCAAGGCCAAGGAAGAGGCGAAGAAGAAGGCCGTGGAGATGGCGAAGGAGAAGGCGGCCAAGATGCTCAAGAAGGAGGTGTCCGACCCGCCCAAGGAGCCCGAGGACGAGTTCATGGGCGAGTACGCCGGCACCTTCACGCCGGCCGGCGGCGGCCAGACGCCGGCGCGCGCCACCGTCGTCGGCTACCTCGATAAGAAGAAGGGCGCCTGGCACTGGGACGTCGTCCTGACCTGGGGGCGGGAGGTCGTGGACCTCAAGCGCCGGGCAAAGAAGGAAGTCAAGCTCGATGGCGCCGGGCAGGGGAGCAAGCTCGTGCTGTCCGACGGGGACTGGAGCGGCCAGATTACCGGCCACGAGCTCTCGGCCGCCGGAAAGGACGGCAAGTTCGCCCTGAGGTACACGCTCCGCAAGAGCCCCACGTCGGGCGCCGAGCCCCCGGCCGGGGCCGTCGTCCTCCTGCCCTTCCAGGAAGGAAAGCCCACCAGGCTCGACGAGTGGACGAACAAGAAGTGGGTCCTCCTCTCGGACGGCAGCGCGATGGTGACCGGCGGCGGGAGCTTGACCACGCGGAAGTTCAAGGACTTCAAGGTGCACATCGAGTTCTACTGCCCGTACCAGCCGGACCGCAGGGGCCAGGGGCGGGCCAACAGCGGCTGCTACATGCACTCGAAGTACGAGGTGCAGGTGCTGGACTCGTTCGGCCTGGCGGGCCGCAACAACGAGGCCGGCGGCATTTACACCGTCAAGGACCCGCTCGTGAACGCGGCGCTGCCTCCGGGGCAGTGGCAGACGTACGACATCACGTTCCGCGGCCCGCGGATCGCCGACGACGGCACGGTGAAGGAGTGGGGGAAGTTCGTCGAGGTCCTGCACAACGGCGTGAAGGTCCAGGAGAACGTGGAGGTCCGGAAGGTCACGACGGGCGGCAGGGGCAAGGGCCACGTCGAGGTCGGGCAGATCATGCTCCAGGACCACGGCAACCCGGTCCGCTACCGCAACATCTGGCTTCTGGAGATGAAGGAGTAGTTGGGCGCGAGAAAAATGGCCGCGCCGGGAGAACTTGCGCCTTCGGGGCACGGTTGCAATGTATATGCGGATTGCCAACGTCGAGGCATCCGACCGCGCGCGAATCTATCACTGAAGGAGAAGGATCATGTGGCGCGACATTGCGATGGGCATGGGGATCGTTCTGGTCGTACTGGCCGTCGTGGCCGTGGCGGCCCACGCGGGCAATCGCGGAAAGGTGCTGAAAGAGCAGGAGATCAAGAAGATCACCGACGCCATGCCGGACAAGGCGCCGGCCACGCCGCTGAAGAAACGAAAGGTCCTCGTCTACAGCAAGTGCAGCGGCTTCTACCACGGCTCGATCCCCTACGGCAACAAGGCCTTCGAGATCATGGGCGCCAAGACGGGCGCCTTCGAGGCGGTCGTCAGCGACGACCTGTCGAACTTCGAGGCCGACAAGCTCAAGGAGTTCGACGCGATCATCCTGAACAACACGACGGGCGAGCTGCTCAAGGCCCGCGCCCCGAGGAAGCCGAGGAAACCCGACCCCAAGCGGATCAAGGACCCGGCCAGGCTCGAAAAGGCCCAGGTGAAGTACAAGGCGGACCTGGCCCGCTACGAGGAGCAGTTGGCCAAGCACAAGGCCCAGCCCGACCGCTCCGAGCAGCTTCGCAAGAACCTGATGGACTGGATCAAGAGCGGCAAGGGCGTCATCGGCACGCACGCCGCCACCGACTGCTCCTACCAATGGAAGGAGTACGGCCAGATGATAGGCGGCTACTTCAGCGGCCATCCGTGGGGCGGAGGCAGCACGATCACGCTGAAGGTGGACGATCCCGCCAACCCCATCAACGCCGCGTTCGGAGGCGAGGGCGTCACGTTCAAGGAGGAGATCTACCAGTTCAACCGCGGCGTCTACTCGCGCCAGAAGCAGCGCGTGCTGCTGAGCATAGACCTGAGCAAGACCAAGAAGGCCGGGGGCTGCAGGCGCGACGACGATGACTACGCCGTCAGTTGGGTCAAGACGCACGGCCAGGGGCGGATCTTCTACTGCTCGCTCGGGCACAACAACCATATCTTCTCGCACCCGAAGATCCTCCGGCAGTACCTGGCGGGCATCCAGTGGGCCCTGGGCGACCTGACCGGCGTGGACACCGCGCCGAACCCGTTGGCGAAATGACCCCCGTCGGCGCGTCGGGAGCGCGCCCGGCGGGACCGGAACAACAGGAAAGGAAAACGGAATGAAACGACAAGCGTCTGGCGAGAAGGGGGGCTCACTGAGCAGGCGGGCGTTCCTCAAGACGGCGGCGGCCGGGGCGGCCGGGCTGGCGGTTGCATCGTCGATCCGCTCGGCGCCGGCGGCACCTGCCACCGAGGTCAAGCCGCCCGCGATCAAGCCCTCGGGCATCGAGGGCAAGCAGCGGGTGCTGTTCGACGGCAAGAGCTTCGACGGCTGGATGAACGCCGGCGGGGCCGCGCCCGGCAAGGGCTGGGTCCTCGAGGACGGCGCCATGGTCCGCACCGCCCGCGCCGGCGACATCTGGACCAAGGAGCGATTCGGCGACTTCGTCCTCGACCTCGAGATGAAGACCAAGGGCAATAGCGGGATCTTCATCCGCACGGACAACCCCAAGAGCTGCGTGCAGACGGGCATCGAGGTGGCCGTCGATCGGTCCTTCGGCAAGACCCAGCTCGGCACGCACGACTTCGGGGCCATCTACGACTGCCTCGCGCCCACCAAGAACGCCCTGAAGGGGCCCGAGGAGTGGCAGCGCGTCGTCATCACCTGCAACGACAACAAGATCACCATCGAGGTCAACGGCGAGCTGGTCACCGACATGGACCTGAACCTCTGGACCGAGGCGGGGAAGAACCCCCCCGACACGGGCAAGCCGACGAACAAGTTCAGGACCGCCTACAAGGACATGAAGCGGGAAGGGCACGTCGGCTTTCAGGAGCACGGTGCGTGGGTGGCGTACCGCAACGTCAAGATCAAGCCGCTCAACCAGACGCCGAAGAAGGCCGCCGGGGCGACCTGCCCCGTCTGCGGGCGAAGGGGCAAGGAGGGCGAGTACTGCGCCAAGTGCAACGCGATCATCACCGAGCTGGGCCGGTACAAGTGCACCATGTGCGGCAAGGGGCCCAAGAGCGGCACGTACTGCGTGAAGCACAACAAGTTCAAGTTCAACGTCAACGACGACGCCAAGTGCCCCAAGTGCGGCAAGACCAAGGGCACGTGGTGCCCCGGCTGCGGCAAGTACGCCTGCCTGCCGAGCGTGACCTACTGCTCGAAGTGCAAGAAGCCCTTCGACCGCATCAAGCACAACAGCACCTGCCCGAAGTGCGGCACGAAGGTCGAGCCGAAGATGAAGATGAAGATGAAGTGACCGCCGCGTCGGGCAACGCGGCTCAACGGTTCGTCAACGGGCCCCGGGATGGGTCGATCGCGGGGCCCGGTTGCTGCGCTGGGGATCTCGGGTTGTTGTGGGCTTCCCGGCCTTTCGCGGCGACCTGGCGTCGGGACTCAAGACCGGGCGTTTGCGCGGGGCATTTGCGACGGGCGTTTGCGCCTCGTGTCACTTGCCGGCGGCGGCGATCTCCTTGGCGCACTGGTTGAAGTGGCGCACGCACTTGGCGAGGTCCTCCATCGTGAAGCTGTGCTCGTACTCGATGGAGAAGACGCCCTTGAAGCCCTGCCTGTGCAGCTCGGCGAGCTGGGCCTTGACGTCGCCCTTGCCCGTGCCCCACGGCACGTCGTGCCCGCGGCCGAAGTCGCTGAGGTCCTTGAAGTGGAAGCTGATGATCCGCCCCTTGAGCTGCTTCAGCGCCTCCAGCGGGACGATCTTGCGCCGCATCCAGTGGCCGGTGTCCGCGCAGGCGCCCATCCGCCTGCTCTTGTGCTCGCAGGCCTTGAGCACCTTCTCGGGCGGCCAGGAGTTCGGGTGGTTGTGGAAGGCCACCGTCATGTCGAGCTCCTTGCAGAGCTCGTCGAGGAACGGCCGGTCGGATTCGGTCACGATCGTCTCGACGCCCATCTGCTTGCACCACCGGAAGAACTTCCGGGCCTCCTGCTCGTTGGCGGGGACGCCGGTGACGCCGTAGCAGACGAGCTTGACGCCGGCGGCCTTGAGCTTGTCCTTGACGGCCTGAGTTGTCTTCTCGTCCATGCCCGGGGTCATGCGGGCGTTGTGCTCCTTGCTGACGCGCTGGCCGGGGTAGGCCTCGATGACCTTCAGGCCGAGGGCGGCCGTGCGGTCCACGGCCTCGAAGAAGGTCCACCTCCGGAAGGTGTACGCCTGGCAGCCCAGCCGCCAGCCGAGCTTCTCGGCGTCGGGCGCGCCGTCGCAGACCTTCTTGACGGCGGCCGCCTTCTCGCCGGCCGATGCGGCGCTTGCGCCGGCGAGCCACGTGCCGGCGCCAACCAGCATCACGATCGCAAGTGCTGTTGCCTTTACCATGGTGTTCTCCTCAATCTGGTGACCTGATTATTCAACCGCCGCGCCGGCGTGTGGGGCTGCCTGGGGAGCGGGTTTTCGGGCGGTGCGGCCGGAAGGCGCCGCGGCGACTCTCCGGTCGGCGTCCGGGAGAACCGACCGAAGCCGATCTCCCATCGGCGGGTTGTATATCCAAGAGGGGTTCGGCATCATAGTCGCCGCGGACCCCGTGTCGGCGGTCTGTGGCCGCTTTGGTTTGAGAGCCTTCTTGCGAGGCGCCCGCGAAGCCAAGATGACGAAGCCCGATCCTCCGCAGCCGTTCCTGTCCATCATCATTCCGGCCTTTAACGAGTCTCGGCGGGTCCGGGCGGGCTTGGAGCAGATTCGCGACTACCTCGAGCACAGCGCCCTGGGCGCCGAGATCATCGTCGTGGACGACGGCTCGTCCGACGCCACGGCCGAGGCGGTCGAGCGGTTCGAGCCGCGAGGGATCCCGATTCGACTGTTGAGGAACCGGATCAACCGCGGCAAGGGCTACAGCGTGCGGCGGGGCATGAGGCGGGCCAAGGGCGAGGTCCTGCTGATGACCGACGCGGATCAGTCCACGCCGATCTGGGAGATTGAGAAGCTCCTTCCGTTCCTGGAGGCCGGCTTCGACGTCGTCATCGGCTCGCGGGACATGGATGAATCGTACATCAGCGAGCACCAGCCGTGGTACCGTCATGCGCTCGGGCAGGCCCTCCGCTGCCTGCGCCGGCGCATCATGCTGGGCGACATCAACGACACGCAGTGCGGCTTCAAGCTCTTCACGCGGGCCGCGGGCAAGCGGATCTTCGCCGAGCTGGCCAGCGAGGGCTTCGCCTTCGACTGCGAGGTGCTTCTGCTGGCCCGAAGGATGGGCTGCGCGATCAAGGAGGTGGGGGTCGTCTGGTGCAACGACCCCGACAGCCGCGTCCATCCGATACGCGACCCGATCCTGATGCTGGTGAGCCTCGTCAAGACGCGCTGGCGCCTGCGCGGCGTGCGGTCCTCCGAGCCCGCGGAACCGGACCCACGGCGCTGACCGCGGTGAAGTTGCGAACGAGTCTCGCAGGTTTTTCGGGAAGACTACGCCTGGGCTTCCGCGCCGCCTTCCATCGAGAGGACCTTGGTTTCGAGGCCTATCTTCGCCAGGATCACATAGAGCACGAAGCCGACGACAAATGCCGCCACCGGCGGGCAAGGCACCGTGCCGGCGAGCCCTTCCAGCCCGGGGATCTGGGCGATGAAGTCGACGGCGCCCACGGCGAAGCCGATGACCCAGGAGATCCACCCGGCGAGGTTCCACCCGGCCCGCGGCCCGGCCCACTTCCGCCCGGCCAGCAGGTAATCCGCCGCCATCGCGCCGCAGACGGGCCCGAAGGAGGCGCCGATGACCACGAACACGTCGCTCGCCTTGTTAGCCAAACCCGTCACCGCCAGGATAATCGAGATCAACGTTCCGATGCCGACGGAGATAAAGGGATTGACCTTCGGCAAGGTGGTCTTGAAGCTGTTGGCCGCGATGAAGGCCGAGAAACACGCCGGGGGAAACGCTGCGAGGGCCAGCAGCCACCAGAAGACGTTGGCCGTCCTCTTACCCATGACATCACTCATCAACTCCGTGGCTCGCAGGACGGCTGGGTCGCTGGCCCTGCCGCCGCCGTGGGCTCCAGCGACGATCAGGAGGGCCAGTCCCCCCGTGACCACGATGGCCAGGGCGATCCCGACCAGCCCTCCGAGCTGGACGTCCTTCGTGTTGCGATTGTTCATGCCAAAGTCCGAGCCTGCTGCTCCGGCGGTCGCGAAGAAGCCGGTCGTGTAGACGGCCATCAGGGCGATGATCCCCCATATGGACAGCGGAGCGGCCGCCTGGATGGCCTCTCCGGCCTCCGGTGTGATCTCCTTGCCGGCTTCGGTGACAGCGGCGGGGTCAAAGCTGCCCAGGCCCCCTAGCGTGGCGACCAGGAGGATGATCAGGATCACCAGCGGGATGATGGGCAGGAAGGTGGCCACCTTCGCCACGTACTTGATCCCTTTGAGTCCCATGAACGCAGCCGCCGCGGCAAATACGATAACGACGATTGCATGGGGAACGGATCCGGGCCCGTAGCCGAACGGCGCACAAAGCAACCAGCCCGAGAAAAAGGCGTTCACGCCGAGCCAGCCGAACTGCAAGAGGCCCATCAGGAAGCCGGGCATCAGCAAGCCGCCCTGCACGCCGTACGTCGAGGTCCCGACGATGTAAAGCGGCAGGCCGGTCCTCATCCCCAGCAGGCCCGGCACGAGGTAGAACAAGAAGTGGCACAGTAGGGCGCCCACGATCAGGCCCGCGAATGCCACGATGAGCCCTTGGGCCAGGCTCCCTCCAGCGAAGCCGCTGTACTTCGCCAGTGCCACGGACAGGCTCCTGCCCAGAGGGACATCCTGCCAGAACACAAACCACAGCATGATGCCCGCGTAGGCCTGCGCGGTGTTCTTGAACCATGGGGTGCGGGCGTCCAGCGGCACCGGCTGGGCCGACGCCACGTAGTCCGGCAATCTTGAGGCCATGTCGTTTCTCCCAAATCAGGACTTGCTGTAGCGAACGTACGGCCCGGTCTCTCGGCCGGGCAATCTGGGCGGCATTATACTCGGTGGCCCTGCGGCGTCCAGCCTCGGCTGGTAATTTTTCCGGCGCCGTCACTTGCTCCCCGGCCAGTCGAGGCCGGTGAGCTGGCTCATGTGCCTCGGAACGTCCTTCGACTGCATCACCGGCGGCAGCGCGGCGACGGTGGACATGATGAACGTCGTCGAGTTGCGGTAGTTCAGCCCGCCGTGCGTGCTGGCGACCTTCGTAAAGGCCGCGAACCCGCGAGACCCGGAGTAGTACCCGTCGGCCAGCGAGACGATCACGTCGGCCGGATCGTGCACGAGCGCGAAATGCGCCCGCCACAGCCGCTGGAGCGCCGCCGGGTAGACGTGCAGCGCCGTGGCCTTGGTCAACTGGTTCGCGTCGTAGCAGCCGTCCGCGCCGCCGCGCAGGGCGGCGAGGATGCCCTTGAGCTTCAGCGGGTCGCCCGCCTGCGGCGCGTAGCCGAAGCGGCCGCCCCGCCGGCGGATCACGGCGCGCCCGCCGCCCGGCGCGAGCACGACGACGGTCCGGCCCTTCGCGAAGCTGGCCAGCTCCACGCCCTCACAGGCGACCAGGTCCGCCGCCAGGGCGGCAGGGTCTTGGGCAGCGAAGCTTGCGTACGTCTCCAGGCCGAAGCGAACGTACGCCGCGTCCCGCCGGCCGCGAAGGCGGTCGGTGATCCGCCAGCCCCTGGCTCTCAAATGCCCCTCCAGCGGGATGCGCCTCGCGGGCGTGTAGGTGTGGCCGTGATCGGCCAGCATCGTGACCTTCACAAGGCCGCGGGTCTCCCAGACGGCCTGGTTGACCAACTGCTCGACCTTCCGCAGGCACATGCGGTGGCCCTCGGCGCTTCTCTTGGTGCCCACGCCGGCGGAGCTGACGTAGTACGCGCGGACCTCCTGCGTCTGGCCCCTGTCGAAGACGCGCTTCGAGTCGTTGATCTCCTTGCCGAAGACCCGCCACGGCAGGACGTAGGCGATCGCGTCGAGGATCATGTCGGCCCGGTAGTGCAGCAGGCGGTTGTACGGGGTGTTCTCGCCGCGGAGGTACGCCCACGACCCGCCGGCCATCCGCCCGGCGCGATGGCTGTAGTATTCCGCCTCGAAGGCCCTGCACGGCACGTAGCCGAAGAGGTCCTCCATGCACAGGTCCGTCAGCGTGGGATACGGCGCGATGAGGCGGGAAGGCGGGTAGAACAGCCGCAGCCGGCCCGCATCGTAGAGCTCCTTGACCAGGTCGTAGCCCACGCCGTCCAGGACGATCACCAGGTGCCGGCACTGTGCGAAGCCGACGGCGTCGAGGTCGACGACGTCATCGGGCGTGCCGTCGCCGCTGCGGTCGTAGGCGACCCGGTGAACGCGGCCTTCGTCGTTGCAGAGGGTGAAGTAGTCCGCCCGGCCGTCGCCGTCGGTGTCGTAGGCGAGCGAGTTCGCCGGCCCATCGGCGGGCCCGATCGCCTCGGCGGGGAAGAACACCGGCTTGCGGCAGCCCGTCACGGGCGCCGCAAGCCAGGGCAGTACGCCGATCAGGAACCGGACCCCAAGGCCAAATTCGGACTTCCAATTGCAGCCTCTCACGCTACTCTGTATCGGCATGCAGGCTCTTTTCTACGGCGTAAATCCGGTCGGCTGGGCCACGTGCAAGTGGCTGCGGCTCTTCTGGCGCGGCTGCCTGCTCTCCCGGCTCAACGGGCTGGTGCTGCGCGAGGTCCCCGTGCCCGCCCTGCCGAAGGACGACTGGGTCCAGGTTCGCACGCTCATGGCGGGCATCTGCGGGACGGACCTGGCCCTGCTGGCGCAGAAGCAGCCGGCGGACTCGATCCTCCAGGCCTTCAGCTCTCTTCCGGCCGTCTTCGGTCACGAGAACCTGGCGGTCGTGGAGGCCGTCGGTCCGGCCGTCGACGACGCGTGGGTGGGCAGGCGGGTCTGCGTCGAGCCGACGCTGTGCTGCGAGGTCCGCGGGATCGACCCGCCGTGCGAGCGCTGCCAAGCCGGCGAGTACGGGGCGTGCGAGAACTTCGGCGCCGACGGCGTGGGGGCGGCCGGGCTGCCGCCCGCCACGAGCATCGGCTTCAACCGCCGCACGGGCGGAGCGTTCGCCGAGCGGTTCGTCGCCCACGTCAGCCGGCTCGTGCCCGTGCCCCAGGAGCTGCCGGACGAGCTGGCCGTCCTGACCGACCCGGTTGCGTGCAGCCTGCACGCCGTGCTCCGCCTGGAGCTGAAGGGCGTCGAACGGGTGCTGATCTACGGCGCGGGCGTGCTGGGGCTGGCGACGATCACTTCGCTCCGGGCCGTCGGGTACCAGGGGCGAATCGACGCGCTCGGGCGGCACGACTACACGGGCCGGCTGGCACGGGCGATGGGGGCCGAGGAGTACCTCCGGCTCCCGCCGGCCCGGCGGGCGCGATTCGAGGAGATCGCCCGGCGGACCGGCGCGACGGTCCACCGGGCGCGGTTCGGGAACTACACGCTCTCGGGGGGCTACGACGTCGTCTTCGACTGCGTCGGCTCCAGGCAGTCGATCGGCGAGTCCCTCCGGTGGACGCGCAGCCGGGGGCAGATGGTCTTCCTGGCGACGGGGCACGGCCGGGGAGTGGACCTGACGCCGATCTGGTTCACCGAGCTGACGGTGCTCGGGGCGTACGGCCGGCAACTGGAGCGGTTCGACGGGCGGCGCGTCGGCACGTACGCGCTGGTCCACGAGCTGATGTGCTCCGGCAAGCTGCACGTGCCGGGGCTGCTGACGCATACGTTTCGCATCGGCGAGTACCGCCGCGCGTTTGGCGTGGGGATGAGCAAGGCGCAGCACGAAGCCGTGAAAGTGGCGTTCGACTTCCGCTGAGGCCTCGGCGGCGGGCGGTCGGCGCTGCGGTGCGAATCAAGGAGACAGCGCGACATGGCCAGGGCAAATACCAGCAAGGCTCCCAAGCCCGTGGTGGGCGTGGTGATGGGCAGCGACAGCGACTTGCCTGCGATGCAGCGGTGCCTGGAGAGCCTGGAGGCCTTCGGGATCGCATACGAGGTGCGGGTCATCTCCGCCCATCGCACGCCGGCTGCGGCGCATGAATACGCCGCGACCGCCGCCCGGCGCGGGCTGAAGGTCATCATTGCAGCCGCGGGCATGAGCGCGGCGCTGGGCGGCGTCCTGGCGGCCAGGACCACCCTCCCGGTGATCGGCGTGCCCATGGCGGCCGGGCCGCTGGTCGGCCTCGACGCCGCCTTGAGCACCATGCAGATGCCGCCCGGCGTGCCTCTGGCGTGCATGGCCATCGGCGGCGCCGGGGCGGCGAATGCCGCCATCTTTGCCGCGCGGATCCTCGCCGTCCGCGACAAGGCCATCACGGGGAAGCTGCGGAAGTTCGCAGCCGCCCAGGCACGCGGGGTCGCCCGGCAGGACCTGGCCGTTCGGCGGCGCCGCTCGTGAGGCGGGGGGGTGCGCCTGCTGCGCTCGAGGCCCGGCAAGAGAGCGGCGAGGGGAGAAGGCAGGTCCCTACTCGATGATGATCTCTGTCTCCATCGGTTCGAGCTTTTCGCCGCCCTTGCGGGAATTGGGGCTGATGATGCACGTGTTGGTGTTGTAGTACCACCCCGTGCTGCCGTTTCGCGGCGGGAGGGTCATCGTGCCGAACAGGATGTCGCCGGCGACCTCATCGCCGCAGAAGGGGTTGGTGGGCCATGTCTTCATGTAGGGCCCGCAACTGCCGTTCTGATCGAGCTTGCCGCTGACGGTGGTCCGCCCCGTCATGCGGACGGGGAGGTTGGGCTTGTCGAGGGCGCCGTTCTCGTCCAGATGCGGGCCGCGGTCTGCGTGCTGCGCCTTGTACATCCGTATCTGCCGGCGGAGCATCTGGAGATCGGTTGCCAGGGCGGCTTCCCGTGCATCCTCCGAGGCGTCCAGCAGGCGCGGGACCGCGATCGCCGCCACGAGCAGAAGTATGGTCACGACGATCAGCAGCTCGATGAGAGAGAAGCCGCTGCGACAGCCTGTCATTCCCGCTCTCCTGGATGGAACCTTGCTCCGCAACAGACGGCGTCCGGCAAGGCGCGGTCACACTCGGCTGTTGCCTTTCCTGCCCTCTTTATCGTCATGCGGCGCATGGGACTTAAACATCTCGTGGCGGGGCGGCCCCTCCGTCGGCGGCAAGGGCCTTGCGGCCGTCACATCCGGATCGTGAACCGCTGGCCGGCGGATTCGAGCTCAACTTGGTACCGGCCGATGCTCAGGATTCTCGCCCCGAGGACCGTCTGGCCCTCTCGGAAAAGACTGCCGTTGATCAGGGCGCAGTTGCCCTCCGGGCCGCGCATGATGGCGCTGACGCGGAACTTCCTTTGAAGCACGGCGACGGAGGCGGCGCGGGCCCGCTGAGCGGTGGACTTGGCCGCTGCGGTCGGCCGGGCGCCGGGGCTCGCCTTGCCGGCCCGCCGGGCCGCACCGGCCGCGGCAATCGCCGGGCTCGGCACCGTGCCCGGCTCTGCCTTGGGCCTTGCGGCCGGCCTCGACGTCGCCGTCGGTCCGCCGGCGGCAGCGTGCTCGTCGGATAGATCGCAGTACTGCGCCTCCTCCGGCGCAGGGGCCGGGGCCAGGCCGGCGTCTTGGCCTGCCCCGCTGGGGCGGCTGGCCGACGCGACCTCCCGGGGAGGTGCGGGCTGCTGGGCGGCGGCTGACGCGGCCGAAGGCGCCGCGGGCGCCGCCGACGGGTTTGCCGCACCGGCCGGTCTCGGCTGGCCCCGGTCGGGCGAGCGGTACCAGACGTAGCCGGCGCCGAGCAATCCGACCGCGATCAGGGCGCCGCCCAGGGCCCCCATGACCGGGACGCTGTGCTTTCGGGGCTGGCGGATGGGCGGCAGCGGCGGGGGGGGAGAACCGTCTCCCACCGGCGTCAGGACGGTGAGGTTATCGAAGTAGGGGGACGAGTTCCTGACCTTGTCGGCCTCGGCACGCTTGAGGGCTTCGTTGATCAGGCTCATCAGCCGGCCTCCTTGAGGTCCTTCAAGGCCGTCAGCACGATGCGCCGATCAATGGTGGCGGTGCGGTATACGTATCCCGCCAGTAGGGCCTTGTCGCCAAGGGCGTTGATCAGCCGCGGCGTGCCGTGGGAGTATCGGTAGATCTCGTGGACCGCGCCGTAATCGAACCGCACGGCGTTCTTGTCCCGCTCGTCTCTCCCGGCGATCTTGAGCCGGTGGCGGAGGTACTCGGCCGTTTGCTTCTGGTTCATGTTGCCCAGGTGGTAGCGGACGGTGATCCGCTGCGACAACTGCCGCAAGGACGGGTTGTTCAGGAGCGTTCGCAGCTCCGGCTGACCCACGAGGACGATCTGAACCAGCTTCTCCCGCTCGGTCTCGAGGTTGCTCAGCAGGCGGACCATCTCCAGGCCGGTGATGCTCATGTCCTGCGCCTCGTCGATGATCAACACCGCATCCTGGCTCACCGAGCTGATCCGCAGGAGGAACTGGTTGAGCAGGTTGAGGTAGCCCAGCCGGTCCCGGCGCTTCGTCTGGATCCCGAACTCCTCGACAATGCAGCGCAGCAACTGTGTTTCGGTGAGCATGGGGTTCAGGACGAGTGCGGTGTGGTAGTCGCTGCCGAGCTCCCTCAGCAGGGCCCGGCAGAGCGTGGTCTTGCCGGCCCCCACCTCGCCCGTCAGGCAGATGAACCCCTTGCGCTGGCATATCCCGTACTTCAGGTGGCTCAAGGCGTCGCGATGCTGCTCGGTGAGGTACAGGTAGCGCGGGTCCGGGGTGATCCTGAACGGCTCTTCCTGTAGACGATAGTAGTCCTTGTACATCCTTACACCTTGTCCCCACGGGACTTGTCGGTGTGGACGGAGGAGGCGGCCATCCACGCTGTTCCGGCTTTCTTCGGCAGTCGGAAAGGTCTACTTAATCAACAAATCCGACAAATCCCGCAGGGTCGCAGAGGGCTTGCTCGCGGGCCCGCCTTCGGGGATACTCTTGGCCGGCTGCGGCGGCGAACGTTCACCGGTAATCAGGAAGGAGAGCCCATGAGCAGGCGACTTCAGTGTGCGTGTCTGGGCGCGGCCGTGTGGGCGGGCGCATCCGCGGCGCAGGGGCTCGAGCCCGTCAACGGCGACCTGATCCCCGAGGCCAGGGCCGTGCTGGACTACCTCGAGGGCGTCTACGGCAAGCAGACGTTGGCGGGCGTCAGCGGCACGGCCAACGCCGAGGCCGTTCGCACGATCACGGGCAGGTACCCCGCCATCCTCGCGGTGGACATCAGCGGCTGGAACAGCCCGACGTGGGGCAAGAGCTACCGCGGCGTCGCCCAGGGATACGTCGATCAGGCCAAGGCGTGGTGGGCCGCCGGCGGCATCGTGACCATGCAGTTCCACTGGAAGAACCCGCTGAAGCCCGACGGCAGGGCATGGGTCCGTCCGCCGAAGGGGACCGGGCCCTTCGACGTGGGCAAGGCCGTCACGCCGGGGACCGAGGAGCACGAGGCCGTCATGCGCGACCTCCGCCTGACGGCTGAGTACCTCCGGCAGCTTCTCGACGCGCGGGTCCCGGTCCTGTGGCGGCCGCTGCACGAGATCGACGGCGGCTGGTTCTGGTGGACCGACGCCGAGAAGCCCGAGAACACCGCGGCCCTCTGGCGGATGATGTTCGACTACTACGTCAAGGACCGCAAGCTCCATAACCTCATCTGGGTCTACAGCGCGGCCCTGAAATGCCTCCAGGGCAAGGACGTCGAGAAGATCGACACCCGCAAGAGGTTCTACCCCGGCGCCCGCTGCGTGGACATCTCCGGCATCGACATCTACGCCAACAGCTACTACGGCTGGGGCGACTACCGCAAGGACACCTACGGGCGGGCGTTCCGGATCATGGAGCAGGTCTCGGGCGGGAAGATCCTGGCGCTCTGTGAATCCGGGGCGATCCCCAACCCGGACATGCTGGCCGCCGACGGCCCGCCGTGGCTGTACTGCCTGCCGTGGTTCGTCGGCGGCAAGGCGAACTCCGCCGACTGGGTCCGCACGTGCTACACGCACCGCCACCTCATCACGCGGGACGAGCTGCCCGCCCTCGGCCGCCGCAACACGCCGCCCTGCGTGAGGATCACCTCGCCCGCCGATGGTGCGGGCGTCAAGGGCCCCGCCGTGCGGGTCCGCGCCGATGCACGCGACCGCGACGGAAAGGTCGCCAAGGTCCAGTTCCGCCTGCTGCCCTCCTCGTGGAAGAACTGGTTCCTGAGGAAACGCGAGGAGAGGGCCGAGGCGCTTCGGGAATCCACCCTCGTCGGCACGGCCGCCGAGCCGCCGTACTCGTGCAGTTGGCGCGGCGTCCCGGCCGGGCTCTACAACATTATCGCCGTGGCCACGGACGACAAGGGAGCCGCCGGGGAGTCCAACATCGTGAGGGTCGCGGCGGGGATGGAGAACCTGGCGCTCGGCAGGGCGGTCCGGGCTTCCTCGGGCGAGGAGACGGCGTCGCTGGCGACGGACGGCGATCTCTTCACGGCCTGGTCTTCGAAGAAGAGCGATCCGCAGTGGGTGCAGGTGGACCTGGGCTCGCGGCGCGTGGTGGGCGGCGTGGTGCTGCTCTGGACGAAGGCCTACGCCAGGAGCTACAAGGTTCAGCTCTCCACCGACGCGAACCAGTGGCTCGACGTGCA